>NZ_JAOPKC010000001.1:0-566569 GCF_025517535.1 Halapricum hydrolyticum
GACCCCTGTCTGGGAGGAACAGATGGGGTCGATTGCGACGCACGTCAACGCCGTCCTCGCCCGCGAGCAATCCCCACGGGCTGGCCTCGAATCGCTGGCATCCGAACTCCGGCGCATCGAACAGAACGCCTGACTCGCCTCGGAGTTCCCCCGGGGACCGTCCCCGGCCGCTTGTAAAGGCAGCTCGGTGGTCAGTGCGCAGGCTTCGTGAACCGGTGATTCAGAATCGTATACGTGAAACAAACGGCATCTCTGTGCTGCACTCACGCTCTGTATCGTTCACACCCATCTCAATAAATATCATCTAACATACCGGAACGTATGAAGACTTGGGAGAATCCATATAGCGGACCACCAAGCGTTTTTCTGCTGGCGACCGACGGGACAGTATGAGCGAACAGGACCCGGACGACGACACTGCAGCCGGACGCGTTTACGATCCCGACGCGGACCACCCGTTCCCGGACGAGCGGGTCAACGACGTGCTCGATCGGATCGAGGACGACCCGGAGATCCAGGCGCTGCTGGCGGCTCAGAACGTCAATCCCGTGGCACGCAAGCGGTACAACGACCACGGGCCGAAACACATCTCGATCGTGCGAAACCGTGCGCTGTGTCTCTACGACCTGCTCAAGCGTGGCTCTGTCCCGTTCAACGGGGCGGCCGACCAGGGCCTCGCGGAGGCCGACGAGGCGGTCATCATCGCACTCGCCGCGACGCTGCACGACATCGGGCACATCGTCCATCGGGACGATCACCCCTATTACTCGATCCCGCTAGCTGCGGACGTGCTCGACCGATTTCTCTCGGAAATCCCCTACTACGACATCGAACAGCGTGTCAGGCTCAAAGGCGAGGTCCTGCATGCCATACTCAGTCACGATACAGAGGAGGAGCCGCTCACGACGGAGGCAGGCGTCGTCAGGGTCGCCGACGCGCTCGATATGGAACGGGGGCGCTCGCGGATCCCCTACGAGCACGGCGGCCGGGGAATCAACACGGTCTCCAGTCAGTCGATCGAAACGGTCCGTCTGAAGGAAGGCGTCGACAGCGTCGTCCTCGTGGAGATCGAAATGAACAACGCCGCCGGCGTCTATCAGGTCGACAACCTTCTCAAGGCGAAACTGAACGGCTCGGGGCTGGAAGACGACATCCGGATCGTCGCGGTTAATACTCATAAGGAAGGTGATCGGATCGTCGAACGGATCGAACTGTAGCCGCGAACGGGCCTTCGCCGATCGATTCGTCGCGCCCGACGGCTCTAGATGTAGTTCGAATGTCAGAATGTTTTTGCGTGCTGGCGTGGATCGTTCCGGTGTGACTGCGGCAACCGTACTGACGATCGGTGGTGCGAAGGGCGGTGCTGGCAAGACTGTCACGGCGATCAACGTCGCCTCGGCGTTGCGGTCGGTCGGGTTCTCGGTCGCGCTCGTGGACGCGGATCTCGGGACGACGAACGTCGCCGACGTACTCGAACTGGACGTCGAGATCTCGATCCACGAGGTGCTGGCCGGCGAGGCCGACGTCGAGGAGGCGATCGTGACTGCCGAGACCGGTCTGGACGTCCTGTCGGGCGGCGACTCGATCGCGTACCTGGCCGAGGCCGATCCGGCCGAACTCCGGACGGTGATCGACACGCTTTCCGGCGAGTACGATACTGTGATCGTCGACACCGGGACCGGTCTGAGCCACGAGGTCCTGGTGCCGTTCGGGCTCGCTGACGGGGTCGCTCTCGTCTCGACGCCGAACGACACCTCGATCGTCGACACGCGCAAAACCGCGGAGGTCGTCGAGAAAGTCGATGGGACGCTTCTGGGCGTCGTCGTCAATCGCGTGACGGACGATACCGATCTCGAGCGCGTTCGTGAGCAGATCGAACTGCCGCTGCTGGAGTTGCTCCCCAACGATCCCCAGGCCAGCAAGACCGAGCCGGTCGTGATGAAAGCGTCCGACACGGATCTCGCTGGGGCTTACCGCCAGCTTGCGACGACGCTCCACCGACAGGTCAGCAACGAGGAGTGACCCGCATCGTTGCGATCGGGCAGGGCGTCCTTGCGCGAACGACGATGGCAATCTTTGAGTGAGCGTCCGCCCGAGTGCCTGCAATGACGTTCTTCGACCGACTGGCCGAACGTATCGACGCCGTCGACAGCGTCGTCTCCGTGGGGCTCGATCCCGACCCGGACCGCCTTCCCGAGTCCGTCGCCGACGCCGACCTGCCGCGCTTTCAGTTCAACCGCCGGATCATCGACGCGACCCACGAATATGCCGCCTGCTACAAGCCCAATGCGGCCTTCTACGAGGGACCCGACGGCTGGGCCGCCCTCGAGGAGACGATCGCTTACGCCCACGGCAAGGGCGTGCCCGTCTTACTGGATGCAAAGCGCGGTGACATCGGGAACACGGCCCGCCAGTACGCGAGTACACTCGACCCGGACGGGCTCGACGCCGACGCGATCACTGTCAACCCCTACATGGGACGGGACTCCCTGGCGCCGTTCCTCCAGCGCGAGGACAAGGGCGTGTTCGTCCTCTGTCGCACCTCGAATCCCGGCGGTGCGGACCTGCAGGACCTGGAACTGGCTACCGGCGAGCCGCTGTACGAGCGCGTCGCCGCCCTCGCGGACCTCTGGAACGACAACGACAACGTCGGACTCGTCGTCGGCGCGACCAACCCAGACGAGCTCGAAACGATCCGCGGACTCGTCCCCGAGATCCCGTTTCTCGTGCCCGGAATCGGCGCGCAGGGCGGCGACGCCGAGGCGGCCGTCGAACACGGGCTCGTCGACTGGGAGAGCGAAACCGCGTCCGGCCTCGAAGTGGGGCTGGTCAACTCCTCGCGCGGGATCATCTTCGCCGGCGAGGAGGCCCGCGGCGGTGCGGACGCCTACTTCGGTGCGGCAGGACAGGCGGCCAGGCGGCTCGCGACGCGGCTCGACGACTACCGATAAATCGGTCCCTACGACGCCTCGCGCATCACGTGCAGCGACGTGGGGATGCTTGCTGCGACGAGTCCGTACACGCCGCCCAGCAGCGGTTCGACGCCGAACGACGGGGCGAGAAGGAACCCCGCGGCGAATCCAAGCGGGTCCAGGACGAGCGCGAGGATGATGATCTGCTGACCGAACGGCTTGGAGCGAAACCACCGTGTTAGCGAGGACATCAAACGGCGGCTCGTCGCCCCCTCACTTGAATCTTCGAGAAGCGGCACCGACGTGCTCACCCGGTGAAGACGATCGGTGCCGGGGTAAAGCAGAGCAGTCCGGCCACGAGCGTCAGCACGCCGATCGCCTTGCGCGTGCGGTCGACGCCGGACTCGTCGATCGGCCGCGCGCCGCCCATCCGGCTCAACACCAGCGCGAGGACGCCCCACAGCATCCACAGCGCGACGGCACGACTGTCGCCGAACACCAGCTGCCAGCCGGCGATCGCGAACAGGAGCGCGGGAATCACGAGCTGGAACCGGTCGAGTCGATCGCCGACCAGCGCTCGCGCGACGTGCGCGCCGTCGAGTTGCCCGACCGGAAGGAGATTGAGGAAGGTCACGAACGCGCCGACCCAGCCGCCCAGCACGACCGGGTTGACCATCAGCGACGGGTTGTCGTAGACCAGCGGCTCCCCGAGGGCGAACGCGACCGCCTGAATCAGCGGCGGATACCCGAGCTCGACCTGCTGGATCAGCGCGTCGGATCCGACCTCGATCGGGGGCAATGAGACGCCGATCGCCGTGACGACGACCGTCGCGACCAGTCCGGCGAGCGGTCCGGCGACGCCGATGTCGAACAGCGCCGTCCGGCTCGGCAGGTGGTCTTTCATCCGGATGACGGCCCCGAGCGTTCCCAGCACGTTCGGCAGCGGGATGAAGTACGGCAGCGTCGCCTGTACGTCGTGGTGTCGACTCAGCGCGTAGTGGCCGAACTCGTGGACGCCGAGCACGCCGAGCACAGCCACGGCGAACGGCCACGCCCCGAGCATCGCCAGCGGATCGTCAGCGAGTGGGATATCGTACCACCGCGCGCCGGCGAACAGCGTCGTCGCCACCGTCGCAACGAAGAGACCGACGTTGAGCCAGGGGATCCCGTCGATACCGACCGAGCGCTCCTCGGCGACGAGGACGTGCTCGCCGGTCTCGTAGCGCAGCGTGACTCGATACCCGCGATTGCGAAACAGCGGCGCGAGTCGATCGACCACGTTGCCTTTCGGCGCCAGCGGCTCGCCGTAGTACCGGATCTCGCCGTCGCCGCGGTCGACCTCGTAGACGTAGAAGGTATGTGCGAAGGCTTCAGGACGCGGGTACTCCTCCAGACGATCCGACATCGGCTGGTGTTACGGTCTGGATTCGCAAATACCTGTTCCGTCCGCCGTCATTCGCAAATACCTGTTCCGTCCGCCGTCTCAACTGTCGCGCTCGGGCGTGTCGGACTCGGGTTCGGAGACGACTTCGGCGGGGACGCCGGCCACGGTCGCGCCCGGTGGCACGTCCGAGTCGACCAGCGAGTTGGCCGCGATCTGCGCGTCCGCGCCGATCTCGACGCCGGGGAGGACGATCGCGCCGGCACCGATCATCACCCGCTCGCCGACGACGACCTCGCCGGTCCGGACCTCGTCCTGCAGATACTCGTGACAGAGGATCGTCGCGTCGTAGCCGATGATGGCGTCCTCGCGCACGGTGATCAGTTCCGGCCAGAACACGTCCGGCGTGGCCGTCAGCGCCCAGGCGACGCCGGTCTCCACGTCGGCGCCGAGCCGCCGGAGCAGCCAGTTTTTCACCCGCAAACTCGGGGAGTAGCGGACGACCCAGATAATCAGAAAGTTGACCACGATCCGCAGGGGGTGGCGCGTCTCCGGCCAGTGCAGCAGCGAGTTCCGGGGGCCGGGCGTCGCCCGTCTGGAGAGTCGATCGTGGCGGGACGTGTCGTCGGACACGGCTTCGGGTTCGAGAGCCGCGACTATAGGAGTAACTGTTACTGTTCTCCGCGCAGCTCGGCCACGTGATCGATCCGCTGCTGGATCAACTCGGCCGTGCCGATGTCGTGGCGGACGCGCAGGCCGTCTTCGCCGGCCTCGCTCAGGACCGCCTCGGCGATCTCCTCGGCCTCGGCAATTTCTCCGGCGACGCCGACGACCGCGAACGACCGGGACGTCGTCGTGTAGATCCCGTCCTCGCGTTCGTCGACGCTGGCGTAGTACAGTAGCGCCTCGCCGGCGTACTCGCTCGCGATTTCGCGGGCCCCCTCCTCGTCGACGGCGACCTTCGTCCCGGCCTCCGGCTCGGCCGGATACCCCTCCGGGACGGCGTACTTGCAGACGGTGGCTTTCGGGGCGAACGACAGCTGCGGCAGGGACTCGCCGTCACGGGCAGCCGTCAGCACGTCGAGGAAGTCCGTATTCAGCACGGGCAGGGTGTTCATCGCCTCCGGGTCACCGAACCGGGCGTTGAACTCCACGACCTTGATGCCGTCGGCCGTGAGCATGAACTGCCCGTAGAGGACGCCCTTGTACTCTCCGAGTGCTTCAACGGTCGCCTCGATGACCTCGACGGCGTCCATGTAGTCCTCGCGGTCCATGAACGGCAACTCCAGCGTCGCGTCAGAGTACGACCCCATGCCGCCGGTGTTGGGTCCCTCGTCGCCCTCGTAGGCGCGCTTGTGGTCCTGGACGGCGGGCGTCACGCGCACCTCGCCGTTCGCCACCAGCGCCTGGACGGTGAACTCCTCGCCGACGAGCCGCTCTTCGAGCACGACTCGATCGTAGTCCGAATCCCGGAGGTACGCCTTGGCTTCCTCGGCGTCGACCTGGTCGCCCATGACGCGGACGCCTTTCCCGCCGGTCAGACCCGCGGGCTTGATCGCCAGGTCGCCGTCGGAGGAGTCGATGTACTCACAGGCGGCCTCCATGTCCTCGAAGGTCTCGAATTCGGGGTATCCGGGGATGTCGTGTTCGCGCATGAACCGCCGCTGGAAGGCCTTGTCCGTCTCGATGCGCGCCTCGGACTCGCGCGGACCGAACGCGTAGACCCCGGCGTCGTCGAGCGCGTCGGCGACGCCCGCCTCGAGGGGTGCTTCGGGACCGATCACCGCGATGTCAGCCTCGACGCGCTGGGCGTAGGTCGTCACGGCTCGCGGGTGGGTCGTATCGAGCACCTCGAACCCGTCCGCGAGACGGGCGATACCCGGGTTCTTGTTGCCGGCACAGGCGTACAGTGTACAGTCGGAATCGGCCAGTGCGCGGGCGATCGCGTGTTCGCGCCCGCCGCCCCCGACCAGTAGCACGGTCTCTGTCATACGCGATACCCCGCGGCACGACCGGTAAAAGGTTGCTGTTCGCCGCTGTCGCAGCCTGACGCGCGATCACTGTATTCGGCTGGCGGGTTCGGTCGAGATCGGGTGTTTTACAAATCGATGGAGAGATCAGAGCGGCATGGACAGAGCGCGTGCGATCGTCGTCGGGCTCGCGGGCGTCCTGCTCGTGCTCGCCGCGCTGCTCGTCCACCCGTTCTTGGAGTTCGTCCTCCTGGCGGTGTTGCTGGCGTTTCCGCTCCGGCCGCTCCAGCGGCGATTCGAGGGTCGATTCGGCGAGCGCACGACGGCCGCTGGACTCGTCGTCGGCGCGACCGTCACCGTCCTCCTCCCGCTCGCGTGGCTCATGTGGGTGGTTATACGGGAGGCGACGACGTTCGTCGAGCGCGTACAGCGCGGCGAGATAGACTTCTCTGCGGTCGAGACGTCGATCCGGAACGTGACGGGGCAGGACATCGACCTCCTGGAGACGGCCCGCCGGACGCTGCAGGAGACCGGGATTGGAACGGTCGACGGTGCGATCGGTGCGTTCGGGACGGCGGCGGACCTGCTGATCGGGACGGCACTGACGATCTTTCTGCTGTACTACTTCCTGAAAGACGCCGACCGGTTCGGGCGGTGGCTGGAGCGGACCGTGCCGATGTCCAGCCGCGTCTATGATCAGCTTCGCGAGGAGTTCAACGACGTCATGTGGGCAGTACTCGTCAGCCATGTGTTCATCGCAGTCGTCCAGGGCGTCGTCGCCGGACTCGGACTGGTCGTTTTCGGCGTCCCGAACGCCACGTTCTGGACGGTCGTGATGATCTTCCTCGCCGTCATGCCCATCATCGGCTCGTTTCTCGTCTGGGGGCCAGCAGTCGTCTATCTCCTTAGCGTCGAGCGACCGATCGCCGGTGTCGCGCTTCTCGTGTACGGGACGATCGTCGTCAGCTTCACCGACGACTTCCTGCGGCCGCTCGTCATCGACCGGTACACCGAGACGCGACTGAATCCCGGCGCCATCGTTCTGGGTGTCATCGGCGGGATCTACGTGTTCGGGTTCATCGGCGTCTTCTTCGGCCCGGTCGTCATCGGCGCGCTGCGAGCGGTCCTCGACGTCTACCGCCGTGAATACGTCGAGGACGTATCGACGGCCACGGCAAGTGAATAGAGCATACAGTATCCGTCGACCGGTGGCGATCGCAGAAGCCGGGTGAGACTGCCGGAGGCGTCGGAATTTACCCTCGTCGTCTCGAACCACACGCATGACCGACGACCCGCTCGCACGCAACCGCCTCGAAGACGAGGAGAGTCCGTATCTCCAGCAGCACGCGGACAACCCCGTCAACTGGCAACCCTGGGACGAGACTGCCCTCGAAGCCGCCCGCGAGCGTGACCGTCCGATCTTCCTGTCGATCGGCTACTCCTCCTGTCACTGGTGTCACGTGATGGCCGAGGAGAGTTTCGAGGACGAAACGGTCGCCGAGGTGCTCAACGAGCACTTCGTTCCGATCAAGGTGGATCGCGAGGAGCGACCGGACGTCGACAGCGTCTACCAGACGCTCGCGCAGATCGTCAGCGGCCGCGGCGGCTGGCCGCTGTCGGTGTGGCTCACGCCGGAGCAGAAACCCTTCCACGTCGGGACGTACTTCCCGCGCGAGCCGCGGCGCGGAATGCCCGGCTTTCTGGAGGTGCTGGGAAAGTTGCGGGCCAAATACACTGACGAGCGCGAAGAGATCGAAGCCCGCGCCGAGGAGTGGACCGAGGCCATCGAGAGCGAGGTTTCGACGACGCCTGACTCGGCTGGTGCGGTCGGCGACGACCTGCTCGTGGCCGCGGCAGACACAGCAGTCAAACGCGCCGATCGCACGCACGGCGGGTTCGGTTCGGGCGGTCCCAAGTTCCCCCAGACGGGACGACTCCGATTGCTGTTGCGTGCACACGAGCGGACCGGTCGCGAGGAGTTCCGGACAGTCGCGACCGCGGCGCTGGATGCGATGATCGAGGGCGGGATCTACGATCAGCTCGGCGGCGGTTTCCACCGCTACGCAACCGACCGAGAGTGGGTCGTCCCGCACTTCGAGAAGATGCTCTACGACAACGCCGAGATCCCGCGGACGCTCCTTGCGGGTTATCAGGTCACGGGCGAGGATCGCTACGCTGCGGTCGCACGGGAGACCTTCGAGTTCCTGCGGCGAGAACTGCGCCATCCGGAGGGCGGACTGTTCAGCACGCTCGACGCACGCAGTGCGCCGCCCGACGATCCCGAAGCGGGTGACGAAGAAGGCGCGTTCTACACCTGGACGCCCGCGGCGGTACGCGAAGCCGTCGCCGACGAGGCGGACGCCGACCTGTTCTGTGATCGCTACGGTATCACGGCGGCCGGCAACTTCGAGGGCGAGACGGTGCTGACCCGCGCCGCGTCGACCGAGCGACTTGCTGCCGACCACAATCTGGACCCAGAAGCGGTCGAAGACCGCCTCGAAACTGCTCGCCAGCAGGCCTTCGACACACGGGAGGAGCGACCGCGGCCGAACCGCGACGAGAAGATCCTCGCCGGCTGGAACGGGCTGGCGATCTCGGCGCTGGCCGCGGGTGGGCTCGTACTCGACTCGTCGTATGCGGAGATGGCGGGCGGCGCGCTGTCGTTCTGTCGCCAGCACCTCTGGGACGCTGAGGCAGGCCAACTCTCCCGCCGATACAAGGACGTCCAACCACGCTCGGGGGCCAACGAGACGGCGTCTCGCTCAGGCGACGTGCGGATCGACGGATACCTGGAAGATTATGCCTTCCTCGCGCGCGGCGCGTTCGACACCTACCAGACGACCGGCGACGTCGAACAGCTGTCGTTCGCACTCGATCTCGCCGAGGCGATGGTCGAGCGGTTCTGGGACGCAGACGCGGGGACGCTGTATTTCACTCCCGCTGGCGGTGAGAGTCTGATTGCCCGCCCGCAGGAACTGTCCGATCAGTCGACGCCGTCCAGCGCCGGTGTGGCCGCGGAGACGCTGCTCGCACTCGATCACTTCCGGACAGACGATCGGTTTGCCGACGTGGCCGCTGGCGTGCTCGAAACGCACGCGGCGACGATCGAACGCGATCCGCTCCGTCACGCCTCGCTGACGCTTGCCGCCGATCGCTACCGGAACGGGTCGGCAGAGCTCACGATCGCTGCCGAGGCGATCCCCGAGCCGTGGCGCGAGCAGCTGGCAACGACGTACCTTCCGGCGCGGATCCTGACCCGTCGGCCACCGACCGCTGACGGACTGGACGCGTGGCTCGGCCGGCTCGGATTCGAGAACGCGCCGCCGATCTGGGCCGGCCGGAACGCTCGCGACGGCCGGCCAACCGTCTACGCCTGCCGGGACTTCGCGTGTTCACCGCCCCAGAACGACCTTGGCGCGGCGATCGACTGGCTGCGAGCGTAGTGTCACTCTCGATCGCGGGCGTACGGTCCTGCAACCACGACTCGAATCAGTCGGAAAAGCAACTATTCGAGCGATTTTGCCCGGTTGTGGAAGTCTCCGCCACATTCGCAGGCACCTGGGTGTGTCGTCGCCTGGACGATGGTACCACACTGCAGGCATTCGTACTCGGACGCGGATTCCGGATCGTTCTCCCCTTCGATGTCCTGGCTATGAGGCATGATCGATAGTGAGGGTGGGTGACTGAAATATTAACCGGAGAAGGAATATAATGACATATTACCACAGGTGGCGAAGTCGCCGTACTCGCATTCGGCGCACTGCCAACCCGTCTAGCGCTCCGCAAAGTACTCGCGGATTCGCTCGGCCAGGTATACCGGGATCGAGACCGGCTCTTCTTCGACGAAGCGGGCGATTTCCTCGCGGTCGTCTGCTCGCGGCCCGTTGCCGCTCGCACCGTCCGTGTCGCGTGGCGACACGCGCTCGACGACCACTGTCGGAATGTACTCGATCCCGTACTCCTCGACTTTCGGACCCGCTTTCGAGCCGTCGTCCAGTTTTTCGACGGGAATCTCTTCGACCCGGTCGTCGCCGACGCCAGCCGCCTGCAGGGCCGCGCCGAACGCGGGCAACTGGGCGCGACAGTCGCCACACCAGTCACCGCCCCAGACGATGTACGTCAGTTCGTCGTGCTCGGCGAGCGTGTCGATCGTGTCGCTGTGTGCCTCCTCGTCGAAGACGGGATCCGGTTCCATCGTTTCCAGCGTCATGGCTCGTCGTTCGAGCCCGGCGAATAAAACGGTCGCGACTGTCCGTGAGAGCCGATACAGCAGCCCGTCTTACTGCTGCTCGAAGGCGGCGACCATCTCCGATGCGGCAGCGTCGACGTCGCGCTCTGCGACGAACGACGCGATCGCCGTCTTGAGCTCGATGAGTTGCTCGGGCCGGACGCCGAGTCCGTGCGTGATCGACAGCGGCTGAGAACGTGACGACTCGAAATCCTCGTGCTGACGCTGGAGGAATCCGGTGAACTGCCCCATCGCGACGTCCGTCCGTGGCGGGATCGACCCCTTCTTCTGGTTGAATCGCCGCTGTCCGTCGGCCGATCCGGCGTAGCGCAAGAACGCCTCGACGGCCTCGTCGTTGTCGGTCGCTTCCGAGGCGATTACCGCGTCCATGTTCATCGCGTATCGACCTTCGGTCCCGGGGAAGGGAACGTGATCCCAGTTGGATCCGTATCTAAATCCGTCGGTCTCCGTGTAGGCGCCCGCAGCCCAGTCGCCCTGATGGAAGAACACCGATTCGCCCTCGATGAATCGCTCGTTGGCGTCGGTCAGCGAGACGTACAGCGCGTCGTCGGTAGCCAGATCGGCGTACGCCGAAACGATGTCCAGCGCGTCCTCGATCGCGCGCCGGTGCCGTCCGGCCTCGCCGTCGGTCACCGACTGGTAGACGTCGTGGCCGTGCTCGCCGAGTAACACCGTCTCCCACAACTGGAGGACTGTCCAGGGGTTTTTCATCGGTAGCAACATCCCGACCTGCCCGGTTTCGACTTCGACCTGCCGGAGCAGTTCGACGAACTCTCGGGGACTCGAGACGCTCGATGGGTCCACACCCGCTTCGACGGCCAGTTCGACGTTGTAAAAGAGGTTGTTGATCCGGTGGATGTTCAACGGGACCGCGTGGTACGTGCCCTCAAATGTCGCGGCACTCCGCGGCCCGTCGAGATACTCCCGTTCCATGGCCGCGTCCGTCCAGACGTCCGAGACGTCCGCGAGAACGCCGGCCTCGACGTACGGCGCGAGGTTCTTGCCGGGCCACTCGACCCAGACGTCCGGCGGGTTCTCCTTGAGAATCCGGCTTTTGACCGTCAGACTGAGGTTCTCATCGGTGACGTCGCCGAGCGAGACGCCCGGATGGCGGCTCTGGAACCCCTCCAGGAGTGCGCTCATCGCCGCCTCACCGTCGCCGCCAACCATCCGGTGTAAGAGTTCGGCCCCCGACCTGGAGCCGGCATACCGGCTGTCGGTATTTGACATGTTCGCCCGTTCCTCGCGGCCGTTATTTAACTTACCGCCGCGGTTCTCAAGACTGGTACTATCCGTCCGATCCCACAGTCCGGACGACACTCTCTCGCTTTCGTTTCTGCTCTCTATCCTGCCCCCGAATGGACGACCGGGAGTACGAAAATAGATTCTGATAACCGGTGGAAGGATATATATGACCTATGGAGAAATCTACTCATATGGGATTCTCTCTCGACCGCGCAACAACTGCTGCGCTCGCGCTTCAGTTGGCACACGCGCTCTACCAGGCTCTCTTGCCGTCGGTGGCTGCTGGGCCGGCGTACGTGGTGTCGGCGGCCGGTGGATTCGTCGTCGCCGGGGCCGCGCTGGCGTATGCAGGTCGGCGGTTCGACGTCCGGATCGGTCAGTTGCAGACCGAAATCGAATCGCTCGCGGACGAGCGTGATTCAGCACGACAGCAACGAGACGAACTCCAGGCGGAGGTAACGACGCTCGAACGGCGGCTCGAAGACGCCCAGGCGGCGCTCGCCGAGCAGCGAGACGCGGCCAGTCCGTCAGCACCGGCGACGACGGACGGCGGCGTGCCGGCTGTCGACGACGGGCAGAGTAGTGAACTGCTTCAGGCACACACGGAGACCATCGAGCGGGTCAGCGAGGGCGATCTCAGTCAGCGTCTCGAGACGGAAACGGCGGATGAAGCGGTGAACGACCTGTCGCGAGCGTTCAACGAGATGGCGGCAGCCTTCGAGCAGACGATCGACACGGCGGGTGAGTTCAGCGAGGACGTGGCCGGTTCGAGCGAGCAGGTGACGGCTGCGACGGAGGCCGTCAGGGAGGCTAGCGAAAACGTCGCGGCGTCGATCGACGAGATCGCCGCGGTGTTCGGAGACCAGCACCAGCAGATCAGCCGTATCTCCGAGGAGATGTCGGAGATGTCCGCGACGATCGAAGAGATCGCCGCCTCGAGTGACGAGGTCGCCCAGAAAGCAGATCGGACCGAGCGCCACACTGTCGAGGGGATCGAAGCCGCCCGCGGCGTCGCCGACGCCATGGACGAAGCAAACGAGCAAACCGAGGTCGTCGTCGAGGCCGTCGAGGCGCTCGACGAGCAGATGGAAGAGGTCGGACAGATCGTCGACATGATCGACGACATCGCCGAGCAGACGAACATCCTCGCACTGAACGCCTCGATCGAGGCCGCGCATGCCTCTTCCGGTGAGGAAACCGGGTTCGGGGTCGTCGCCGACGAGGTCAAGAACCTCGCCGAAGAGACCAAAGACGCGACCGACGAAATCGAGACGCTCATCGGCGAGATCCAGGAACAGACCGGCGAAACCGTCGAGGAGATCAACGAGATGCAAACGACCGTCCAGGACGGACAGGCTGACGCCCGGGAAGGGCTCGAAGCCCTCGAATCGATCCTCGAACACGTCGAACAGACGGCCAGCGGCGTCAAGGAAATCTCCAACGCGACGGACGATCAGGCAGCCTCCAGCGAAGAGGTCGCCTCGATCGCCGACCAGGCCGCCGAGACCAGTCGCGAGCACGTCCAGGAGGCCGAACACGTCGCCGCGATCGCCGAGGAACAGACGCTCGCGCTCGGCGAGATGTACGTCAACGCTCGCATGCTCACGATGCGTGCCCGCCAGCTCACGACGCTGTTCGACCGCTACGAGACATCGTAGGTGACGTTTCGTACCGGAACGAGGGGCTCGACTCGCTACACCGAGAACACGTATGCCGATCCCGAGTCTGTTCCGTGCGGATCCTCGTCCAGGAGGGCACCGACGAGAGCCGTCGTCGCGTCGCCGGAGAGCGCGACACCCCATCCGAACCAGTCCTCGCTGTCACCGTCGGCGGCGACAAGTTTCGTCCGCTGATTCCAGGTGCCGTCCGATCGATCAAATACGTACGCCGCCCCTGCCTGTTCCCCATTGGGGTCCGTCTCCGCGTGTGCACTGCAGAGGGCAGTCGTCCCGTCGGCAGACAATGCGACGGCCCGCCCGAACCAGTCTTGCGGGTCTCCGGTCGAGAGTTTCGCCTGCTGCTCCCAGGAACCATCCAACTGTTCGAACACGTATGCCCCTGGGCTCGGGCGTTCGTACTCGGAAGTACCGATGAGCGCAACCGTCCCGTCGGCAGAGAGTGAGACGGTAGAACCAACCCGATACCCCACCTCTCCGGGCACGAGTTTTGCCTGCTGATTCCAGGTGCCGTCCGACCGCTCGAACGCGTACACCGACCCCAGGATTATCTCTTCAGGAGTAACCCTGTCGTAGGCAGCGCTGACCAGCGCGGTTGTCCCGTCGTCAGAAAGGGCGACAGCCTGTCCGAAATGGTCGTCCGCGTCACCGTCGGCGGCCGAGAGTTTCGCCTGCTGATCCCAGGCACTGCCTGACTGTTCAAACACGTATGCCGACCCCGCCTGTTCCCCGTTGGGATTTTCGTCTTCGGCCGCGCCGATGATGGCTGTCGTCCCGTCACTCGACACCGCAACATCGAGACCGAACATGTCGCCAGGCTCGCCGTCGGCGGCAGTGAGCTTCGCTTCCCGGTTCCAGTCCCCGCCCGTCTGGCTGAAGACGTACGCCGACCCTGCTCCGGACTGCGCGTCGCTGCTACCGTCCGGATCGTCGTCGTTAGGAGCACCGATGACCGCGGTCATCCCGTCGCTCGATACTGTCACCGAACCGCCGAACCAGTCGCCAGCGTCGCCATCGGCGGCAACGAGTTTCGTCTGCTGGGTCCAGGAACCGATACGACGATCGAACACGTACGCCGCTCCTGCCTGTTCTCCGTTAGGGTCCTTGTCTTCGAACGCACCGACGACCGCGGTTGTCCCATTTCTCGACAGCCCCACCGAAACGCCGAACCGATCCTCGGCATCGCCGTCGGCAGCCGAGAGCTTTTGGGACACGTCAGATGGGGGTGGAGAAGGTGTCGGGGTGGGCGTCGGGGGAGGAGTCGGAGTCGAGGTTTGCGTTGCGGTGGAGGGAGGTGTCGAAGTGAGCGTCGCGGTGGAGGGAGGCGTCGAAGTGGGCGTTGCGGTGAGCGTGGCGGTTGGAGTTTCCGTCGGCGTTGCAGGGCTGTCCGTGGGTATCGAGTTGGTTTCGGATGGCGTGTCCTGGTCTGTGCCGTTTGTGGAGGTGTTGTCACATCCGGCGAGAACAGCCGTAGTACTCCCCAGGAGCAGAAGGAATTGGCGACGAGACTAATTCATACTATCTAATAGCATGAACCGTTCTGAAAAAGGGCACCGTTGAATATACACCCCTATCATAGCGCTCTCGTCGTCCGTGTCAGTAGGTGTCTCACCTGGGACGTACTTTTACTACGCGGTCGGTCGTCCGTTCGGACATGGACGTCGGTGTACTGACCGTCCCGCTCGGAGACCAGCCACGCGAATCGGCTTTCGAGTATCTCGCCGAACTCGGCGTCGACGCGGTCGAACTCGGCTGTGGCGGCTATCCGGGGGAGGGCCACGTCGATCGAACGGTACTGCTGTCCGACCCCGATGCACGGGCCGCTCTCCGGGAAGAGCTGGACGCACACGACCTGCGCGTGAGCGCGTTCGCGACGCACAACAACCCGCTCCACCCCGACGAGGAGCGGGCAGCCGAGGCCGACAAAGAGCTACGGGAAGCGATCGACCTCGCCTCGCAGTTCGACGTGGGGACTGTGACCTGTTTCTCGGGGTTGCCCGCCGGCGGTCCGAACGACGAGGTGCCCAACTGGGTGACCGCACCCTGGCCGGGCGAGCACGCCGATGCCCACGCGTATCAGTGGGACGTCGCGACCGACTACTGGGGGGACCTGGCGAGCTACGCCGACGAGCACGGCGTCGACCTCGCGATCGAGATGCACCCGAACATGCTGATCTACGAGCCGACGGGGCTGCTCGAACTCCGCGAGCGGACGAACGAGCGCGTCGGCGCGAACTTCGATCCGTCGCACCTCTACTGGCAGGGGATCGAGATCACCGACGCGATCAGACTGTTGGGCGATGCGATCCATCACGTCCACGCCAAGGACACCCGGATCTACGACGCCCAGGCCCGGACGAAGGGCGTGCTGGACACGACGCCGTACGACGAGGTCGCCGAACGGTCCTGGATCTTCCGGTCGGTCGGCTACGGCCACGGCGAGGACCACTGGCGGGACGTCGTCTCGACGCTGCGAATGGTCGACTACGACGGCGCGCTCTCGATCGAACACGAGGACGCGCTCACCTCCGCCAGCGAGGGCTTGGAAAAAGGTGTCGAGTTGCTCCAGCGAGTCGTCTTCGAGGAACAGCCCGGCGACGCGTACTGGGCGTGATCGTGGCTGCGGTCCGTCGTCAGGAGATCGTGGCTGCGGTCCGTCGCCAAGTTATTTTGCCGTGCCTGGCGACGTGTCGAGCATGGCACTCTCGATCGGGATGCTCGGGTACCGCTTCATGGGGCGCGCTCACGCGAACGCCCTCGCTCGATTGCCGATGTTCTTCCCGGACGCACCGGCCGTCGAACGGGACGTGGTGATCGGCCGCGACGAGTCGGCACTCGCCGACGCTGCAGACCGGCTCGGGTTCGCACGAACGGCTACCGACTGGCGGGACGTGATCGGCGAGGTGGACGTCTTCTACAACCTCGGGCCGAACCACCTCCACGCCGAGCCGTCGATTGCGGCGCTCGAAGCTGGCGTGCCAGTCCTCTGTGAGAAGCCGCTCGCGGCCGACGACGCGGCCGCCGAACGGATGGCCCGAGCGGCCGCCGACGCGGACGTCCCGACGGCAACGGCGTTCAACTACCGGTACGTCCCGGCGATCCAGTACGCAAAGCGATTGCTCGACGCCGGCGAACTCGGCGAGATCCGTCACTTCCGCGGGCACTACCTCCAGGACTGGCTGGTCGATCCCGACGCGCCCTGGAGCTGGCGACTCGACGCTGATCTCGCCGGCAGCGGCGCGCTCGGCGACCTCGGCGCGCACACGATCGACCTCGCTCGCTATCTCGTCGGCGACGTCGCCGAGGTCAGCGGGCAGCTACAGACGTTTGTCGACGAGCGACCCGCTCCGGATGGCGACGGCACCCGCGAGGTGACCGTCGACGACGCCTACAGCGCGCAGGTGACCTTCGAGAACGGCGCTGTCGGGACACTGGAGGCCTCGCGGTTCGCGACCGGCCACGAGAACGACCACACCATCGCAATCCACGGCTCGAAAGGGAGTCTGCGATTCGGCCTCGAACGCCTGAACGAACTCGAAGTTAAATTCGAGGGCGACCGCGGCTACCAGCGCGTGCTCGTGACCGACGAGGACGATCCCTACGGCGATCGCTGGTGGCCACCGGGGCACGTCCTTGGATGGGAACACACCTTCGTCCACGAGAACTACGAGTTCCTCACTGCCGTCGCAGAAGGGGGCGAGTACCGCCCGAACTTTGCCGACGGGGAAGCCGTCCAGCGCGTGCTGGCAACCATCGAGGAGAGCGACGAGCGCGGCGAGCGCCTGCCAGTCAAATGAACGGCGATAGCGACGCCGACACGGGCGAACTGACGCTCGCGTTCTCGCTGTCGGCCATCGAGCGACTTGCGGACCCGAACGCGGTATTCGAGGACGCGCAGACCTGGAGCCGATATATCGGTCTGATCGACGACGATACCGAACGGATCGAGCAACTCGTCGCGGAGTGCGACCTCCGGCAGGATTTCGACCTCCGAGACCGGGACAAGTGGCTCACCCTGGAAGAGATACACGAGGCGACGCCGACCCCGCGGCACGTCTACGTCGGGGCGAGCGACGACGACATGCGAGTATCGACCATGTTCGACTGGGAGTACATTCGCGTCACCGAGGCAGCCGAGAAAGCCGGCTGGGCCGTCTCCGAGCGATCCGATCCGGGACTCGCCGCTCGACTCCTGACGGCCGTTCGAAACCTGATCGGGTGACTGCTGGACCAAAACGCTGCGACTCGCGTCGCTCGTCGCAGTCCTATCGCTCTTCAGAATCGAGCACGCGAATCTGGTCGCCCCGAACCGTCACGCGGCCACCTTTTTCTTCGTCGGGTTCGCTCACTGCATTCGCGAACCACTTCTCGAAAAAGCTGGACCAAAACGCTGCGACTCGCGTCGCTCGTCGCAGTCCTATCGCTCTTCAGAATCGAGCACGCGAATCTGGTCGCCCCGAACCGTCACCGGGATCGGGACCGTCGCCTCGTAGAGTTCGACGGTCACCTGGTCTTTGCCCTCGTCGATGCGCTGGACCTGTGCCTTCTCGCCTTTGAACGGACCGGCGATGAGCTCGACGATGTCGCCTTCGGCGATCCCCTCGACGTCGGGTTTGGGCGAGAGGAAGTGCTCGACTTCCGAAATCGAGGACTCGCCCTGGACCACGCCGTTGGCGTGGGGGATCTCATCGAGGATCCGATCGAAGACCGAGATGTCGTCGGCCTCGACCATCACGTAACTCGTCAGCGAATCCGGCGCGAGCGCGGCGTGGATCTCATCTTCCTCACGGCTGATGATCATGTCCGCGACGGTGCGCTCCTGGCTGGCCGTGGTCTTGACTGCGTAGACGCCCATCAGGGACCACCCGGGACGAACGACATGAACGCGAAGATCAGGAATCCGAGCAACCCGACCAGGAGAATCCCGGCCCCGGCGATCTTGGCCACCTGCGAGAACTCCTCCCAGGACGGCGTACTCGCCAGTTTGAGGACGCGGATGTATGACGATAGCTCTGTCGGGACGTGCATATCTGGTGTTTACCCGTCAGCACTTTTCTATCTATCTCTTTGCGCCCGGCGCGAGACGCGCCTCGAACTCGGCTTCATCCGGTCGAGGCCGCCAACAAGACACATTGAAACCGGCTGCAGACGCAGGACCCGTTATGACAGAACCGCGTATCCGCCGGGCGCGAGCGGACGACCACGAAGACGTCGTCGCGTTCACCCGGGAGACGTGGTCCGATCGGGACGTCGAGGACTACATCCCGGACGCCTTCGAGGAGTGGGTCGAGACCGACGGTCCGGAACAGCGCACTGTCGTCGTGGAGGTCGACGGGAGCGTCGTCGGGGTCTGTCAAGGTGTCGTCCTCTCCGAACACGAGGCCTGGCTCCAGGGGATGCGCGTCGATCCCGACCACCGCGGATCGGGAATCGCGCTGTCGATGATGGACGATCTGTTATCGTGGGCGCGCGAGCAGGGCGCATCGGTCGCCCGCGACATGGTCTTCTCCTGGAACGGCGGTGGCCTCGGCCTGTCTCGTGCGGCCGGGTTCGGACCGGCGACGGAGGGGCGATGGGCCCAGCCCGCACCGGACCCGAGCGCCAGCCCGGGCCTGGAGCGACGCGACGATCCCGACGCGGCCTGGAGCCACTGGCAGCGCAGCGACGCCCGCGACCACCTGTCCGGGCTCGGCGTCGACACCGACGAACCCTGGTCGCTCTCGGAAGTCACTCGCGAGCGCCTGCACGAGGACTGCCAGCGCGTCATCTCCCTTCGCGACGAGACCGGCACGCGGGCGACGACCGCGCGAATCCGCCAGCGCGAACGAAACACTGACGACGGCGTCGAGACGTGGGCCGTCTACGGCCACAGCGCGTGGGACAGTCCCGACGCCGCCCGGGCGCTGTTCGACGCCGTCGCCGCCGACGCCGCCGATCTCGGGGTCGACCACACCCGCGTTCTGATACCGGAAACCTGCCGGCACGTCTCGGTGGCCGCAGCCGCGGACGGGCGGATCTCCGACGAACCGTTCTTCGTCCTCGAAGCGGATCTCACGGGATCGCCATAGTACAGCCACTCTCGTTCGGGGCGTAACCTATTTCGCTGTTGTGTCCATACTATGCAATATAATGGTCGAATTCGTCCTGCTCGACGCCTCGGTCGGAGACACGCCAGTACGACGGAACTTCCGGCGTGAGCTCCCGGGCGACGTGACGGTTTTCGAGATCAGCGAGGGCGAACTGCCGCCCGATCCCGAGACGTTCTCCTACGACGGTGCAGTCATCAGCGGCTCACAGTGCTCGACCTACGACGACCAGCCGTGGATCACTGATACCGAAGACTGGGCACGGGCGGCCCACGACGCCGGAATCCCGATGATCGGGGTCTGCTGGGGCCACCAGTTGCTCGCGGAAGCGCTGGGCGGACGGGTCGCCGACATGGGCGAGCGCGAACTCGGCTACCGGACCGTCCGGCGCGTCGGCGCGTCGCAGCTGTTCAACGGCGTCTCCCGGACGTTCACGGCCTTCGAGACACACACCGACGCCGTCGTCGAACTACCGGAGAACGCGCGCGTGACCGCACGCAACGACGCAGGGCTCCAGGGGTTCCAGATCGGTCGGACCTACGGCGTGCAGTTCCATCCCGAATACGACATGGATGCCGCTCGGTGGGTCATCGAGGGGAAAGACATCTCCGAGAAAGACAGGCAGGCGGCACTCGAAACTGTCACCGAGGACAACCACGCCGCGGCCGCACAGGCACGGCTGGTCTTCGAGAATTTCCGTCGGGTTGTCGCCGGCGAACGGGTCTGTCGGATCGATCCGATCACTCCGGACCGGTGACGTCGGTGACGGTACCAACGCCCTTCGAGCGGCCCTCGCGGAACACGAACCGCTGTCCCTCCTCGATGCAGTACGGCCGGAATTTGAATCGAACACGGGCACGTCCGGTGTCACCGGGCAGCAGTTGCCCGCCCTCGGGGTAGAACGCGGCCGCCTCGCTGACGGTTTCGAGGTGAACGACCGGTTCGTAGCCGTCGCCGATCCGCGTCGGATGGTTCAGCACCATCACCTCGGCCTCGAACTCACGAACCGGCGTCGGATCGGCTTCTCGGGGGAGCAGGACCATCCCGCGCTCGACGTCGGCCTCGCGGACGCCCTTGAGCGCGATCCCGACGATGCGGCCGGCCTCGGCCTCGTCGACGCGGTGGTAGTGCATCTCGATCGAGCGGACCTCGACTTCCCGAAAGGTTCCGTCGGCCATCGGCCCGAGCAGGAGTTCGTCGCCGGCCTCAACGCGTCCGGAGCGGATCGTCCCCGACGCGACCGCGCCGACGCCGCTGACCTTGTAGGTTCGATCGATGTACATCTCGAAGTCGCCGTCGGCGGCGGTCTCGGTCTTCGGGAGGCGCTCGAACAACTCGTCGAGCGTCTCCAGCCCGGTGCCGTCGACGGCCGAGGTCCGAAGGACCGGCACGACCGTCTCGGAGATCTCTTCGACGGCTGCGTCGATCCCGTGGCGGGTGATCGGTAGCGGCGTCTTCTCGGCGTCACGGAGCAGTCGCTCGACCTCGCGTTCGACCTCGGCGAGGCGCTCGTCGTCGACGAGATCGACCTTGGTGATCGCGACGATCGTGGGCAGTTCGGTCGCCAGCAGGATGCCGAGGTGCTCTCGGGTCGTCCTCGTGGGCCCGTCGTCGGCCGCAACCGTCAACAGCCCGTAGTCGAGTTTCTGGCCGACGATCCCGCGAATGGTCGTCCGCAGCCACGGCTCGTGGCCGACGGTATCGACGAAGCTGACCAGACGGTCGGATTCTTCGACCACGCGGGCGCGATCCGACTTGCGGTCGGGGTTGTCCATTCGGACCGGGCCGTCCTCGTCGAACCCGTAGACGCCGTAGGAGAGATCCGCCGAGAGACCCCGCTCGATCTCGTGTGGGCGGACGTCCAGATACGAGCGCGTGTCTCCCTGGCCGTCGTCGGCCTGGCCGGTCACCAGTGACCCGACGAGCGTCGATTTCCCGTGGTCGACGTGGCCCGCAGTCCCGACGACGATGTGCTCGTCGTCGGCCAGTCGCGTCCCTTCCCGGATCGTCGCGACCCCCACGATCCCGCCGCGATCGACGCTCCAGGTCTGGACGTCGGCGATGTGCGCGCCGGCCTCGTCGGCCAGAAGCGAGAGGACGTCCATCGACTCGGAGAACGTCTCGGGTTCGATCCCGGCCAGACCGCCGTCGTCGGTGACGCCGACGACGTAGGTCGCCTCGCCGTCACCGCTCAGGACGCGGTGGCGCAGCTGCGCTGCGAGGCTCTCGAAGCGCCCCTCCGTCGCGTGGAGGTCCTCGCTGAGCCGCTCTTTGAATTCGACGCTGCCCCCTTCCTGCTCCCCGCGTTCGAGTGCACGCTCAAGGACGGCCCGGTCCGGGCTCATAGGCGTGGGTAATTGTGGCGCTCTCATAAGCCTTCCCCGTATTCGCCTCAGTACAGGTCTGTATCGCTATATATCATCCTTCGTGGTGTGGAACGATTTGCGGTACGTTGGATCCACATCGACCGCCCGGCGTTGCCCTGGAGAGACACGAACCAGGACTCGGACGATTCGTCTTCTGGTGGCAGTCGCCACGGTAACTAGCACTATCGGATCGGGTCGACGCCGATCGCCTCGAAGAACCCGTCCGCGTATGCGTCGTCGGTGACGCGATCAGCCGCCGCGAGCGCCGCGTCGTCCGCGTTCGCGACTGCGACGGCCTCGCCCGCGACCTCGAACGTCGACACGTCGTTCTCGGAGTCGCCGACCGCCAGAAACGCCGCGGGGTCCAGACCGAGTTCGTCGGCGACGACTTCGAGTCCCTGGCCCTTGCTCACGTCGGGCGATTTCACGTGGTAGGCGTAGCCGGTGTCGACGACCTCTAATCCGCGCTCGGCAGCGATCGATTCCAGCGGTGCCAGCGGCTGTTCGCGAGCGACGGCGATCTCGGTCTCGCGCCACCGGTTGACGAAATCGATCTCTCGCCACCCCAGACTGTAGCCGGCCTCGACGTACGCGTCGGCGACGGCCTGTGCGGCCGCGCGATCCCCTTCGAAACGGAGCGTGTCGGTGTCGGCGACGGCGACGACCCCGCCGTTCTCGGCGATCACCCGCCCCTCGATCCCGGCGAACTGGCAGAGCGCGATCGGATACGGCATGGACTTGCCCGTCGCGACGACGACCGGTGCGGGCCACTCCCGCAGCACTGGCAAGACACGGTGGTCGATCGCCCCCTGGCCGTCGGTCAGCGTTCCGTCGACGTCGACCGCAAGCGGCGGCGCGTCCATCATATTTGCTCGTCGATGCGGAGAACTATCGGTCTTGCGTGTCCGCTATTCGTCCGTAAGTCGTTCGTACGCAGCTTTGACGCGCTTGAACTGTGCCTCGTCGCCGTCTTCGGTGTCCGGATGCACCGATTTGACTTTCTCCCGGTAGGCCCGTTTGATCGCCTCCTGGTCGGCGTCGGGGTCGAGTCCGAGCGTGCGGTAGGCTTCAGCAGTCGTCGGACCGTCGCTGCCGGGCGGAGCGCGGGTCCGGCGTTCGCGGGGACCGACCCGGCGTCGCTCGCCCGGACCGCTCGCCCGCTGCCGCCGACCGCGACTGCCCGGCGGCACCCAGTCCTCGCGGGGGCCGGCCCCGAAGTCGCCACGTCTCCCGCGACCGTCTCGGCGGCGGTCGCGACCTGCGTTGCGTTCGGCCTGGCGCTGGACGCGCGCGTAGAGACGACTGGCCAGCCGGCCCGTCCCGTGAATCCAGAGCAGGTAGGATACTGCTCCGAACATCGCCGCCACCACGAGGACGAACGGATTATAGACGACTCCGAGGAGCGCGAACAGGACCGCCATCCCGCTAAACACTGCAGCGAGCCCGACCAGCAGGCGTGATTCGTCCACGGATAGCGTTCGGCCAGGCTACCCCTAAACCTCCCGGCAACGGCAGAGAGTGTCGGGATTTCGGCGTCTCGCCCGAGGGACGGCAGCCGCGCCACCACCAGCGTAAAGCGTCCGTGGGTGCTATACTCACACATGAATGCTTCCGGACTCTGTGACATCTGTGGGAAGCCGGACGTCGACCACGTCTGTGACCGGTGTGGACGACTGGTCTGTGAGCGCCACTATGACGACGGGCACGGGGTCTGTACGGAGTGTGCTACCGAGCTCGGTCTCGGGGACGAGCACGTCGATCCGGACGACCTTCCCAACGACGTCGATATCTACCGGTTCTAGGGGTCGTACGACGCTTATCGGTTCGACGTCTCCTGCCTACCGCGGCGTGCAGACGAACACGGTCCGGTCGTCGTCCGGGCCGTAGCCCCCGACCGGTTCGACGTCGAGACCGTATCCAGACAGCGTCGCCGCGATTTCGAGATCGTCGAAGGGGGTCATCGGACGCGTGTCGACACAGACCTCGCCGTCGGGCGTGAACACGATCTGATCCCAGCGCAGCCGGTCGCCGTCGGGATTCATCTGCACGAGACGGGCGTATCTGCCAGCGTCCGTCTCGCCCACGTCGATCGCGACCTCGTTTCCCTCCGGCGGCAACGGCGAGTTGTCGAAGACGAACACGCCGTCGGCAGCGAGGTGTGCGGCCACGTCCTCGATCGCCGGCCCGAGTTCCGCCGGCGGCAGGTGATTGATCACCCCACGAATCGCGACGACGACGTCGAACTCCGAATCGACCGGGATCCCGGGGACGCCAGCCGCGTGATAGTCGGCGTCGACCTTCTCTCGGGCACGGGACAGCATGCCCTCGTTCGGGTCGATCGCGGTCACGTCGTAGCCGGCGTCGACGAATCGCTGGGTGTGTTCGCCGGTTCCACAGCCGATCTCCAGAAGGGTCAGATCCGCTGGGTCCCGGTCGTCGAGCAGGTCCTGGACGAACGCACAGTCCCGATCGTAGTCCCACTCCGACTGGATCGCGTCGTAGAGTTCGGGATAGTCGGTGTACAGCCGTTCCATGTGCTGACGGCGAACCCGACCGCCGTATATGTACCGGCGATCGAGGCGACTGCCCCGGGGCTTGACCCCGTGGTGGGCTCACCGTCGTTTGGACCGGTTTCCCGGACCCGGACCAACCCACATTTCCAAGGTCTCCGGGCGATAACGTCCTGTATGTCATTCCCTAACTCGGGGAAAGATCTCGAGTGTCGGTGTACGCGCTGCAAGTACAACAACAGTGGAACGTGTGGGTATCAAGGGCGACTGCTCATCAATCAGAACGGCGAGTGTGAGATGATGGAAACCGGGTTTGGCGGGCCGCCCGGTCCGCACGGACAGCAGGAATGATCCGGGAGCGTGTCGGATCCGGACGGCGCAAGCCGGTCCGACGCGATAGAGACGGATGTCGTCCTCGACTATCGGAAGGGCGTGCGAAGTAGTGTCATGATACCAGGTCGTTTTTCTCGGCACCGCTGTTCTACCCAGTATGGACGCCGAAAAAGACGCGTACGGCCAGGCGATCCTGGACTATTACGAGTACGAGGACGGATTCGAGATCGTCGAACGCGACGACGGATTTGTTGCCCCTTCTGGTGGCCCGGAGATGTATTTCAGCGAGTACGACGATTGGGGCGAGCACGTGCAGGCGGCCTTCGATCGTCTCCGAGGCCGCGTGCTAGATGTCGGTTGCGGCGCGGGCCGGCACGCACTGCATGCACAGCGGCAGGGCCACGACGTATCCGGGATCGATGTTTCGCCCGGCGCGGTCGAGGTGAGCCGCGACCGGGGCGTCGAGGACGTCCGCGAGTGTGACGTCGCCGAGGTCGTCGACGAGTTCGAACCGGACGCCTTCGAGACCGTACTGATGTTGGGCAACAACTTCGGACTGGTCGGGACGGCCGAGACCGCGCCGGACGTGCTCGGTGGGCTGGCGACGGTCACCTCAGACGAGGCTCGGATCCTCGCCGAAAGTCACGACGTGTACGAAAACGCCGACGACTACCACCGGGTTTACCACGAGTACAACCGCGATCGGGGCCGTCTGCCGGGCGCGCTGCGGATCAAGACCCGGTACAAGACCCACGCGACCGACTGGTTCGACTACCTGCTGGTCGCTCCCGAGGAAATGGATTCGGTTCTGGCTGACACAGTGTGGGCCCGGGCGGAGACCTACCGGGGCGAGAACGGGCAGTACGTGGCGGTGCTGGAGAAGGCGCCGCTGCGGCGTTGAGCATACGCGCGAGCGGTAGCGAGGTCGCTTTGTGCCCTCGAACGTCGAACGGCGAAGTGTGCCCTCGAAACGTCGAACGGCGAAGCCGTGAGACAGTGAGCGCCGTTTCACCGGACGCGAGGGCTTGCCCCGAGCGACCGGCAGTTTTCCCCAGGTTTTTTGCAAGGAGTGGTTCGAGCGCGCCGGAGGCGCGGCTCGAACCCGACGCAGTAAAAAGTGGTTTCTAGTAAATGAGCTCGTCGTCGTTCTCGACCATATACAGGGTCCGGGCGGCGATGTTGACCGCGTGGTCGCCGATCCGTTCGAGGTCACGGATCGTCAACAGGAGCCGCGACACGTCGGTCATGAGTTGCTCGATGTCCTCGTCGTCGTTCGGGGTGGCGGCCTCCCGCTCGATCAAATCGCGCATCACCGTGTCGGAGGCGTCGGCACACATCGCGTCGATCTCGTCGTCGCGTTCGGCGATCTCGAAGCAGGCGTCGACGTCTTCTTCGGCGTAGGCTTCCATCGCGTCTTCGACCATCTCGACGACCGCGTCGCCGATCTCCTGGGCGTCGACTTCCGGGAAGACGTCCCGGTCGGCTTCGAGCGTGTACTCGCCGAGGTTCGTCGCCAGATCGGCGATCCGTTCGAGGTCGGTGATGATCTTGAACGACGCGGCGATAAAGCGCAGGTCGCCCGCGACCGGCTGCTGGAGTGCGAGCAGGTTCACGCAGTCCTGTTCGAGATCGAGATACAGCTGGTTGACCTCGTAGTCGTTGTCGATGACTTCCTGAGCGAGCCCCTCGTCTTTCTGCTGGAGGGCGTTCTGTCCCATCCGCACGCGCTCGAGGACGACTTCGCTCATGTACAGCACGTCCTCGCGGAGGGCGTTCAGCTTCTCCTGGTAGGATTCTCGTGGCATTTGTTCGTATGCTGTGTGATAGGCTGGGCTACGTTAGTTTTACTGTCGAAGCTTGTTGGCCCCGATCCCTCTTCGAGTGGCGGCTACCCGAACTTGCCGGTGATGTAGTCTTCGACGCGCTGGTGTTCGGGGTTCTCGAAGATCTTCTCGGTGTCGTCGAACTCGACGAGTTCGCCGCCGGTGAGGAACACGGCGGTCTTGTCGGAGATGCGGGCGGCCTGCTGCATGTTGTGGGTGACGATCACGACGGTGTAGTCCTCGGCGAGGTCGTCGATCAGATCCTCGATCTTCGAGGTGGCGATCGGGTCCAGCGCACTGGCTGGCTCGTCCATGAGGATGACCTCGGGATCGACCGCGATGGCACGAGCAATGCAGAGGCGCTGTTGCTGGCCGCCTGAGAGATCCAGCGCGGACTTGTCCAGTTGATCCTTGACTTCGTCCCAGAGGGCGGCTTTCTTCAGCGACTCCTCGACGACTTGCTGTTCGTCGACGTCCATGTCCTGGACGCGCAGGCCGTAGGCGACGTTGTCAAAGATGCTCTTGGGGAAGGGGTTGGGATGCTGGAAGACCATGCCGATCTTCCGGCGCAACGCCACCGGGTCGACGTCCTCGTCGTAGACGTTCTTGCCGCGGAAGAGCAACTCGCCCTCGATCCGGGCGGCGTCGACGAGGTCATTCATGCGGTTGATCGAGCGCAGGAACGTGGACTTGCCACAGCCCGAGGGGCCGATCATCGCGGTGACCTGCTTTTCGGGGATTTCGATGTTGACGTCCTGCAGCGCCTGCACGTCGTCGTAGAACACATCCAGATGGCGAGCCTCAATGACGGTTTCCGTGGACGCTACTGGACCTGCCCCACGGTCGTCGGCGACCTCGGTAGTTCCGAGCAGTGATTGCTCGGACGCTTCTGTGCTCGTCTCGTCGGTTACTTCGGTTCCGGTTTCAGATGCCATAGGTCTGTGTGATGGGGTCGTTAGCGAGCGATGCGGCGGTGGAACGGTGTTGTGTTATTGTCATTGTTCTCGCTGATACCTGTTCCGGATGACGATCGCAGTGGCGTTCAAACTGAGCAGTGCGATTAGCAACGTCATCGAACCGGCGGCGGCGACGTTCTCGCGGAAGAGTTCTTTGGCGTCTAGCGCCCAGCTGAACACCTGCAGCGGCATCGCCGTTCCCTGGTCGAGCAGCGAATCGGGGACGCCGCCGATGGCAGCCAGCCCGACCATGATCAACGGTGCGGTCTCGCCGATCGCACGCCCCAGCGCGAGGATCGTCCCCGTGAGGATCCCCGGGAGCGCGCGCGGGAGCACGACGTTTCTGATCGTCTGCCAGCGCGTCGCGCCCATCCCGTAAGACGCCTGGCGCAACGAGTCCGGCACGGCCTTGATCGCCTCCTGTGCGGAGATGATCACGATCGGCAGGATCAACAGTGCCAGCGTGAATCCGCCGGCGACGACCGCGCCCAGCCGCAATCCGCCGTAGCGGATGAATACACCGACACCGAGCAGCCCGTAGACGACAGAGGGGACGCCCGCGAGATTCGAGATGTTGATCTCGAGGAAGCGCTTGAGTCGGCTCTCGCCGGCGTACTCTTCGAGGTAGATCGCCGCGCCGACGCCGACCGGGAACGAAACGAACGTCACGATCACCATCAGATACAGCGAGCCGATGAGTGCAGGGTGGATTCCAGCCAGCCCTGGCTCGTAGTGTGAGCCGTTCGTCAGGAAGTCCACGGTGAGCCAGGTATCGGGGCCACTGATGCCGAGTCGC
Source organism: Halapricum hydrolyticum (assembly GCF_025517535.1). Lineage (NCBI taxonomy): Archaea > Methanobacteriati > Methanobacteriota > Halobacteria > Halobacteriales > Haloarculaceae > Halapricum > Halapricum hydrolyticum. The sequence goes on from NZ_JAOPKC010000001.1 coordinate 28,304, forward strand.
CGTCCGAGCACCACTCCAGCCAGCAGACCGCCGCCCAGGATGACAGGGACGGCAACGCCGGACGTTCCCGACCGGTCCCGGTCAGAGAGCCACCACCCGTACGTACCGATCGCACCCGCGGTTGTGAGCCCGAAGACCAACTCGACCGCCGGGACCAGCAGGACGAACCGTTCGTGCATCTGCAGAGCAATCACGAGACCGAGGGCGAAGACCACCGGAAGCGCGAGGCCGCGACCGCCCTCGCTCCGCGTTCGAAACACGTCGAGCACATATGCGAGTGCCGGGAGCACGACCGTGACGCCGTATAGGGCCGGGACGACCCCGGAGACGATAACGTACTCGCGGTGGAACCAGAACCCGGCGAGGGCGCCTGCGAGGAGGACAAACGGGGCAAACAGACCGAGCAAGCCGGGTACCCGGCGCCGTACGGCTATCGCCCCGTAGACGCCCGTGCCGAGCACAGCACCGAGTGCGTAGACGCCGACGGCCGTCGACTCGCCCGGGATGCCGAGCGATGACTCGACTGTCATCCCGAGGACTATCGACGCGACTTCGAGACCCAGCGCGGCGATCCCCGTACCTGTGATCGCGGCGGCGGTCGCGCGGACACCGAGCGATCCGACAGCCGGGTTCCGGAGGAAAAACAGCGCCAGCAGCGCCGACGGGATTCCGACCGTGATAGCGTAGACGAGTGTGGCCTGCGTCCCGAGGAAAAACGAGACGATCGAGGCGATGCCGCCACCGCTGACGATGATACCGACGAACTGGAGGCCGACGGAGAGTTCACGACGGTGGGTCAGCAGGTACGCGAGGTACGCCCCCGTCGGAAACACGGACGCGACGACGACCAGCAGCGCGAGCTGGCCGCCGAGCCAGAGCACGAGGACCGTGGTCAGGGCGAGCGTCCCGAGCGCGAGGCCGACCGCACGGATTGCGACACGACCGACCGTCCGGTTCGACCAGCAGTAACTCCCGACGAGCAGTGCGGGGATACCGAACGTTCCCAGAAGCAGGACGTACCACTCGCGCTCGGCCGTGAACGGCTGGAACGCGTCCAGCGCCGTGTAGACCAGCAACACGAACAGTGCCAGAACGCCGACGAGGGCCGCAGCCCTGGTGATGTTCTCGAACACGACGCCTCGAATCCGGTTCACACGACCGAAGGTCGTCGACTCACTCTGTGTAGCCATTATTCGTATTCCTCCCGGTAGCGTTCGGCGACGAGATTGCTCACGACGTTCATCACGAACGTGATCGCGAACAGCGTGAGTCCGATCGCGAAGAGGCTCTTGTAGGTGAGCGATCCGGGATCGACGTCACTCTTCCCGATGTTGATCATCGCGGCCGTCATCGGTTCGACGCTGTTGAGAAACGCGCTGAAGGGATCGAGTGGATCGATCAGCCGCGCGTTCGACCCGGCCGCGATCGTCACGATCATGGTCTCACCGATGGCTCGCGACAGTGCTAGAATGAACGACGAGAAGATGCCCGAGATCGCTGCCGGGACGACGACGGTCGTCGAGACTTCGAATTTCGTCGCGCCGAGTCCGTAACTCGCCTGCCGGAGCGAATCGGGGACGGCACTCATGGCGTCCTCGCTGATCGAGGAGACCATCGGGATGATCATGATCCCGACGACGAGCGACGCCGAGAGCGCGTTGAACGTGCTGATCGACGGGAAGATCGTCCCCAGAGCCGGCGTGACGTACACCAGCGCGAAAAAGCCGTAGACGACAGTCGGGACGCCGGCCAGAATCTCCAGCGTCGGCTTGAGAATCGACCGCGTGCGATCGCTGGCGTACTCGCTGAGATAAATCGCCGTCAGGACGCCGATCGGGAGCGCGACGACGGCGGACCCGAACGTGATCAGTAGGGTCGCACTGACCAGCGGCAAGACCCCGTAGGACCCCTCGATCTGCGGGCTCCAGTTCGTCCCCAGCAGGAAGTCCTCGATCGGGACCTCCGACCAGAACGTCAGGGCGTCGCTGAATAGCGTCGCGATGATCGCGACGGTCGTCAGGACCGACAGAATACCGCAGGCGAGGAAGATCGCCCGATACGTCTGCTCTTTGGCCGTTCGCGAGGCGTTCGTCTCGTCGGTGACGATGTCGCGGGTCTCACTACTCATCGCTTGTCACGCTGTCGATCGCGGCCTCCAGACGACCCCGCTGGAAGGCCTGCTGTCGTTCGGTCAGCGGTACGTATCCGACCGCGTCTGCCACGAGCTCTTCGCTGGTCACGTTTCGGACGTAGAACCGACAGAACTCCGCCACGTGTCGCTGTGCGAGCGCGCCTTTGGCCACGTAAATGAACAGCGGCCGCGAGAGCGGCGTGTACCGCCCTTCGGCCGCGTTCTCCAGCGTCGGCTCCACGCACTCCGCGTCGGTTTCCGGGTCCTCGATCGAGACGGCCTTGACGGCCTCACTGTTACCGTTGTAGTGGGCGAACCCGAAGTAGCCCATCGAGTATTTCGATCCCTTGACGCCGGTGACGATCGTGTTGTCGTCTTCGGTCGCCGAATAGTCGCTCCGATGGGCGTCTTCCTCGCCCATGATCGCTTCAGTGAAGTAATCGAACGTTCCCGACGTCGAGGCTGGCCCGTACAGTTCGAACTCTTCGTCGGGCCACTCCTCGCGAACGTCGCTCCAGCGGTCGGCTCCGTCTGGACCCCAGATCTGGGCGAGTTCGTCGACGGTCAGACAGTCCACCCAGTCGGCCTCGTTGTTGACCACGACGGTCAATGCGTCGGTCGCAACCCTGATTTCGAGCGGTTCGATGTCGTTTTCGGCACACTGTTCGCGTTCACTGTCTTTGATCCCGCGACTGGCGTTGTTGATCACCCGGTCACCGGTACAGAAGTAACTCCCGAATCCGCCACCGGTCCCGGTCGACTGCACTGAGATGCGGACGTCGGGGTGCCTGTCGAGAAACTCCACTCGCATCGTCCGGGTGAGCGGGTATACCGTACTCGACCCGGCAATGCCGATTTCCCCCGACAGTGGACCGCCGGCGTTGCCATCGCCCGAATCGCCACTGTCGTACTCTGCCCGACTCTTGATGCAGCCTGCCAGACCAGTCGCTCCTGCTCCGGCCGCCCCAGCGAGAAACGAGCGCCGGGACACTCCACACGCCATCTCGCGTGTCATTGCCGGTTTGAAACCACGATGTAGATAAGTATTCTACTATTATCAGTATGTGGTCTATATAGGAGTATATATTGTGGGGTGGCAGAGACAGCCCGCCGCCAACAGATGGGGTCACTGCAACAGCGTGTCGTCGGCTTTGATCGCGTAGTAGGTCCTGGCTGCGATGTTGGTAGCGTGATCACCGGTCCGTTCGAGATCACGCACGAGCACGAGCACCTGCTGGACGACTGGCGGTTCGACGTTTGCGAACGGTTCTGTTCTTCTCGGCTCGAGGAGCTGTCGAACGAGCGTCTCCATCGCGTTCTGACAGCGACTGTTGAGGGCCGTATCGCGCTCGACGACGGCCCGGCAGAGGTCGGCGTCACCGGTTTCGAACGCGTAGAGCGCGTCGGCGACCATCTCGGACGCCAGTTCGCCGATCTCGACAAGCCGGACGGCGGCGAAGGTATCGCTCGTGACCTCGTGCAGCAGCGGCCCGACGAGCGACGCGAGATTCGCCGCCAAATCGGCGATCCGTTCGAGGTCGGTGAGTATCTTGAACGCGGCGACGACCGTCCGGAGGTCGCTCGCGACCGGCTGGTGCAGTGCGAGCAACTCGATGCAGTCGCGTTCGAGGTCGAGATAGCGCTCGTTGACAAGCCTGTCGCCGTCGACGACCGTCCGGGCGAGTTCCGGATCGAGCGTGTCCAGTGCAGACAGCGCCCGCCGGAGCTGGTCGCGAACGAGATCGCCGAACGCGACGACGTCGTTCCGCAGTGCGGCCGGTTCCTCGGAGAGCGACGATGCGGGCATCCTCACCCGAACTTGCCGGTGATGTAGTCTTCGACGCGCTGGTGTTCGGGGTTCTCGAAGATCTTCTCGGTGTCGTCGAACTCGACGAGTTCGCCGCCGGTGAGGAACACGGCGGTCTTGTCGGAGATGCGGGCGGCCTGCTGCATGTTGTGGGTGACGATCACGACGGTGTAGTCCTCGGCGAGGTCGTCGATCAGATCCTCGATCTTCGAGGTGGCGATCGGGTCCAGCGCACTGGCTGGCTCGTCCATGAGGATGACCTCGGGATCGACCGCGATGGCACGAGCAATGCAGAGGCGCTGTTGCTGGCCGCCTGAGAGATCCAGCGCGGACTTGTCCAGTTGATCCTTGACTTCGTCCCAGAGGGCGGCTTTCTTCAGCGACTCCTCGACGACTTGCTGTTCGTCGACGTCCATGTCCTGGACGCGCAGGCCGTAGGCGACGTTGTCAAAGATGCTCTTGGGGAAGGGGTTGGGATGCTGGAAGACCATGCCGATCTTCCGGCGCAACGCCACCGGGTCGACGTCCTCGTCGTAGACGTTCTTGCCGCGGAAGAGCAACTCGCCCTCGATCCGGGCGGCGTCGACGAGGTCATTCATGCGGTTGATCGAGCGCAGGAACGTGGACTTGCCACAGCCCGAGGGGCCGATCATCGCGGTGACCTGCTTTTCGGGGATTTCGATGTTGACGTCCTGCAGCGCCTGCACGTCGTCGTAGTAGACGTCGAAGCTCTGAGCTCTGAGGATCGTCCGGCCGGTCGACGTCGCGTTCTTGCCCGGGACTTCGATCGCGGAGTCGACCAGGGGCTCGCTGGTCGGATCCGCACTGTTCTCGCCGCTCGATACCGTCTCGTCCTGGTTTGTGAGTCGTTCCTGGCTCATGCTGTCTCCTCCCGCTGGAACTTGTTGCGGAGAATGATCGCCGTCCCGTTCATGATGAGCAGGACGACCAGTAGCGTGACGACGCCTGCCGCGAGGACGCCGTGCCGATAGAGGGGATCGAACTCTTTCGACCACCGGAAGATCTGTCGGGGCATCGCACTCCCGGTCGCGAAAAAGCCGTCAGGTGCGCGCCGGACGATCGCCGGCATCCCGATCATCAGAAGCGGCGCGGTCTCGCCGATCGCCCGTCCGAGCGCGAGGATCGTCCCGGTGAGAATACCCGGGAACGCTTGCGGGAGCACGACGTCCCTGATCGTCTGCCATCTGGTCGCTCCCATCCCGTAGGAAGCTTCCCGGTGGGAATCGGGCACTGCCCGGATCGCTTCCTGTGCGGAGATGATCACGATCGGCAGAATGAGCAGCCCGACCGCGAGCGCGCCGACGATGATCGCACCCACCGGCATCGACAGGAACCGGATGAAAAGCGCCAGTCCCAGCAGTCCGTAGACGACTGACGGGACACCTGCGAGGTTTCCGATATTGATCTCGATGAGCGTGACGAACTTGCCAGCTAGCCCCTGACTTGGCGCGTACTCCTCGAGATAGATCGCCGCGCCGACACCGACCGGGAAGATCAAGATCACGATCGCGAACAGCATCATCACCGATCCCACGAGCGGCGGGTAGATCCCGGTCTTCTCGGCGGAGAACCGCGAGTGAGCGTTCGTCAGGAACCCCCAGTCGAGCCACGGGTCAGGCATGCCGAATCCGACCTGCTGGACGAGCAGCCACCCGGCAAGCGCCCCACCGATCAGAACGAGGGGGAACGCGAGTCCGGCCATCCCCTCCCGTCGACGGACGACGCCTTCGACGTAGACCGCCAGCGGCGGGACGGTGACACTGGCGACGACGATCCACACGTCGGATCCGACGCCGAGTGCCGGGGCAGCGACCAGTCCGAGGGCGGCGACGATCATCGAGAGGCCGCCCAGTGCCAGTCCGGCCTCGCGGCTCTCGCGCCGCCGGGCCAGGATCGGGGCGAAGATCGCTACAACGGGCAGCGTGACGGTTGCGAGCAGCATCACCCACCGAACCGGCAGAAACGGCGAGGCGAGCACGAGCTCCCGGACGCTGAATAGCCGTGTCGTGAGTACGGGGCCGACGCCGGCCAGACCCGCGATCCCGTTGACGATGTCGTTGAACATCGCCGGCGGGAGGCCCGCGAGCGCGACGACGGGGGCCACGATAATGATTGCGAGCCGTTCGACCGCTTTTCGGGGGCGCAGACGGGCGTGACCGTAAATCGCGCCGACGGCGACGAGCAGCGCCAGCTCGGTCGCGAACAGCTCCGAGACAGTCAGCACCTCGATGAACATGACGAGTACGCCGGCCGAGACGAGCAGACTGACGATCGGGAGTCCGAGAGTCGCGTAGGCGACTTCGCCGGCCGGATCGTCCCGTCGATAGTAATACAGCGCAGTCAGCGCGACCGGCAGTCCCAGGGTCGCTCCAAAGACGAGCAGGTACGCCGGCAACACCACAGGCACGACGAACAGCTCCAGACCGGGGAGCACCGGGATCGCGAACGTCAGTGCGGGCTCCGCCTCGAACGGACGGAAGGCGTCGTTGGCGACGAACAGCAACAACACCATCACCGAGACCAGCGCCAGGGAGGTCGACGCCAGACAGATCGCCTCGAAGGCGCGTCCCCGGAGCCGGCTGACCTGTCCGGCCTGTTGGGCCCACGACGGGGTTTCAGCCGCCATCAGTGGCTCACCTCCGGAGTCGGCGTCCAGATCGCAGTCATTCGTACTCCTCCCTGTATCGTGCGGCGATGCGGTTGCTCGCGAGGTTCATCAGGAACGTCACGACGAACAGTGTCATACCGATCGCGAACATGCTGAGGAATCCGGGGCCGCTGACGTTGTCGGCGCTGTTGATCTGGACCATCGCCGCGGTCATCGGCTGGTTTCCTTCCCAGAGGTTCTGCAGTGGGTTGGCGAAATCGAACATCCGCGATCGACTCCCCATGGCGACGGCGACGATCATCGTCTCGCCGATCGCTCGTGACAGTGCGAGGATGTACGACGAGAAGATGCCCGAGATCGCTGCCGGGATCACGACGCCAGTCGACACTTCGAACTTGGTCGCGCCCATACCGTAGGCGGCCTGCCGGAGCGAGTCCGGGACGGCACTCATTGCGTCTTCGCTGAGACTGGAGACCATCGGGATGATCATGATCCCGACCATGACCGACGCGCTGAGGACGTTGAACGTGTTCAGCGGAAACCCGAACGTCCGCAGGAACGGCGTGACGTACACCAGCGCGAAGATCCCGTAGACGACCGTCGGAATCCCGGCGAGGATCTCCAGTGCCGGTTTGAGCACTGACCGTGCGCGATCGCTGGCGTACTCGCTGAGATAGACGGCAGCCGCAGTGCCGATGGGGAGCGCGATCATCGCCGAGATGATCGTCACGAGTAGCGTGCCGGTCAACAACGGCAGGACGCCGAACTGGTCCCGCGAGAGGAGGAACTCCGTGCCGGTGAAAAACCCGACAGGGTTGACCTCGGGAAGCGTGAAGAACTCGACTGCGTTCCAGCCCAGCAGACCGACAATCCCGAGCGTAACAGCGATCGAGACGCTCGCGCACGCGAAGAAGACGTAGCGATACATCCGTTCGACCGTCGCTCGTTCGGACGGCCGCGACGTGATTTCGTCGGCTGTTTCTGTACTCATAAATAGAAACGGAGGCGGGGTCTACTTGCCGGCCGCTTCGTCGAGCTTCGCGAGGTTCTCGTCGCGCAGATCCGTACTCGATGGGACGTAACCGATCTCCTGAACGATGTCCGTCTCGGCCTTTTCGAGGTAGAACTTCATGAACTCGTAGACCTCCTCCCGCTGGAGGGCATCTTTCGCGACGTAGATGAACAGCGGTCGTGCCATCGGGTACGAGCCGTCCTTCGCGTTGGCGAGACTGGGCTCCGTACACCCCTGGCCGCCGTCGATCTCGAGGGCCTTGACCTGCTCGCTGTTGGACTTGTAGTAGGCGTACCCGAAGTACCCCATCGCGTTCGTGTTGTCTCGGATCCCCTGGACGATCGTCTCGTCGTCCTCCGTGGGCTGGTGGCGGGCGGTGTGGCGGTAGTCCTCGCCGACGATGTTCTCGTTGAACCAGTCATAGGTACCGGACGTCTCGGCGGGCCCGAACAGCGGGATCTCCTGATCGGGGAACTCGTCGCGGATCTCCGACCAGTTCGTCGCGCCGTCCTCTCGCCAGATCTGGGACAGTTCGTCCGGTGTCATGCAGTCGACCCAGTCGGCGTCGTTGTTGACGGCCATTGTGAGAGCGTCGCCGGCGATCTGGAACTCGACCGGCTCGACGTCGTTCCCGCTACACTGCTCTGTCTCGCTGTCCTTGATCGGGCGGGATGCCCCGTTAATCTCCGCGTCACCTGGACAGAACCAGTTCTTGAAACCGCCACCACTGCCCGTGGGATCGACGGTGACGTTGACCCCCTCGTGTTCCTCCATGAACAGCTCGGCCATGGCGTCTGACACGGGGAAGACAGTGCTCGACCCCTTGATGGTGATCTCGCCGGACAACCCGGAGTCGCCGTTGCCGTTGCCGTTGCCATTGCCATTGCCGTTGCCATTGCCATTGCCGTTGCCATTGCCGTTGCCGTTGCCGTCACCTGTGGACGTACAACCGGCCAGTGTGATCGCTCCCGCTGCGCCGGAACCGATCAGGAACTTGCGTCGCGTCACGTCGCCCGCGTCTTTGCGTGACATCACCTGAATCCAACTGTGAAACAGGGAAATACCCTGCTATGAGGAGTATAGATAGTTCAATTCTATATAGTAAGGACAGTATGGTATACATTGTCGCATATTGCCAGCAATATTGATATTGTTTCGAGCGATCGGCAGTTGCCGGTTCTCGTTGACGGCTGGCGATGAGTCCCCTCCTGACCGAGGTCAGGGTGACTCTCTTCCGGCGACGTAAGGGTCGATATCGGCGAATGTCTTGTCCGATTCTCCCTTGGCGACCAGCATCCTCGTTCACTCTTCTACTCTCCGGAAAATAAATACAAAAACATAGTTATATGTTACACTATAGCTGTCATGATGGGTGGCTTTGGCTGGACGTAGCAATATATACATATTAGTGGCATTTACTACATAGATGTTCCATAATCTATTAGTCCACGCGAGTCTCCAGTTGGGGTATGGAGACCCGGAAAGTCCAGGTGACAGGCGGCTCGACCTACACCGTGTCACTTCCGAAAGAGTGGGCGACCGACAACGACGTCAGCGCGGGATCCGTCGTGGAGTTTCATTCCGAGAAGGACCTGCTGTTGCTCTCGCCGCAGGACGAGGTCGATCGGACCGAGGGAACGCTCGACATCACCGGGCTGGCGGAAGACCACGACTTGACGCGTGCGGTGATGACCATGTACGTCAGCGGGTTCGACATCATCACGCTCGAAGCCAGTCGGATCACTGCCGCACAGCGTCGCGTCATCCGCGACGCCACGCAGGGACTGGTGGGGCTGGAAGTGATCGAAGAGACCGGCGAACGGGTCGTGCTGCAGGACCTGCTCGACTCCTCGGAGCTGTCGGTCCACAACGCGATCACGCGCATGCGCCTGGTGTCGCTGACGATGCTGTCCGACGCCGTCGAGGCGCTGATCGAGAACGACGACGAACTCGCCGACGACGTGATGGAACGGGACGACGACGTCGACCGGCTGTGGTACATGGTTTCGCGGGTGTTCCGGACGGTACTTCGCGATCCCGCTGCAGCCTCCGACATCGGTTTCCCCCGCGAGACGGTGTTCGATTACCAGTCGGCCGCCCGCCAGCTCGAGCGGATCGCGGACCACGCGACCAAGATTGCCCGGATCGCCGGCGAGGTTGGCGACGTCACCGACGCGGAGGCCGAGGCACTGATCGATCTCAAGGACGGCGCCATCGAGGTCCCGGAGCTGGCGATGGACGCGCTGTTCGAGGACGACCCCGACGAGGCGACGCGCATGGCGAACGAGGCGCGTGCGATGGTCCGTGACGTCGACGATCAGAGCCGCGAGGTGGACAACCTCATCCGGAAGCAGGATGATCCACAGAGTGCCCAGCGACTCGGCCTGGTCGTCGACTCGCTGTCCCGGACGGCCGACTACGGATCCAATATCGCCGAGAGTGCCCTCCAGAAGGCCGCGCCCCGGCCGAGCTAGGCCGCCTCAGCCGCCCGCTCGAACCGACCCCCTCTCGCGCTTGCGGCGAACGCACCGATCAGTCTCGCTTCGACCTGGACTCCGAGCGCCCGCGCTACTCGGCCCGGAGACCACGCATTCGATGGCCCTGTATCGTCTTCAGGCAGGCACCGGCGTCCGACAGCACCGGTGCTGGCGTCTCCAGATCGGCGTAGAGATACTCGTAGAACCCGAAGCCGTCTGACCCCAGCACGTGTATCTGATCCGATTCGCGGAGCTGCGTCTGACGCTCGTTCGCGAGGCCGAGACAGCGCGACTGTAGCGTCGCCAGCGTGTCGTCGATCCGGCTCAACTGACGGGTCCCGGACGCCGACTCGATCGCCGCACCCGCTTCGACGACATCCCGTTCGATCGCCGTGAGGTCGGCTTCGAACGCGACGAGTCGATCCCGTTCTCGCTCGACGTACTGGAGCGCCCGCTTTCGCTCGTCACGGGCCTGCCTGCAGGCGTCGGTGACGGCGTCGTATACCTGCCGTGTCAACACGGTACCGTCGACGATGCGACTGGCCAGCGGTTCCCCGAATTCGGCCGCGAGGTTCGCCCGGAGCGACTCGTCGTATTCGATCTCGTAGTGCGGGACCTCCATTACTGTCTCCCGATACGCGTCGCGCACCTCCCCTAATCCGCGAGCAACCTCGGTGGGACGGGCTATCGATGCCGCGGTCACGGCACCGGACTGAACGGCTGTCGAGGCTCGGGCGTCCACCTGAATCGCACTGACGCGCCGCAGCAGCGTCTCGAACGCGTCCCGCTCGGCCTCGAGAATGTCACGTTCGGCTCGGACGGCAGCGAGCGCGCGGTCGATGTGTGGATGTCTGATGTCAGTCATCTCTGATCGGGACTCGGCGAGCACTCGATGGCACAGTGCGTCAGACGCTGTGCGCACCAGTCTCTCGGCCTCGACTGAACGGAGAAACACGAAAATGTGTTACTATTAGATCTATAGTTCGGTATTGATCTATATATGTGGGTGGTGATGAGCTGTCGGCACACGGAGAGGGCCCGAAATCGACGGCTGCGTCCCGCACTCGCGGGAAGACTCCAATTGCGTTTCGTTGAAAGCGGTCGTCTCGAGTGGCGAGCCCAGTCACAATTCGATCGGGTCGATCGCGCTGCGTCGCCCATCGAGCACGTCGAACCGATCGTCGCGACGCCGTTCGAGCCAGTAGAGCAGCCGCTCGGCCCACTGGAGCTTCTGCCGTTTCGCGGGTCCGACTGCCGGGTCGTCGAAATCCCATCCGGGGAAGACGAGCTCGCTCGCGCCGAAGTGGTCGGCCAGAAACGCCGCCCGGTCGCCGTCGGTGAACCCGCCGAAGTTCCGGACTGGGGTCCGCGGCGCCGCTTGCGTCGTCGGGATCACTGCCGACAGCCGACAGCGCGGGACGTACTCATGGACGGCGTTCGCGTTGTCGCCGTGCGCGTGGATCACGACCGGCGTCCCGTAGGTCGTCAGCCGGACGGCAGTCTCGGGCGTGCCGTCGAGGTCGGTGACCAGACAGTCCACGCCGATTTCGCTGGCGAGTAGTCGTCGCCCGGCACTCGAGGCGGCGACGACGGCGTCGGCCCCGCGAGCCAGTTCGAGTTCGCCCTCCAGGGACGGCCCCGCGCCCGCAATCGCCACGCGGTCGCCGGCGAAATCCAGCGATCCGTCGAAGACCTCCCCGTCCAGTGCACGCAACATACCGGCGTACACGTCACGGGCACGTTCGTCCGCCTCACGGTCGTACCCCATGTCCTCGAGGATCTGCTCGTAGATCGGTTCCCAGGTCTCGAAGTCCATGCTACTCTAGACGTTCCGCGATCGTCGCGAGTGCTTCACCGAGCGCGTTCGATTCGTCGATGTCGGTCGCGAGCGCACCGAGAGCGGCCGGCGACCCGATCAGCAGATCGCTATCGCCCTCGCCCGGCGCGTAGACGCCGCCATGGGCCGGGGCGTGGGTCGCGAGCCAGTCGCGCTGGGTCGGTGAGAGGCCCCCCAGCTCGAACACGCGGACGACCGACCGGGTGGCCGTCCGCTCGTCAGCACCCACGCGCTCGCAGTGTCGTTTCGCCTCGCCTACTGTCGTCACGTCGAGTTCCTCGATGTCGATCGCGCCGTCGTCGATCCGCTGGCGGGTGAACGTGTCGCCGACGAGGGCGGCGTCGCGCGTCTCGGCGACGTCGTGGGTGCGAATCACGTGTGCGCCGCGTTCGACCGCCATCGACGTCGCCGCCAGACTCACCGGCAACGCCGCCTCGGTCGATCGGTCCGCGATCGATCGCAGGAAGTTCTTGCGGTTGATCGAGACGAGGATCGGCCGTCCCAGTCCGCGGAATTCCCGGAGCCGGCGGAACGTCTCCCGGTCGTCCTCGATCGTCTGGGCTTCGCTCCAGCCGCCGAAGGCCGGATCGACGATCGTCTTGTCCGTCAGGCCGTGTTGCTTCAGTGCCTCGTAGACCTGATCGACGTAGTCCGCACCTCGTTCCCACTCCGGCGAGCGCCGCTCGGCCCAGGGCGTCTCCTCGACGGCGCCCGGACGCTGCAGATCCGGCGGACTGGCCATCTTCGCGACGGCGACGTCGTAGTCCGAACAGATCTCGGGCATCTTCGGGTCCGCGAACCCGCCGATGTCGTTGACCATGTCGAATCCCCGCTGGAGTGCACGTTCGGCGACCTCGTGATAGCGAGTCTCGATCGAGAAGACCGCGTCGCCGTTCACTGATTCGATCGTCTCGATCGCGACGTCGAGACGGTCGAGTTCCTCCTCGGCGGAGAGGACCTCGAACCGCTTGTTCGCCGATTCGAGTCCGATGTCGACGATATCGGCCCCCTGATCGATGAGTTCGCGGTCGACGTAGGCGGCGGCCTCGCCCGGATCGTCGTAGACGCTCGGATCGTATGGCGACTCGCGGCTGACGTTGAGCACGCCCATGATTCGCGGGGGATGATCGTCGCCGATCCGCAAGCCGCCGGCGTCGACAGTCTGCATGGCTGCCCCGAGGGTCCGGAGGAAGAAAAACGGCGGGGAGGCGGCCATCTTTCTGTGAGGAGGGCATCCCGCTGTCTAGGGCGGGGTGGACGTCATCCAGTCGCGTTGACGTTTTCTGTCCAGGCCGGCTCCGTCACCGTCGTCTCGTTGAGATCGGTCACCGTGTACTGGTAGGCGATCGCGAGATCTGTACCCCGAACGCTCGTCCCGGACGCTCGAACCGTCGTACTCGTGACGAGGCCGTCGTCGGTGACGAGCACGGTCGCGTTGATCTGATCGAGTTCGGAGAACGAACTGCCGGCCCCCGCAGAGAGCACCGGCAGGCTCGCCTGACCGCTCGCGGTGTACCGCGTTACGGTTTCGTTCCCGAATTCGGTCGTCCCCTGCTCCTGGAGCGACGCGTTCATGTTCTCGTACAGTCCGGTCCAGCCGGCCGACGTGAAATTCACGGGCGTCGGCGGTGCGGAATAGTTGTACGGCTGCTGGTCGTAGTAGTACTCGGCTTGCTGGCTCGTCGAACTGTTCGCCCGCAGGAACGTCTCGTCACCGGCCGTGTACTTATCCGTCCGCTGCTTGGTCGCGTACTGCGGCGCGGTCACACTCTTTGTCGCGGTCTGGAGGCCCACTCGGTCGGCGAGGTCGTAATACGAGACCATCTGGGTGTCCGAGACGGACGTGTTCCCGCCGGTCGTCTGTCGGACGAGCACCTGCTGGCTGGCCGTCAGTGAACTGGCAGCGTCGATCCGCTCGGCGTGGTTGGCGGCTAGCTCCTCCGGGTCGACGTCGCTCGCCGGCGGTTCAGTCGTCGTTTCGTCTGCCGGATCCGTCGTCGTTCCGTCTGCCGGATCCGTCGTCGTCTCGGTCAACGGGTAATCGTCCGTCGTCTCGGTCGGTGTCGTGTCGCCGGTGCTGCAACCGGCGAGCGCGACGAGCGCGACCGCCAGGACGACGAGGACGATTCGCTTCGTCTGCGGGGACAGTAATCGATCCATCGACTCGCCGTTCCCGGTGAAGGTCCTTAAGTTGCGTCTTTCGGTCCCGCAGCTTGCCCCTCTCGGCACGTTCAAGTGGTCACTCGCCTGTACGTGTCCTATGTACCTCGCCGAGCACGCGTGGCCGGACCTGGAGTCGTACTTCGAGTCCGAATCGCTCGCTATCGTCCCGCTGGGGTCGACAGAGCAGCACGGCCCTCATCTACCGGAAGGCACCGATCACCTGATCGCCGAGGGGTTCGCGCGTGAAGCCGCAGCGCGAACCGGATACCTCTGCACGCCGACGATCAATATCGGTGTCAGCCCCCACCACCGCCAGTTCCCGGGAACGATGTGGGTCGATCCGCCAGCGTTCAGAGCGTACGTCGAGAGCTTCTCGCGGAACCTCGCGTACCACGGGATCGACCGGATCGTCTACGTGAACGCCCACGGCGGCAACGTCGACCACCTCCGGGAGGTCGGACGACGGCTCCACGGAGACGAGGTCGCCTTCGCAGTCGAGTGGATGTGGAACGAGAGCATCCCCGAACTCGTCGACGAGGTCTTCGAGCAGAACGGTCCCCACGGCGGTCCGAAAGAGACCGCGCTGATCCAGCATCTGGCCGGCGACCTCGTCCACGACGACCGCCTGGAAGACGCCAGAGACGGCGGCGTCCCGGACATCGAGGCCGCCGAGACGACCAAGTTCGGCGCACGGACGTTCTACGACGCGATCGACAACTCGGACAACGGCGTGTTCGGTGATCAGACCGACGCGACCGCACAGAAGGGCGAGCAACTGTTCGAGGCCGCCGCCGATCAGCTCGTCCAGCTCTGTGAGTGGCTATCCGACCAGGACATCGACGACCTGCTGCCCGAGCCACGCGTGTGAGTGGGTTTCAGATCGAGACTGCTACTCCTTGCGGGATTTCAGCCACCGGTCGAGACACTCCCGAATCGCCGCGTCGCGGTTCCCGCGGTGGTCGGTAAACGCGACGTCGTCGAGCGCCTCTAACGTCTCCTCGTCGAACTCGACGGTGACCGTGTCCATATCGAGAAACGTCTCGTCCATCACTGCAATATGGGGCACTTGAGAACAAATAGGTTCGTCAGACGCACGTCACAGCACTACTCGTCGATGAGTTCTTCGAACTCCGGGAGAATGTCCTCGCCTTCTCCGGAGCTTTCGCCGGTCGCGTTGTCGTCGCCTGGTTCGTCACCCACATCGTCGGATTCGGTCTCGTCGACGACTTCCGACTCATCCGACTCGTCCTCGTCTGACTCCTCTTCGATCTCTTCGATTTCGAGGACTTCGAGCGGGATGTTCTCCAGGCGCTGGCCGATCTCTTTGCGGGCGATCCGGGCCGCGTGCTCGTCGCGTTCGACGTTGAAGACCGTCATCTCCAGTTCGAGCGCGACCAGACTCTCGTCAGCGGCGAGGAACGCGGGCTCGAGTTCTTCCCCACAGTGTGGACAGGAGCGACCGCCCATGTTGATCTCGACGTAGTTGAGATCGGGATTCAACATCTCGCCCGTCTTCGAGATGGCGATCCGAACCGCTTCGTCAGCCGTTTCCACGTCGTAGACTGGAACGGCGGCTTCGACGACAACTCGACAGTTCATATACTGGTATTACTGGCCCAGCGATATGAAGGTTAGCCACGGTTTCTCGATGCGTCACGCCGAGCGTGGCCGACCGAAACGGAAAAGCGAACGCGGCCCCGAACCCGAGCGAATGGAAGCTGGACGGATCGACGTGTCCGCGCTGGCCGGTGGGTTCGATCTCCAGGCGACCCTCGAGAGCGGCCAGTCGTATCTCTGGCAACGTGCCGACGGTCGAATGTACGACGGTGACGAGCAAAGCGGCGGCGACGCCTGGTACGAGACGGTCGTCCGCGTCGACGACGACCGCATCCGACTCGACGCCGGTGACCCGGTCGTCGTGCGCGTCCGTCAGCGCGACGGAGCCCTCGAATGGGAGTCGACGACGGACGCCGACTGGATCGTCCGATCGCTGCTCCGTCTCGAGGACGACCTGCCGGCGATCCGCGCGGCGACGCCGGACGACCGGTTGCTCGACGCCGCCTTCGACCGCTACTGGGGGATGCGGCTAGTCCGGGACCCCCCGTTCGGGACGCTGATCTCCTTTATCTGCTCGGCACAGATGCGCGTCTCCCGGATCCACGAGATGCAACTCGCGATGGCCGAGGCGTTCGGCGACACGGTCGCCGTCGACGGCCGTACGTATCGGGTGTTCCCGACGCCGGACCAGCTCGCGGCAGCCACGGAATCGGAGCTTCGCGACCTCGGCCTGGGCTATCGCGCTCCGTACGTCCAGCGGACGGCCGAGATGGTCGCGTCGGGCGAGGCTCATCCGGACGATGCGCGCGACCGCGCCTACGAGGACGCCCGGGAACACCTGACGCAGTTCGTCGGCGTCGGACAGAAAGTCGCCGACTGCGTCCTGCTGTTCTCGCTTGACTTTCTGGAAGCCGTCCCGCTGGACACCTGGATCCAGACGACGATCGAAGAGTACTACCCCGACTGCGATCGCGACAGTTACGCCGCGACCTCACGGGCGATACGGGAGCGACTTGGCGGGGAGTACGCCGGCTACGCCCAGACCTACGTCTTCCACCACCTTCGTAGCGAGTCGTGACTGCGTTGTACCATGCTGCCGGCGGCGTCATAGAACAGTTGGCATACTCGAGTTACGAATCGGTAGAGACCGGTGAGCAATAGACCGTGATGATTCCTGAATCATTGAGTCTCGTTTACAAAGAGTACGATGATCACAGAGCGAATACACACTGTCTGAGTGAGTACTTCAAGAGTCAGTATGTGTCGTCTAACTGTCTTATCGGTATAGATTAAGGCGTTGGAGGAGCGAACCGACCAACACGGCCACTGGAATGATTTCAAGCCGCCCGACCCACATGTTGATGATCAACATCCCTTTGGCGGGAGCAGGCATGGTCGACCCGGTAATCCCGGAATCGAGTCCCACGTTGCTCTGGGCGCTCATCACGTCGAAGATTACGTATTCCAGTGGATGGGCCGGTGAGAGAACACGTAGGAGGACGGCAACACCGATCGCCAGAAATGTGAGCCAGAGGACGAACACGACTGTCGCTTCCGTGTACTCGCGCTGGGCCTGTTCCTCGTCGAGTCGCCGGCCATCGATATTCAGGTACCGAATCGCACTCGACGGGTGGAACACCTCTTGAATCTGCCAGACTGTCCCTTTGACGAGCGTAGCAACCCGGATGAGTTTCAGGCCACTGACCGTCGAACCGGCCGCCGCGCCAGTGAGCATCCCGACACACGCCAGCAGTGTCGCACCGGCACTCCAGACCTGTTCCGTCCCACCGCCGATCGTCGTACTGCCGAAGCCCGTGTTCGACGTCGCCGAGACGAACTGGAAGAGGCTGATCCGAAACGTCTCTTCGAGCGAAGAGTACTGGCCGTTCGCGTAGAGGATCACTGTCAGCAGGAGTGAGCCGATAGTGAACCAGATGAACACCCATCGCGTTTGCAGATCGGTGTAGAAGTTCCGAATTTCCCCCTTGAAGATCAGATAGTGGACGGGGAAGGCGATACTCCCCGCGACCATCACGGGGACCGTTGCGTACTCGATCAACGGACTGCCGTAATGGCCGATCGAATCCGCGTGCACGGAGAATCCACCCGTCGCTATGCCAGTCATCCCGTGGTTAATCGCATCCCACAGCGGCATCCCGACGAGCACAAACAGAATGATCGAGCCGAGCGTGAGACCCACGAAGATCTTCCAGATCTCACGGACGGTCGTCACGATACTCGGATGGATCTTTTCCGAGCGGGCTTCGCTCTCGTAGAGGGTGTACGAGCCACTGTGTCCCCCGCCCCGTCGGAGGATGGCGACGGTTAGCACGATGACACCGACACCACCGACCCACTCGATGAACGATCGCCACCAGTGGAGCGATCGGGGCAGTTCTTCTTCGACAGCAGCCATCGTGAGACCGGTCCCGGTGAAGCCGCTCATGCTCTCGAACACCGCATCCAGCGGACGGAGGAATACCTCAGTTGTCGAATCCATCGGTGGCGTGTTGGTCCAGACAGGAAACGGATCGATCTGGATCGTCCAGGCGATGAGGAGGAATGGCAACCCACCGAGGACACCGATCAGCGCCCATGCTGATGCAGCGGTGACCATCGCCTCGCGTTTTTCCGGCGGATCCGCGCCACGATACCGCCAGACGAGGCCAGTCCCGATCCCGGCCATGACGATCGCAGAGACGACGAATGCAGGAATCGCGTAGAACTCGGCGTTCACAGCTGCCACAAAGATGGACACCATCATCATCAGAGAGATCGCCTGCACGATGCGTCCAACGTCACGTCCGACAGCCTTCGTATCTACTTTCAACATATATTGAGATTCACTGCCCAGATTCGATTCCGTTGTTATGTCGTCCGGTCTTCGTAATGTCCGAAAATGTCCGTGAGCTCGGGGTTGGCCCCGGTTGCGGAATAAACAGTTAACAGATCGTTCGCTTTGATTCGCGTCTGCCCGCGCGGTGTTATTGGTTTGTTGTTATCCTCACGTTCGATGGCGACAATCAAGACATCGTCCGACAGGATCCCCTCTTTACCAGCTTCAGTGAGTGTCTTTCCAGCAACCGGTGCGTCCTCTGTGACCGTGATTTCGAAGACCTCTGCCTGATCGCCGATCCGCATGTAATCGACGATAGCTGGTCGGGCGACCGCTCGGTAGAGATGCCCGGCGATGAGTTGCTGCGGGTTTTCGATCGTATTCACGTCGATCTGACGGAAGAGATTCATGTGCTCGGGGTTGTGGACCACCGACGTGATTGCTGGGATATCAAATTCCGCTGCGAGCAGACAGATCATGACGTTCGTCGCGTCTTGATCAGTCGTCGAGATAATGGCGTCTGCTCGCCCAGCCCCGGCGTCGCTGAGTGTTTCTTTCGACGTGGCATCTGCATTGAGCACCAGGCAGTCGTGCTCGCCGGCGATAGCGTCGGCTCTCTGTGCGTCTCTCTCGATCACTACAACCTCGTTTCCGGAGCGTGTCGCAATATCGATCAATGGTGTTCCGATATCGCCTGCGCCAACAATGATGATGTACATATCTGAGATGGATTAGCGGTCTGTGGTCTGCTTGGATAGGTGGTGTTCGATCCGGATCATGATTCACTCACGTCTTCCTCGGGAAAGACCAGGATCGGGACGTCACTGTTGTTGAGGAGGTGGTGCGTAACGTCCCCACTTAACAATTTCTGCCAGCGACTCCCACCGCGTGGTGTAAACACAATAGCACTTGCGTCGAGGTCGTGTGCCGCATCGATGAGCGTCTGTGCGACATCGGTGCCGTACAGAATCTCCGTTTCGAGGGTGATACCAGTATCGCTGAGGCCATCCCTGACAACAGCGAACAGGTCTCGTGCCGCCTGCTCGCGCTGTTCAACGGAGGCTTTATCGAGCGCACCACCGGCTTTTTCGATGACGTGGACGGCGATCACGGTCCCACCAACGTCGTCAACGTGCGAAGCGACTGCCTCTGTCGTCGCCGCTGCGTCGTCAGGATCAGCTACTGGAACAATGGTTCGCTCGAGAACTGATTCAGTCATGTTGCTTCTCCTCCTCTTCGTCGTAGGTCTCCCCGAGGTACTGCCATCGATATGAACCACCGTCACCGTCGATATCTGGAATCCACCTGACGTGGTAGGCGAAGGGGCCACGCGCCCCCTCTGGTGCATCCGGGCGTTTGACGACCACGAATGTATACGCGCCGTGGTCCTCCATATGAACGAGTTCTTCGCCCGCCCGTGGGTCAATCGCGTCTGTCCCCGGCGGAGTAGGGTCAGTTGCAGTCATATGTTGAGTGCCTCCCTGCTGATTCTCGCCCATCTATTCGAACGACGATGGTTCGGGATGGGCTGCTTCGAACGACATGTGCGGATGTCTTGCCGTGGAAGTGATCTACACTCTCCTAGATTATCGACACAGCATAACACTTCGCGTTTCATTTTCGAAGGAGAAATATATGGGGGGATATTTCCCTCTTCCATAACATTGATGGGTGTATATGATATATAGGTCGTCTAACAGTGAGTGGTTGCGCAGCCAAATCGGGGGTTAATTATGCGTTATGACCGTAGCTCTCGTATGGTATCTCGCATCGACGAGATCGACAAGCGCATCCTCTATTATCTGGCAAAGGATGCGAGGAACACGGCGGCGCCGGAAATCGCCGACGAGATGGAGGTGACACCAGCGACGATCCGGAATCGAATCCGTCAACTCGAAGAGGAAGGGGTTCTGCGGGGCTACCTTGCGGACATCGACTACAAATCCATCGAAGGACACGTCACCTACCAGTTTAGCTGTACAGCTCCGATTCCAGAGCGTGACCGCCTCGCACAGGCGGCCCTGGAGGTTTCGGGCGTCGTGACCGTCCGGGAGTTGATGACTGGTAACGCGAACCTGGCAATAACGGCTGTCGGATCGGACACGAACGATATCGGCCGCATTGCGGGTGAGCTGTCGGACATCGGGCTCGATATTGAGGACGAGAGCGTGATCGAAAAGGAGTACCACCGACCGTACGACCCGTTCGGACCGGAAGACGCCCCGAAGGGGCCGTCATTGACGGATTTCATGGGGCTCGCTGGCGGAGCGGAAGTCGTCGAATTCACTGTGTCAGAGGGGGCCGAGGTTGCCGGGTTGACTATCGAAGAGGCGGTCGATGAGGGGTTGTTGGCTGACGAGATGCTGGTGGTCGGTGTTGAACGGGACGGTGACGTCA
This sequence comes from Halapricum hydrolyticum, assembly GCF_025517535.1. Classification (NCBI taxonomy): domain Archaea; kingdom Methanobacteriati; phylum Methanobacteriota; class Halobacteria; order Halobacteriales; family Haloarculaceae; genus Halapricum; species Halapricum hydrolyticum. Next base: position 49,150 of record NZ_JAOPKC010000001.1, read on the forward strand.
TCACGCCAAAAGGTGAAACGGTTATCGAGGCGGGAGACGTGATTTCCCTGTTCTCGAAAACGGGGCTAGAGAAAGACGCCTTAGAGGTGTTTGGGACACGATGACTGGCATCAATAAACCTATAATAGAGGTCGTGAACTTCGAACGGAAGAACCATGAAATGTGAACGATGTGGGTCGGATGGGTCTGTTGAGCGGTACGACGTAGACGGATTCACCGGATATCTCTGCGATGACTGTGTCGAGGTCTGGGAGCAAATCCAGTCCCAATAGCGGCACGATCGACGGGACGGTCGTAAATTCTGTCTGATAGTTGGTTCAGATAACGAGCACCGAATCAACCAGTGGTGTTGTCTCACGGCGACGCAACTGTTGAAATGGATTTTGAGAGGTGCAGAGATGCAATTAATCGCGGGAGTGTGTCGTGTGTGATTTCGACTGTCGGATGTCGCGGCAGTCAGAACCAGCGCGAAATCAAGGATTCTGTGTCCTTCCGATGGACTGTCAGTATCGGTTGTGGGTCGGTGTTGTTCATTATGTCGTCTACTGTGGATCCGAAGATATATCGACGGAGTTCTCCTTTTTCTGGCGCCCCGAGAACGGTCAAATCACGCGTTTCAGACTGTTCGATGATCGTGTCGGCCACATCAGGTTTGCAGAGAACGTCACAATGTACTTCGATCGACTCAGCGACCCGAGAACGGCAGGTATCAAGCAGTTTCGCTGCATCGTTTTCCCGCTGTTCAGAGGCGTCTTCGGAGATGACGTGAAGCAGTTCGATCGAACAGCCGTACGCGGTAGCGATCGCCTCCGCGATCCGTATTGCAAGCCCGGAGTGGGGACCTCCAGCGACTGGCACGAGAATACTTGTCGGTGAGTCGAATGCGGGCATTCCTGACCCGACGATAGTGTGACACTGCAAGCCGTCCGTCTGATCGGATCCCATCCGAGAGAAAAAACTCTCTTCCTCTTTGTCGATGAGGACACTCGTGATATCGTGACTCTCGATGAACGAGTGCAAGAGATCGTCAGAGAGTTCTTTTCGCTGTTGAACGACAGGCACGTCGAACTCCTGCTTGATCATGAACTTGGTGCCCGCGTCATGACGGACAACGTCCGTGTTCTTCGTGTCACCCGGCTCGACAGCGTGGAGAAGATAGAGTGTGCCGTCTGTCCCGCTGGCGATACTAGCCCCGAGAAGACCGGTTTCGGTGACGTTCACAGCCTCGTGGAATGGCACGAGAATCCGTTGATCTTCGGATGGCCACGCCACATCTTCGCACTTAAGTGTCTGGATCTGTGGAGGATCATCCGAATTAACTGGCATGAGACGCATTCTATAGCACAGAATGATAAATGCACCCCTTCTGTGGAAGACTACGATATCAGCTGGTTTCGCGAGCCGGAAGTGCATGAAAACACCTTGTGAACACTTCTATGACGCCCTCCTATGCTGCTGCTATCCGTCGATGGTGACATCCAGTACGACGGAGTACCGGAGTCCGTTACGAGGGACTCCCGGACAGGATCAGGCCGAGGACGATTCTCGCGTCCATCCGGGATCGGTCCCGGTCCGTTCGATCAGCTCGGCCCGACAGGCCGGACAGTAGTCGGGGACGGCAGATCCGCCCCGTGGAACGTACACTGCGCCGCCACACTCCACGCACGCGTCCGCGCCGATCGTCACGCAGTCCGCACAGACGTTGAAGTCGTCGACCGTGAGGTCACGCAACGGTTCGAGTTGTTTGTCCAGAGTGTACTCGTCGATAACCGTCTGACAGCGCTGGCACAGTTGCATGGCGATCCGTTTCGACACATGTGATCGTGTCTCATATACCTGCCGACTGTGGCGAAATTCCCGGACGTGGGGGAAAAGACCGCTACCTGTAACAGCGCGAGAGTCCCGCCCTTCCCGTGAGGGACGAGTGTTCCGACACGCAGTCGGAACCGAGGACCGAACAGGGCGGGCGTGAAGCGCGTAATCTCCGTCAAGAAACCGCCGTGTTACTGCTGGTCTTGAGTCTCCAACGTATCAAGCCCGGCTTCTAACACCTCTGCATAGGCTTCTGAGAGGTCCAAGTCATTTGCTTCTGCGTAGTCTTTCACTCGGCCACCGAGCGTGTGCGAGATGTCGATGTTCGGGCGCATACGAAAAGACTTTAAGACTAAAAGTATAAACGTCTGTTGTCGTGAAGCGCACCATTGTCGTGAAGCGCACCAACACGTTCGCCGTGCGCGCGCTCACAGACAACGATGAGCAGGTGCTACGGGACCTGTTGGACGCTTCCGCTGCTCTCTGGAACGAAGTGATCGGGAAGAACACAGAAGCGTGGGAGTCGTTCTTCACGCTCAAAGACCAGTATCACGACGAGTCGAACACGTCGGTCACGGAACATCCAGAACCACCGGGGTTCCGTGGTCTTGGAAATCGGAGATTTCCAATGGTCGGCGAATCGTAGATTCGCCTCGACAACGAAGACGACGGACGTGTTCTCAAAGGCGTCATACGAAAGGACGCATACAGCGTCGAATGGGGCGACCGCTCCCGGATTGAGATTGTCGTCGGAAAAGAACTCCGGGGTAGGCACGACAGCCCAAAGAGCCGTCTCCGACTGGAAATTGTTGGCAACCCGAACTGGCCCGACTACGAGGACCAGAGTCGGTTGGAACTGTGGTACGACGAGACTGATAGCACCTTCCGAGCTTCGCAACCCGTGACTGTTACATATGCACGGGACACTCCACTGGCCGACGAGACGGCCGCTCTGGACATTGGTGCGAACAATCTCGTCGCCTGTACCACCACGACTGGCGAGCAATACCTGTACGAAGGCCGCGAGTTGTTCCAGCGATTCCGGAACACAACGCGAGAAATCGCCCGGTTACAGTCGAAACTCGAAGACGGCAGGTACAGTAGCAAACGTATCCGGCGACTGTACCGCAAGCGAACCCGTCGTCGTGACCACGCACAAGAAGCACTGTACCGTGACCTGCTCGAACGACTGTACGCCGAGGGTGTCGATACGGTGTATATCGGTGGCTTGACCGACGTGCTGGAGACGCACTGGTCGGTCGAAACCAACGCGAAGACTCATAACTTCTGGGCGTTCAAGCAGTTCACTGAGCGGCTGGTCTGTACCGCCGAGGAATACGGTATCTCGGTAAAGGTCCGGTCGGAAGCATGGACGAGTCAAGAGTGCCCACAGTGCGGTTCGACAGACCGAACGACGCGGCATCAGGACACGCTCACCTGTCCCTGTGGGTTTGAGGGCCACGCCGACCTCACAGCGTCAGAAACGTTCCTGAGACGGCACACTGAGAAGGCAGTCAGGCCGATGGCACGGCCCGTGCGGTTCGAGTGGGACGACCACGACTGGTCGGAGTCACCACGCTCTCATCGTCCCAAAGAACAGCGCACAGACCCGAGTACCGTTCACCACAGCGAGAATGTTGCCTCCGGGGAGTCGTAGGCCGGCTGGGACTCCCACGGAGGAAACCGCGCCGTCGTCGGGCTTCGCCCGACTGCTTGAGGGACGTAGTCCCTCTCTGTTCACGGCGCGGAGGATGTCATAGCTGTTTGCTCACGTATGGGCCGTCCTGGACGTACCCGAGCTTTTCTCGATAGTATTCGCGCGCACCGATCCCGCTGATGACGCTCAGCTTCTCGAAGCCGGCCTCGCGAGCGCGTCGTTCGGCCTCACCTAGCAGCTTCCGGCCGTAGCCCTGGTGTTGCCAGTCGGGCACGTCGCCCGTCGCGCCCCGGTCGCCGACGCCGACGGTGTTTCCGTAGACGTGCAGCTCTCGAACGAGTGCGGCGTCCTGCAACTCCTCGCGTGTCGGCTCGTTCGGGAACCGGAGCCGACAGAAGCCCACCAGGAGATCGCGGTCGCGGTCCTCGTAGCTGATGAAATGTTCCGTCCCGCCCCCGGCCTCATACGTGAGGGTGTCGAGGGTCACGTCTTCGGGATCTTCGTCGTTCATCCCGACCTCACGACACCGGATGCAATCACAGGACGTCCCCTTCTCGTCCATCCGCTGGCGCGCGAGCTGGCGGAGATTGGACTTCTGGACGCCCGCCTCGATGAAGTCTGCGGGAATGTCTCGCTGGACGCGCTGCAGGCGCGTGTACTTCGGAATGAGGTCCTTGATCTCCGCGACCAGTTCCGCGGCCTCCTCGCTGGAGAGAGGCTCGTAGTCGTCGCGGTGCCACATGTCGTAGGTCGCGGTCCCCTCGACGATCAGTGTGGGGTAGATCTTGAGATAATCCGGCCGCCAATCGCTGTGTTCGAAGATGCGCCTGAAGTCTTCGATGGCCATCTCCTTGCTCATCCCGGGCTGGCCAGGCATCATGTGATAGCCGACCTTGAAGCCAGCGTCCCGGAGCCGTCGGGTCGCGTCGATGCTGGCCTGGATTCCGTGGCCGCGGTGCATCTCGCGGTTGATCCGCTCGTAGGTCGTCTGGACGCCGACCTCGACTTTGGTTCCGCCCAGTCGCAGCATCCGATCGATCTGCTCGGGCCCACACCAGTCGGGCTTGGTCTCGAAGGTCGTCCCGATATTGCGGATGTTTCCGGTCTCGTTTTCCTCGATCACGTCTTCGAGATACGTGAACTCGTACTCATCGGGATCCTGGGCGAAACTGACCCCCTCGGCGGGTTCCGGCTCCGCCTCGGGGTCGAAGTCGTTCATCGCCTCTAAGGCGCGCTTGACGAACCACTCCTGGTAGTCGTGGCTGCGTGCGGTCATCGTCCCGCCCATCAGGATCAATTCGACCTTGTCGACGGTATGTCCGATCTCGCGCAACTGATTGAGTCGCAACGTCACCTGGCCGTAGGGGTCGTAGTCGTTTTGCTTGCCCCGTGCGGCGGCGGGTTCGTTGCCGGTGTAACTCTGGGCGCTGGAGAACTCCGAATCCGGCCCGCCCGGACAGTAGAGACACTTGCCGTGCGGACAGCGCTCGGGTGAGGTCATGATCGCAACCGGCGCGACTCCCGAGGCGGTTCGGACGGGCTTGCGCCGCAGGACTGACTCTAGTTCCTTGCGTTGCCCGTCCGGTGCGCGATCGAGGAGTTCGGAGTTTTTCGGGACCTTGTGAGAGCCGTGCTTCGAGCAAACCTCGCGTTTCGCTTGCTCGACGCCGTCCCGCTGGAGGTCGTCCTCGAGGATCCGGTCGATCAACTCCGCGCAGGCCTGCTCGAAGGCGTCCTCTGACTCCTGGCTGTCGGTGCTCATGGCCCCAAGACTGTCTGTAACTCGTGGAGTCGGCAGAATAAGGGTGTCGCTCCGGGCAGCCCGGGAATTGCTGCTGCCCGCCGGGCGCTGGTCGTCGTCGGCTGTCGTTCAGATCGCCTGACGCGTCAATCCGTGATCCAGTTACAGCTGTCCTCGTCCGGTTCCGGTCCAGTTTCCGGATACGGGCCGGCACAGCCGTATCGCTTCCCCCATGGATCACCGATCCCCGGCTTTCCCGTGGCGGCTTTCGTGTAGCTGGGCACGATGACGGCGACTACCGTGTCGCTCCTGAAGTCGATCGGGGTGACCGATCCGGCAGTCATCGCACCGTCGGCCAGTTCGACGGCGACCTCCCGGTCGTCGCGAATGTACCGGACCGGTTCCGATGTCGACGGATCACTAACGTCTGCTCTGAGTTCGAACCGGGCGTACTCGCCGTCGATCTGCAGGCCCCAGGTACTCAGCGTCGCATACCAGAACCCCGGCCACGGGACCAACGGGGCGCCCGACCGCGGCAGGAAGACGTTATCGTATTTGGTCACCATTGGGCCGTGTTCGACCCCGTCATCGAGATCGGTGAACCCGTCACCGGAGGCGCGCACCGCCGGTAGCTCGGTTCGATTCACTGTCGCCGATTCGAGATACGCTGGCGATGCGTCGATCGTGAACTTCACGTCGTCGTATAGCGGCGATCCTTCGAAATCTGCATCTCCCGCCATGTCCACGTCACCCGCAATCACCCGCTGGGCGAACGAGACCACCTCTGCGATCTCACCGTCGGCCACGTCCAGGGGCGCCATCACCTCGTCTTGCGCCGTATTTTTCGTATCTGTTGCCTTGTCGTCGAATCTCGACGTCCACTCGAAGACGTTGTCGAGATAGACCTTGGTGGCCTCCGCGCGGACCTTCGCCTTGGGATTCTCGTATGGCCCGCCCGGACCGTCCCCGTAGACCAGCCTCGATTTCATATCACTGATATTCTCTCGAAGCCCATCGAGAATCGGTTCGCCGTCGACGAACGTGGTCGGGCCGACCTCGACCGGTGGGATTTCGTCTTTCACCGTCGCTCGAACGTCGTCGACCTCATCTTCGATCCACGTTTCCAGCGTTTCGCGTTCCGCTTCTTCGAGCACGTCGGGTTCGAAGGTGTCTGTCCTACTGGTGACTGCTTCTCCCATCCTGTCTTCGGAAACGATCGACCCCGTATCGATCTTGTCGTCCAGTTTCGCTTCGAGTTCGTCCTCCGTGGACAGCTCGACGCCGAACACCTTACTCAGGGACCTTTGCGGGACGCGCTCGAAGTTCGGCACGTCCTCCGGGCCGGCCTCTCCGCCGCTCTCGTATACGTGCTCGGTCCCGAGATCGTCGACCTGCGTGCGCTGGCTGTGCTTGGCGTCGATGTCGACGTCGGACTCGAAGGTTACGTTACGCGTGGCCGTCGTTGTGGTGGTGTTGACACGAACGTTCTGCCCGTTTCCCTCCATACGCCGCCACTTTCGGACGTGCTTAAGCTCGTTTTCTATCGTAGCGGCCACGTTGCGCAGGTCTGACCACCTGTCTCCCTCGATGTTCGTATCGGGACCCCGCTCGGTCGTGACTTCCACATCGTCCGCATCGACGACCTCGTAGCGCCGCTCGCTTTCGACCTCCGTCCAGTTGTCCCCGGGCGGTTCCGGTGCCCAGGGTCGTGGCCCGTCTCTGCTTACGTCTTCGGAGACGTCGACCTCGACATCGTAGACGTGGCCGATCACCTCGTCAAATCTCGTGTCAGGGTCAAGTTCCATCCCGCTCAGCAGGTCTTCACTGTCTTCGCCGGATCCATCGACGTTGTCTTTGACGTCGCTCCACGCGTCGTCGCCTTCAGGATCGGTCTCGCCAGGCGGCCAGTCCACGCTGATATCATCGCGATTATTGAGATCAGTCAGCGACTCCGCTCGATCGCCGTAGCGTATCCCGTAGTAGGACGCATCGGCGAAGGGATTGACCTCGATCTCGACCGCTCCTCCGACGTTCCCGGCCTTGTCTTTGATGAACCCCTCGGTCATCTTCCGGATACTCGGTGGATCACCGAGTCCGCCCTCGGAGTTACCCATCATGTACCGTGTCGCCCGACAGAGCGTGTCTTCGTTTACTTGTATTCTTCCGTCATCGGACGACGCATCGGTTGCGTTTTCGAGTGCGGCCTCGCTGACGTCCCCAACATCGGATACGTCACTCGTGGTTGTGCCGTTTTTCGATACGGCATCGTACACCTTGTAGCCGGTCGATAGCGCGAAACACGTCATTCGCTCGCGCCTGATTCGATCGACGGCGGGATCCGCCGTTCCGAACGTCGCTTGCTGCACGTCGAACGCGGCGAGGTTGGCGAGGATCTCGGTCGATCGGTCGTCGTGGATCGGTTCGAAAGCGCGGTCCCATTTCTTCGGCCCGAACCGATCGAAATACGTCTTCGCCCAGGAGACGGGATACTGTCGGACCGCGAACTTCCTGCCGAAGCCGTAGTACAGCCGGTCGCCGTCGAAACCTGGCTCGAAGAAGCCGACGTTGAGTCGCCGCTCGTACTCCTGGGTTTTCTCGTGCATCTCGAAGACTGTCGTGGGGACGGTCAACTCGAACGTCCGCTGTGCTGTCTCGCGTCCGGCGTCGCTTTCGACTGTGAGAGTGACGTTTTCGATCGTCACGGCGACGACGCCGGTTTCGAGATCGCTGTCGTAATAGCCCGCGCTCATTTCGACGCGGTCGAGCGCTGCCTCAATACTGTCTGCGCCGCCTTCGACCGGCGGGAGCGACGCGCTCGCGGTCACGCCGTTGCCGACCGCTTGATCAGTTCGTGCGAGTTTCTCTCTGGCAGCCAGGTAGATCCGGAGCCTGACGTAATTCCTGAACGTATCGTCGGCACTGCCTCCCTTAATAGCATTTCCCAGGGCTGTATCAGCCGTCTCGGTCACTGGAGCGGCTGCTGCGTCCCTGAGCCCCGTCGTGGCCGCCTCTCGGAGGGTCACGTGCGTCGTCGTCTCTATCCGATCGAACGCCGTCGCGACGTCAGTGTCGGCTCTGGGATCCGTTCTGGTCTGGAGGGACACGACGGCGATGGAACTCGTTGCAAGCAGGACGACGCCGATCAGTGCGAACGGAATCCGGCCGCGATCGCTCTCTGCGATCGTGACTGTCGACGGTCGCTCGTTCGTCATGCGCGCCACACCCGAACTGTGATGACTATCTCTTCGATCGACGAAGATTCGTCGAAGGATTTCATTTCTTCATGGGAAATCGTTTCTTTGAGATCGTCCTCGATGACACCTCTCAGTCCGTCAGCCTCGCCCGCAGCCGACGGACCCAGCCCGTCAGTCCCGCGAGCGAGATACGCGTTCGCTTTCGTCGCGTTGGCTCCGCTTCGACCCAGCACGTTCTCGTCCGTCGCGGGATCAAAGTGGTAATACTCGTCCCCCCAGTCGGAGTCCGCCTCAGTCTCCGCCAGTATGGATTCGATTCGGAGGTATCTGTAGACGGCCAGATCTCTCCTGAACCACTGTCCTTCGAGTGCGACCTGCGTCTCGCCGGCCGGGAGATAGCGTTCGACGATCGTTTCGGCGAGGACACCCGCGGCTCGTTCGTACTTCTGATCGCTGCGCCCCGTACCGTATCCATCCTCGTATGCGTCTTCGACGTCTTCGCTGACTGGCTGCACCCCGCTCGGAACGCGCAGCGTCGCGAGTTGTACGTCTGCGTCTCCCGGGGGCGGGGACCCGTACGTCCCCGTGGCCGCGATAGACGCACCGTCGTACGGCTGCCACCGGCCAGTGACGTACGCGTCGTATCCCAGCCCCGTCAGTGCTTCCATGAGAGATCCTTCGACAGCGTCGGCGTAGATCTCCCCCTCTCTGGTCAACTGCCGCCCCTCGATCGTGACGTTGAGCATCGTACTGCTCGCGACCAGGTCGGCGACCGATCCGTACCGCTGGCGCTGGAAGACGCTGTTACTGTACGCATCGTCTTCGAAGTCAACGTCGTCGATGTCGTCGACGACGGGTCTCAGCGAGTAGCTCACGTTCGCAGTCGAGATGGATACCGTTTCGGAAACGTGATCGGACGCTTCCAGATCCATCCCGGGCTGGTCGGCCGCGAGCGAGGTCGCGACGACGAGGATACTCGCGGAGATGAGCAACAACGCGAGCGTCGCATCCACGACTGTCGAGATACCGCGCTGGCTCATGGTGGCTGCTGTATCGATTCCCCGATCCGACCTGTTTCGACACGGTCCATACCGTGCCTCCTTCCGTGATGGTATTTAAAATCTGACTTCGGGGTTGCTCGAAACGCGAGCGTGCTGAACGACGGGTATCGTCTGCTCTCGGAAGGGTCCCCTCGAATCGCTGGATATCTCGCTTCTAGTACGTTTCAGTGATCCGGTCCAGTAGCGGCGAAGACGTCGCAACCGCGGGTGGAGAACAGACGCTTATCGGCCGCCCTTGGCGTGTTCAGGCGGACCGCGTCGACGGCCGTCGTCCTCAGCTTCGTCGTCTTCGTCGTCGGATGGACCAACGTCCTCAGGCGGACCCTGAGTCGTGTTCCCGGATGGTCCGGCATGCTCGGGTGGCCCCTGAGTCGTGTTTCCGGATGGACCGGCATGCTCGGGCGGGCCCTGAGTCGTGTTTCCGGATGGACCGGCATGCTCGGGCGGACCCTGGCCGGGGTTGAACGTCGTCACGAACGCTGAGACGGTCTGTCCCATCGGACCGGAGACGTTCTCGCCCATGATCGTGTGCACGAATGAACTGACGTACAGCCCGAACGGCTCGCTGTCGTCGACAGTGACGTTACTGTAATCTGCCGTTCCGTTGTCGACGGTGAGATTGAGGTCGATGTCGAACGGCCGGTCGGTCTCGTTCTCTTCGAAATCTTCTTCAGTCTCGTTTTCGTCGAGGTCGGTCTCGTTCTCCTCCTCAGTCTCGTTTTCTGCGATCGACTCGGCGATTAGATCGGCCGTCGCTGACGCCGAGTCGTTGTCTGCGTAGGCGGTGACCGTCACCGTCACGTTCTCCTCGGGAGCCGAAAGCTCGACGAGTCCCTCGTCGTCGGTGGTGTAGTTCCCGGCCTCGTCGTAGGTTACATTACCGTCGTCGACGGTGACGTTGGCCCCGGCGACGCTGGTGTTGTTCGCTGTCACTGTGACGGTGACGTCGTCACCGTCCTGGGTGACTGACACGTCCAGTCCGTCTGCGGCTGCTGCTGGCCCGATAACAGACAGGGCCACGACAGCGGCCACGGCGACTGTCAGAAGCTGTTTCGCGTGCATCTCGTACGCCACTCCCCTCTGTATCTACATAAACCCGGAATCCCGTTTACTCCGTTCAACCGAACCTCCTTTCTGATACGGCCCTCTCAAAACTGTTTTTATCGTTCAAAATTCTCTCTCGATGTTTATTTCGGCCACTCCAACAGCCGCCGTAGATGTCGTCACGTTTTTGTTCGTCGATAGGTCCTGACTAACTAGTCAGTATGTTGGTCGCGAGTCGATGGTGTCGACGGTCAGGAGGTGACAGACGTGGAAGCTGACGAATCCGGGCACTCGGTCAATCTGACTGAGGGACCGCTGTTGCGGCCGCTGATCGCGCTGTCGCTGCCGATCGTCGCCTCCCAGTTGCTGCAGGTGACGTACAATCTGGCGGATACGTTCTGGGTTGGACGGCTGGGTCAGAACGCGGTGACTGCGCTGTCGCTGTCGCTGCCGTTCGTCTTTCTGATGGTCAGTCTCGGTGGCGGGTTGACCGTCGCCGGCACAGTACTGGTCTCACAGAACACCGGTGCGGGCAACACCGAGCGAGTGAGTCACGTCGCCGGCCAGACCATCGCGTTCGTCTCGCTGGTCTCGATCGGGCTGGCGTCGCTCGGGTTCGTCCTCTCGCCGGTGCTGTTGCCGCTGATCGGTGGTTCGGCCGACCCCGAGGCGATCCGGCTGGCGGTCGTCTACACGCGGATCATCTTCGTCGGCGTCGTCTTCATGTTCGGTTTCCAGATCTTTCAGGCGCTGTTGCGGGGGTACGGCGACACGGTGACGCCGATGTACCTGATGGGCGCGAGCGTGACGCTGAACGTCCTACTCGATCCGTTCCTCATCCTGGGGTTCCGAAACAATCTCCTGTTCGAGTGGGCACAGTGGCTCCCCGTCGGCGTCGACTTCCTCGCGCTGCAGACGGACCTCTACGCGGCGACGGGCTTTGCCGGACTGGGCGTGACGGGTGCGGCAGTCGCGACGGTCGTCTCCAGGGGAATCGCTGCGGCGATCGGGTTCTGGCTGATCTTCACCGACCGGGTCGGACTGACGGTCTCGCTGTCGGATCTGCGCCTCCAGCTCGACACGGTCAAGAAAATCATCGACATCGGCGTGCCGACGGCCGCGGAACAGAGCGCCAACTCCCTGGCCTACACCGTCATGACGGCGCTTGCGGCGATGGTCAGCGGCCCTGCCGTCGCCGCCTACGGGATTGGCAACCGAATCAACACGTTCGTCTTTCTGCCGGCGATCGGGCTTGCCCGCGGGACCGAGACGGCTGTCGGGCAGAACCTCGGTGCCGGGAAGAACGACCGGGCGAAACGTGCGGTCCTGCTTTCGACGGGGATCGTCGGCGTAGTCTTCGGGGTCGTGAGCGTGCTCGTGTTCCTGCTCGCGCGTCCGCTCGTGACGGCTTTCATTCCCGGCGACCCCGGGGTCATTCGTCTGGGGACGGACTACTTCAAGATCATCGGCCCGACCTACGTCTTCATGGGCGCGTTCCAGGTCATCAACGCCGGGTTCCGCGGTGCCGGTTCCACGCGGACGGCGATGGTCTTCTCGATCATCTCTCAGTGGGGCGTTCGCATCCCGCCGACGTATCTGCTGATCACCGTCGCCGGCATCGGCGCGATGGGCGTCTGGGGCGGCATCGCCTTCTCGCACGTCGCCGCCGCGGCGGCCGTGGCCGTCTGGTACGTCTACGGCGACTGGGCGGAGAACGTCTTGGAAGAAGACGAATCATCGCCGGGTATGACCGACGACGAACAACTCTCCGAACCAGACGGCGACGAACTGCCTATCGAGGAAGAACCGTCCGTCGATGACTGATCACTTCCGACTGTGGTGTGAGTCCCGCAACTCACCGTCACACTCAGGGCACGCTGCCCAGTAGGACGCTGGAACGACCGATTTCCCACAATTAACATACTCGAAACGCGGTCGACTGGACGTATGTTTCGAACTCACGCGAGATCGTCCGACGTTGCCCGTGATAAGCGTTTTCGGAAAATAGGTATATCTGGTAATATCCCCTAGTATCCTACTCGGCACGTTCGACAAGCGCACTCGCGCGCTCGCTCGCCCGTTCCCGGACGGCCCGTTCGTCGAACACCTGGACGTCGCGATCGCGCATCAACACCTGCCCGTCACAGACGGTGTGTCGGACGTCACTCCCGCGGGCAGCGTATGTGAGGTGGCTCACGAGATCGTGAGCGGGGGTCAGGTGCGGGGCGTCGAGATCGATCACGGCCAGGTCGGCGTTCGCCCCTCGCTCTATTCGCCCGGAGTCGAATCCGAGAATCTCGGCACTGCCGCGGGTCGCCATCTCGACGACGCTTTCGGCGTCGACCGCGCTGGCGTCGTCGGCCGCGAGTTTGCCGAGCATCGCGGCGTCGCGCATCTCGTCGAACATATCAAGATCGTTGTTCGAGGCCGCGCCGTCGGTGCCGAGCCCGACCGGCACGCCCGCATCGAGCAAGTCCTGGACGGGTGCCATCCCGGAGGCGAGCTTCATGTTCGAGGCTGGGCAGTGGACCACGCCCGTGCCCCGGTCGGCAAGCAACTCGATCTCGCTGCCGTCGAGGTGGACGCCGTGTGCGAGGTAGTCACCCGGTTCGAGCAGTCCCAGACGGGCAGCGTATTCCAGCGGCCGCTCGCCGTGTTCGTCGACGATCGGATCGACCTCGTCAGTCGTCTCGTTGGCATGGAGGTGGACCGGTACGTCCGCTTCACGGGCTTGTGGCACGAACTCCCGGTAGTACTCTGCACCGACAGTCGTCAGCGAGTGGGGCATGAACGCGGTTCGAATCCGTCCGTCGGCCGCACCGTCGTACTCGCGAGCGAACGCGAGACCGTCGCGCATCTCCTCGCGAGCGGCGTCGTCGTCCTTTCCGACTGTGATCGCTCCGTACCCCAGCCGCGCGCGCATGCCGGCCGACTCGACGGTCTCGACGACCTCCGGCATGAAGAAGTACATGTCGTTCAGGGCGGTCGTCCCCGATTTGAGCATCTCGATCAGTCCCAGTTCCGTGCCGACGCGGACGTCCTCGGCGGTGAGTTCGGCCTCGACCGGCCAGATGTCCTCTTGCAGCCACGCGTCCAGCGGTTTGTCGTCGGCGTAGCCGCGAAGCAGCGTCATCGCGACGTGGGTGTGGGCGTTGACGAGCCCGGGAATGACGAGTCCGCCCGACGCGTCGAGTTCGTCGTCGCCGGAGAGATCACCCACGTCGACGATCTCGCCGCTGTCCTGATCGAGCAGTACGTCCGCACGCTCGACTGAGTGGTCCGGGAGCAAGACCTGACCGCCCGAAACGAGGAGTTCGCTCATAGCCGTTCGTTCGTCGGGGGAGGCTTTGACCGTTGGGTTCGTCGCTCGCCGACGCCGCCGGAGGGAAAAGCAATTGCCCTCCCGTCTCTACGTTCCGGTATGCGCATCGCCGTGCCCAACAAGGGCCGCCTGCACGAGCCGAGCGTTGAGTTGCTCGAACGCGCGGGACTGCACGTCGTCGACGGGGCCGACCGCAAACTCCACGCCGAGACTGTCGATCCCGAGGTGACGATTCTGTTCGCCCGCGCCGCCGACATCCCCGAGTACGTCTCCGACGGCGCCGCCGACGTGGGCATCACCGGCTTCGATCAGGTCGTCGAAGCCCAGCGGGAGAACCTCGTCGAACTGCTCGACCTCGAGTTCGGCCGCTGCAAGCTCGTCCTCGCTGCGCCCGAAGACGGCGATATCGACGCCGTTTCTAACCTCGACGGCGGGAGAATCGCGACCGAGTTCCCGAACGTCACCCGAGAGTTCCTCGACGAGCAAGGAGTCGACGCCGATATCACCGAGGTCTCGGGTGCGACCGAACTCACGCCGCACGTCGACATCGCCGACGCCATCGTCGACATCACCTCGACTGGAACGACTCTGCGGATGAACCGCCTTTCGGTCGTCGCCGATGTTCTCGAATCGTCGGTGCGGCTGTTCGCCCGCGAAGACGTTCGTGCCGACGAGAAAGTCCAGCAGATCGAGACGGCACTGGGTTCGGTGCTGTCCGCCGAGGGGAAACGCTATCTCATGATGAACGTCCCCACGGACGCACTCGACGAGGTCGAAGAAGTGCTCCCCGGCATGGGCGGACCGACCGTGATGGACATCGCCGGAAAGGAAGACGTCGCCGTCCACGCCGTCGTGGACGACAGCGAGGTCTTCGAGACGATCAACGCGCTGAAATCGGTCGGAGCCAGTGACATCCTCGTGACCGAGATCGAGCGTCTCGTCGAGTGACGGCTCCCGCACCGACGATCGGCCACTCGACGACGTCCGTCGACGCGGCGGTCTCTGTCACTCGACGATGTCGGTCGATGCCGTCGTATCTGCCTGAACGTCGGTGTCGAGGTCGATATCCTGGATGAGTTCGACCAGCTCCCGCAGGCGGGGAAACGTGTACGCGGTGAGTTCGACGTTCGTGTCTTCGGCGACGATGTCCGAGTCGACGACGAAGACTATGTCCTCGTCGGGCCAGCCGCCCATCTCGTCGACGATGTCGCTGGCGGGCCCGTACACGAACGACGGCGTCGAGATGTCGATCGTCGTGTCGAGGACGTTCGCCCACCCGTCGATGTAGCCGGAGGTCATGATGTTGCCGATCTCTTGCATGGCCGATCGCTCCATATCGGTGAACAGGCCGTCAGCGGGCTCCCCGCCGCCCATGTCGCCGACGAGTTGCCCGACGAGTTGCTTGCTGTCGCGGGGCTCCAGCAGGAAGAGCACGTATCCGTGGGGCGGATCGACCAGTTCGACGAAGATGCCGACCTGTTTCTGGGAACCGAGATGCGTTCTGACGTCCTCGATGTCGAGAAAGTTGATCTTCGAGACCTCGATCCCGGCGTCGAGTCCGGCCATCTGGTTGAGGTGTTCGGTGACCGTCTCCGAGCCCTCCCTGGCCATCTTGTTGAACAGATCCAGCTTCCGCACGTCGACTCGAAGGCTCATACCGACTACTCCGACTGCAGGATTGTAATACTGCCGCCCGGTCTACGGGCGGGGCGGGATCACGGGCGCAGGTCGTCGGCCTCGAGTCGCCTGGCCGTCCGCCAGTAGTGATCGAACGTGTCGCTCGCCCACGAGCGGACGGCCTCGTCGTCGGTGTCGATCGACGCGCGCAGGACGCCGGTTTCGTCGCGCAAGAGCATGTGAACCGTGTCGTCGGCGATGGTGACCGCGAGCGGGATCCCCTCTTCCCGGACGTGAATTTCGGTGTCCGGCGCGTCGAGCAGCGACAGCAGCCGATCGCGAAGGTCGGGATCGTCCGCCAGCGCCTCGATCGCGTTCCGCGAGAGCACGCCCGAGAACGCCAGTTCGCCGTCGCTCGCTCGCCGTTCGACGACTGTCAGGTTCTGCTCGTTGAACGCGTGCGAGAACGCCTTGACTTCGCTGGCTCTGCCGACGAGATCGAGCAGGCGCTGGACGGGCGCGTTCGGCCGCGTCTGAGTGGGCGTCGTGATCGTCGCGTCCGCGAGATGGCGCAGATCGAAGTCCATCGCGTGCGTGGGGAGATACCGCACCAGGCCCCGGAGTTCACACTCCGTTTCGAGGATTTCGAGGAGGTCGGTCAGTCCCCGGGCGACGAGTTTGCCGGTCGCGGTGGCGACGTACTCGCTGCCGTCCTTGCGGACCCACGACCGCTCCTGGAAATCGCCGAGGATCCGCCCGAGCGTCGCCTGCGACGCGTCCGTCTCGGCTTCGAGGTCGCGCCGTGTCCGGCGCTGTTCTGCCAGCGCCGTCAGCACCTCCACGCGGTTCTCCGAGCGTGCGAGGAATTCGATCTCTTCCAGCACCGAGTCCATATCCGTTGGTCTGTCTACGGAGCAAAAACGCTGTCCGTTCCGACAGTGATCGCGCCGTTCGTGTTCTCCCTTCGCTGTACCTGCTCAGCTTTTCCTCTCGGCCCGTATCCCACTTCAGTCCGTGCAATCGTTGCACGCCGCGTTCGTCCTTGCAACCCCTGCGGTGGCTGCACAGAATCGGCCGATTCAGCCCCGTGAAAGCCTTTCTGAAGCCATCTATGGGGTTCCAGCACGTCTAGATAGATATGATCTCAGTCTCAGTTTCGGAGGTGTCGCGCTGAATGGTCGGCCGCCGCACGCTCGCGCTATTTGCCGCCGCAAGTCTGCTGTTCGGCGGAACCTTTGTCGCCGCGAAGGCCGGACTGGCGTACTTTCCGCCGCTTCTGTTCGTCGCCTTTCGGTTCGACATCGCCGCGCTCGCGCTGGCCGCGTTCGCCATCGCGACGATTCCGCGGTCGGAACTCGTCCCGCGAACCCGCGGGGATCTGCTCGGTATCGTCGCGACGGGCGCGTTCGTGATCGGACTGGCCAACGCGCTGCTGTTCGTCGGCCAGCAGTACGCGACCAGCGCAGTCGGGGCGATCGTCTTCGGACTCAACCCGATCCTGACGCCCGTGTTCGCCGCCGTCCTGCTGTCCGACGAACGCCTCTCGGCCCGCGGTGCGGCCGGGATGGCGCTCGGACTGCTCGGGGTCGTCCTCGTGGTCGATCCCGATCCGGCGACGCTGCTCGCTGGCGGGGTCGGCAAGCTCCTCATCCTCGTCGGGGCCGCCAGCGGCGCGCTCGGGACGGTGCTCGTCCGGCGGGCGGACGCGACGCTCTCCAGCACGGCCCGGACCGCCTGGGGGCTGCCGCTGGCCGCGCTGCTCACCCACGGGATGAGCCTGGCCGCCGGCGAGTCCGCGTCGACGGTCGTCTGGTCGAGCGAAGCGCTGATCGCGCTCGGGTACGTCGGAATCTTCGCCGGCGCGGTCGCCTACATCGCCTACTTCGGTCTCATCGACGCCACGGGCGCGATCAGGGCGAACCTGATCTTCTACGTCGTCCCCGTGGTCGCGACGCTGGGCGGCTGGCTCCTGCTGGGCGAGACGGTCTCGACGATGACGGTCGCCGGCTTCCTGACGATCTTCGCCGGGTTCGCACTACTGGGCAGTGAGTCGATCGCCGCCTGGTGGGGGTCCGTCAGGCCCACGTCCGCCGGCGGCGACAGCGAGTCGGTGTCGTTCCCATCGCGCGCGGACTGACCACAGTCACTCTGCTGTCGCAGGTGTAGCAGTCGCTCCGCTCGTTGCTCGGCACGAAAAATGTCGGCAGTTCGGAAACGACTCGTCGAGCGGCGTACCGTCGCTTAGACCTGCTCTTCGATGCGGATGAGTTCGTTCAGCTTGGCGGTGCGTTCGCCGGCGACAGTGCCGGTCTTGATGAAGTCAGCGGCGGTGCCCACGGCGAGGTGAGCGATCGTCGTGTCTTCGGTCTCACCGCTGCGGTGTGAGACTGCCGCCACGATGCCGTTCTCCGCACCGAGTTCGATCGCGTCGACGGCGTCCGAGAGCGTCCCGATCTGGTTGGGCTTGATCAGGATGCTGTTCGAGGAGCCCTTGTCGATACCTGTCTGCAGGCGTTCGACGTTGGTGACGTAGAGGTCGTCGCCACAGATGACTGTCTCGTCGCCGACTTCGTCGGTGAGCTTCGCGAACCCTTCGAAGTCGTTCTCGTCCATCGGGTCCTCGACGAACTCCAGATCGTACTCGCGGACCATCTCGGCGACGTACTCGATCTGCTCGTCAGTCGACTTGACGCCGTCGTCGTAGACGTAGCCACCCTCGTCCTCGTCGTAGAGCTCCGCGGCGGCCATGTCCATCCCGAAGCCGATCTCGAAGCCCAGCTTGTCACTGATCTCGCTGGTGGCCTGGTCGACGATCTCGAAGGCTTTGGCGTCGCCGATCGGCGGCGCCCAGGCACCCTCGTCGCCCTTGTTCGTCGGGATGTCCTCCTCGTTCAGCAGTTCCTTGATCCGTGCGTGGACCTTGGCGTTCGCGAAGACCGCCTCGGTGACGCTCGGTGCACCGACCGGCGCGGAGAGGAACTCCTGGATGTTCGTCGCTTCTTCGGCGTGTTCCCCCCCGCCGACGACGTTCCCGATCGGTGTCGGGAACTGATCGCCGCGGAAGGTTCCGCCCAGGTGCTGGAAGAGCGGGAGTCCGAGTTCGTCGGCACCGGCCTTGGCGGCGGCCATGCTGATCGCGACCGCGCTGTTGGCACCGATTCCTGAGAAGTCGTCGGTTCCGTCTACCTCGCGCAGCGTGTCGTCGACCGCGCGCTGGTCGGTCGCGTCGACCTCGCCGACGAGGGCGGGGACGGCTTCGGCTTCGGCCTTCTCGATGGCTTCCTCGGCCGGTAGTTCGAGCGCTTCGTGTTCGCCCGTGCTCGCACCGCTCGGGGCGGCACCGCGACCGAAACCACCGGCTTCGGTGGTGACTTCGGCTTCGACCGTGGCGTTACCTCGCGAGTCCAGTATCCGTCGGAGCGTGATGTCCGTGATGAGTGTCATCTGTGTTCGCCTCCGTTTGTCGCGTTGCCGTCGTCCGGCGGTCCGTCCTGGGACCGACCGGTGCACGTCGTCCGGCACCGGCGTCGCATCCGGGAGTACGGGAGCGGACTGCCCCAATCCGGGACGTGACCCACGTCCGTACTCCACCGGACCCGACGAGACGTTCCGGCACACCTACCTGGTTTACTCGCCTCCGAAGTAAGATTATCTATTTCGTTTTGATCGGTTCGTTTACTGTCATTACTTGTGGGCATACTTCGTTGGGTTATCCTTCCACGCGATCCTCTCGTCGATTCCGCAGAATGTTCGAGCCGGTCCAGTGAAACGCTCAAGGCCGTCGCCCCCGAACCCGCAGGCATGACAGGCGGCGACGGGGTGGAGTTGACAGTTGCGGGCGCGCGAAAACGCGACGCCGGTCGCGGGATCGCGCGCCTTCCCGAATCGGTGCGCAGCAAACTGGGCGTGTTGAGTGGTGACTCCATCGTCATCGATGGAGACCAGCAGACGGTCGCGAAGGTCTGGCCCGGCAACGGTGACGACGACGCCATCAGGATCGACGCCGACACCCGGGCGAACGCGGGCGCGACGATCGGCGACACCGTCCGCGTTCGCCCGGCGACGGTGTCTCACGCCCGCTCGGTCACGGCCCGGCCGACCGAGGATCTGGGCGAGTTCGGCGGCGAGTCAGTCGCACCGCTCGTCAAAGACGGGCTGCTCGACCGGCCGCTGCGCCAGGGTGAACAGTTCCACGTCGAGGGGGTCGGCGGGTTCGAGGTGCTCGATACCGAGCCTGGTGGATCGGTCCGGGTTGAGGACACGACCGACGTCACGGTCGCCCCGCGAGAGTCAGACGACGGCACGAGCGGCGACGAAGCAACGGCCGACGAATCCACCGACGACGCCGAGGCAGAATCGACGACCTACGAGGACATCGGCGGGCTGGACGACGAACTGGAGAAGGTGCGGGAGATGATCGAACTCCCGCTGTCGAGACCTGAAATCTTCCAGCGGCTCTCGATATCGCCGCCCAGCGGCGTCCTGCTGTACGGGCCGCCGGGCACTGGCAAGACGCTGATCGCCCGTGCGGTCGCCAACGAGGTCGACGCCTACTTCGACGTCATCTCCGGCCCCGAGATCGTCTCGAAGTACAAAGGCGAGAGCGAGGAGCGATTGCGCGAGGCGTTCGATCGGGCGACCGAGAACGCGCCCGCCATCCTGTTCATCGACGAAGTGGATTCGATCGCTGGTGCGCGAGACGACGACAGCGACATGGAGAACCGCGTGGTCGCCCAGCTGCTGACGCTGATGGACGGGCTGGAGGACCGCGGACGCGTGGTGGTCATCGGCGCGACCAATCGCGTGGACGCGGTCGATCCCGCACTGCGGCGTGGCGGCCGGTTCGATCGCGAGATCGAGATCGGCGTCCCGGGCGTCGAGGGGCGTCGAGAGATCCTCGACGTCCACACTCGCGGGATGCCGCTGGCCGACGACGTGAATCTCGATCGTCTGGCCGAACGAACCCATGGCTTCGTCGGCGCGGACATCGAGAGCCTGACGACCGAGGCCGCGATGCACGCGCTCCGGCGCGACGATGAACAGCCGACGGTCGGCCGCGAGGACTTCGAGTCGGCACTCGCGTCGGTCGACCCCTCCGCTATGCGGGAGTACGTCGCCGAATCGCCGAGCGTCGACTTCGACGACGTCGGCGGACTGGACGATGCCAAGGCGACGCTCGAACGGGCCGTCGAGTGGCCACTGCTGTACGGGCCGCTGTTCGAGGCTACCGATACCGAACCACCTAGCGGCGTCCTACTGCACGGGCCGCCGGGGACCGGGAAGACGTTGCTCGCGCGGGCCCTGGCCGGCGAAAGCGGCGTCAACTTCATCCACGTCAACGGCCCCGAACTCCTGGACCGGTACGTCGGCGAGTCCGAAGAGTCCGTCCGGGAGGTGTTCGACCGTGCCCGCCAGACCGCGCCGACGATCGTCTTCCTCGACGAGATCGACGCCATCGCGGGCAGGCGCGGCGACTCCAACGAGGTGACCGAGCGCGTCGTCTCCCAGTTGCTGACGGAACTGGACGGCGTCGCCGAGAACCCGAACCTCGTTGTCGTCGCCGCGACCAACCGCAAGGCCGCGATCGACGACGCGCTGTTGCGGCCCGGACGACTCGAGGAGCACATCGAGGTTCCCCTGCCCGACGCGGACGCCCGGCGGAAGATATTCGAAGTCCACACGCGGGACAAGCCTCTCGGTGAGGACGTCGATCTCGAAGAGCTAGTGACAAGGACAGAAGGGCACTCCGGCGCGGAGATCGAGGCACTGGTCCGAAAGGCCACGATAGCTGCCATCGACGACATCGTGTTCGCTCACGCACCCGAGGAGGCCAACGAGTACGCCGACGAAATATCGGTCACGGCCGCACATTTCGAGAACGCACTCGAAGAATGACCGTCTCCCCGGGAGGCGATCGAGACCTCGGTATGTCCGGGGAGGCGATCAAGGTCTCGTGTGCCACAGGTTTGCGCTCGGGCAGGCGGGACGCACGCCGGCCACAGCTATTTCACTCGCCCTCGCGTGTTACAGAGACACATGGAGCCTCCGATCGACTTTCAGGTACCCAGCGACAAGGACGCGATCGCGAGTACACCGGCGGGTGACGGCCAGGACGTGCTGGTGTCGGCCAATTGCTACGCTGCGAACCCCCGGGTCGACGCCGAGGGGGCGATCATCGAGGAGACGTCCGCGTTCCGCTCTGACGTCGAACTGTTCTACGACTACCATACGTTGCTGTGGGATCCCGAGCGCGAGCAGACACTGGACAACCGAGATGACGCCGTCGCGAGCGACGTCGACTGGGCGTCCAGCCGCGTCCCCGAGATCCATCTCGACAACGAGTTCGTCTTCGCCGATGGGATGGGTGTGACCCTCTCCCAGCGGGTCGTCGAGAGCGTCGATCGCTGCTCGATGACGATCCACAGCGAGGCCACCTTCGAGGAAGCCGGCGACCGGACGCTGTACACGTTGCTCAACTTCGGAATCAACGGCCACAGTCACGAGGATCCCAACGCCGTCCACGAGGCGCAGGCGCGGTGCACCCCCGACCACGACGTGATCGTGGCCGATGACGACGACCGCTTTCTGGCGATCGTTCAGGAACACGACGGAAAGCGGCGCTTCGACGGCTATCGGATCGGTCACGCTGGCGAGTCGACCGGCCGCGAGCGCAGCGCCTGGGCAGAGATCTACGAGGACAACAACGGCTGGCTCACCAATTCCACAGCAGGCGCGGGCGATCTGGACGGCGGGTTCGGCCTGTTCGTCGAGGACGTCGAGCGGGTCGAGTGGACGACCGCCATCGGCTTCGCCCACGACGCCGAGTCGGCTATCGATCACGCAGTCGCGGCTCTCGACGCCGGGTACGAGACCGATCGAGCGGCCTTCGCCGACGCCTGGGAATCCTGGCACGCGAGCGTCACAACTGCACCCACCGGCGAGGAAGCGGTCGACGATCGCTACGAGCGGTCGTTGACCGCTCTCCGGGCCGCTCGCGACAACTCCGGAGGGATGGTCGCCGGCGCGTTCAAGCCCAAGAACATGACCTACAGGTTTATCTGGCCGCGCGATCAGGTGATCATGATCCAGGCGCTGCTGGCGGCTGGCGCTGATCGGGAAGCTCGGGACGCCGTCGCGTGGCTGGATGACGTCCAGATCACCGGTGACGTGGTAGACGACCGCGGAATCGAACGTCACGGCACCTGGTGGCAGAACTACTATACGGACGGCTCGTCCCACTGGACTGCCCTCCAACTCGACCAGGTCGGCGGGCCGATCTACGCCCACTGGCTGACCTGGCAGGCGACCGGCGACGACGACGTCCTCGATGCACACTACGATATGTCTCGCCGTGCTGCGGAGTTCCTGCTGGGGTGGGACAACGGCTGGGGGTTTCCTGACGCTCATCAGGACCCCTGGGAAGAGACATGGGGCCACTCCACGGAGGGATCGGCGGCCGCCATCGCGGGCCTGCGGTGTATGGCCGAGCTGGCCGAGGCCCGGGGTGAGGACGAGTTCGCAGTCCGGTGTCGCAAGCAGGCTGACGTGTGGGCGGACAACTTCGAGACGTACTGCTACCGGACGGGGACGCCCTACGGAGACCACTTCGTGACTGCCGACAGACCGGAACACGGTGGCGACCCTGCACCCGACGCCCGGCCCGACGCGGCCGCGTTCATGGCCTACTGGCCGTGGAACGTCGTCGCTGCGGACGCCGACACGATGCGCTCGACGGTCGAACTGACCGAGGATCCGGCGTGGGTGGCCGAAGAGACGCCTTGCATCGGTCGCTATCCTGGTGACCGATACACGCCAACCGGCGGACCGGACGATGGCGGCTGGCCCCTGTGTGAAGCCTACGCCGACGTGGTCCGCTGGCAGAGCGGTCTCGATCCGGACGCGGTAACAACACATGTCCGCGAGCACGCCAGTGAGTGGACGACCACGGCAAACCTGCTCCCCGAGCGGGTCGCGAGTGACGGCACGGTCGACTGGAACTCGAACCTCCAGTGGAGTCAGGCGACGTACGTCTTGCTGGTCGAGAGCCACCTCCGCGGGGAGCCGTACGGGCTCGCTCCGGGACGGACCGATAGCTCGTGAGACTGCGCCTGACGAGAATGTAGCAAACGTGCCGAAGATGGGAGAGCGGACGAGGTGTGGGGTTGACCGGGAGTGGCCGTCCGGACGGCCGTAGCGGCGTGGCCGAGCAGCGAGGCGGGTCGAGTCTATGCCGGCGTTGACGAGAAAAGCGTCGTACCGGCATTCGCCTCTAGGGACCACCGGCTTATAAAAGACAGTGTCTCACTGCCCTCATCGGCGGTCGGCCAGAGCCGGGAACTCCGAGCGCACCTCGGCGATCCGTTCGGGAACGGCTTCCGCCGTCACGAGCGTCGGTTCGTCGCCGGAACTCGAGAGCCTGGTCCCCCAGGGGTCAAAGACCGTCGAACGACCGAGCAACTCGGCTTCCTCGAAGCGACCGACGCCGTTGGCGGCTGCGACGTACGCGAGGTTCTCGACGGCCCGCGCCCGGGGCAGTAGCTGCCAGTGCTCGACGCGGGGGTACGGCCACGCACTCGGGACGACTATCAGTTCTGCGCCGTCGGCCACGAGGTCACGGTACAGCTCCGGAAACCGGAGGTCGTAGCAGGTCGTCACGCCGATCGTCAGCTCACCGAGTTCGGCGACTGGAAGTCGCTCCCCGGGCGTCAGCAACTCCTGCTCGGCGGAGTCGTATCCGAACAGGTGATGCTTTCGATACACCAGTCGTCGCTGGCCGTCGGCGTCGAACAGCACGGCAGTGTTGGCCAGTCCTTCCTCGCTCGGAACCGTCACATCGGTCTCCGCGGCGGTTGCCTCCAGCTCTTCGACGATGGTTCCAGCGAGGACGGCGACGTTCTCCGCCGTTGCGACGGCCCTGATGCGTTCGAGCGTCGGGCCCCCCAGCGACTCGGCGCTGCGGGCATAGTCTCCGAAGGAGAAGTAACTGACCGTGAACAGTTCGGGCAGGACTACCAGTTCGGCACCGTCGTCGGCTGCCCGCTCTACTGCGTCAACGGCCCGCTCGAGGTTCGCGTCCGTGGCCGCCGGCTCGATCTCGATCTGTGCGAGTGTGAGTTTCATAGCCTGAGACCGAGATCCTCGAACAGGGCGTCTTCGAGGTTGTCGAACTCCGCTTCGAGGTTCCGCTTGAAGAAGCGTTCGACGCCCGGGACGCGTCCTTCGACGGTGAAGCGGTTGGTCAGTTGCGTCCCCTCTTCGGTTCGTTCGAGTTCGTGTTCGCCGGTGACGTGCATCACCTTCGAGCGGCCAGTAAACTTAACGTATTCTGGTGGGTCGCGTGTCACGTCCTCGGTCTCGACATTGATCGTCCGGTTGATCAGCGGGATCGGGAGCTTGATCTTCCAGGTCGCCTTGCGACCGTCATCGTCGTCGAGCTGGAAGTCAGTCACCACGCTGATCGGGCGAGCCCGTTTCTCGGGATCGACGATGAATGCCCAGACGCGCTCCGGCGGTGCCGGCACGGACACGACACGCTCGACCCGAATCGTCATACCCGGCCTACGGACCGCGGGAGCAAAAAAGGCCGCCTATCCTCGTGTGACTCGCCAGGTCGTCGATCGGGCGCGCCCCCACTTTTCGATGTCGACCTCATCGGCCTTCTCGGCGAGCTTCGGCAGGCGTACGCCGACCTGCTTCGCCGAGAGCCCGATCCCTTCGGCGATCTGTTTCGCCCGGAGATAGGCTTCGCCACCTGCGGCACGCTCGCGGACGTACTCCAGGATCCGCTGTTCTTCCTCGCTGAACTCGCCCATGCACGACGATACGTGCTGTACGGTAAAAATCGTTTGCTACTCGCCGTAGACGTGTAGCGCGCCGATCGCGATCGATCCCGCGATCACAGCGACGGCGAACCCTGTCGCCGCGAACACTTGATCGTCGACAGCGAGATACATCACTGCGGCACCGGCCAGTGCGAGTGTGCCGAACAACATACCGAGGCCGATCCCCATGTCCGAACTCCCGGCAGTTTCGCTCATGCCCTTCGATACCGGCAGTCGCTACTTAACTCATTCGCCGGTCGGCGTCCGGATCGTCGTGTGCTCGCTCTCCTCGTTGAGCGCGAGGTTCGTCGCGATCTCGGCGTTCCGGACGGCGTATTCGGCCGTCTGCTGGAGGCTGACGAGCACCTCTCTGATCTCGAGGAGGTCCGTGTTGCTCATCTCGGGCAGGTCCGCGAGGATGTTCTGGACGCAGTCCTCGACCTCCGCGTACTGCTTGCGGACCTCGATCGCGGCGTTGTAATCGCGCTCGACGGCGGCGTGAGCGGCCTGCTCGGTCATCTCGTTCACCTGATCGGTGAAATCGCGGATCCGCTTCATCGTCGAGGAATCGACCGTCAGCGAGTGGTCTTCGGCTCCCAGCGCGATCTCGGCGATGTCCTCGGCGTTGTCGGCAGTCAGTTCGAGGTTCTTCGCGATCGAGCGGTAGCCGATCAGCGGGAAGCCGTCCTCCAGTCCAACGGCCCGCGCGAGGTTGGGGTTCTGGTAAGCAGTGAAGATCAACCGGAGCATGAGCACGAAGATCTTGTTGGCCTGCCGCTCCCGGTTGAGCGCACGCTGTGCGAGGTCGGGGTTGCCGTGTGCGAGCGCCTTGATCCCCTCGTTGCGCATCGTCGATCCCGTCGATTCCAGGCGCTCGATGAGGTTGTCGAGCGTGAAGTCCTCGGCGTCGACCGAACACCGGATCGCGATCCGATCGGGCGTCTCCTCGATGACGCCTAGCCCCATCAGCTGGGTCTCGGCGTTGTAGACGGCGTTGATGTGCTCGCTGGACAGTGTCTCTCCCTCGCCAGCGTCGACGTGGATGATCCGCCGTCCGAGCACGTACTGGGCGACGATCGCCCGTTCCAGACTGTCGGCGTCCAGATCCGCGACGTGAATGACTGCTTCCGACTCCTCGGACTGGACGGACTCGGGCAGCACCGTCAGCGTTCCCTTGTCGCCGATCCGCAACGAGACCTCGTCGCCCTTCTCGACGCCCTGGTTCGTGGTCCATTCCGCCGGCAACGTCATCGCGAGCGTCGACGGCCCCAGTCGCTGTACTTTCCGGGTTTCCATATGCCCTTTATGATCGGCAGTATATCTTAACCTTGTGCATATACGTCCATATTTGGTCATTTGTCAACCCATGTCTATACATCTCGTATTGCGCGCACGGTGCGGGCTCCCCGGCGGTCGCAGCGTGTCGCTCCCTGACTAGACGATTTCCATGAGACGGCGCTCGAAGCGCCCGACGCGGACCCGTTGCCACCCGCGCAACTGCTCGTCCAGGTCGGCGTCTCCGGTATCGACCCGGAGCACGCCCAGCTGGTCGGCTTTCCGCCGTGACGCGACGATCTCGATCTCGCACTGGCGGATCACGGACGGCGAGAGCTGCTGGTTCCCGCGGCCGAAGACGAACCCCTGCCCGCCGATCGGCGAGACGACGATGACGTTGTCCTCGCCGAGCGCGTCGAGGATCTCGCTCTCGCGTGCGTCTTCGGCCAGTAATTCGCCGTCACGCCAGACGTCGACTCCCAGCGGCGCCCCCTCGAATCCGAGTTCCGTCTTGATCGCACCGACGGTGCCGCCGGGTCCGAGCACGTACGTAACGTCGGGCCGGACCTCTTCGGCGAACCCCTCGGCGACGGCCTCGACCGTCCCGCCAGCGAGTTGCTTGCTCGACTGGCGCTGTTGGGCCCGTGGGACGGTCACGACGGCGTGTAACTCCGAGCGGACCCGTCCGTCCCGGTAGGCGTCCTCGTCGATGTCGTTGACTTCGCCGTCCGTGACAGCCTCGAAGGTCGCGGCGACCCGCCCGGCGGCGCGTGGCGTCACGCCGAAGACCGACGAGTAGACCTTGACGCCCGCGGGCACGCCGAAGACTGGCACGTCCGCACCGTCGAGTGCTTCGGCGACGTCGACAGCCGTCCCGTCGCCGCCGACGAAAACGATCAGATCGACGTCACGGTCGAGAAGCGATCGGACGGCCGCGCGCGTGTCGGCGGCAGTCGTCTCGCCGATGTCGGCGTCGGGACCGGCTTCGGGCTCGCCGACGACCTCGGGATCGAACCCCGCATCGCGCGCCACGGATTCTCCCATGACGCCGGCATACGTCAGGAGCGCGATGTCGACGCCGGTCGCGGCCATCGCGTCGAGCGCTTCTCGCACGCGGTCGGGGGCACGTGGTCGGGCACCACGCTCCCGGGCCTGCTGCAGTCTATCGTCGGTGCCTTTCAGCCCGACGCGCCCGCCCATGCCGGCGATGGGATTGACGACGAACCCGATAGTGCGCATACTCGTACCACGGAGGCTCACCGGGAAAACGCCACGGTGTCCCACGGCGGGACAGCGCCCAGCCCGATCCCTTCAGGAGTAGGTCGCCGACATTTTTATACCTCGCTTGCGGAGTAGATGATATGCTCGTGCCACTCGCCGAAACAGCCGTCAACGGGGACGTGATCAATCTCGCCGGGGCGATCGTCGCCATCGGGGGGCTCGTGTTGACCTACGCCTGGCTGCAGGAACTCTATCTTGACTGACCGTCCGGCGCCTCGACGCGCTCGCGGAGCCACGACGCGGCGCTTTCGACGGTCGCGGCGTCGAAGCCGGTGATCTTCACCCTGACATCCTCGCCGGGATAGACGCCGACAGCGACGTCGAAGCGCTCGCGGAGGTCCTCGATCCGATCGAGCAGCGCGCTCTCCGGCTCGTCGGCAGTCACTGTCCTGGTGTGTTTGACCGTTCCGCTGAACTGCTCGGCGATCTCGCCGAACATCCCGCGCATCTCTTCGGGGACGCCGGGAAGCACGTAGATATTCTCGACGTGACAGCCCGGCGCAACCCCGACCGGGTTCGGGATGAACTCCCCGTCAGCAGGAATCTCGGCCGTCCCTTCCGTCAGGTCCTCGCGAGCGTACCCGCGCTGGGTTTCGATGTACTCCAGGGCCGCTTCGCTCGGTTCCATCGACTGGCCGACGGCCGCTGCGACCGCGTCCATCGTCACGTCGTCGTGCGTGGGCCCGATCCCCCCGGTGACTAACACGGTGTCATATTCAGCGCGGTACTCGTTGACGACCCGGGCGATGTCATCGACGCGATCCGGCACGACGGTGACGCGTTCGACGTCGACGCCCCGATCCGTTAGCTGGCGGGCGAGCCACGCAGCGTTCGTGTTGACGGTGTCGCCGACAAGCAACTCGTCGCCGACAGACACCAGCGCGACGCGCATGCTCGACCGTTGTGGTCTCGACAGCAAAGGCGTGTCGCCCGATGGCCATCTCGATCGGGCCGGAACCTACCGACCCATCCCCGGCGGTGGCCCTTCGTCGCGCAGGTCGTCGTCTTCGTCCTCGACGTCGAGTCCCACTTCTTCGCGCCGGTCCTGCAGCGTGCGGATCTGGAACCAGTAGTAGAGCCCGCCACCGAGTCCGACGAGTGCGAGCAGCGCGAACAGACCGCCGAACAGCCACAGATCGCGCTCGAGATAGTACTCGACCGCCAGCTCGTCGCTATCGATGTCGTCCCAGGTGATGTGGACCCGCCCGTCGATCGTCTCGGTCTCGTAGCCGCCGGGAGAGACGTTCGAGAGGATCGGCACGCCGACGTCTGTCTTCGGCGGGAGTACGACCTCGTAGCTGCCGTCGACGAACGTCGCCGTCTGCACGGTCTTGCCACTCTGCTCGACGGTGTACGCGAGTTTACCGGTGCGATTGGGGAGTTCCAGCCGGATCCGCTCGGCGTTTCTCGACACCTCGAACGCTTCGGCGTCGACGACCGTCCCGTCGGGATAGCGGAACTGCAACGCCCTGATCGGGAGCGGTTCGCGGTTGTTGAACATGTCCCGCTGGTGGAGTGACAGCGTCGATGTGTTGTGGATCTCATAGACGGCAGTGTAGCTGTCCCCGCCGATTCGGATCGTCCCGTTCGCAGTGGTGTCCCAGTCGTACTCGGCGTCTTCCTGTAACTGGTCGTCAGACGGGCCGGAGCCGCCGAGACAACCCGCCAGAACGACGAGGGCGCCGAGACCGAAGAGTGCGAGGAGCCGACGATTCATGATAGCTGTTGTAAGCCAATTCCGCGTCGGCTGTCACGCAGCAGGCGGTCGCACCGGTGCATAACGGTCACTATCATGGAACGACAGCGAGCAACTCCGCGGAGAGATACGACCCGATACTCGAGAGCAGCCCCGGCGGGTCGGTATCTTCCGTGCAGACGATACTCTGTTCAAGCAGTCCAAGCCGTTCGACGGTGACGATGTCCTGGGCGTGGCCGGCGCGGTTGACCGTCGCCCGGACTTCGGCCCGCGTGGCGCTGTTGACGTTGACCCGGCCGTTGCCGCGCGTCCACTCGTAGAGGCGATCGCGTTCCTCGTCTGCCAGTCGCGTCGGACCGTCTTCCTGGGGAACGAACCGTAGTGGGAGATGCTGGACGAGGCCGAACCGCGTCCGGATCTGCTCGGGCGATCCCGGTCCGAGACCAAGCTCGGAAGCCGGCACGTGGACCTCTCGGCCAGCGTCGAGATAGAACCCATCGTCGTCCCATCGTTCGAGCGTGCCGACGTGTCCCTCTCCTGGCGTGAGGTGTGGCGTAATCTCGCCGAACTCCTCGCGCAGGAGGTTTTGAGCGACCGTTTCGTCGTCTCCCTCGACTGTCACCGACGGGAAGTCGTCGTCGCGAACACCGACGTCGTAGGTCACGTCCAGCTCGCCCAGCAGGTTCTCGACCTGCGAGGTCAGCGAGTCGAGCGCTCGCTGGCGGGCGTCGCCGGCGACGTAACACTTGGTTGCAAGGATGACCATCAGGCTTGTACTTCCGAGTCGGGTTCGACGTTGAGTTCGTCGCGCAGCTGTTCGATCCGCTCTTCCATCGCTTCGAGCAACATCGTGTTCTCCATCGCGTCGAGCTGCGAGCCACATTCGGGACACTCGAAGCCGAAGTCCATCGCTTCGCCGAACTCGAAGCGGATCCCGCAGTTCTCACAGAGGTAGAACTCGTGTTCGAACTCGTATTCCCGACGTTCTTCGAGCCCTTCGAGCAACCGGTGCATCTCGTGTTCGAGTTGCTCCGGGACGTTATCGTAGTGGAACGTCCACAGATACGTCAGCCAGCCCGAATCCTCGTCGCGCAGTCGGCGGTAGCTCGCCAGGTCGTTCTCGTAGAGGATGAAAAGCGCTCGACGGACGTCGTTGAGTTCGAGTCCCAACTCCTCCGCCAGTTCCTCGTCCGTCACTTCGCCGTCCGGCGGCGCGGCGGCGACGGGCATCCCCTTCGGTCCGACGAGTTCGTGGAGGTACTTCTGTATGACCGGGTCCTCCAGGAGATCCTCAAAAGCCATTGTGCGTACCTGGGCCTGTGACGCGGTTAAGTCTTTAGCTTTTCCCGTGTCGAACAGGAAAAGCGCTGTCTACTCCTCGTCTTCGTCGCCGCCGAGTCGTCGCCTGGCCACGTAAGCGGTCCCGCCGGCAGCCCCGACCAGGCCGGTCACCACACCGAAGCCGGGTCCGAAGCCGTCGCCCTCTTCCGTTTCGGTTTCGGTCGTGGTCGTTCCGTCACCGTCGCCCGTGCTGCGGACGGTAATCGTGACGGAGTCGGTGGCGGTCTTGCCCTGGCCATCGTCGACGGTCAGTTCGAAGACGAGGCCGGTGTCTTCCTCGACCTCCGGGACCTTGAACGCTGCACCGATGCTGTCCGCGCCGGTGAGTTCGACGTCGGGACCGGTGGTCTGCTCCCACTGGTAGGAGAGCGTCCCGCCGTTGGGGTCTTCGGAACTGACCGCCTGCAGCGAGACCATCTCGCCCGGATCGACCGTCCGATCCTCGCCGGCGTCGGCGATCGGCGCGTCGTTTGCCGACTGTGGACGGACGGTGACGGTCGCGGTCGCCGTCGCGCTGTTGCTGTCCGGATCGGTGACGGCGAGTTCGAACTCCAGTTCGGTCTCTTCGTCGACGTCCGGCGCGGTGAAGGTCGGCTGGACCGCGGCCGCGTCAGACAGATCGACGTCCGGGCCGGCGATCTGAACCCATTCGTAGGTCAGCTCCTGGCCCTCCGGATCGCTCGAACCGGATCCGTCAAGTTCGACGTCGGTCGACGCAAATACCGTCCGATCGGCGCTGGCGACGGCCATCGGCTGACCCGGCTCGCCTTCGATCTTCGGCACGTACGGGAGCTTTGCCTGCTGGTCTGGCGAGTACTCGAGGGCCTCCGACTGGGTGGTGCCTTCGGGTGTGATCATGTCGATGACCCCGGGGTCGTTCGTTCCGGTGCCGCCGCCGAACTCCCACTTGCCGCCGTCTTCCGAGACCGCTCTGACGGCCCCGGTCCCGTAGTTGTCGTGTCCGAGGATGAGCGGCATAAAGTGGTGATCGGCGAGATCGCGCTCGAATGCGTCGCCCGGCATGTCGAATGCGATCGCACCGAGATCGGGGTGGGCCTGCGCCTCGACGTCCTGTGTGATAGTCTCGCCGTCGCCCGCGACGACGCTTCGCAGACTGTAGCCGTCGACAACGACCCGATAGTGATACGGTCGGCTGAACGCCACGTTGACGCCCTCGCGCGCTTCCGTTCCGGACGGGAGGTCTGTCGCGTTCGGATCGTGGATGTACACCTGGAAGTTGTGTAGGGAGAATCCATCGCTGCCGCTCCAGGGATTGGTGATCGGGCCGTTCAGGTAGTAGACGAACCGATACCTGTCTCCGACCTCATACAGTTCGACTTTCGTGATGTCATAGACGTCCGCTGGAATGTCCTCGGCGGTCGGATAGGTATAACTGCCCGGACCGTGGTCGTCGCCGACCTCGTCGTCCCAGCTGTGGAGGAGGGTCCCGGAGAAGCCCGCAAGAGAGAGGTACGGCAGCGCGTCGCCGGACTCCAGGACGTCGCTCTGGGACGCTCCTTCGGGAACGAGCATGTCGATGACTGCCGGATCGTCGTCCGTCGTGCCACCGCCGAACTGCATCTCCGTCGCCGCTGGTCTGACCTGACGGACGCGACCCGGCCCTTCGGGGTCGAATCCGAAGGCCAGCGGCGCGATCTCGGCGCTATCGATCTCGCCGCCGAGAGCCGATTTCGGGACCGAGAACGCGATCGTGTCCATCGACCGGTAGGCCCCGACGGTCACGTCGTCGGTGACGACCTCGCCGGCGGCGTTCTCGACCACGCTGTGGCCCTCGTACCCTTCGATTTTGATCCGGTAGTGATAGGGGTCGGCGAAGGCGACGTTCGTCCCTGGCCGTCCGTTCGTCGCCGTCGGCGCGTCGCTGGCGGGGTTGCGGACGTACAACTGCAGGTGCTGGGCCGAGAAGCCGTACTCGCCACTCCAGGGGTTGGTCAGATCGCCCGCGAAGCGGTACGCGAACCGGTAGCGATCGCCGTCATCGTAGACGGTCACCGACTCGACGTCGAGATCGCCTGCGGACATGTCCTCGTCGTCGGGGTACGTGTAGGATCCGGGGCCGTGGTCGTCGCCGACCTCGTCCTCGAACCGCTCGATGACCTCGCCGTCGAAGGGATCGCCCAGGACGACGTAGGGGATTTCTGCCAGATCCTCGCCCGGATCGAGTGCCTCGGCCTGTGTGATTCCCTCGGGGGCGATCATGTCGATCACCTGCGGGGCGTTCTCGCCGGATCGGCCACCGAACTGTCCCTCGTCTGCGGACTCGCCGACACCCATTACATTGCCCGGCGCGTCGGGATCGTAGCCGAGCAACAGCGGCGCGAGTTCGAGTTCGGTGGGGTCGCCCGGGATCGCGTGATCCGGAATGTCGATCCTGATCGAGTTCGTCGACGGACTCGCGAAGACCGATCCTTCGGCGACGGTCTCTCCTTCCGGCGTCTCGACGCGGGCTCCGTGCTCGCCGTCGGCGACGATCCGGCACTGGTAGGGGTCCGCGAGCAGCGCGTCAAGCCCCTCGCGGGCGAACTCACCGCCGTCCGGATCCGTCGGATCGCGGACGTACACCTGGACGTGCTGTGCGGAGAACCCGCCGTCGTAGCCGTCGGGGTTCTCCACGGGACCGTCGACCGTGAACCGGAGCTGATACTCGGTGTCGGTCTCGTGAATGTCGAGTCCCGTCAGATCGAACGCGCCCTCGGTGTAAGCGTCGCCAGTCGGGTAGGTGTAGCCGCCGGGGCCGTGGTCGTCGCCGACCTCGTCGTCGGTTCCTGCCAGATGCGGCCCCAGGCCGGACAGCGAGAGCGTCTCCAGAACAGCGACGGAGTCGACCTCGACGTGAGTCAGGCCGTCGTCGGACTCGATCCCGACGTCGGTTCCGGAGACGAGGTCGGTCGTCGAGACGGGACCGCGCAGGGCGACCGTTTCGGTCCCCTCGCCGAAGTGCAGGACGACCACGGCTTTCTGATCGCCGGCGTCGCGGCCGTAGGCGACGACCTGTTCGGAGTCGCTCTCGTAATACGCTCCGCGGAGGGCAGCGTCGTGCTGGAGTGCGGGCACCTCCTTGCGGGCGTCGACGAGCGACTTGTAGAACGCCAGGTGCTCGGCGTCGTACTCGTCCCAGTTCATGAACGACCGGAAGTGACCGCGTTCTTCCAGTCGGGGTTCGCTGTATTCGGCGATCGCGCGCTCTTGCCCGTAATAGAGCATCGGCACGCCGGGCAGCGTGAACGTCGCCGCGGCGGCGGCCCGCTCGGCCGTCTTCTCGGCGACGTCGAGATACCGGCTCATGTCGTGGGTCTCGACGTACTGCAGGAAGACCGTCCAGTCGGGGACGCCGCGCTGTTTTCGCTCGGTGGTCGCCTCCAGCACTCGCTCGGCGTTGACGCCACCCTGGCCGATCGCGCGGACGTTTTCGGCCAGCACCTCGTCGAAGTGCATGTCGAACTCGCCTTCGCTGAACCGCGCGTCGTAAGGGATCGCCTCGTCCAGCAGGAAGACGTCGCTGTCCTTGGCGCGGATCAACTGCCGGATTTCCTTCCAGAAGTCGTGGGGTACGCCGTAGGCGATGTCACACCGGAAGCCGTCGACGATGTCCGTCCAGAAGTCGACGGCTGCGAGGATGTGCTCGCGCATCGCGACCGACTGGTAGTTGATGTTCATCAGGTTCGTCCAGCCGAAGTAGTGGTTGGGGGTGCCGTCTTCGAGCCGTTCGAACCACTCGTAGTACTTCGAGTCCGTGCCGTTCGCGTCGGCGTCGGCGAAGAACGGGTGCTGGATGTCCGTGTGGTTGATCACCAGGTCGAAACAGACCTTGATGTCCTGCTCGTGGCAGGCGTCGACGAACGCCTCGTACTCTTCGACTGATCCCAGCGGGTCTGCGGTCTCGAAGTAGTTGGTCGTATCGTAGCCGTGGGGCCCACCCGCCGGATCGTCTTTGACGTGTGTCGACGCCTCGACGATCGGCGTGAGCCAGACGATATCGACGCCGAGATCGGCGAGGTAGTCGACCCGGTCCTGCAGGTACTGGAAGTCGACCTCGCCCGCTTCGGAGCCGAACGACCGCGTGAAAATCGTGTACATCACCGAATCGTGGATCCACTCCGGCGGGGTGTCGGGTCGTGCCGTCTCGCCAGCGTCGGCGTCGAGTTCGGCCGTCCCGATGATTCCAGGCTGGTCGTCAGCAGCGACGACGTGGACGCGTGCCGTCCCCTCGATCGCGTCGGCCGGTACGGTCGCGGTCGCACCTTCGACGGTCAGATCGTCCGCCGATAGCCCGTCGCGGTCGTCGGTGAGAAATTCGACGGTCAGTTCCGTCGGGGCGGTCCTGCTGTCCGGTGCAGGGGTCGCGTTGGCCTCGATCACGAACTCGCCGTCGCCGTATTCGCTGACGGGATCGACCCGAGGCGGGCCGGCTGCGCCGTCCGGCGGCTCCGGAAACACCCGGACTGTCAGCTGGTGCGTTCCGTCGGGCGCGTCGAGTGCCAGCGTGTACGTCCCGGGCACGTCGGGATCGAACTCCTCGACACCCGTTCCGTAGTCGTACTCCCCGGGATTCGAGTAGAACCCGGAGACGTCGCTGTCGTCTGGCGTGTCGACGACGCGCCAGGTGAACGCCTCGGACCCGTAGTTGTCGGGATCCCGTTCGGGTTCGGGAATCCGTGGGGCGAGCGTATTCCGCCCGTCGGGTGCCCCGTCACCTCTGTAATCCGGCGTGAGCGGATCGACGAGTTTCTCGCCGGCGTGCATCACGCGTGGTGGACCGGGGTGGTGGCTATCACCCACCGATCGCGTCGTTGCCAGTGACTGTGCACCTTCCGTAACTGCAGGCACGGCCGAAAACGTACCGAGGGTGGCCATGCCGCCAAGGTACTGTCGTCGTTTCATTCCCTGTGGGGGCTTCGCGCAGCGGCTGGCTCC
Organism: Halapricum hydrolyticum; assembly: GCF_025517535.1. Taxonomy (NCBI): domain Archaea; kingdom Methanobacteriati; phylum Methanobacteriota; class Halobacteria; order Halobacteriales; family Haloarculaceae; genus Halapricum; species Halapricum hydrolyticum. The sequence continues at coordinate 84,947 of NZ_JAOPKC010000001.1, forward strand.
GGGACCGCACCGGGAACCAACGGGAACTGCGTCGTAGCCCCTGGGTTAGCCGACGATTCTAATAAAAGTGTCCATCGATAGTGATGGACGGCCGGTGGAATAACGGAGCGTCCGTTACTCTTCGCCTTCGTCGCCGCCGAGACGGCGCTTGGCCGCGTAAGCGGCCCCGCCGGCAGCACCGACCAGACCGGTCACCGCACCGAAGCCGGGTCCGAAGCCGTCACCGGTGTCTTCTTCGGTCTCGGTTTCAGTTTCGGTTGGGGTCTCGGTCTCTTCGGGCCCGCGGACGGTGATCGTGACCGAGTCGGTCGCGGTCTTGCCCTGGCCGTCGTTGACGGTCAGTTCGAAGACGAAGTCGGTGTCTTCCTCGACTTCCGGCGCCTTGAATGCCGCGCCGATGCTGTCCGGACCGACGAGGTCGATGTCGGGGCCGGAGGTCTGCTCCCACTGATAGGAGAGCGTCCCGCCGTTGGGGTCCTCGGAGTTGACCGCCTGCAGCGAAACCATCTCGCCCGGATCGACCGTCTGGTTCTCGCCGGCGTCGGCGGTCGGCGCGTCGTTTGCCGACTGCGGGATGACCATCGCCGTCGTCGTGTCGGACGCCTCGTTCCCGTCCGGATCGCTAATCGTCAGCGTGAACTCCAGTTCGGTCTCTTCGTCGACGTCCGGCGCAGTGAACGTCGCCTCGGCCGCGCTCGGATCGGCGATTTCGGCTTCGGGACCGGAGGTCTGCTCCCACTGGTAGCTCAGCTCGACGCCCTCGGGACCGGAGGAGTTCGTGCCGTCGAGCGTGCCCTCCAGGGTCCCCCAGACTTCCCCGATCGGGGCCGCGACTGGCGACAGGGAGATGCTGACTTCTCCTGTGACCAGCGATTTCGTATCGAACAACGGTACCGTAGGCACCGAGTCAGCGCTGTAGGCCAGCGACTCTTCCTGTTTGACGACGTCTTCCGGCCCGACGAGTTCCATCGCCTTGGGCGCGTTCTCGACGGCGTCGGGGTTGGCACCGCCGATGGCCCACTCGCCGGCGTTCTCGCCGACGCTCTGGCGGATGCCACCCACGCCGAAGCCGTCCTGGCTGAACACCAGCATCGTCATCTTCAGGTCGTCGAGGGAGTCCGAGTCGAACGGCTCCTTGGGGATACTGAAGGAGATGGTGTTGTTCTCGGTGTCGCCGGAGGCGGGAATCCCCTCGGCGAGGACGTTGCCCTCGGCGTCTTCGACCACGCGCTGGCCGGTCATGACGTGTACGCGGTAGTGATACTCTTCTTGGAAGGTCGAGGTGACGCCCTCGCGGCCTTCGGCGGTCGCGGGCGCGTCGTCCGGCGCGTTCGTGTCGTGGATGTACAGCTGGAAGACCTGGACGCTGAACCCTTCGTCGCCGCCGAAGGAGTTCGGTACCGTCCCCATGTGGTTGGTGAACTCCCAGTGATCCGCCGTGCTCTGGAGTTCGACACCGGTGACGTCGAAACAGCCCTCAGGAAGCTGGTCATTCGTCGGATACGTGTACGTGCCCGGACCGTTATCGTCGCCTTCCGGATCGCTGATCGTGTCGCCAGCGATCAGATCGGCGACGCTGTACAGCGGGATCGAGGGCGCTGCGTCCGTGCTGTAGGAGAGCGCGTCCTCCTGGTCGACGATCGTCTCCGGCCCGACCAGATCCATCGCCTTGGGCGCGTTCTCGACGGCGTCGGGGTTGGCACCGCCGATGGCCCACTCGCCGGCGTTCTCGCCGACGCTCTGGCGGATGCCACCCACGCCGAAGCCGTCCTGGCTGAACACCAGCATCGTCATCTTCAGGTCGTCGAGGGAGTCCGAGTCGAACGGCTCCTTGGGGATACTGAAGGAGATGGTGTTGTTCTCGGTGTCGCCGGAGGCGGGAATCCCCTCGGCGAGGACGTTGCCCTCGGCGTCTTCGACCACGCGCTGGCCGGTCATGACGTGCACGCGGTAGTGATACTCTTCCTGGAAGGTCGAGGTGACGCCTTCGCGACCCTCCGAGGTCGAGGGTGCGTCGTCCGGCGCGTTGGGGTCCTGGATGTACAGCTGGAAGACCTGAACGCTGAACCCTTCGTCGCCGCCGAAGGAGTTCGGTACCGTTCCCATGTGGTTGGTGAACTCCCAGTGATCGCCGGTGTCTTCGACCTCGATGCCGGTGACGTCGAAACAGCCCTCAGGAAGCTGATCATTCGTCGGATACGTGTATGTGCCGGGTCCGTAGTCGTCGCCCTCCCGATCGCCGATTGTCATGGTGCCGTCAGTCTGGGCAGCCAGACTCGACAACCGGCCTGTGTCTGCTCCGACCGACTGGACGCCAAGTGCTGAAACGGCACCGATGCTTGCGACACTGCTGAGGTACTGTCTCCGTCTCATGACTAAAGATGATAATACGCGAAGAACAAAAACATCACGATTCTCTGCTACATCGAGAGAACACGTGTTTGAGGGTCATAGGGCCCGTCATACCGGGGATTCGCCTAATGGATGCACTCACTCTCGGTCGAGCAGTGCCTGGACCTGCACGGGTTCGTCACGTTCGCTCGATCGCATCGCGGCCTCGATGAGTGCCATCGACTGGAGGTTTCGTTCGACGCGGGTCGCCATCGGTTCGCCACCGGCCCGCCACTGGACGAACCGTTCGATGAGCCACGTGTTCATCCACTTCTCGCCGTCTCCCAGCGGGATCGACTTGCCCTCGGGCGGACCTTCGGCGTTGTGCCTGGGCTCGGCCTCGGGATCGTACGGATAGACTGTCAGTTCGCGGGCGTCGAGTTCCAGCGTCGCATCGCGACACTCCGCGCGAATGTACTCGTTTTCCCAGCCGTTGAGTGCGACGGCGTTCGTCGTCGCACCCTCGTAGGTCGCGTGGACGCCGTTCTCGAAGTCCATCGTCACCAGCACCTGCGAGTCACCGCTGAAATCGCTCCATTCTGGGTTCCACGTACGCGCGTAGAGTCGTTCACATTTCGCGTCCGCGAGCGACGCCAGCAGGTCGAGATGATGCACGCCACCCTCGACCAGCAGCGGGTGCTCCATCTCGTAGGGACGCCCGGCGACCCACTCGTCGCGCTGGCGATACCGCTGGGTGAACCGCATCACCAGGTAGTCCAGCGGCCCGTACTCGCCATTCTGGAGTCGACTTCGGAGGGTCACCTTGTCGCGGTCGAACCGGTGACTCATCGTTACGGCCATCTTCGCACCGGCGTCGGCAACCATTTCGGCGATCTCGGTCGCCTCCGCGAGCGTCGGCGCGATCGGTTTCTCGGTGAGCAGGTCCAGACCGTGTTCGAGGGCGGTCTCGACCAGCGGTTTTCGCGCTTCGGGCGGCACGACCAGCGTCGCGAACTCGGCGTCGTGGGCGGCGAACGCACGTTCGACGTCAGTGTAGCAGCGCTCTTCGGACAGTCCGAGCCCCTCACGGGCGTTCTCCAGCGCGTCGGGGTTCCGGTCGACAGCCGCGACGACTTCGATCGTGCCGTCTTCGACGTTCGCCGGGAGGAACTCGTGACACCACATCGCGCCCCAGCCGCCACAGCCGACGTGAATGACTCGCTGTGCCATGTTCGACGTGGGACGTGCGTCGGACAAAAGCTCGACGGATTTCGACAACTGTCGTAACAGGAGTCGACAAACACTTAACCCAGATACCCGTCTCAACAGGTGAACATGACAGACGTAGGCATCGACGCCGTCGAGATCCGATCAGGGAAGCTCAAGCTCGATCTCCCGGAGACGTTCGCAGAAGTGAAAGACGAAGACCCGGCGAAGTACACGAAGGGGCTGGGGCTGTACGCGAGTTCGTTCCCGGACGCCTACGAGGACATCGTGACGATGGCGGCCAACGCCTCGAAGCGGTTGATGGACCGCAAGGGGCTAGATCCGGACGACATCGGCCGGATCGACGTCGCGACCGAGAGCGCGTTCGACCATTCCAAGCCGGTTTCGACGTACGTGGCCGGCTGTCTGGAACAGGTCTACGACGGCGACTTCCGCCACGCGAACAAGGGCGAGCGCAAGTTCGCCTGCATCGCCGGCACCCAGAGTATCGACGACGCCGTCAACTGGATCGCCGCCGACAAGAACCGCGGCCGTGCCGCGATAGTCATCGCGACCGACACTGCGCTTTACGAGCGTGGCGATTCGGGCGAGGCGACCCAGGGCGCCGGTGCCGTGGCGATGCTCATCGACGAGGATCCCGATCTCGTCACGATCGAACCCGAGCAGGGTGTCGGTAGTGTCGACGAGACGGACTTCCTCAAGCCCAACCAGCAGTTCCCCTCGGTCGACGGCAAGCGCTCGATGCAGGTCTATCTCATGCGGATGCGCGAGGCGCTGGAGGACTACGAGACGCAGGTCGAGACCCATCCCGACGACTTCGCGTTCATCCCGTTCCACACGCCGTTCCCGGGGATGGTCCGGAAGGCCGCGGCGCTGGGCTATCGACACGTTGTCCGTGATACCGACATCGAGGACGAACTGGCCGAAGAGATCGGTCCGCAGCCCCGGCCCGAAGCGTTCGATGACGACGAGGAGTACCGCGAGGCACTCAAAGAGTACACTGACAAGCTGACCGAGACGGAGCTCTATCGCGAGTGGTACGACCGCGCGATCGCGCCGACGATCGAGATCTCCTCGCGCGTCGGCAACTGGTATACGGGATCGGTCCACGTCGCCCGGGTCTCCGCACTCAAGCACGCCCGGGAGAACGGGATCGACCTCGACGACGCGCGGTTGCTGGTCGGCTCGTACGGATCGGGTGCACAGGCCGAGATCCACGGCGAGACGGTCCAGCCTGGCTGGGAGGACGAGATCGCGCAGCTGAACGTCGACGACCAGCTCGTCGAGCGCTACGACCTCTCGTGGGACGAGTACGAACTGATCCACGACGTGCACAACCACGACGAAACGACCGATGTCGACGCCTTCACCACGCCCGAAGAAGAATTCGTCTTCGACGGCTGGGGTCGAATGGGCGAGCGGAAATATACGTACGTGGAGTAGCGAGACTTCGAGCAGCGCGAGAAGTCTCGAACCGGAGCGGGGAACGGATGTGACCCGCGAAGGAGTAGCGAGACTTCGAGCAGCGCGAGAAGTCTCGAACAAGCCGAGCGGTGACGTGAGGAGCCGCGAGGCAGAGTAGCGAGATTCCGAGTGTAACGAGGAATCTCGAACCGGAGCGGCAAAGCCGCAAGAGAGCGAGCCGTCGAGCGTTTCTCGCGACTTCGACGACCTGTGCGGACGGGATGCGGTGGATAGAGTTATAACCGACTCGCCGAAATAGCCGTGGCACATGCCGCGACCGGGCCGAAAAACCGTCGGGACGATCGTCGTAGCCGTCCTCGTACTGACGGTCACGGGGACGCTACCCCGCATCCTCGGTGCGGCGTACGAGCTTGTCCGGACACAGTGGCAGGGTGTCCGTCTCGAAGCGCCTGAATGGGTGCTTCTCGGAGCGGTTCTCGTGGCCATTTCCGTCGTGTCGTTGCTGATCCTGGCCGGGTTCGTGCGGCTGCTCACCTCGATCGGCGTCGTCGGTCCCCGGATCGCGAACGGGATCGACCGACTCCGGCCGGATTCGCCCGCGACGTCGGCACTCGTGTTCATGGTCGCGTTCGTCGTCGTGCTGTTCGTCGGACTCGCGGTCGCCCTCCCGTGGTTCGGGGCTGCACTGACCGAAAACACCGGTATGGACGACATCGTCGAAGACATCCGACAGGGGGACGTGGCGATCGCGATCGAAGACCACTTTGCGGACGACGCGGTGCGGCGCGGCAACGGGACTGACATCCCCCGCGGGCGTTTCTACACGGACGGGGACGCGGACGGGCTTGCCGACGAGTGGGAACGTACCGGACGCACACCGGGCGGTGCACCGCTCCCGGACGCCGACCCGGGCAGGCTGGATCTGTACGTGCAGATTGACTACGGCGACAGTGTGTCGCGACTCAGCGACGCCGAACGAGCGCAGCTTGGGGACGTCTGGGCCTCGATGCCGGTCGAAAACCCGGATGGAACGAGCGGGATCTCGCTACACCTCGTTGATAGCGGCGACAGCGGCGGGACACTCGACCGCCCGGTTTCGATCACTGACGACACCGGCGCCGATCAGTTCTACACGAGACAGCGACTCGGCGATCGGTTCTGCACGTACAACCAGGTCACGCTCGCCAGCGCCCGAGAGACGGCGCCAGTCGGATACGCCGAGACGCCCGGCTACGCGTCGGTCGTCGACGGCACCGAATTCACGGACTACGAGGGGAACGTCTCGATCCGCGTCGCGACGATCACGCATGCACTCTTGCACAACGTCGTTGGCGAAATCGACGGCCGGACCCACAGCGACGGCGGCTGGCTCGACTATCCCGCCCCCGAGAACGAACGACTCTCCGATCCTGTCGCCGCGCGACTCGAGACCGACGGGTTCGTCACGTCGTCCGATCACCTGCAGCGGTGCACCAAGTGAGCGTCGTTGCCGAAACCGCCCAGTAACAACCGATGTGATACGGACTGCTGTGCGCCCGTTTCGAAGCGACCGCACGAACGCGTCGGTCGAAACGGAAATCGGTATAGCGGTCCGTATGAACCCGCAAGCGTTTACTTCCGTCCCACGTAACCGCAGGTACGATGCCGGACTGTCCACTCGCGGACGACTGCCCCGAATTCACCGAGCGTATCTCCGGGATGGGGTGTCAACACTACGGCGACCGCGGCGGTGCCGAGTGGTGCAACCACTACAACCAGCCGATCGAAGACCTGCAGTCCAAGCCGGTCACCGTCGGCGAGGAAGTCGTCATCGACGTCGAGGACATCCACGAGAGCGGTGCTGGCGTCGGCCGGACCGACGACGGGTTCATCGTGCTCGTCGACGGTGTGCTCCCCGACGCCCGCGCTCGCGTAAAGATAACGAACGTCCACTCAAACCATGCCAAGGCCAGGGAACTCGAACGGCTGCCGATGGACGACGCGTCCGACGCCGACGCTGGCGACGACGCTGACGCCGACGACGACCGTTCCGAAGCGGACGCAGACGAGAGGGGTCCGCGACTGGGCAGTCGCGACAACTTCTGGGGGAGCTAGGGCAAACCGTGACAGAGACCGACGCCGATACGATCCTCGACCGTGCGGGTTTCGATCCGGAGGAGTCGATTCTGACGCGCAGACAGGCCGAGGTGCTGGCGCTGCGCGAACGCGGACTCACGCAGTCGGCGATCGCCGATCGGTTCGGCACCTCCCGGGCGAACGTCGCGAGTATCGAATCGAGCGCGCGCGAAAACGTCCGCAAGGCTCGCGATACGGTCGCCGTCGCGGAAGCGCTCCGATCGCCGGTGCAAGTCGAGATCGAGGCTGGAACCGACCTCTACGACGTGCCGGCCGACGTCTTCGACGCCTGTGACGACGCCGACGTCAAGGTCCCGTATACGGCACCCGAACTGCTCGGCACGATCGCCGAGGAAGCCGGCGACGCCGTCGTCGGCCGACAGGTCCGGACCGACCTGCTGGTCTGTGTCGGGGCCGACGGGACAGTTCGAGTTAGACACCAGCAGACTGATACTTGACCCCCTCTCACGACTAAAGTCGTGGGCTTTCTCCTCGAATCTCTGTAAGCTACCGTTCTCCCGGTCCCGGCTCCGGGACGACGCCGTCTTCGTCCTCGCCCTCGAGATCGTACGTCTCCCGGAGTTCGCGGATCCGGTCGCGGATGTCCGCAGCGAGTTCGAACTCGAGGTTGTCGGCTGCGGCTTCCATTCGCTCTTCGAGTTCTTCGATCAGTCGGGCAGCCTCCGCTGAGTCGTCTGGTTCCATCCCTGCCGTGCCACCGGTGTCGGTCTTGCTCCCGGGGAGGTTCGTTTCGCCGATCTCCTTGTCGATGGTCGTCGGCTCGAAGCCGTGTTTCTCGTTGTACTCCCGCTGGATCCGCCGCCGGCGGCGCGTCTCCTCGATGGCCGATTCCATCGCGTCGCTTGGCTCGTCCGCGTAGAGGACGACCTGCCCGTTGACGTTGCGCGCGGCCCGTCCCATCGTCTGGACGAGCGTCGTCTCGCTCCGGAGGAACCCCTCCTGGTCGGCGTCCAGAATGGCCACGAGCGACACCTCGGGGATGTCCAGCCCCTCCCGCAGGAGGTTGATCCCCACCAGCACGTCGAACTCACCGGCTCGGAGCCCGCGAACGAGTTCGTGTCGCTCCAGCGTGTCGGTCTCGTCGTGCATGTACTCGACGGCGACGCCCGCCTCTTCGAGGTATTCGGTCAGGTCCTCGGCCATGCGCTTTGTCAGCGTCGTCACCAGCACGCGCTCGTCCTGTTCGACCCGATCGTCTATCCGAGTCAGCAGGTCCTCGACCTGGCTCTGGGCCGGACTGACCTCGATCTCCGGATCGACCAGGTGCGTGGGTCGGACGATCTGCTCGACGATCTGATCGCTGATCTCGCGCTCGTAGTCGCCCGGGGTCGCGCTGACGTACAGCGTCCGGTCGGTCTTTTCCTCGAACTCGTCAAACGTCAGCGGCCGGTTGTCGTAGGCGGTGGGCAGCCGGAAACCGTTCTCGACCAGCGAGTCCTTGCGGGACTTGTCGCCCTCGTATTGCCCGCGGATCTGGGGGATCGTCTGGTGTGACTCGTCGATGACAGTCAGGAAGTCGTCCGGGAAGTAATCCAGCAGTGTGTAGGGTGCTTCCCCGGAGTCGCGATCCGAGAGGTGGACCGAGTAATTCTCGATTCCCGAACAGTAGCCCGTCTCTTTGAGCATTTCCAGGTCGAAGGTTGTCCGCTCCTCGATCCGCTGAGCGGCCACGAGATCGCCCTGCCGTTCGAAGTAGGCGACGCGCTCCTCTTTCAGATCCTCGATCTCGGCGATGGCCCGTTCGAGACGCTCCTCGGGGATCGAGTAGTGTTCCGCAGGGTGGACCAGCACGGCCGGCTCTTCGCTTTTGATCTCGCCCTCCAGGGGGTCGATCTTCACGAGGCGGTCGATCTCGTCGCCCCACATCTCGACGCGCACGGCGTAGCGGCCGTACATCGGATAGATCTCGACGGTGTCCCCGCGCACCCGGAACGTTCCCTGGGTAAAGTCGACGTCGTTGCGCTCGTAGTTTAGATCGACCAGCCGGCCGAGCAACTCGTCGCGGTCGATTCGCTGGCCGCGTTCGAGCCGCAGCGACATGTCGACGTAGTTCCGCGGGTCGCCCAGACCGTAGATCGCCGACACCGACGCGACGACGATGACATCCTCGCGGGTCAAAAGCGATCGCGTCGCCGAGTGGCGAAGGCGATCGATCTCCTCGTTGATCGAGGCGTCTTTCTCGATGTACTTGTCGGTCTGCTCGACGTAGGCCTCGGGCTGGTAGTAGTCGTAGTAGGAGACGAAATACTCGACGGCGTTGTTCGGGAACAGCTCCCGAAACTCCTCGTAGAGCTGGGCGGCCAGCGTCTTGTTATGGGCGATGACCAGCGTGGGTTTCTGGATCTCTTCGATGACCCACGAGACCGTATTCGTCTTGCCGGATCCGGTCACCCCCAGCAGCGTCTGTTGGTCCATGCCCTGCTGGAAGCCGGACGCCAGCTGTTCGATCGCCTCGGGCTGGTCGCCTGCCGGCTCGAACGGCGCGTCGACCTCGAAGGGCCGTTCCGCTTCCGGTCGATCCGGAGACAGCGGACTCCCGGTGTCACTCATCGAGGATAGCCAGGGCCCCCACTCACTTCAGGTGCTCGGTGACCGATTGGATCGGTCGTGACCGCGATCGCTTTCGTCTCGGATTCGGGGACTCGCACAGACGTCCGATGAACTCACCCTCTGGAGTCGAGTTCTTGATAAATGATCTGGCCACAGGCTTTACAATGTGATGCGTCCGGGTCGTGATATTCAAGCCCACATTGTGGACACGTGACGTTGACTTTCCCCTTGGAAGTCCACTCCCTGACGAACTTACTCGCCTGCCGCGGGATGACAATGATGGCGGCTAGAATTGAGCCGACCGTCACCCACCTGCCCGTGGTCGTAACCGGGATGATATCGCCAAATCCCGTCGTCGACAGTGATATCACGGCGTAATAGAACGCGTCACCGTACGTCGCAACGTCAGGGTTTACCGCCTGCTCGACACTGTAGAACAACCCGGCTGAGATGAACAGGAGAACCAAGATCGTCAACAGGAGCCTCCCGGCGCGCAAGGTGTTGTCTGTAACCGTCCCGAAGAAAAACTCCGTGTCCTCGGTGAACCGGTAAAACCGAAGCACACGGATGACCCGAATCACACGTAAAAACCCGATCTGCAACGCGCTAACGGGCACCGGAAACACGAATACTAAAAGCGTCGGTAAAATCGCGATCAGATCTATCATCGTGTATCCGTTGAAAAATTCGGCCCTGCGATCGGGAGCTCCGTACAACCGTGCTATATATTCCACGGCGAAAACGAAGGCAATGCTGACTTCGAGACTCCAAAGGAGGGCTCGTAAATCGTCGGCAATCGGATACGTTTCGACGATGAATATGCCAACGAACACCAGATTCAGTCCCAGCAAGACGATATCGATGGCCTTCCCTAACCCAGTCTCGTGATCCAGAAGGTAGAACTGAACTACCTCACGAAGGTTCCGTTCGTCTGGAACGGATGCGTCGCGGCCCATATACAACATAGTGGTCAATCGAACATAAAGAAGCAGCCGGGTCCACATTGCGGAAATTCCGAGGCGAACGCCTTGCGCTTCAGTGCGGGAAAGACCGCAAGAAGCCACGTCCGACGGTGTGAAAAAGGTGGTTTCAAACCCCCGCCCGGCCAAGCGGTACGTATGCTAGAGGGCGTCAACGTCGCGCTCGGAATCACGGGATCGATCGCGGCCGTCAGGACCGTCGAGTTCGTCCACGAACTCAGGCGTCACGGTGCGAACGTGCGGGCCGTGATGACCTCCGAGGCGGCGAACATCATCCATCCGTGGTCCGTCGAGTTCGCGACCGAGAGAGACGTCGTCACCGAGATCACCGGCGCTGTCGAACACGTCGATCTCTGCGGCGTCGAAGGCTGGGCGGACGTGTATCTGGTCTCGCCGGCCACGGCCAACACCGTCGGCAAGATGGCCAGCGCCGTTGACGACACGCCGGTGACGACGTGTGCGACGACCGCGCTCGGCTCCGGGCTGCCGGTCGTCGTCGTACCGGCGATGCACAAGCCGATGTACGACCACCCGGGCGTGCTCGAGGCCATCGAGCAACTCGAATCGTGGGGCGTCCACTTCGTCGAGCCCCGGATCGAAGAGGGCAAGGCGAAGATCGCCAGCGACGAGGCGATCGCGACCGGCGTCGCCCGCGCCGTCGACGACCGTCCCCTCGACGGCCGGCACGTGGTCGTCACGGCCGGCGCGACAACGGAATCGATCGATCCGATTCGGGTGCTCACGAACCGCGCGAGCGGGGCGACCGGCCGGGCGGTCGCGCGGGCCTGCTACGTTCGCGGTGCCGACGTGACGCTGATCCACGACGGCCCGGACGTTCCGTACGCAACCGTCGAATCCGTCGAGAGTGCTGCGGAGATGACCGCGGCCGCCGAAGACGCTGCTGCGGACGCGGACGCGCTCGTCTCGGCGGCCGCGATCGCCGACTACACAGTCGAGACGGCCGCGGAGAAGATCCGGTCGGGGAAGGAGTCGCTGACGCTCGAACTCGAGCCGACGCCCAAACTACTGGATACGATCCGAGAGGCGTATCCGGACCTGCCGATGGTCGGATTCAAAGCCGAGACGACGGGAGACGACGACGCCCTGATCGAACGGGCCCGCGACCTGCGTGATCGGGTGGGGCTGGAGTTCGTCGTGGCGAACGACGCGGACGTGATGGATGAGGCCGAGACGCGAGCGTTGCTCGTCGACGACGACGTCGAGGTCGTCAGCGGCTCGAAACAGCAGCTCGGAGACGCAATCGCGGATCGATTGGCGCGCAGCTAGCGCTGTTCGCGTTCTTCTTCGGGCCAGTCGGCGCGACCGTAGAACGGGACGCCCATCTTGTGAGCGGCCCGGGAGATGACGTGTGCCCCCGTCGGGGCCGTCAGAAACAGGAAGACGATCCCGACCAGCGACACCAGCCCCGGACCTTTCGGCCCGAAGTAGACGGCCCCGGCGAGAAACAGCGACGCCGCGCCGAGCGTCGTCGCCTTGCTCGTGGCGTGCATCCGGTTGTAGACGTCCGGCAGTCTGAGCAGTCCGACCGTTCCGACGATCAGGAAGAACGACCCGATCGCGAGCAGCGCGGCCAGGACAGCGACTCGAAGTACGTGCATGGTCATTCGATGATGTCACCCTCCGTAACGAAGCGTGCGACGGCGATCGTACTCACGAACCCGATGATCGCGAGGACGAGACTCACGGTCACGAACAGCCCCTCGCCGGTCTGGAGCGCGTAGAGGACGGCGATCGCGACGACGTTCGTCCCGATCGTGTCCAGCGCGACCACGCGGTCCGGCGTCGTCGGCCCGACGATGACTCGATAGCCGGCGAGTAGCGTCAGTCCGCTTGCGAGCACGAGCGCGGCGAAGACTGCCGTATCGAGGAGCGCCGGAAGCTCACTCGCCATCGTGGTCACCTCCGTCTATGTCGGTCGGATCGGGGACGGGATCGTCCGGGCCGCGCTCCTCGTCGAAGATCCGTAGCGCGTAGTCCTCCCAGCGCCGGATCGGTTCGAGGACCGCGTTCCTGTCCGCGCCCGTGATCCCGTGTACGTACAGCATGTTTCGGTCGCGGTCGTAGTCCATCGTGAGCGTTCCCGGGGTGAGCGTGATACTGTTCGCGATCGTCGTGACGGCGAGGTCGGACTCCACGCGCAGCGGCACCTCGACGACGTCCGGTTTGATCGGCATCGACGGCGACAGCACGCGCCAGGCGACGTCCAGATTCGCGACCAGCAGCTCGCGGACGAACAGCAGCACGTACAGCACCCCGAACGGAGCGGCCACCAGTCCGCCGCGAACGTTCATCTCGGCGGCGTAGAACCGCCGGAGGAGGTACGCGATCGGGAATCCGACGAGCGATCCGACCAGCAGCGTCGTCGCGACCCCGGTCGGCGTGAGCGTTGCCCCGTTGACGAACAGCCACAGGACGGCAAGCGTCAGCCCGATGACTGGCCAGCGTTTCATGATTGCACCTCCGCGTAACTCGGGCCGACGGCATCGATGTATGCGCCGCGGTCGAGCGCCGCGCTGGCGGCCCCGTGTGCGCCCTCGTAGACCGGATCGAGGCCGATTCCGAGGACGACCAGCACGAGCGCGAGCACGACCACGATCGACAGCAATGCGAGGGGCTGGGCCGTCGCCCGCACGACAGCCATGCTTTCTGTGCCCCAGAAGGCGTCGTTCCAGGCCTTCGAGACGTACGCGATCGTGAGGATCGCACCGCCGAGCGCGGTGACTGCGGCGATCTCGCCGACGGTACCGTTCGTGGCCATCGCGGTCGCTGCCGTGTCGAACACCGTGAGCTTGCCGAAAAAGCCCATCAGCGGTGGGATACCGACGAGGCTCAGGCCGCCGATCAGGAACGCACCCGAGAGGTAGGGCCGACTGCGCGTCAACCCGCCGAGTTCGTCTGTCTCGATCGTCCCGACAGCGGCGTTGATCGTGCCGCTCACCAGGAACAGAAGCGACTTCGCGACGGCGTGGTTCAGCGCGTACAGCAACGCGGCGACGATCCCCAGCACGCGCAGCCCGTCCGTTCCAGCCCCCGTCGGGACGGTGAATTCACCGCCGAGGACGGCCACTGTCCCGCCGTCTGTGAGCGGAATCGTCGCGACGATCGCCAGCGGGAGTACGATGAATCCGACCTGTGCGATCGAGGAGTACGCCAGCAGGCGGTCCAGGTTCGACTGGCCGACGGCGCCGAACCCGCCGAGGAACGCGCTCGCGATCGCCATCACGAGCAGTATCGGTCCGAAGAAAAGCAGCATCGATCCGTCGCCGAACGGTCCGAGATCCAGCTGTGCGGCTCCGAAGACTGTAAAGAGTAGTCGGATAATCGCGTAGACGCCGACCTTCTTCGTCACGCCAGCCAGCATCGCCGAGACCGGTGCGGGTGCCGCCTCGTAGGCGCTGGGCACCCAGAAGTGGAACGGCACGATCCCGGCCTTGAGTGCGAACACAGCAAACAGCAGTGCTGCGAGCCCGACGACCGGCCCGACGGTGATACCGAACGCCTCTGGATTGGACAGCCTGACGGCCAGATCGGCCATGTTGAGCGTCCCGGTCGTGGCGTAGATGCCACCGATCGCCAGCAGCATCACGGCACTGCCGATCAGGTTCAGGACCGTATACTGCAGGGCCGCTCTGGTGTGATCCGGGCCGCTGTAAAAGACAACGAGCACGTAACTCGGCATGAGCATCACTTCGAACCACACGAAGAGGTTGAAGATGTCGCCCGTGAGGAACGCACCAGTCACGCCGACGACCATGAGGTGGAACAGCGGATGGTAGACGATCTGCTGTCCGAACGCCTCGATGTAGTCCGTCGAGAACGCGAGTGCTGCGATCGTGACGACGGCACTCATCGCGAGCATGAACGCCGCGAGCTGGTCGGCGACGAGCGTGATCCCGTACGGTGCCGTCCAGCCCGAGAGCTGATAGGTCAGTACCGGTCCCGAGAAGACCCGCCACGTGAGCACCCCGACGGCGACGACGTACCCGCCGCCGCCGAAGAGGCTGACGGTCCGTTGCAGCCGCGGACGAGCGCGCGTGACGAGCGTCAGAATGGCCGTAACCAGTGCGACCAGCATCGGCGCAATGACGACGTTACTCATGGGTATCACCTATCTCAGTAAGGTCGATGGTTCCGTGTTCTTCGTACACCCGGTAGGTCAGCACCAGCGCGAACGCGGTTGTCCCGAACCCGATGACGATCGCCGTCAGCACGAGCGCCTGGACGAGCGGATCGGTCGTCGCCGTCGCGCCGTGATCCCCGTGGCCGACGAACGGGACCGATCCGGCGAGCCCGCCCATCGTCACGAGATAGACGTTCGCCGCCTGGCTGAGGATCGTGATTCCCCAGACGACCCGGACGATGTCACGCCGGAGGACCAGAAACGTCCCCAGCGCGAACAGCAGTCCGAGCACGACTGCCAGCACGAACTGTGGCTCCCGGGCCGGGACGTAGGCCCCGGCCTCGCCGCCGGCAGCAAGAACGCTCCCCATCATTCCGCACCCACCACCGCGACGATCGTCAGCAATCCACCGACGACGACGAAGTAGACGCCGAGGTCGAACACCAGCGCCGAGGCGACCTCGATCTCGTGAAACAGCGGGATCCCCTCGACGAACGCGACGGCCTGGCTGAGGAACGGGTATCCGAGCGCGATCGCGGCGATTCCGCCACCAGCAGCGATGGCCAGCCCGATCGCCAGCACTTCGCTGAACTCCTTGGTCACGCCGGGGCGCTGCTGTGTCTCGTCTTCGACCGGCTCACCCGGGAGCGCCCGTGGCAGAGCCGTGCGACCGAGAATCTCCGTCTCGAAGTAATCCAGGCCGTAGATGATGTAGATGAGCGCGAACGCGACGGCGGTCAGGACGCCGCCGATGAACCCGCCACCGGGGGCGTTGTGTCCCTGCAACAGCAGCGTGATGGCTGTCACCAGGATGATGGGGACGACGATCCGAACGACTGTGCGGGCGATAACCGTCGGTTCGTTCTCTGTCACTGTGTCTCACCTCGTTCGCGCATCGCGATCAGCGCGATGACGGACAGCGCGGCCATCGCGATCACCGAAATCTCGCCCAGCGTATCGAACGCGCGGAAGTCGACGAGGATGACGTTCACGATGTTGGCCCCGCCGCCGTAATCGAGAATCCACGTACCGTGTTCGGCCGGGACGCCACCGCGTTCGAGGAAGAAGTTCGCGATCCTGTTCTCAGGGTTCGCGGCCGTCGTGACCAGCACGGTCACAAAGACCGTGATACCGACGATCCCCGACGCGATCGCGTCGCGGGCGAGGATCGACCGACGTGCCTCGCCGTAGAACGGGGGGAGCTTGTCCAGCACCAGCAGGAAGAGCACGAGCACCAGCGTCTCGATGAGCAACTGCGTCAGCGCCAGGTCGGGCGCGTCCCCCAGGATGTAGAAGATCGCAACCATGAATCCCAGGATCGAGAGGGTCAGCACCCCTGCGACGTGCGACGGGGCTCGCGTGACCGCGAACGCGGCCACGACCGCGACGCCGAGGACGATCACCATCGGAACCGGGCTCACGATACCGCTAAAGGAGGGGAGTCCGACAGCTGTCGCAGCGTACGCGAACAGGGTCATCACACTTACAGCGAGTAGCAACACCAGCGCGTAGGTGCGCAACAGTCCCGTCTGAATCGTCGATTCGACCACTCTCGAGCGATCGAGGCCGTCGACGGCCGAATCGTAGTACCAGTTCGCGCTGAGGACCGGAACCGAACGAAGCCGGACTATCGTGTCCCGGAGCTGGCCGTAGAACGGATAAACGACGGCGCCGAGTCCGATCGTCGTTGCGCTCATTAGCACGGGAACCGTGAGTTCGGTCGGCAGATAGTACTCGAAGTGCGCGCCGTGCTCGCCGCCGTGCTCGATCGCCGTCGCGTCGACGACCTGGCTCACGAACGCCTCGAGCGGCTCGATGTGGACGCCGGCTGCCCCGGTTATGCCCCCGATCCCGATGATCCCGGCGACGACGGCCAGCACGACTGCCGGAAGCCGCATCGACCACGGTGGCGCATGCACGTGGCCCAGCGCGTCGGGCTTCTCGCCGAAGAACAGCATCAGAAACCGGATCGAATACAGGAACGTGAACACGCTCCCGAAGACGGCGACCGCCGGCAGGATCCACCACAGTCCGCCCGAAGCGTGTGCGAGTTCGTAGGTCGCCTCGAAGAGGAACTCCTTGGAGTAAAAGCCGTTGAACGGGGGGACGCCGGCCATCCCGAGCGCGGCGACGACCGTGACGGCGGCGGCGATCGGCAGCTCACGCCACAGCCCGCCGAGATCGTCGATCATCCGGGTCCCGGCCTCGTGTGCGATGATCCCGGCCACGAGGAAGAGTGCGGCCTTGAACGCCGCGTGGTTGAGGATGTGGAACGCTCCGGTCTCGGCCCCGTACGTGTTCGCTCCGGCTCCGATGACGCCGAACCCGGCGATTATCAGTCCCAGGTGTGACGCCGTCGAGTAGGCCAGCAGTTCCTTGATATCGCTCGCTCCGACAGCCAGGATCGCCGCGACGGTCATCGTCACCAGTCCCATCGTGACGAACAGCAGTTGCCACTCGTCGGAGACCAGAAGCGGCCGGAAGCGTCCGACGAGATAGACGCCCGCCTTGACCATCGTCGCCGAGTGCAGAAACGCCGAAACCGGCGTCGGTGCCTCCATCGCGTTCGGCAGCCAGATGTGAAGCGGGACCTGCGCGGATTTGGCGGCGGCTCCGATGCCGATCAACACGAGCGCGGGCACGAACAGCCCGTCCGCACGGAGCCCCTCGCGGATCGATTCGGCCTGCGCGATCAGCGCCTGGTCCGTCCCGAGCAGCTGGAAGGTCCCGCCCTCGCCGGCAACGAGCAGAAACCCGAGTAACATGAACAGCCCGCCCGCGACCGTGATGAGCATCGACTTGCGGGCGGCGTACTGCGAGGACGTCTCGCCGGTATAGTGACCGATCAGGATGAACGAGGAGATGCTGGTGAGCTCCCAGAAGACGAAGAGGACGATGAGGTCGGCAGCGAACGCCACGCCGAGCATCGATCCCATGAACGCGAGCAACGTGGCGTAGAACTTCATCTTCCCCGGCTCCTCGTGCATGTACCCGCCGGAATAGGTGAGGATCAGGATGCCGATTCCGCTGGCCAGAAAGCCGATCAGAAGCGAGAGCCCGTCGACGTAAAACGACAGCGCCACGTCGAATCCGGGCGCGTCGATCCACGTCCAGGAGACGAGCCCTCTCGCGTCGGTTATCGCCAGCTGACCGACGAGCACGAACGAGACAGCCGCAACCGCTGCGGAAGCGTAGGCAGTTCGCTCGCCGAGCAGCCGATAGACGAGCGGCGTCAGGGCTGCGGCGAGGAACGGAAGTCCCACGATAGCCGCCATGACCCACTGGTTCGGTTGCACATCGGGGCTTTGCCCCAGTCCGGATTTAACTCTTCTCAAATCCGAACACAGACCGAGTATTACCGGTGATCTTCTATCGAGAAATCCGGCTACCCGTGCGTGCTGCTCGGGTCACTCCCACTTCGCTGCCGGGTTCGTCACCGCACCGTTCGCCGCGGAGCCGAAGTCCCGATGGTACTTCGCCAGGAAGCCGCCCTCGTAGTTCGGTTCCGGTTCGTCACGCGCTTCGAGCCGGCGTTCGATCTCCTCGTCGCTCAGGTCGATCGACAGTTCGAGGTCGTCGATGTCGATCGTGATCCGATCGCCGTCCTCGAGTGCGGCGATGGGGCCGCCGACGTACGCCTCGGGCGCGACGTGGCCGATCGAGAAGCCGCGAGTCGCACCCGAGAACCGTCCGTCGGTCAGCAGTGCCACGTCCTCGGCGTGTCCCTGGCCGGCGACCGCCGAGGTGACGCCGAGCATCTCCCGCATCCCGGGGCCCCCGCGGGGTCCCTCGTTGCGGATGACGATCGCGTCACCGGACTCGACGTGCCCTTCCTGGACGTATTCCATCGCCTCGGATTCCTCCTCGAAGACTCTGACCGGCCCCTCGTGGTGGAGGTGGTCCGACCCGGTGATCTTGATGACCGCACCGTGGGGCGCGAGGTTACCCGAGAGGATACGGATGGCACCGCGCTCGTGGAACGGATCCTCGACCGGTCGGAGGTACTCGACGTCGAGTTCCTCGATCGTCGGCAGTTCCATCGCGGCCAGTTCCTCCCCGATCGTGTTGCCCGTGACCGTCAGGGCGTCGCCGTCGACCAGGTCCGCGTCGTGCAGGGCCTGCAGCACGACCGGGACGCCGCCGACCTCGTGGAGGTCGTTCATCACTCGCTCACCGCCGGGCTGGAAGTCGGCGATCTTTGGGGTGCGTGCGCTGATCCGGTTGAAGTCCTCGATGTCGAGGTCGACGTCCGCCTCGGCGGCCATCGCGAGCAGGTGCAACACGGCGTTGGTCGAACCGCCGATCGCGACCTGCAGGGCGATGGCGTTCTCGAAGCTCGCCTCGCTGAGAAAGTCCGAGGGGCGGCGCTGCTCCTGGACGACCTCGACGGCAAGTTCGCCGCTCTCGCGGGCGACCGTGTATCGCGACCACTCTTCGGCCGGCGGCGCGGCGCTACCCAGCGGCGCGAACCCGAGCGCCTCGGAGATCGAGGCCATCGTGTTGGCCGTGAACATCCCGCCACAGGAGCCGGCACCGGGGCAGGCGTGGCGTTCCATCTCGTCGAGTTCCTCCTCGGACATCTCGCCCTGCGCGACCGCACCGACGCCCTCGAAGACGTTCTGGATCGTCACCTCGCGGCCGTCGTGATCGCCGGGCATGATCGACCCGCCGTAGAGGAACACCGAGGGGAGATCCGTCCGGATCGAGGCCATCATCATCCCCGGCATGTTCTTGTCACAGCCGCCGATCGTCACCAGGCCGTCCATCCGCTCGGCGAAGCTCACCAGTTCGACCGAGTCGGCGATCATCTCCCGGGAGATCAGCGACGCTTTCATTCCCTCGGTCCCCATCGAGATCGCATCGGAGACGGTGATCGTTCCGAACTCGATCGGCATGCCGCCGGACTCGTCGATCCCTTCGTAGGCCGATTCGGCGACCTCGTCGAGATGGACGTTACACGGCGTGATGTCCGCTGCCGGGTTGGCGATCCCGACCATCGGCGAGGAGAGGTCCTCGTCGTCGTAGCCCATCGCGCGGAACATCGCCCGATGCGGTGCGCGTTCTGTCCCCTCCGTGACCTCGCTACTCCTGAGGTCCGGGTCCTTCGTGGTTTCGTTCTCCATGTACACTCCGTGCGCGTCCGCAGTCTTAAGCACGAGGTCCTCGACAAGGCGAGGAGTCCGCGACGAGCCACCCTGTTGTAAAGTTTGTATGACGATCCCTTCCTAAGTCATAAGATTTAATAATTAAGGTATTGGCACCGAGGGACGTGTCACCGGGGAACAATCGGTGTCACGTCGTGAGGTAGACTATTCCTGCGCGATACTCCCCGAACGAGCAGGAATAGCGTACTGAAAGGAATCGGAGCGGCAGCGCTCGGTGCACTCGGCTTCGGATCGGCAGGGAGTTCACCTGTCGTCGCAGCAGGCGAGCCCGTCATGATGCAGTACTTCCACGCCCCGTACTGGTCTACTGGTCCCCTGCCTGCGCCGGCTCGACGGCGCACACGGTCGGCTACTCGTAGATCTCGTTGCAGCGCGCTGCGAGGTCTATGTCTTTTTCGGTGATTCCGCCCGCGTCGTGGGTGGTCAGTCGGACCTCCACCTCGCCCCAGGTGATGGTGATCTCGGGATGGTGCCAGGCCGCCTCGGCGAGGCCGGCGACCCCGGAGGCGAATCCCACGCCCGGGAGATACGAGTCGAACTCGAACGTCCGGACGATCTCTTCGCCGTCCTGTTCCCATCCGTCCGGTAGCTGGCGGTCTATCTCCTCGTCGGACAGTGTGTCGCTCATGTCCGTATCGTCGGCAGCCAGACGAAAATAGATTCGGCTGGCGGCAGTCCGGACTGTCACCTCATCGCAACAGCCCACACTGCCTCCCATCTGTGACAGCCCACGCTGCCTCCCACCTGCGACGGCCCACACTGCCGCCCCAGCCGCGACAGCCCATCCTGTCACTCGACCCGTGACAGCCCACACTGCCTCCCTATGGCGATAGCGGTGCCGGATCGCTGCTGGTGGTACTGTCCTGCCGAGTCGTGACCGACAGTACCGCCCCGCCGGATCGCGACTGGCGGTGCTTCCGAGGGATGGATCGACGGAATACTTTTTTCGAGGGGCGACGCTGATACCGTTACGTGGCCGCTTCGGCTACGGGAGATGACACATGACCGATCACTCGCATACTGATACCCATCACCCTGGTCCGCCGCGGTTCGTCCAGGTCGGCGAGCGGATCGTCGATCCGATCTTCGTCGACATGGCCCACGGGTACGACCGGGACAATCTCGCACCGACGATCGCGGGGACGCCCGATCGTGATCCGGACAACTACGACCGGACCGACTTCACGTGGCGACTCGTGGCGAAGCCCGACGGGAGCTCGACCGGACTGGAGTACGCGCCGACGCCCTACAGCGACCTCACCCAGTACGACGAAGGGCTGCACAACACCGTCGAGTTCCAGCCCGACGCCCCCGGAGTCTACCGGTTCGAACTCGATGCCCCCGACGGGACTCACGAGCTGACCATCGAGGCGTTCCCCGCGCCGGGCGGCGACGACGAGGTCCAGGTGTTCGACATCGAGGGCGAGGTCGCCGGCGGCGCGGGCAACGACGTCGGCGGCCCGCCGCGTCTCGAACTCGTCGGCGAGTTCGATCCCGACGCCGGCGAATTCGTCGTCGAGTCCAACCCCGAACTCGCCTCGGACAGCTTCGCCGTCGAGGACGACCTGACGGTCTCGTTTCGGCCCCACGACGCCGCGTCCCTCTCGGTCGAGGACGTCGTCGTCGAGGGCACGACCGCCCGGATCCCGGTCGAGGCCGTCGACGAGCCGACGAGCCTGTTCGCGGCCCCCTTCGACGGGGTCCGGGTAGGTGCGACCGACGAGATCGTCCTCCGTCCCGACGGTGAGATCGAGTATCCAAACCGTCCGCCGGAATGGCTGGACGACGCCGTGATGTACGAGATCTTCCCGCGGTCGTTCGCGAGCGAGGACGGCGAGGCCGACTTCCAGTACCTGACGGAGAAGGTCGACTACCTCGCTGGTCTGGGCGTCGACATCGTCTGGCTGACGCCGATCGTCCCCGCCTGGAGCGCGGAGATCGACACGCCCCCCGGCGGCCCTCACGGCTACAGTACCGGCGACTACTTCGACGTGGCCGACGATCTGGGCACCCTGGAAGACTTCGAGGCGTTCGTCGACGCCTGCCACGAGGCAGACATCCGCGTCTGTTTCGACCTCGTGGTCAACCACTGCGGGTGGACCAACGAGAAGTGGCAGGACACCATCGCACAGCTGGGCGAACAGCCCGAGGATCCCTACGCGTTCCCCGACGTGGAGGCCTGGAACACCGACTCGAAGTACTTCGACTGGTTCGACCGCCAGACCACCGCCAGCGAGCACGACGTGGCACCGGCCCAGACGAGCTTCTTCAACGTCCGCCTGCAGCCCAACCTCAACTACGGCAACCTCGCGCTCCGGGAGCACATCCTGGCCGCGGTGGACTTCTGGTCGGAGTACGTCGACGCCTTCCGGTGTGACATCGCCTGGGGCGTCCCCCACAGCTTCTGGAAGGAGGCCCGGCGGCTCACCCGCGAGAAGGACGCCGAGTTCATGTGGCTCGACGAGTCGGTCCCCTACCTCACCTCGATGGGCGAGTCGGAGTTCGATCTGCACTTCGACACGACCGAGTTCATGTTCACCGCTCACGCCGTCGCCCGGGGCGAGCGACCGCCGAGCGACCTGCTGGACGCGATCGAGGCCCGCGACGAACACGGCTTCCCGACCTACAGCCGGATCCTCAACACGACCGAGAACCACGACGAGTCCCGCATCTACTGGGAGGCCAAGGCCGAGGGCCACCGCGAGGACCCCGCCCAGGCCGAGCGTGCCGCGCTGGCGGCCGCGTTCACGCTGCCCGGCGTGCCCTTCCTCTACTACGGGCAGGAACGGCTCATCGCCGAGTACGGCACTCGCCGGGAGAGCCCCTTCGCGGACCGGGACGATCGCTTCGACGACCTCGAGAAAGACCCCTACAAGCGGGCGTTCATGAACTGGGACCTCGACGACCTGGTCGACGACTCGGACGAGGCCGACACCGAGGCCCGTCGGGCCGTCGAGGAGCGCCTCGAGTTCGTCAGCGGCCTGGTCGACTTCTACCACGAGTCCGACGTCCTCGGCCCGAACGCGAACCTGGTCCGGGAAGGCTACCGGACCGACGCCACCGACGACGTACTCGCGTTCGGCCTCGAGGCCGGCGACCAGAAGCGCGTCGTCGTGATCAACTTCGGTCCCGAGCCGCGACAGGTCCAGCTTCGGCCGTCGGTCGACACCACCGATCTGTTCACCGGCGACGATCTGGCCGTCGACTCGTCCGACGACGCTGTTACCGTTGCGGTCGAGACGCTTGCGGTCTTCGAGACCGACTCGCTGTTCGGGCAAGGGAACTGATCGGATCGATCACAGTTTTGGTGACAATCCGTTCTTGTGTCCAATCTTCGTGGGGTCGACGAAATTAGTGAACTACCCCTGCCTACTCACTCGCGGCGTAGCCGCTCGCTCCGTGAGGAAGGGGCTTCCTGCTTCCAAGACGCGCTTTGCAGGAACCGGGGTGGTTCTCGCAGGGAGCGCAGTCTCCACAGGCGTACCTTCGGAGTGACCCACTCCTAGGTCGGTGAGTCCGCGAAGAAGAATGTTCCACGCTGCGTTTGCGTCTCTGTCCGCCTCGAAGCCACAGGCAGGACAGGAATGTTCACGCACCCATAGCGGTTTGTCGGTCTCGACGCCACACTGAGCGCACTCTTTGGTGGTGCCTTCCTCGACGAGGACCTCGACGCCGCGACGCTTGAGCCGGTCGAGGACTGACTGATCATATCTCTGAATATGTTCGCGGATGGGTTTATACACCCACCGTCGATAATTACCCGACGGGTGGCTTCTGACCTCGGCTGGTTGCCACCCGACGGAAGCCAGACGTGGCCTGTGACCACGGCGTCTCCTGCCACCACCCCTCACTTCCCCCACCCCATTCCGTTTACCACTGATCACGGGACATCCCCCACGAGCCCGCTGGCCTGCTCACGGACCCAGGCCGGCGGCTCCCCCTCGAGTTCGGCGCGGGAGGGGCTCATCGGCCGACTACCTCTCCGGGGATTACTGAGTGATTTGGGTGCGTCTGCTATTCCGGCGAATACGGCGCTTCGAGCGTCTATGCTCCTGAATACGGATTGACCAGAGATTAGGGAGGCTCGGTCGTGCAACTTCGTCTTTTATAACGCCCCACCTCTTATTCTGGAGAATCCAGACACTCCAGGCGCAATGGGCATATTAGAACTGATCATTGCAATAATCCGCGGAACCGGCATTACGATCAACCTCTCAGGCGACGAGATCTTCGGCAGCGACGAGAGTGACAGTGATGACGACGAGGATGAAGGCGAGCCTGGTGCGTTCGTCATCACGGGTGATCGACGAGATCGACGAGATCTGCGACGTCGACGATAGCTCATCGCCCGACCACCTCCGCGATCTGTTCGGGTTCGGTGACGCCGACATCGGTCGGGTTCGTCGTCCCGCAGCGGCACTTTGTCCGGACGTCGGACCCACCGTCGCCGGCGGCGACCGGCGCACGGACGGCATACGACCGCCCGCAGCCCCGACACTCCTCGACGATCCAGTAGTTGATCGTCGTGTGCTTGGCGCTGTTCTCAAGCATCGATCGACACCTCCACGAACTGGTCGAGCGTCCGCTCGCGACGACAGCCGGGACACTCGACGCGGACCTGGCCGCGGGCCCGATCAGCAGGAATCGCGGTCCCGCAGGCCGGACATTCGAGGCGAGGGGCGTAGCTCACGCCGATGCACCCCCTTGAGCGGCCGAAACAGCCGGAGAAACCTCTATTACCTTAGACGATGAATCCCCGCGACGAACGCGTTCTACTGTGCGGCCACATACCTGAATACTGTTGGCATGTAAGAAAAATGACTGAAGCCTGGGGTAGGAGTTTGAATAACGTCCGGAAATGCTCACTACGTTGCGCCTTTCCGGTCTCGCTCAAATCCCACTTTTCGCTCCGTTCGAGAAACAGAGCCAGGGGTGGGGATTGTGAACCGGAGGAAGACGTTCGCGCTCACGTTGTTCGCGCGCTGCGACTTCCAGGGTTCAAATCCCACTTTTCGCTCCGTTCTCTCACGTCCGTTCGAGAAACAGAGCCAGGGGTGGGATTTGAACCCACGAACTCCCGATTACAAGTCGGGTGCTTGGACCACCCAAGCTCCCCTGGCGCACGTGGGGGTAGTGGGGTGAGGGTTTAAGGCGTATCGCTTTCGACTGGCTTTTCGAAGGTGACGCGATGGGGGCGATAGCCCCGATCCCGGTAGAACTGTCGGGCCGGTTCGTTGTCCGCCATCGCTTCGAGCGAGATTACGTCCGCGCCCGCGTCCGCGAGCACACGCTCGGCGGCCGCGAGCAGCTGTGTTCCGACCCCTTCGCCGCGCATTTCGGGCACGACGTAGAGGTTCTGCACGACGCCCCGGCGGACGGACTTCGCGAACGTACTGCCCTCCATCGTGAACGTGACGAAGCCGACGATCCGGTCACCGCTCCGGGCGAGGTGTGTCTGCTCGCGGGCGATCCGCCTGGCGAACGATTCCCGTATCCGACTCCGGTTGGCGGCCGTCTGCAAGTGTGATCCGTACTCGCGCTGGCCCGCGGCCAGTTCGAGCCAGCACTCGACCAGCCGGTCCAGGTCGTCCATCGTCGCTCGCTCGACCGTGACGGAACTCCGATCGCTCATGGTGGATATCGGTGACGTCGCCGGCGAGCTGACAGCCCGACTGTCGCGCTGGCGAACGCTACCATCAGACCTCGCGACAGTCCGGACAGAGAAGCTGGCCGTTGAACGAGACGAGATCGGACGTGAGCGCGCCGCATCGCTCGCAGATTCCCTGCTCGCTGTAGCCGCCGTCGGCGTCGGCAGGCGCCTGTGGTTCGGATTCGAGACGCGCTGGTTCGACCTCCTGGTCGGTCGCCGTATCGGTCGGCGTGAAGGTCGTGGCCGCGATCACGTCGCGCTGGGTGAGGACGCCGAGCGGCTTGCCGCCGTTGTCGGTCACGACCAGCAGCGTCGCCGACTGGGCGAACAGTTCGTCGACGGCGGCTTCGATCGGCTGCTCGGGTGCGACCTCTGGCACGGTGTCGGTCATACACTCCGTCACGGACGCGTCAGCGCTCCCGCCACGGACGAGCCACGAGAGCGCGTCACCGGCCGTGACGATCCCGATCGGCTCCTGGCCCTTGAGCACGACTGCGCCCGGCGTGTCCTCCTCGAGCAACAGCTGTGCCGTATCGCGGATGCTATCCGAACCACTCACCCCCACGAAGTCACGGGTCATCGCCTCCTGTACTGTGACGTCACCGTTCATACCTGCTATTTTGCGCGACGGCGTCTAAAAGCTACCTGCAGTACGCTTATAGTGCTCTCGCACGTATGCTCAACGTTGCCACGGGCGACGCTGACACTGTACTCGTCTGACGCCTGCGTCCCGGCCGGCCCGGACTCGAACATCGCTCACTGATTTGATCTTCAGCGTTCGAATTAAGCCGGATCCATAACAATCCGTATCAGAGGCAGACGATCGATCCGGTTTCGAGGCGCCCTAGCAGTCCAGTTCGACGTCCACACCTGTCGCTCGACACTCTTCGAGGGCGTGTTTTGCAGCCATGCCGGCCTCGTCGGCGCGGCGACCCTCGCCCACGCCGACTTTGAGTTCGACACCGACGTCGTCGCGAACGTGATCGATCGCGTCCTGGTAGTCTTCGGCGTCCATCTCCGGACAGACCGCGATGATGTTGTCGCCGCCGACGAAAAACGAGAGACTGTCGTAGGCCTGTCGCATGTATTTCATCAGCGATGCGTAGCCCTGCTCGATCCGGATGAACGTGTCGAACTCGCTGAGCTGATCGGTGTACTTGCCGGTCGCGTCGTTGACGTCGAAGTGAGCGATGCGGAGGTCCTCGTCGGTCCGGAATTCGTCGTCGATGTGGCGGCCACGCAGGATCTCCCGACGGGACTTGTCCTGGGCACTGCCAGCGTCCTGGAGCTGTTCGGTCGCGGTCTCGAGTGCGTTCGCGGGCGTCTGACCGGTCGCGACGCTCAGACTCATCGTCACGGGATAGCGATTGGCGACCGATTCCTGGAGCATGTCGTGGTCGTCCATCGTCAACCCGTTCGAGACGGCGATCATGTTGTCGAACCGGGTAAAGAACGTGTAGCCACCGCGGTTGCCGAAAAACTGCGCGAGATCGGCGTACAGCCGCGACTGGAGCGTCTGGAGGTCGACTTCCCGGCGCGGTTCGGGCGTCACTGTCCAGGGACCGTAGTTGTCGATCTGGATGTGGGTGAGCTGCGTGTTCGTCACAACTGTCTGTGCGTAATGGATCGGCTGATATTGGTGTGTCGATCCACTACGCCCGGTCGAGTTCGTACGGCCAGTAGCCGTTCTCACGCATCGCCCGACCGACTGCCCTGTGGAACTCGGAGAACGTCTCGAACTGTTCGTCCTCGACGTGTTCGAAGATGTCCGCGACGCTAACGACCGTTTCGTAGTCGATTCGGACCGGATGATCGCCGTACTGTTCGACGTACTCCGTGGCCGTCAGCGGGAAGTCCTCCTCGGATACTTTCTTCGCGAGGACGGCGTGGCCGTACTTGCGTCGTCCCTCGCTGCCCTCCTCGCCGTCGGGATCGTGTGGCCAGTCCATACTCGCAACTATTCCGGTCGAGCCAAAAGGATTGCCCTGGTCCGTCGACAGGTTGATCCGGCCGCTCTTCGAGCGACGAGATACATGGAGCGCAGTACTGACGCACGGTGGACGCGTCGGGGGGTGTTGACGACCGCTGCCGGGGCGGTGCTCACGGGGTGTTCCAGCGGCGAAACGACGCCGACGGATACGATTTCGACAGCCGAGGGGACGGCGACACCGTCGTCGGACAGTGGCGAAACCACGACGACACGGCCACCGTCGTCGGACAGTATCGGGACGACGCCGACAGAAGGCGACGATACCGGGACAGAATCAGACAGTGACCGGCGAGACGTCGTCTTCCAGGAGACGCCGGAACGGGAACTGAAGCTCGATCTCTATCTGCCGGGCGAAGGTGAGGATCACCCGTTCGTCGTGTTCGCACACGGCGGTGGCTGGATCGGCGGCGACAAGGGACACCGTCTGATGTTCGACCGACTGACGGCGAACGGATACGCGGTCGCGGACGTCCAGTATCGACTGGCACAGGAGCGACGCTATCCCGCCGCGGTTCGCGACGTCGTCGCGGCGGTCGCGTGGGTTCGGGCCAACGCGGACACGTACGACATCGACGGCTCGCGCAGCGCGCTCGCTGGCTACTCCGCGGGTGCTCACCTCGCGACGCTGGTCGCGCTCGCCCCCGGCTACGAGCGCTTCCAGCCACGGGATTTCGAGCTCGACGCCTCGGCGGCTGTCGACGCTGTCGTCGGCTACAGCGGCCCGTACGATTTCACCGTCCCGGAAGCCGAGGAGAACCTGCTCGTCGCGGCGTTCTTCGGCCCGGATGCCAGCGAAGCGACGCTCCAAGAAGGCTCGCCCGTCACGCACGTCGATCCCGGCGATCCGCCCGCCATGCTCGTGCACGGGACCGAGGACTCGATCGTCCCGTACCGCTCGACGACGGTGCTCGCCGGGACGCTCCGCGACGCGGACGTGCCGGTCGAGGTGGTCACCGGCGAGGGGGCCGGGCACGGGATGATCGACGATCCGGACTGGCGCGAGCGGACGCTCCCGCGCCAGATCGGCTTTCTGGACCAGCACCTCTAGCGATCGACGACGTCGCCGATCACGACTTCCGCTCCGGCTGAAAACCGCTCGCCACGGGATTCGGGCGGCGTGCGCGTGTTGACCATCACCCGGTAGTAGTGGTCGAACTGCTCGTCGTTCGCCCACGACGGCAGCGTCTCTCGACGCTTTTCGACGAACGTCGTCCGGAACCCCTCGATCGGACTGCCAGTGTCGGGATCGCGCGAGGGAACCACACACCGCTGGCAGGGCCCGTACCCCTCGAAGGTAACGTCTCCGACGTCGAACTCGACGTACTCGTCGGGCCCTGCATAGAGTCGATCCTCCCAGAACGGTGCCGCATCGACGACGAGATTCGGACGGAGTCGGCGACGCATCTCTCCGGGGCCGTCGATCGCGTCGAACCACTCGGTGACGACGTCCAGCGTCCCCGTCGAAATTACGGTCGGACCGGTGTCGGTCGTATCGTCGGGAAAGCCCAGGTGGTCGTCGCGAACGAGTTCGATCTCGGCCTCGAACCGCTCGTCGAGCCACGCCTGGGCGCGCTCGCGCTCGCCTTCGAGGTCGAACCGTGCCGTCTCTGTCGCGTCGTCGAACGTGACGATCGCCCCGCCCGGACCGAAGTCGGCGTCGATGCGATGGACAGCAGCCGTCCGCTTGCCGTTGACGTACTCGCCGTCCGAATCGATCATCGCGTACTGTCGGTCCCGCGCTAGCGACCCTCCAGGGTCGATCTGTGCCGTCTCGAGTTCGAGACCGTCGAGGGATTTGATCGGATAGACGTATATCGCTTCGAGTCGCGGCATGCACGCATACAGGTCGGGCCCGGGGCAGTCGGTTGTGGTTCAAGCAAATTTGGCAGCCATTCGCGAGCGGCTGTCAATCGACAGATGCGCCGGTCGTCGCGGCCTCGACGAGACGAACCGTCCCGTCCAGTCCGAGGTCCGCAAGCGCGTCGCGAGCCATTCGTTCGGCGGTGTCGGCCGTCGACGCGTGGGTGATGCCGTAGACGGTCGGCCCCCAGGACGATTGGCCGGCACCCGAGATCCCGGGGATGGAATCGAGTGCGTCGATCAGCCGACCGGCCGGCGGTCGATAGACGCCGCCTTGCTCGTCGGCGTACCACGCCCCGTTCAGGCGGCTCAGGCGGGCGACGGCGCGTCCGAACGTCTCGTAGTCGCCGGTCGCGATCGCCGGGAGCAACTGCCGGGTGAGCACGAGCGCGATGTCGTCGGCAATCCCGGGATCGGCCCGCTCGACGACCGATCTGATGCTCGCGTCTTCCGGATCGCCGCTGCGACCCCGCTCGACGTCGGGCGTCACCAGCAGGAAGCGCCACGTCCCGGGCACATCGTGGCGAGCGACCACTGGCGGGACAGTCCACTCGCCCTCGGCAGGCGGCGCACTCGTGAACAACTCCGTCGGATGTCCGGCGTCGACGACGAAGCCGCCGGCCTCGAAGGTCGCGATGCCGACTCCGCTCCGACCGCCGCGACCGAGATCGGGTGCCACGTCTCTGACGTCGACCGAGCGGTCGTACGCGCGGGCGACAGCGACCAGACTCGCCAGTGCGAGTCGCGTCCCGCTGCCGAAACCGACGTGGCGCGGGAGCCGCTGTTCGACTGTTACGTCCGCCCCCGGGACGCCGAGCACGTCCACCGCACGGGCGACGTACGCGGCAACGGCGGGCCAGTCACAGGACACGTCGTCGGCAGGCTGTGCCGTCAGCACCAGACGCGGCTCCGACAGACCGACGCCGACGCCGCCGTACAGCCGATCGTGTGCCAGCGAGAGGTTCTGGAACCCGAAGTGGATCCGACCCCCGACTGTGACTCGTGTCATACCTGTCCTGTGATGGGCGAAACCAAGAACCTGTGGACACGCCGCGCCGTCATTGTCGCAGGCCGCGATACGTCTCGAGAGCGCGGTCCCGGGACCACTCGATGAACATGACGTACTGATCGTAATACCGCTCGGCGAACCAGACAGCGATGACAGCCAGGCCGATCCCGGCAACGACGTCGGTCGCCCAGTGGATCGCGAGATACATCGTCGAGACACAGACCGATACCGCGAGCGGGACCGCGATCAGCGGCCACCGGGGATAGCGGTCGCGGGTCTTGACGGCAAGGATCGCGATCGTCGTCGACACGGAGGAGTGCAGCGACGGGAACACGTTCGTGTTGACGTTGACCTCGGAGGTGAGCAACTGAGACTGGGGCCAGGTGTCGTACAGGAACTGTGCCACGCCGAGGTGCTCGTAGTTTCGCGGACCGTACGCGATGAACGTGACGTACAGCAGGATCCCGACGACGTAATTGAACGCGTAGGCCAGCGACAGCGTTCGAAACGGCTGGTGGTCGCTCGCAAGGAGATACGCCAGGAACGGAAAGATAAGCAGATACACGTAGCCGTAAATGTAGACTCCTGTGAAATACGCCGTCAGGGCAGATGACTCGAACGACTGCAGCCACAGGATAACGGCACCGCCTTCGAAGTCGAGGATGTACGAACTGATCTCGATGCCGACGACCCACGAGAGGTCGGAACCGACCCTCCGAAACGTGCCCATGACACCGAGCACGATCCCCAGAAAGACGAGATACGGCAGTGCTGCCGCGATGCGCTTCCGGAGCCCGTCCCGATAGATCGACCGGAGTCGGCCAACGCCGACGATCAAGACGAGAGAGACTGCCAGCAGTGCTACCGTCACCGTCGTCACATCAAGCAGGACATCGAATAGTGCCATATGTTATCTCGTCTGTCGCGCTGTTAGTATACCAATCGTCCGTCCTCACCGTAGTGAAAGCCGGCCGCGCGGAAATGTTCGCGAGCACGGTCGGCGTCCAGTTCGTCTTCGACTCCTG
Source organism: Halapricum hydrolyticum (assembly GCF_025517535.1). Classification (NCBI taxonomy): domain Archaea; kingdom Methanobacteriati; phylum Methanobacteriota; class Halobacteria; order Halobacteriales; family Haloarculaceae; genus Halapricum; species Halapricum hydrolyticum. Next base: position 116,436 of record NZ_JAOPKC010000001.1, read on the forward strand.
CGAACGGAACCTCGGGATCGCCGCCGTTCCACCGAATGTTCCCGGGGATCCACGATTCATCAAGTACCGGGGACGTGTGCGGGTCTGCGTACCCACCGAAGACTGAGTCGACGACGCTGGCCTTGTTTATCAGGTGTGCGACCGCACGACGGAAGCCGGGGGTTCGAAGCGGCCGTCGCCGCGCGTTGAAGCCGACGTGATACAGCGTCCGAGACGGACTGGTGGCGACCGATAGTTCGTCGTTCGTCACGATCCGCGAGACGACTTCGTTGTCGAGGTGCGGTACCGTGACGTCGGCTTTACCCTCTTCCAGGAACGAGACCATCGTCAGGTCGGAGGGCGTCACGCGAACGACGAGTTCGGTGAACGCGAGTGGACCGAACCGACGGGCGAGTTCGGAGTCGTCGTCGCGGTTCACGGGGTGGTTCCCGACCCGGCTGAGCCGCAGCGAACGCTCTCTTCGTCGGCTCTTGAGGGCCATCGGGCCGGATCCGATGGCATCTGTGTTGCCGTGTGTAATCGCTCGTGTCAGCCCGGTCTGTGCGTCGACGACGTTCGTCCGTGATTCCCAGATGTGTTTGGGCAACAGCGCCACTGTGAGGGCGTCGGGTGCGACGGCGCCGGACGCGTCCATACGCATCCGGACCTGGCGCTCTCCGAGTACCGTTACTTCGTCGACGAGGCTCGCCTGACGCTGGAAGGTCGGGGCGGGATAGACGGCTTCTGTCGAGTCGAGTGACGTGTCTGATACGAACTGATACGTGAACCGGACGTCTTCGGCCGTCAACGGTTCGCCGTCGTGCCAGCGTAGTCCCGGTCGGAGCGTGACTGTCAGTTCGTCGCCGTCGATTGACCACTCCCGGGCCAGCCAGGGACGAACCGCTCCGTCGTAGTATCTGGCCAGCGGATCGTACAGCAACGATCTCACCAGGTCGAATTCATTGATCCAGGGGACGAGTGGATTCAGCCGCTCGGTTATCCGCTTGTCTTTCGCCGTGACGCGAAGCGTCTGCCCGTCTACGCTTTCTTCAACTGGTTCGATCTCGAACAGCCAGGTCGGGTCCCGAAGCCGCGTGCGTTCCCAGCCGGCGAACGCGTCCGTTCTGACGGCTGCGATCGCTCTGTCGGTTGCGATCGGGACGAACGGCTGCTCGCCGGCGATCGTCTGCAGCATATCGCGCACGACGTCGGCCCGATCGGCGCCGGCCTGCCGACGCTGGGCGTCAAGCCGTTCGTCGAGTGCCTTGTCCGTGAACCCGAAGGGGTTCTGCCACCCGAGCTCGTTCGTGCGCGTCGACGTGAGTAGCGGACGCAGGAAATCCGGATCTGATCTGACTGGCATCGTTCCCACGTACACGTCGAAGTCGCGCCGATAGAGGATCTGCTCTCGGAACTGTTCCGGCGGAAGCAAGGGAAACCGCGTGTCGACCCCCACCTTCTCGAGTCGGTTGACGAGCTGGCCCGCGATCTCGTTCGCTCGCCGATCCCAGTCGACCGGCGGTGCGACGACCCGAAGCGACACCTGACTGGCCGACGCAAGACCGAGAAGGTTCCGCACCGAACCCAGACAGCCGCCGGAGAGCGCGGCCACGCCGGCAGCTCCGCCCGCGACTACCTGCCGTCGCGTTAGCGGAGCCTGACCGTCCGTGTGATTATTCATCTGTTACCACCACTGCCTTTGCCGTGCATCCCGGGGACCAACCGGGGCGATGAGTTGCATAAATCATCTCATCGCCGACATATGAAGGTGTCGACTCGTCTCTCAGCAGCCGATTCTGCCGGTATGTCTTCTCCGGCTATACGTTCGGAACGATATTCGGCACGACGGGGTATCGAATGGTTTCGAAATGTGATAGCCGGCCGTATATTCCGGCCGCCCTCACCGGTCGCGAGCACAGGAGCCACCGCCAGCCTATTAGGAGGGGCTAGCCAAGCGATAGCTGTCGATGCCACTCGAGCTCGACGGGGAGTACACGACTGCGACGGTGATGATCGACGACGAGTCGCTACTCGAGACGTCAGCCCGCGAGCAGATCCAGACGCTGATCGATCACGAGGCGTTCACCGAACCGGTCGTGATCATGCCCGACACACACTGGGGAGCCGGCGCGCCGGTCGGGTTCACGATGTCGCTGCCCGACCGAATCGTTCCGAACGTCGTCGGCGTCGACGTCGGTTGTGGCATGGCCGCGACGAATCTCGGCGAGACGCTGCCACTTTCGGATCCCGAACGCGAGCGACGCGTCCGCGAGGCAGTCCCGATGGGGCGAGCGGTTCACGAGTACGACGACGCCCCACACCTCGTCGAGGAGTTCCCCTTCGAGCGCGCCAACAGGGTCTTCCAGCGTTTCGAGGGCACCTATCGCGAGCGGTTCGGTCGACCGATCGAGCCGCTCTCCTTCGAGTTCTCGGGGTACGGCGAGCAGTACTTCAAAGCGCTGTGCGATCGCGTCCTCTCCCGGAAGCGCCAGGGGATCGGCCACGTCATCAAAAGCGCCGGGACGCTCGGCGGCGGCAACCACTTCGTCGAGTTCGCCCGCGCTCGGGAGTCGGGCGAGTACTGGTTGGTGATCCACAGCGGGTCGCGCTACCTGGGACTGGCCGTCGCCGAGTACTGGCAACAGCGAGCGACCGATCTCCGGAACGCCGACGCGATCCGCGAGGCGATCGACGACGAGGACTATCCGTATCTCACATTCGACCCCGAGACGGTCAGCGACGCCGACCTGTACGCCTGGGTCACCGGCGGGATGGGCGAGTCCCACATCGATCGCGAAGCGGTCCTCGAAGATCACGACGGCGAGGCTATCGAGCGGACGTTCGACCGGCTCAACGACATCGAGCCGGAGCCGGGGACGCGCAACACGGACCTGGACTATCTCGACGGCCGCGAGGCCCACGGCTACTACGTCGACATGCTCTTCGCTCAGCAGTACGCCCGCTGGAACCGCGAGCTGATGAGCGACGCCATCTGCGAGGCGCTGGGCGTCGAGCCGCTCGATCGGTTCCAGTCGATCCACAACTACATCGACTTCCGGGATCTGACGATCCGGAAGGGCGCGACTCCGGCGAGGGACGGCCAGCGGCTGGTCGTCCCGTTCAACATGGCCGACGGGTCGATACTGGCTCGCGGGAAGGGCAACGAGGCGTGGAACCGGACGGCACCCCATGGTGCGGGCCGGACGATGAGCCGTCGCGAGGCCAGCGAACGCGCGTCCGTCGAGGAGCTTCGCGAGCGGATGGACGGCGTCTACTCGGAGTCACTGGTCGAATCTGTGCTGGACGAAGCGCCGATCGCGTACAAGGACGCCGGGCGGATCGCCGCGTCGATCGAACCGACCGCGGAGGTCGTCGACTGGCTGGATCCCGTGCACAACGTCAAGGCGCTTGAGTAGTCCGGACCCGTCGCTGCCATTCTGACGACGTCGGTCAGTAGTCACCGAGGACGCCGAGTCGCCGCGCCCGTCTGCTGGCGTAGTGGAAGACGGCGTAGCCGGCCACGACGTAGACGGCCGCAACGCCGACGAGCAGCGCGAGGTCAGCGGGCGAGAACTCCCAGATGCGGGTTCCGTCTCGCATCGCTCGCTGGAGGAGCGCGCTCCCGTGGACGAGCGGCAGGAACTCCGTCCAGCTGAGTTCGAACGCCGGCGCGGAGATGAGGACGACGAACCCGAACTGGAGGAGATTCAGCCAGTTCCCGATGCGCTTGTACAGCACCGACAGCCCCCCGGCTGCGAAGCCAAGTCCCATCACCGAGAGGATGGTGAACGTCGCCACGACGAGGATCGTCACGACGGGCAGCGCCAGTGTCGTCCCGGTGACGAGCAGCATGACCGCGAGGACGACTGTCGAGGTGAGGAACGTTCGGACTACCTTCGCGACGCCTTTCGCGAACGCCACCGGTGCGAACCCGAACGGCGTCATGAAGTGTCGCTCCAGCGTTCCCCAGGAGACGTCGCTGCGGATGTCGTTCGAGACCGAGGAGTAAGCGCCGACCGACAGCGTCCACAGGAAGTAGCCGACGACGATGCCTTCGAGCGAATCCGTCAGCGCCTGCCCTGCGAGCATCCGGCCGCCATAGAACAGGAGACCGAAGAAGATGAGCGAGACGACGATCGCTCCGACAGCGTTGGCCGGGTAGCGCACGAATATGAGGTATTCGCGGTAAAGGACGGCCTTCGCGAGGTGATAATACCCCGCCTCCGCGGACTCTCCGCCCGCGTCGCCCGGGGGGACGGTGGGGTCGGGGCTGCTCATCGCGCACCGCCGCCGGTCATCTCCAGGAACGCCTCTTCGAGGTCGGGTTCGACGGTGTTCACGGCGTCGAGGGTGACGCCGTGGGCCTCCAGCAGGTCAGTCAGCTCGTAGAAGCCTGCGGAGTCGGTCGCGACCTCCACGTGGACGCGACCGTCGAAGCGCTCGACTTCGGTCACCTCGAAGCGCTCGCGGATGGCCGCAACGGTCTGCTCGTCGAAGTCCTGGCCCCTGATACGGTAGCCGTGCGTGTCGAAGCCGCCGAGCAGGCTGGTGACGCTGTCGTCGGCGATGACCTGCCCGTCGCTCATAATGACGACGCGGTCACAGACGTCTTCGATGACGTCCATGTCGTGGCTCGAGAGGACGACCGTCAGGCCACGCTCGGCGACGATGCGACGGAGCTCTCGCCGGAGTGTGAGCGAACTCTCGACGTCGAGGCCGAGCGTCGGCTCGTCGAGAAAGACCACGTCCGCATCGGTCGCGAGCACGGAGGCCAGCGACACTTTCTGTTTCATCCCCCGCGAGAGGTCTCGGACCGGCGTGTCCGCCCGCCCGGCGAGGTCGAGCTGTGCCAGCAGCGACTCGTGGCGGTCCGCGACCGCGTTCGGGTCGACGCCGCTTATCGTGCTGAAGTACCGGAGGTTCTCCCGAACGGTCAGCCGCCAGTAGTCGTTGCGGGCCCCCTCGAGCATGGCGTCGACGTGCCGGTACGCCTGGCGCGGGTTCGCGTGCACGTCGATGCCCCGGATTCGAACCGACCCTTCGTCCGGCAGAACCATCCCGAGAATGGACTTGATAGTCGTCGTCTTGCCCGCGCCGTTGGGACCGAGCAGGCCGACGACCGACCCGCGCTCGACGGTGAACGAGACGTCGTTGACCGCGGTGACCGCGTCCGGGCCGCTCCCGAACGTCTTCGACAGCCCCTCGACGGAGATGGCCGGCGGAGCGGTCGCCCTCCGGGCTCTCGCATCCACTTCGTCGTCCCGCTCGTCGGCGACGGCGTCACTGCTCCCGGACCGGCCCACGGGCTGCTCTCTCGACTGGCTCGCCATGTAGCTCCGTTAGGTTCTCGAACGGCAAAAGCAGCGCCCTCGTCGTCCCTGAATCGCTTCGCGCGGAGCGTGGATCAGAGAGGCTGCCGACCTGACGCCCTCTCCGCCCTGCCTTGACGCGTCCGTGCCCCGTCGAGGACAGCAGCCCCTGGCGGTGGCACAGTAGTTTGCGGTCAGCGACCGCGGTTCACCCCGTGGATCGACCGACCCGACGAACGTCTTGACGGACGCACAGCGGCAGTATCAATACTCGGGTGCTTCGAGCACGAGCGACTGCTCGCGACCGGGGCCGATGCCGACCGCGTAGATCGGCGCGTCAAGTTCGTTGCTGAGATATTCCAGGTACTCTCGGGCGTTCTCGTGGAGTGCGTCGTACCCCTCGTCTGCGACGGCGCCCCAGTCTTGCTCCGGCCAGCCCTCGAACGTGCGGAAGCTGGCCGCGCAGCGGGCCCACTGTTCGGTCGTCGCGGGGACCGTCTTGCATTCCTCGCCGTCCAGTGTGTAGGTGTGGCCGACTTTCACCTCGTCCAGACCGGCGAGCGTGTCGACGTGGTTGACCGCGAGGCCGGTAAAGCCGGACGCGCGGGCCGCGTGGCGCAACATCGGCATGTCGAGCCAGCCGACGCGGCGCGGCCGGCCGGTGACAGTGCCGTACTCGTCACCCTCCTCGCGGATGTACGTCGCCAGCTCCTCGTTTTCGCCCTCGCCTTGCTCGTCGTATCCGGGCGTGTCGCCGACGACGCCGCCCAGTTCGGTCGGCATCGGGCCGGAGCCGACGCGGGTCAGGTACGCCTTGACGACGCCGATCACTTCCCCGTCACCCACGACGCCCGGCGCGAGCCCGCTCCCGACGCAGGCCCCGCCAGCGGTCGGGTTCGACGAAGTCACGTACGGGTAGTTGCCGTGATCGATGTCCAGAAGCGTCCCCTGTGCCCCCTCGAGCATGACGTTCTTGCCCTCGGCTCTGGCCTCGGTGAGGAACTGCCCGGCGTTGACCGCCATCGAATCCAGCCGGCGGCCGTATTCGCTGAACTCCTCGTGCAATGCGTCGACATCGAAGGCCTTCGGGTACTCGGTGTCTTCCGGATTCAGTCCGTAGACCTCCTCGGCGAGCGCACGCTTCTGTGGGACGACGTACTCCAGTCGCTCCCGGAGCACGGCCGGGTCGAGCAGGTCGCCGATCCGGACCCCGCGGCGGCCGGCCTTGTCTTCGTAGGTCGGGCCGATACCGCGGCCGGTCGTGCCGACCTCCTGGTCGTCCTCGCTTTTGACGTCTTCCTCGATCGAGTCCAGCACGCGATGGAACGGCATGATCACGTGTGCGCGCTCGGCGACGCGAACGTCCGGGTCGAGTCCGCGTTCGCGAAGCGAGTCGAGCTCCTCGAACAGCGTTCGCGGATTGATCACGCAGCCGTTACCGAGCACGCCGATCTTGCCCCGGACCGCACCGCTTGGCACCAGCGAGAGCTTGTACGTCTCGCCGCCTTCGACGACGGTGTGACCCGCGTTGTCTCCGCCCTGATATCGAACGACGATGTCGGCCGCGTCGCCGTAGAGATCGACGACGCCGCCCTTTCCTTCGTCGCCGAGCTGTGAGCCGACGATCGTGACAGTCATCACGGCCGACTTCCCACCACCCGGGTAAACAGATTACGGTCCGAACTTGCGATGGCTGCTAGTGAATATATCCCAATATCTAAATACCGGGACACCGTAGTTCGCTGTAGCGATTTTTCCTCGGACAGACAGCAACCTTTAAACCCTGGGCATACAAGTTAACAAATGCCATGATAGACCGGCTTGAGAAGGAAGTCGACATGCTGGAACGCCATTTGCAGGTATTGCGGATGGTCATCGAGAACGAACCGATCGGGATCGTGAAGATGTCCAACGAGACGGGCTACCCCCACCACAAGGTTCGCTACTCGCTTCGTGTGCTCGAAGAGGAGAACCTCATCGAGCCGTCCAGTCAGGGTGCGATCACGACCGAGCAGACCGGCGAGTTCGTCGACGACCTCGACGGCAAGATCGATCATATCATCGAGAAACTCGAGGGGATGAAGATCGACGACGCGGCCGAAGTCGAAAGCTAAAGTTCCGGAACCGAGAGGTGGAAGTCGTCGTCGCGAGACTCGACCAGACAGAGGTGGAAGCCGTCTTTTCTCGATAGTCGCACGAAACTCTCGCGCTTGTCGCGACTGAGGATGCCGCCGCCGGTCGCTTCGGCGGCCGTCTCGAGTGCGTCCGGATCGAAGAAACTCGACGTGACGAAGAAGGCACCGGCGAGCCGGTCGTGTGTTTCGCCGGCGCGCGTGGCCGCTGTCACCAGGGTCGTCATCATCTCTTCGGTCGTCGCCGTCCGAGAGTCGTCGAGGTTCGTGACTACCAGTGGGTTGCCCATCCGATCCCGGACGACGACGTCGAACGATTCGTTCCCCGGTGTTTCTTCGTCGTCGCCACCGACGGTGACGGTCCCGGCGAACTCCACGCGATCGACCCTCGGGATCGCGTCATAGAGGTTTTCGAGCGCGCTCCGATGGCCAGTATCCCGGATCTCGTAGAGCAGTTTGTGGACGAACCACTCGACGAACCGGTAGTGGATCGTGTCCTCCAGGAACGATTCGTACGGCTCGCCCTCGACTGTGGCCTCCGAGTCGTCGAACTCCGTGTGATATTCCAGCGAGAGGTTCGCGTTGACCGCGTCTGCGTCCGCGCCGCCGCCGTGAGCCGCCGAGAGCGTCGCGTCGCTTTTCGAACCGTAGCGCACGAACAGGTTCGTTCCCGCGATCGCCTCCCGAGGCGACAGCGACGATCCCGTCGTCGACGGTGGCGTCTCGGCCGCGGCCGACGACCCGCTCGACGCTTCCGCGGCTTCGAGACGGTCTTCGAGCTCGGCGATCTCCTTCCGAAGCCGCTGCACCTCTCCCTGCAGGTCGTCTCGTTCCTGTCGGACTTGCTGGAGCTGTGCCTGCAGGTCGTCCCGTTCGGCCTGCAGTTCCGATCGACTGGCTTCGAGTTCCTCGATTCGCTGTTCGAGATCGTCGATTTCCGCCCTGGCCTCTTCTGGCTCGGGACTCGGCTGCTCGGATCGGCGTCGACTCGACGCCGACTGGCGGGACCCCCTCGTGGGCGTCTCGGCGGGGCGTTCGTATTGCGATCCGCCTGCCGAGCGGTCGTCGTCGGGCGTCCACGTCCGGTCGGGGTCGACCGACGGGATCGTCCGCCGCTCGAGCGACGCGTCTCCGGAACTGTCCGGGGCGTTTCCGGCCCGGGTGGCCGAATCGTCGACGTGTTCCGTGACGGCACTCTCGGCGTCGGGCGGTCGACGATCCCGCCGCGGTTCGGCATCGCGTGCCGACTGTCGTGACTCGCGGGAGCCTGACGGCGTCGAGTCACGCTCGTGTCGCTGGTCGTCACGCGACGTTCGTTCGGACTCGTACTGCTGTCCGTCGCGCGCTGTTCGTTCGGGCTCGTGTCGCTGGTCGTCGTGTGCTGGCGTCGAGTCACGCTCGTGTCGCTGGTCGTCGTGTGCTGGCGTCGAGTCACGCTCGTGTCGCTGGTCGTCACGCGACGTTCGCTCGGTCTCGTGTTCGGGCGGATCCGTCGACGCTGGTTCGTCCCCTGGCTCGGTCGCGTCCGTCGGGTGCTCGCCACCACGTTGATGCCGCTCGCCCGCCGCCGACTCATTCCGCTCGGCCGTCACCGACTCGCGGTCGCCGCCCTGGTCGGGCACGTCGGTCTCGCCCGTCGTGTCCGCAGCCCGAGACGGATCGCTCTTGGACTCGACCGATTCGGACGCGTCGTCCGCCGGTTGATCTCCGTCTGTGTCGTCTTCCTCGGACGCCGCGTCCCCGTTCTCTCCTCCGGCCGCCGCGCCCGTGTCGACTCCCTCGGATGCCGCGCCGGCGTCGTCGCTCGGGGGTTCGGGTTCCGGGATCTCGATCGGATCGATCGCGACTGGCCGGACCTTGTAGATCCCGACTTCTTCGTCGGCCCGTTCGAAGGCGTCCTCGCCACTAACTAGTCGTCCACTCTCTCCGAGAAACGCCACGCTCATGGACTTGCCTGCCTGATAGACGACGTAGTAGTCGCCGCTGAGGACGTTCTCCGACAGTTCGACGTAGCCGGTGAACCCGCCCTCCGAGAGCTTCCCGTCGGCCTCGCTCAGCGGCGTCTCTTCGCTGTAGTATTTCGCTCGCACCTCGTCGCTCCGCTCCTGCATCACTGCCAGCAGTGTCAGTGCCGGTGTCGGTGCCTCGTAGATCGTTCCTGTCGCGTCCTCGAAATCCGCGATCGTTCCATCGAGAACCCCGACGGCCGTACCCTTGACCATGTACAGCGTCGCACGACCTGCCGTGATCGCACCGGAAAACGACCGGTCGGCGAGCGTCCGGAGCTGCTCGTAGCCGTCGGTGAACGGACGCGACTCCCACTCGTCAACTCGCTCGGCCGCGCGCGTCGTCATTATCTTGCACAAGTCCCATCTGGGCCAAATAGTTTGCGCCGATCGCCGGGACCGGTGAGCCTTTTCGGCTCGAAGACAAATCACGCCCATGAGCGAGAAAGCGGGTGTCAGCGACCGCTACCGGATGGCCAGTCCCTGGCCGGTGTTCGTTGCGCTCGGGTTCGCGCTGACCGAACTCGGGCTGGTACTCGGCGTGTTTCCCGTCGCGGTCGGCGGTGGACTGCTCTTTGGTGCCAGCGTCGCCGGGATCCTGACCGAGGCCGACTACGTCGGCCACCTCTGGCGGACTGCCGCGTACATCGGCGTCGCGCTCGTGGTCGTCGGCGCGGGCCTGATCGCACTCGGCGGCCAGTTCGGCATCGATCCCGCGGTCGCCGCGGTCGACCGCCCGAACGCCGCCGGACACCGCCTGCTCAGCCGCGGACTGGCGATCGCGACTGCCGGCGTACTGTTGATCGCGACCGGCGCAGTCGGGCAGTTCGGCCGACACCCGACAGCTTAGCCGGTACCAACAATCTATTTATCTCGCTGGTCCACGTCAAACATATGACTGGCCGTATCTTCGACCGGGACACGCTGCTCGATCTCACTGTCAACGTCATCCCGCTGGCTATGCTCGCGTTCTTCCTCGTCGCGTTTCTCGTGTACGCGCCCGGCCCGTTCGCGTTCGATTCGGTGCTTTCGACCGTCCAGCTCGCGATCGTCTTCACGACGTTCGTCCTACTGGCCGTGCTGACCTACTACGCCGGGAAAGCGATCGCCGGCGCCGAGAAAGCCCAGGGCATCCACGCCGAGACCGCGACCGTCCAGCCCGACGAGTCGGCCGACCCCGAGACCGAATAGCCCCCAGAGCGCCCTGCCTTCTCTCGAGCCACCTGCAGAAGTTCTCTGTCCCTTTTCGCGCATCCGCCGCGTGCCCGGATCGAACGTCACTGGATGAGGGTGGCTTTCTACCCCGGATTACTTAAATAACCCCATATATAGTGGGTTAGTCTTCAAATCAGATCGCCGATTGACCCTAACATTTCTTTACCCCCCGGACCCGAATGGGGGACATGGCAAGCGGACAGATCGCGATCACTGTGCTGATGGGGCTCCTCCTCGTCGTCGTCGCGGCGCTGCTCACCCGCATCGAGAACTGGCGGTCGTACGCGCCGACGGCGGGTGCGAGCAGCCTCACCGGCGAGGAGACCAGCTACGGACACAGCGAGAAACCGGGCGGGATCACCCGCTGGCTCACGACGGTCGATCACAAGGACATCGGGATCCTCTATGGCGCGTTCGCGCTGGTCGCGTTCGCGGTCGGCGGGATCATGGTCGTCCTGATGCGCACCGAACTGATGTGGGCCGGCGAAGATATCATGTCTGCGTCGTTGTACAACTCTCTGCTGACAAGCCACGGGATCACGATGTTGTTCCTGTTTGGGACGCCGATTATCGCGGCGTTCGGGAACTACTTCGTGCCGCTTCTGATTGGAGCCGACGACATGGCGTTCCCGCGGATCAACGCCATCGCCTTTTGGCTGTTGCCGCCGGGAGCGCTTTTGATCTGGGGCGGCTTTCTCATCCCGGGCATGGAGGCCGCCCAGACCTCCTGGACGATGTACACGCCGCTGTCGGCCGAGCAGCCGATGATCGGCGCGGACCTGATGATCCTCGGGTTGCACCTCACGGGCGTCTCGGCGACGATGGGGGCGATCAACTTCATCGCGACCATCTTCACCGAGCGCGACGAGGAGGTTACCTGGGCCAACCTCGACATCTTCTCCTGGACGATGCTCACCCAGTCCGGGCTGATACTGTTCGCGTTCCCGCTCCTGGGTAGCGCGCTCGTGATGTTGCTGCTGGATCGCAACGTCGGGACGACCTTCTTCGCGACCGAGGGCGGTGGCGCGATCCTCTGGCAACACCTGTTCTGGTTCTTCGGCCACCCCGAAGTGTACATCCTCGTGTTACCCCCGATGGGATTGATTAGCTACATCATTCCGCGGTTCTCGGGCCGGAAGCTGTTCGGGTTCAAGTTCGTCGTCTACTCGACGCTGGCGATCGGCGTACTCTCGTTCGGCGTGTGGGCCCACCACATGTTCTCGACGGGGATCGACCCGCGCCTGCAGGTCTCGTTCATGGCGGTCTCTTTAGCGATCGCGATACCGAGCGCCGTCAAGACCTTCAACTGGATCACGACGATGTGGAACGGCAAGATCAGGTTGACGACGCCGATGCTGTTCTCGATCGGGTTCGTCGCGAACTTCATCATCGGCGGCGTCACCGGCGTGTTCCTGGCGACGATCCCCGTCGATTACCTGCTGCACGACACCTACTACGTGGTCGGGCACTTCCACTACGTGATCATGGGCGCGATCGCGTTCGCTGTCTTCGCCGGGATCTACTACTGGTTCCCCATCTACACCGGCAAGATGTACCAGAAGGCACTGGGCAAGTGGCACTTCTGGCTGACGATGATCGGGACGAACCTGACCTTTTTCGGCATGCTGATCCTCGGCTACCTCGGGATGCCACGCCGGTACGCGACCTACAACCTGGTCTCAGTCGGCCCGATTGATCTGTTCACGATCCTTCACCAGTCGGCTACCATCGGGGCCTTCATTCTCCTGATCGGCCAGCTCGTCTTCGTCTGGAACGTCGTCTCCTCGTGGCTGTACGGTCGACGCGTCGCTGACGGCGACCCCTGGGATCTCAAAGACGACGCCCTCTACAGCCGGGAGTTCCGCTGGCACGAACGCCGGATGAACGACGACCTCGTGCTCGCGGACGGCGGGGCATCGGACGACGGTTCCGAAGAATCGTAGCTGTCTGTCCTCTCATACGGGGTTTTTTCCGGTCGACAGCTGTAGACACCGGTCATGTCTGGGCAACAGCCGAGCGATACGATGCGCGAGCGGGCCGGGGAGCGCTCGCGGGTGCTCTGGGTGTTGCTGGAGGCCAATCGCTGGCTCGTTACAACGTTCCTCTCGATAGCTCTTTTCGCTTCGATCGTCGCCGGTGGCGTTCTCGTTCCCGATCCGGGACTTTCGACCGGTGATCCGATCGAGACGCTCTATCAGGCCCTGATTACGTCGACGGTGACAGGTGTGACGCTCGTGTTGACGCTGAGTCAGCTGGTTCTCTCACAGGAACTCGGGGCAGTCGGCGACCAGCGCGAACGGATGGACGGTGCGATGTCGTTCCGCCAGGACGTGGCCCAAGTGATCGATACGGGGGTCAGCCCGGCCGAGCCATCGGCGTTTCTTCGGGCACTCGTGACAGGGACACGAGACCGCGCTGCGGCAGTCGACGACGCGCTCGCGGCGAGTGACCTCGATTCCGACGCCAACGACCGCGTCACATCGTATCTCGACGGGGTGATCGAGAACGCCGATAGCGTGATCAATCAACTCGAGGGCGCCACCTTCGGCGAGTTCGATGTCGTCCGGGCGGCACTGAACTACAACTACTCCTGGAAACTCTACGAGGGGCGCTCGATCCACGAGGACGCTGCACTCCCCGACGCTGCCGTATCGGAACTCGAATCGCTGCTCGATACCCTGGAACTGTTCGGACCTGCCCGTGAACACTTCAAGACGCTGTATTTCCAGTGGGAGCTATCGAATCTCTCACAGACGCTGTTGTACACCGCTGTCCCGGCGCTTTCGGTTGCGGTCACGTCGTTGCTGTTTCTCGATCCGGCGACGTTCGACGGAGCGACCGGTGGCGTCTCACACGCGCTCGTGCTCGTCGCTGCGACGACGACGGTCTCGCTGTTACCGTTCACGATCCTGCTGGCATACATGCTCCGCATCGTGACGATAACGAAACGGACGCTCTCGATCGGCCCGTTTATCCTCCGTGAGACCGATCGGTCGGCAGAATAGCCGGATCTAGCCGATCACGAGCGCGAAGCCGGCAGCGAACATCATGATCGCGATCGCCGCCAGCACGAGCAGGAGCAATTCTTTCTCCGACATTGCCCGACGTTATCGCCGGAAGTGAAAAGCATAATCGCTCCCGGCACGAATCGAGGGTTGTGTCACGACGTCTGTCCGGGCGGCGGGTGATCTACATCGTCTACGCCGCCATCGTCTCGATCGCTGCCCTCATGGGATTCATCCTCGGAACTATCAATCCCGAGGGGATGGACCCGACGTTGTTCTTCGTCGTCGATCTGCCGGCGACGCCGGTCGGGATGGTGATCTTCGGCGTCTCGACGATCGGCCTGGGTCTGGGCGCGTTGCTGTTGCTGGTCGCCTACGTCGCGGATCGATACGACGACGCCGAACTCTCCTGAAACGGTCCTGATCACGCGGAGTCGTCGCCGTCGTCGCCGCCCATTCGTTCGGTCGTCTCGACGAGCGGGTGGCGGGCGTAGTCGACGATCGTGATGTCGTCGATCGATTTCAGGTCCTCTTCTTCGGCGGTTTTGGCCATCTCGAGATCGACGCGTTTGTCGACGCTGATGACGTATGCTTCCATCTCCCCGATCCCGAGTTCGTTGGCTGCGGTCGTCCGGTGGTGGCCGTCGACCAGCAGGAGTTCGCCGTCGTTGTCGACGACAACTAGCGGCTCCGCCAGTCCGCGTTCCAGTTCGTAACTCCGCCCTTCGAGCTCGTCGGCGTAGACGCGGGTCTGTGTCGGTCGGAGCTCCGACAGCGCGACCTGCCGACGATCCCGGTCCGTCTCGACGCTGTGGACCTCTTCGATCGTTTCCTGGAGTTCCTCGACTTTGTCCGGCGTCGCGCGCTCGATCTGACTGCGGATGACGTCCGTGTTCGCGATGATCCCGACGAGATCGCCGGTGTCGTCGACGACGGGCAATCGCTGGATGCCCGATCGCAGGATGACGCGAGCGGCGTCGTCCAGGTTCATGTCCGGGTGAGCGACGAGCAGATCCGTGCTCATGACCTCGCGGATCTCCGTCTCGTCGTCGGCCAACAGCAGATCGCTCGCGCTGACGAACCCCTCGACGTGGCTGTCGTCGGTGACCGGAAGCCCGCTGTGGTCGTCGCTGTCGGCGATCCGCCGGGCCACGTCCCCGACTGTCGCCGTCGGTGCGACTGTCGAGACCTCGCGCGTCATGTACTCCTCGACTGTCAGCGACCCATCGGAACTGGCCATCAACGATACTGACGGCGCCATGATTGAAAAACCCCACGTCAGACGGACCCGCTGTACGTCTGTTCCGTATTATCGTGACTGTTATACGTCTGTTCCGTATTATCGTGGTTGCTGTAGTCAGTACCGGATCGACCGCGGAGCGGTCGAAGCGGCAAACCGGTACGACAAACCGTATCAGTCGTCGATCGACTCGGCGTCGGGCGGGGTGACGAACACGTCGCGATCCTCGGGTTCGCCCTCGACGTGATACTGCTCGCCGGTCCCGGCCCGGATCGGCCGGTTCCAGCGCGCTTGCAGCACGTCGAGAAATCGATCCGTGACGATCTCGTCGACGATCTCGACGAGTGGACGATCGTCCGCTTCGAAGCCGTCCGCTTCGAAACTCCCGGCCTCGATCTGGGCGCCGGCCATGTCGGCGTGGCCGCCCGCACTGCCGATCGGTCCGAACGCGTCCCGGAGCGCCTCGCCGATGTCGAGGTCGGCTCCGCGCGTCCGCGCCGAGACGTGGATCGTGCCGTCTTCGATCCCGTAGACGAGTGTCGTCGTCACGTCCTCGATGTTCAGCAGTCGGTCGGCAGCCTGTGCCAGTGCGTCGCGGTTCTGGATGTCGTCGACGCCGGTGATTACGACCGGTCCGTGCCTGGTGCGATTGCGGATCGCACAGCCGATCGTCTCGAAGGTTTCCGGTGACATGCTCGGGTTCTCGATCCGCTGGAGTGTCCCCAGGTTCGCGACCGGGAGCAGTGCCGCTGCCGCCTCGAAGTCGGTCTGACAGGCCTCCCGACGAAACTCGTCGGTGTCGATCCGGATTCCGAACAGCAGTGCCGTCGCGACGGTCTCGTCGATCTGGACCGCCGATTGCTGGAGGTACTCGACGAGGAGCGTGCTCGTCGCGCCGACGTCGCTTCGCAGGTCGACGTGTGCCGCCTCGACCGGCTCTCGTGGCGGATGATGGTCGATGACGATGTCGATCGGCGTCTCGATCGGCAACTGGTCGTTGACGCCTGGCCGGGAGTGATCGACCAGGGCGAACCCACCGAATTCAGAAAGGTCGTCTCCGGCGTCGAGGTTCCGCAACTCGATGTCGAGGAGGTTGACGAACGCCCGGTTCTCCTGGTGCGTGATCGATCCGTAATAGCACAGCTCCGCGGTGCGTCCAGCCAGGTTCGCGAGCCGTGCGAGAGCGAGTGCGCTCGCGATCGCGTCCGGATCGGGGTTGTCGTGCATGACGATCGCCAGCGGGTCGTCGATATCGGTGAATACGTGCCGCAGGCTCCGGAGCCGGCTCCCGGCCTCGCTCAGCCGATTCGTGATCGCCTCTCTGGTGGCCGTCGACCGGTCGATGACGCGGTCGGCGTATCGTTCGATCGTCGCTCGCGCGTTTGTGTTCTCCGCTCCGAGGTACCCGATCCGGAGCGTCTCGGGGAAGATGTCCGCGGCGGCGCGCAAGATCTCGGCGGTCGTCGAGGGGTCGTCCGCGAACGCGAGGACGCTCTCGAGTTCGGTTTCGATCGCTTCGAGCGTGTCGGGTTCGGTCGGATCGCCGTGTCGCACAGTCGCGCCGGGCACGTTCTCAGTGGTAGTCTCCAGCAGCCGCTCCTCGTCGCTGACGACGACGAGCGGTCGGCTCCCGTCACCCAATCGCTCGACGAGTTCGTAGGCGAGCGTGCCGGATCCCGCCACCAACCGCGCGCGCATAGATCGGAACTGCTATCTACAGCGTCAAAAGAGCGTCGTTGCCGCCCTCGCCGGAGAATGCCGTCGTCACTCTGTCAGGATTACTTGAGTCGTTCCTGCAGAAACGAGGGGTGAGCGGCCGTCACGCCCTCGATGCTCAGGATCGACTCCTCGATGATGTCTCCCAGTTCGTCTCCGTCCCGTCCACGAACCTCGGCCATCAGCATGTGATCGCCACTGGAGGTATACAGTGCTTCGACCTCCCCGACGTCCCGGAGTTCGCGAGTCGCCTCGACGTAGCGTTCGCTTTCGACGTCGATACCGACCATCGCGATCGACTGGCTCGAGAGCTTCTTCGGGTCGACGTCGGCGGAGTAGCCGACGATCACGCCCTCCTCTTCGAGCTTGTCGATGTACTTTCTCACTGTTGGCTTGGAGACGTCCGCCCGTTCGGCGATCTCCGCGTAGGACGCCTGGGCGTCTTCTTCGAGAACGGCGAGGATACGGTCCGCCGTAGATTCCGCGCTCATGGACGTTTCTTTCCGGTGCGCGAAAAAATACCTTGCGAACGGGGAAACGGGGTTCGCCTCGTCGAACCCTTATTTATGCTTTTCGAGAAGCTGGTAGGATCGGTCCCACTCGGCGTCCTCGTCGAAGTACCGCTCGGCCAGCGGCTGCTCGGGCATCTCGCCGATCGCCTGCTTCTCCGCGGTGTAAGAGGGGCGCTCGTCGTCGACGTAGAAGCGACCGGTGAGGATCTCGCCTTCGTGGAGCTTGGATTCGGCGTCGTACATGGCGTGTGCGGCCTCGGCACGGTCGTTGATGTCGTGACCGTACTCGTCGGATTCCTGGATGTCGATGTAGGGGACGTACTGTTTGGCGTCCTTGTTCCAGGTCGGACACTGGGTCAGGAAGTCCACGTGTGCGAAGCCGTCGTGCTGGATGGCTTCCGCGAGGATCTCCGCGGCCTGGTTCGGGTTGACCGCGGCCGTGCGGGCGATGTAGGACGCACCGGCCGACAGCGAGAGGCTGAGCGGCCGAAGCGGATCCTTTGCGCTTCCGGACGGCTGGGTCTTGGATTTGTGGCCCTTCGGCGAGGTCGGGGAGGTCTGGCCCTTCGTCAGCCCGAAGATCTCGTTGTTAAACACGATATAGGTCATATCGTGGTTCTCGCGGGCCGTGTGGATGAAGTGGTTGCCACCGATTCCGTAGCCGTCACCGTCGCCACCGGCGGCGATGACTTCGATACCCGGATTGGCCAGCTTGGTCGCCCGTGCGACCGGCAGCGACCGACCGTGGATCGTGTGGAAGCCGTAACTCTCGAAGTAGCTGTTCAGTTTGCCGGAACAGCCGATTCCGGTGAACACGGCGACCTCGTCGGGATTGAGGCCGACTTCCGGCATCGCCTTTTTCAGTGCGTTGAGGACACCGAAGTCACCACAGCCCGGACACCACGTAGGCTGGGGCTCGATCCCCGGTGTGAACGCTTCGTCTTCTAGCTCGCTGTCCGATCCGATTGCGCTGAATGCACTCATTGGTTAGTCACCTGCCGCTGGGACGTAGGTCATTCGCTGGTGGGGCAGTTCCCCGCCCTCGTTGCTCGTTTCGAACCCCTCGACGATGTCGCGAGGTTCGAAGGGGTTGCCGTTGTACTTGAGGAGACTGGAGAGCTTGTCGCCGTACTTGCCCAGCTCCTTCTGGATGTGCCCGCGGAGCTGTCCGCTGGCGTTCATCTCGACGACGACGGCGTGCTCGACGCTGTCGAGGAACTCGGTCATCTCCGTCTCGGGGAACGGCATCAGATCCGAGACGCCGACGGCCTTCACGGAGTGGCCCATCTCGTTGAGCTCGTTGACGGCCTCGAAGACCGTGTCCTGCTGGCTCCCCCAGGTGACGATGCCGTAGTCGGCGTCCTCGGGGCCGTGATAGGTCTGGTGAGACTGCTCGGCGGCGTCCAGTTCCTCGCGGATGTCGTCGAGCTTGCCCATCCGTCGGTTCATCTGGATGACCCGGTTCTCGGGGTCCTCGCTGATGTGGCCGACTTCGTTGTGTTCGTTACCGGTCGCGAGGAAACGGCCACCCGCCTGGCCGGGCACCGAGCGCGGGCTGACGTTCGAGCCGTCCTCGGGACTGTGGAGGAATCGCTTGAACTTGCCGGAGGCGTGGTGGGCAGCCTCGGCGATCTCTTCTTCGGTCAGCACCGATCCGGGGTCGGTGTTGGGCTCCTCGTCGAAGAAGCTCTCGGGGACGTTACGCAGCTCCCCCTGGAGCTTCTGGTCGTAGGCGACGATCGCCGGGATCTGGTACTCGTAGGCGAGTTCGAACGCCTTGCGAGTCTGGGTGTAACACTCCCTGATGTTGGCCGGGGAGAACACGACCCGCGTCGAGTCTCCCTGACTCGTATAGAGGATGTGTTCGAGGTCGCCCTGTTCGGGCTTGGTCGGCATCCCGGTCGATGGACCGGCACGCATCGCTTCGACCAGGACCAGCGGCGTCTCGGTCATCTCCGCGAGTCCGAGCGGTTCGGACATCAGCGCGAAGCCACCGCCGGAAGAGCCGGACATGGCCTTCACGCCGGCGTGGGAGGCACCGATCGCCAGCGCTGCGGCGGCGATCTCGTCCTCGACCTGCTCACTGATTCCGCCGAACTTCGGCAGGTTCTGGGACATGATCGTGAACACGTCGGTCCACGGGGTCATCGGATAGCCCGCGATGAACCGACAGCCCTCGTCGATCGCCCCGTAGGAGATGGCGTCACTGCCCGACAGCAGGACCTGCTCCTCGTCGTGGCCTTCGCCTTCCGGCGCGGACCAGCCGTGGGTCTGCTCGACTTCCTGGCCGAGCTCGTAGGCGTCTTCGAGCACCTTGAGGTTCGCCTCTTTCATCTCTCCGGACATGCCGTTGGAGATGATTTCCTCGAAGTACGCCGGATCGATGTCCAGCAGTGCCGCCGTGAACCCGACACCGGCGGTGTTTCGCATGACGTCGCGGCCGTGCTCGCGGGCGATCCCGCGCAGGTCGACGGGATAGACGTGCCAGCCGTTCTCCTCGGCACGCTCCTGGAGGTTGATCTCCGCGACATCTTCCTCGTCGAGCAAGCCCTCGTCGTAGACGATGACGCCACCCTCGTTGAGCTCGTCGAGATTCTCCGTCAGCGGTTTTGCCTCCTCGTTGCCGTAGTAGGCGTCTTCGCCCGGATTACGGGCGAAACTGTCCCCGAGCGTGAGGAGGAAGTTGTATCCGTCGCCACGCGACTCGACCGGGCCGTTGCCGGCACGTACCTCGACGTACGTGTGGCCGCCGCGGATCCGCGACGGGTAGTGTCGATGTGTAAATACGTTGAGTCCCGAACGCAACAGGGCCTTCGCGAAGTTCTGGCTCGTCGAGTCGATTCCGTCGCCGGAACCGCCTGCGATTCGCCACATGAGGTCTTCTGGCTCTGGCATGTGTAAATCATCGGCCCCCTGCGGGCGCCGTATACGAACCAGGATTCGCCCGGACAAAAGCGTTGTCACTGACTTATTTTACAATGTTTATTATAATTCTGTCGTATCCTGATAAGAAATTTATCGGCCCTTATTGCCGGTTTCGGTCTGTCGGGGTTACTAGTGGTGAGCCGTGCCTCATGGCGGTTGCTATTGGTGTGTTTTGGATCCTACTTCGGCTGCTGGCGGTAGATCAGGTTGCGCTGGATGTCGTTGGCCCCCTCGTAGATGACAGGGATCCGGACGTCCCGGTAGACGCGGGCGATCCGCCGGTCGGCCAATACGGAGCGGCCGCCGTGCAGTTTCATCCCCTGTTCGGCACACTCGGCCGCCACCTCCGTGGATTTAGTCTTCGCGAGCGCGGCCCAGAAGCCGGCGTCGTCGCTCGCCGCGACCTTGCTCGCGGCCCGCCAGGTCAGCGCGCGGGCCGCCTCGAACTCCAGGCGCATCTCCGCTAGCGTATGCTGGACCGCCTGGAAGTCGGCGACGTCCCGGCCGAACGCCTCCCGGTCGTGCACGAAGTCGTTTGCCTCCTCGATGGCGGCCGCGGCCAGCCCCAGACCGTGGCCGCCGACGATCACTCGGCCGTGGTTGAAGAACTCCGCGAGCATGAAAAAGCCCGCGCCCTCCGCCCCGATCAGGTTCTCTTCGGGGATCCGGCAGTCGTTGAACTCGATGTGAGCCTGCTTGCTCGCGCGAAACCCCATCTTCTCGGGGATGTGTTCGGCGTCGTAGCCGTCGGCGTCGGTCGGGACGACGAACAGCGAGTAGTTGCCGTAGCGGTTGTCCGGGTCGTCACCGGTCTTGGCGTAGACGGTCACCCAGTCGGCCTCGACGCCGTTGCCGATCCAGTATTTCTCGCCGTTCAGCACCCACTCGTCGCCGTCCTTCTCGGCGGCGGTCGTCATCCCCGCGAGGTCGCTGCCCGTCTCGGGTTCCGAAACCGCCAGCCCGGTGAGCTGTTCGTTCGCGGCGACCGGCCGGAGGTATTCCTCCTTCTGGGCCTCGCTGCCGTGATCGGCCAGGATCTCCGCGCCGAAGCTCGCGAGCTGTAGCGTCAGCGCGATCCCCGCGTCCGCCCGGTAGAACTCCTCGGCGATCGCCAGTACCTGCTGGAGGTCGAACCCGCGTCCCCCGTACTCCTCGGGGATGTCCTGGGCGACGAGTCCGGCGTCCATCCCCGCTTCGAGGATCTCCCAGGGGTACTCCCCCCGTCGATAGTGCTCCTCGGCGTTCGGGATGATGTGTTCGGCGGCAAACTCCCGCGCGTCGTGTTTGACCTCGCGTGCGTGTTCCGGGACGATCCCGTCGTCGAGTAACTCCATAATAGATCATGTCGAATCGGGTCGATAAATACGCGATGGAACCGGAAGAAACGACGCTGGAGTTTCGGAGTGGGGTCGTGAGGAGGATACGGGGGAGCGTTCCACAGAGGAAACAAGGCGAGTGCCTCGGGGCTTGACCCCGAGGCGGTTCACACTTCGATTTCTTGCATCAGGTCGACCAGCTCTTCCAGCTGTGGGAACGTGTAGACGGTGACGTCGATATCGGAGTTCAGGGCGTGGATGTGCGAGTCGAACATGAGTGCCATGTCGGAATCGCGGCCACCGACGAGTTCGTCGACCATGCCGCTGCCGGGGCCGTAGGTGAACGTCGGCGTGCCCATGTCGATGGTCGTCTCGAGGACGTTCGCCCAGCCGTCGATGAACCCCGAGGTCATGATGTTGCCGATCTCTTCGATCGCCGACCGCTCCATGTCCGTGAAGCCGCTCTGGTCCGGATCGGCCCCGCCCATGTCGCCGAGCATCCCCTGGGCGAGGTTCTTGGCGTTCGTGTAATCGAGCAGAAAGAGGACGTGTCCGTGTGGCGGTTCCTGGAGTTCGATAGAGATGCCGATCAGCTTCTCGTCGCCGACGTGGGTCTTGATGTCCGGGATGTCGATGAAGTTGATCTTGGTGATCTCCATCTCGGTCTCCATGCCGGTCATCTGACTGAGGTGGTCGGCGACGGTGTTGCCCCCTTCCTTGGCCATCTTGTTGAACAACGCGAGCTTCCGGATATCGAGCATCAGACTCATGGTGACGATTGAATTACCCGCCTGTTTCGACCGCATCCCTATAAGTCATAGTCCCGCGATTTTCGCTGCCGAGAATCGGCCAGGGGTCGTGGGTGTTTGGACTGCTGTCGGCTCCGATGCGTTACTCGATCCGGTAGCTCACCGCGACGCCCTCGCCGACAGGCAGCAGCGTCGTCCGGAAGTAGGGATCGGCCCGGACGGCCGACAGGTACTCCGCGATTCCCGCTGTCGGGCCTGTCGCGTCGACGGACTCGCCTTCGAGCAGTCGTCGCACGTCCTCGTGGTCGATCGTGCTCCCGGCGACGGCGTTGTCCGCGACCACGACCCCGCCAGGGGCGACCTTCTCGCGAACGCTCTCGAAGGCCTCGCGGTAGCGGTGTTTCTCGTTGTCGATCAATACGACGTCGAAGGGGCCGCCGTAGGACCCGATCGTCTCGATCGCGTCGCCGAGTTCGAAGTGAGCGGTCGCTCCGAAGTCCCCGCGGCCGAGGTACTCGCGGGCCAGCTCGAGTTCGTCCTCGTCGACCTCAGTGAGGACGATTTCGCCGTCATCGGGAAGCGCCCGGCAGAACCAGTACGCCGAGTAGCCGTACCCGGAGCCGAACTCGAAGACCCGCTCGGCTCCGACCATGCGCGCGAACAGTTCGAGCCAGCCGCCGACGGCGGGACCGACGGTCGGAAAGCCCTCACGGTCGGCATAGTCGTCCATCTCCGCGAGTACCGCGTCGCCGTCCGGACCGACGACGCGTGCGAGCTGTTCGACGCTATCGGGAATCGGGTTTGACATGTTGGGTTTTCGGCGGGCACTGGTGATAGGGATTGCTATACCGACGGTGTAGTCCGGGCTCACGTAAATGATATCGAATATATGATTTTGGAAAATATTATGCGTGCAGCGTTTTGGCGTGGAATCATGGGCACGTTTTCTCGCGGGGTGACCAGGAGACGATTCCTCGGAACGGCCGGGGCGTCGATGGCGGCCACTACTGGCTGTCTCGACAGTGCCGAGCAGTCGACGCCCGTTGCCTGGCCACAGCGGGGCTATGACGCCGGAGCGACGTTCTACAAGACGGAGGGGTCGCCGCCGGTCGAAGACGCCGAAGTCGTCTGGACTGCGAACGTCGACAACAGCCTGTACGCTGCCATCGACGAGCAGTGGCGCGGTGCCTGGGAGCAGGACCGATATCGGGACCTCACGAACCAGCGGTACATCGCGACGTTCGCCAACAGATACGGTCGGACGCCCCTCATCGTCGTCGGCGATCGTGCGCACGTCCAGGGGGGGAAAGATTCGGTCGTCGATCTGACTGACGGCACAGTGGTAGAGCAAAGCAACTGTGCGGAGCGCGCGCTGGTCGGTGCCGCCCGGACGAACACGTACCGGGACGGAGTGATCGTGGGCACGGGATCCAGCAACGGTTCGGATTGCCGGGATCGCTGTGTCGTCCTCAAGGGGTTTCGACCCCCCGACGGCGGGGCGTGGTGTAAGGGGCCACAGCGGTGGGCAGCGGGCGCACCCCGAGACCTCGCGTCGACCGCGGCCGCGGGCCGAATAGCGGACGGGATGGTCGTGACGGTTACCCCCGATCGGGAGCCACCCTACCGGATCGTCGCGATCGACGCCGACGACGGGCGCATCGAGTGGGAGAATACGGTCCCGCACGGCGTCCATCGGCTTCGCGTGGACGACGGGGTGGCGTACGCGTCTGTCGCCGGCGAGGCAGGCGGGACGATGACGATACTGGACGGAGCCTCGACTCACCAGCGCGTCGAGATCGGACCGACGGATCTCCTCGAAGCAGTCCGGGACGACGTGTCCTATTTTCGGGATTTGGGAGCCAAAAATAAGACTCCGTCTATCAAGGCGATCGACACCGAGTCCGGCGAGACGAGACAGTTGCTGGACGGACCGGCGGTCTCGGAGCGGATCGCGGGTACGCCGGCCGGCGTCGGTGATATCGTCGTCGGACCGGATCGGCTGTTCGCGACCCTGCAGACCGAGACGGGGAGCGACCCTGCAATACTCGCGCTGGACCGATCCGACGGGGCGGTCGAGTGGGTGCGCCAGCTGTCCGGTCCGCTTCGACTCACCGGGACCGACGACGCCCTGTACGTGGCGGGGTCTCGTGAGCCCGGTCCACACGCATACGCGCTGGATCCGGCGTCCGGCGATCGCCTGTGGTCGGTCGAGCTACCCGACCGTACCGGTTTCGGCCGCGGCGTCTATCGTCCGGCCGTCGTCGATTCGAAGATGCTCGTTCCCCTCAGCGGCCTGCTCGTCGCACTGGAGGAACCATGACCGCGGCCAGTCGGAGCTCTCGGGAGCGTCGAACCCGGCGACACCGAGTGAGCACGGTTGCGATCTACGCCGCGGTCTTCGCCGCCGTGGGTGCGCTCTCGTTCGGGACGATACTGGCCTATCGCTGGCTGTCGATCCCGCTCGCGGATCGGATCTCCGTGAATTTCGCGCTGTCGGTCAGACCGACCACGATCCCGGTCTGGGTGGATCCGGTCGGCCTGGTGGTGGGGGCGCTGTTCGGCCTGCGGCCGGTCCCGCTGGTGGCGGCCGTCGGCCTGTGGGCGGGCTCGATCGTCGGCGTCGCGCTCGCTGCCGGACTCGCCTGGTGGTGGACCGACGAGGGTGTGTCCGCCCGCATGCCACCGTTCTCGCGTCTCGGATACCTCGTGGGCTATGCGCTGCTCACCACCGGCCCCCTCTACGCCCTCGTGCCCTGGCTCCGTGACCTCGGGACCGAGGTCACCGAGACGGAACTCGCGCTCCTGATCGGTGTCCTCATCGTCGCCACCCTGCTGTGGATCGGTGCGATCCTCGTCATCGCGCTCGTCTCGGTCGGGGTGGGGCGTGACACGTCTCTCTGGTCGATGCCGCTGTCGCGCTTCGAATACGCCGCGATCTACGCCGGCGCGGTCGTCGTCGCGCTGCTCGTCATCGCGCTCGGGTCCTGGTCGACGCCGCGGCTCGATCAGGTTTCCTGGACCGGAATCGCCGGCATGTTCGGCATCGTCGCGATCGTCGTGGTCGCCGGGCGACTGTTCGTCGCACCCGTGACGATCATCAGAGACGGTCGCGGCCCGATCGAGGCGATCCGCTGGAGCAACGAGTCGATCGCCGATAGGAGACTGACAGGAAACACAGCTGTTTTCGTTTTCGTCGTTGCTTTCCTCGTCCGTCTCAATGCCTACTTCGTCACTGTCCCGTCTGATCCGGTGGCCGGACTGGCACTCGCGACGGTCGTCGGAACGGCAGCTGTCGGCCTGATCCACGCATCGGAGATGGAATCCGTTTACCGGATCGTTCAGGAAGAGCCGAGATACCGTCCGTCGCTCACCGATTTCGGCCGATAGGTCGCTCACCGATTTCGGCCGATCGGGAACTTCACCCGCTCGGGATGCTCGTTCAGCGCCGCGAGCACTCGCTCGTAGAGAGCGTTTTTCGTCCGCTGGCCCCGGCGCGGATGGACGAGATAGCGCAATCGGAGCGTCACCCACGACTCCTCCTGGACGACGTTGACGGTGGGTCGGTCCTGCACGTCGAGTTCGACGGGCGTCTCGGCCAGGCGGTCGCGATACTGCTCGATCCGGCGGGCCATCTCGTCGCCGAGATACTCGTCGGCCACCTCGGCCATGGTCGCCCGGGCGAACTCACGGTCAGTCTCGTAGGCGACCTGGACCTCGATCTCGTTCCAGACGAACGGGAACTCCTCGCGCGTGTAGTTCGTGACGTGACTGGAGAGGACGACGCTGTTGGGGACGGTGATGATCCGCCCGGAGGGCTGGTTGGAGGCGACGAGTTCGCCGTCGATCTCCCACAGCGTCGTCACCAGGTAGTCGACGTCGGCCACGTCGCCTTTCGACCCCTCGATGGCGACCCGGTCGCCGACCTGGTAGGGGCGTTTGGCGACGATGTAGAACCAGCCCAGGAACGAAAAGAGAGGCTGCTGGAGCGCGAAGGTGATCGCGAACCCGACCACGCCCAGCGAGAACAGCAGGCCGAGCCATTGCTCGGTCAGCGCGCCGAGCACGCCCGCGACCGCCGCGATCAGGAACGCCAGCCGGAGGATATTTCGGACGTCGTGCTGGCGACGTTTGCTCTCGATCTGCGTCTCGATCGCACGGTAGGTGAGCAGGTAGACGCCGGCGGCCAGAAGCGCCACGGCAGCTGCGAGCAGCAGTCGGATCGCCACCGGCGTGACCGCGACGCCGCCGACCTGCGCGGTATAGCCGACGGTATCGAGTCCGCTCGCAGCGACGGCGCAGGCGAGTCCGAAACCGACCAAGACGGTGCCGAGATGACGAACCACGACCACGGTATCGGATGGCTGGGTAAAAATCGTTTGCACGTCAGAGTCGCCGTGTCGAGATCACTGCGGAGCGACCTTGCAGATTTTTCTCCCATGCATCATCCAAAACTTTCTTTGAATTTCGATCTGAAAATCGGTTATGGCTCGCCTGTCACGCCGAGCCCTCCTCGGCGGGATCGGGGCAGCGTTGGGATCGGCCGCGGGGTGTCTGTCCCTGGATCGCTCGGAGTTCGGCCCGGCCGACTGGCCGCTGTTGCAGGCCGATCCCGGGCAGACGAACTACTCGCCGGCGTCCGGTCCCGTCGAAGACGCCGAGATCGTGTGGTCGAGACCGATTCTGACCAAATACAGAAGCAAGCCGCTGTTTCTGTCGGACGGCACGCTGTACACGCTGTTCGCGGATGGTGAAGGGAAGTACCTCTCAGAGCAACTAAGTCTCCACGGGATCGACGCCGAAACTGGCGAGACGCAGTTCCGCGTGCCGGACGTCACACAACTGTTCGCGCTGGGAGCGAGTACGTCCTACGAAAACGGGATGATCCTCGGTCGTGGCACGGGAACGTACGACCACGGCGCCATGCTCGGGATCAACCCTGACGATGGCCCTGCGCCCCGCCGGTGGACTCACGAGAGGCCTGGTGTCCACACTTTCAGGCACAGGTCGCCGGTCGACTCACAGACCGTCCTCGAGGGGACGTGGTACTACACGACACGTTCGCCCCCGGGTCCAAACGAGATACTCGCCGTCGACGTCGACGACGGTCGAACGCGCTGGCGACGGCAGTTCGACACCGATACAGACTGGTCGCTGGCCGCGACCGATGGGCGCCTCGTGTCGACGATCGACCACGACGAGTCCCCGTCGACGATACGGACGCTCGATCCCGATGACGGCCACACGCTCCGGGAGGTCTCCGGGGGACAGTGGTCTCGATCGATGGCGAGTGACAGGACTGTCTACGTTACGGCATCCTCGCGACTCGGGGCCTACGACGTCGACAGCCTCGAACAGCAGTGGGAGAGCCGGGTCGGACCGGCAGATATCCATATCTGGGCCAGTGCCATCGGTCCGGAACGCATTGTGATCGCTCTCGGGAGGCCGAACGACGGCGAGCCCGAAGACGAGATATTTGCAGTCGCACTCGATCGGGATACTGGCGATGAACAGTGGCGCGAGCGCGTGCTCACTGTGGATGCCGACCGGCAGTCGGAGGGTGTATCGATCTCGATCGGTTCCGAGACAGTCTATTTCGCCGCCTTTCCCGATCGCGTGGCTGCCCTCTCGATGACAGATGGCACCGTCCGGTGGCAGATAAGACCCGAGTTAGAGGACGCTTCCTCTTTATCAAACGGTAGCGTCAGCGAACCGGTCGTCGGCGACGGTCGCCTGTACCTCCTGATCAGTGGCCACGGACTCGTCGCGCTAGGGGAACCATGACGAAGCAGGAATTCACGGGTGGGATACACTTCGATCGCACGTCCGACTATCTCTTCCGAAATCGAGTTACACTGCCGGCGTTCGCGCTACTCGGGATTGTCAAGGGGCTGCTCGCAGCAGTCTGGATCGCGGCGGAGATCCCGCTGGTCACGTTCACCTATCCGCGACAGGGGTTCTTCTACCCGATGCTGTCGCTCGTTCCGAGCGGCCCGCTCGTCGCCCACCCGCTCCCGGGGACGTTCGTCGGGCTCGATCCGCTCCTGATCGCGACCTACGCCGTGGGCGTTGTGGTGACGCTCGTGACGGTCACGCTCGCGTTCGCGACGGTCGCCTGGCGAACTGCGCCAGAAACGACGGGCTGGCTTCCGCCGGTCCGCCGGCTCCTGTGGCTGGGGACGTTCGTCACAGTTGCTATCGTCGCGTCCGTCCCGGCTCTCGTCGCGTGGCTCCCCGTGACGGGGCGGCTCACGAGCACGCTCCTGACGGCCCTGCTTGCGTATTTCCTCGCGCGGCTGTTCGCCGCCCCGGTCTCGATAGTCCGCGACGGCCGTGACCCACTGGCCGCGATTCGCTGGAGCTGGGGCGTCTCCAGGAAAATCCCCGGGAGCTGGGGCGTCTCCAAGGGAGTCCCCGAAATCGCGCTCATTATCTTCTTCGTCGCGCTCACCCAGTACTGGCTGTCGGGACTTCCGTGGTTTGCCCTGCTGGGTGACTCAACGGCGACGGTGGTCGGCACGGCCGTCGGCACGACGGTCTTCGGGTCGGTCTTCGCTGCGGTCATGTGCGCGACCTACGATTCGGTTCCGCTACCTTCGAATCAGTAGTTCGGTGCTCCACTCTACGAGCGAGGTCGGGCCTCGAAGTACTCGGGTTCGTTGCCCGCCTTCCACTTGATCGAACAGCCCCGCGAGGGCTTGTCCTCGGCGTCGACGTCCTCGCCGGCCAGCACCGTCTCGACGTACTCGCGCATCTCGTACTCGGTCGGTTCGTCGTCTGGGTTCAGGGCGTTGTCGATCCGGCCGTGATACGCCAGCCGGAAGGTCCCGCCGTCGTTAGCGAACAGGAACGGATCAGGCGTACAGACCGCGCCGTAGGCCGCCGCGACGTCCTGCGAGCCGTCCCGGAGGTACGCGTCGTAGGCAACCGTCCCGTCGTCGACGAGTTCCTGCATGCGGTCGAAGGAGTCGTCGGGGTACTCCTCGGCGTCGTTGGGGTTGATCCCGACGACTGCGAGGTCGTCGTAGGTCTCGGCGAGATGGTTCAGCTCGTTCATCTTCGCTTTGGCGTACGGACAGTGGTTGCAGGTGAACACGACCAGCAGCGCGTCGAAGTCCTCGAAGTCCGCCAGGCTGTATTCTGCTCCGTCTGTCCCGGTCAGCTCGAACTCGGGGGCTTCGTCGCCGCGTTCGAGTCGATAATCGTCGGTGTCGAGTGCGACCATGACGGGTGCGGCTACGAGCGGAACGATGAAATCGGTGTCGGCGAGACTCGGCGCTGACTACGGTTCGACGCTCTCTGCCAGCACCTGCTCGAAGTCGGCCGCACGTTCGTACACGGGCGAGTCGTCGTCGATGACGTAGGTCGCCTCGCCACCGTCGTCGACGCGGTCGAGAACCCCGATTTCCGTCAGAGCGGCCAGCGTGTCCGAAAGGTAGAGATCCTTGAGCGGCACTCCCGCGGCGTCGGCGAGTTCCGAGCGGGTGTACGGCCCGACTGGCTCCAGCTCCACGACCGCACTGAGAACCGAAGCCATATGGTCGTGCTCGGCGACAAGTCTCCAACCACCTCGCGAAGCAATCGGCTTTCCCATCGCTATCGGATATGCGCCACATAGTGTTAATTCTTCCGACACGTTTTCCGATAATCACGTATGATATTATCTACATAAAGTTTATCCCGGATAGCCGCAGAACAAGGAACTAATGGCAATCGATGACACTGACGGGGGGGAGAGTGAGGGGACTCGCTCCGAGAGAGAGCGGATGTTACAGAACGTCAGTGCCGGTGGCGAGTACGACTGGACTGATTTCCGACGCGAGTTCCACGACGGTGGTCGGTTCGACCGCAGCAAATATCTGGGGTTCGATCCGCACCACACCGGGGATCGATTCGAGGACGGGGCGACGGCAGCCAAGACGCTCAATCAACACTGGGAATCGTTTCTCGACGTCGAGACGACGCCGGTCGCCAAGGGGAGGTATTTCTGGGAGCACTTCAAGCGGGAATACTACTACAAGAGCGACGGCGAACCGCCGCGGGACGGCGACGGGAACAAGGTCCCATTCGAACCCGAGGAGTATCTCGGATTCAATCCCGACGAGACCGAACAGCGGCTCAGCGGGGCGCAAGACGACGCGAGCGCGCTCAAAGAACTCGTCGACGAACGCACGGTGGACGTGAACGAGGAACTCGACGAGGACGATTTCTTTTCGACGCCGGAGGGACATACGACGGTCGTTAATCGATACCATCTGGAGAAGGCCGTCCCGGTGGAAAAGAAGAAACACTTCGACGAGGTCGAGCGATACTGGGTCAACAAACCCTACGCCTGTGCGATCGTCTTTCATTCTCGCAAGGAAAACGAACGCAAGTATTACGTCGTCCAGCCGTACCTGAATCCGATCGAAGAAGACGTCAGGGACTTCCTCGCGAAGAAGCTCCGGACGGCGATCAAGTACGCCGACGACGAGGTGGCGATCGACGGCTCACAGGCGGAACGGGCGAACGTGATCCAGCGCGAAACCGAGCAGTTGCTCGATCGCTATGACCTCTACAGTGGCCCGACCCAGAACGGCGTCGGTCAGGTCGGCAAACTGAAGAAATTGCTGGGAATGAACGTGGACATCGAGGATTCCTCGGGCGAACTTGAGGGGATCAAAACCCGTCCGGAACCGGCCGTCCTCGCGGACGATCCGAAGACGCTCACGGAGTATCAGGTCGAGAAGCTCCTGTACTACCTCAAGCGTGACTTCATCGGGTACTCGAAGATCGACCCGATCAAACACGACATCAACGTCGAGGACGTCTCCTGTGACGGGTACAACTCCCGGGTGTTCGTCTACCACACCGAATACGAGAACATCATCTCGAACGTCGAACACGGCAGGGGAGAGCTCGACGACTTCGTCGTGAAACTCGCCCAGCGATCCGGGAAAGGCATCTCCAAACGACAGCCACAGGTCGACGCGACGCTGCCGGACGGCTCGCGTGCACAGCTCACGCTCGGGAAGGAAGTCTCGGATCACGGGACAAACTACACGATCCGTCAGT
Source organism: Halapricum hydrolyticum (assembly GCF_025517535.1). Lineage (NCBI taxonomy): Archaea > Methanobacteriati > Methanobacteriota > Halobacteria > Halobacteriales > Haloarculaceae > Halapricum > Halapricum hydrolyticum. Next base: position 147,591 of record NZ_JAOPKC010000001.1, read on the forward strand.
TCAAGGACGTTCCGTTCACGCCGATCGACCTGATCAACTGGAACACCTTCTCGCTGGACGAGATGGCGTTCCTCTGGCTGTGCATCGAGAACAACAAGTCGATGATCTTCGCCGGTGGTACTGCCTCGGGGAAGACGACCAGCCTGAACGCCATCTCGCTGTTCATTCCCAGCAACTCCAAGATCGTCTCGATCGAGGACACCCGCGAGGTCGAACTCCCTCAGCGCAACTGGGTCGCTTCAGTGACGCGCCCCTCGTTCGGACAGGACGACACCGGCGACGTTGACGAGTTCGATCTGCTGGAGGCCGCACTCCGTCAGCGTCCCGACTACATCGTCATGGGTGAGGTCCGCGGTGAGGAGGGTCGAACGCTGTTCCAGGTCATGTCGACCGGGCACACGACCTACACCACGTTCCACGCCGACTCGGTGGGCGAAGTCATCAAGCGGTTCACGACCGATCCGATCAACGTCTCGAAGACGCTGTTCACGGCACTGGACCTGGTCTCGATCCAGACCCAGACTCGCGTCGGCGGCTCGAAGGTCAGGCGCAACAAGACGCTGACTGAGATCAACGAGTACACGCCCGAGAACGACGAGATCAACGTCAGGGACGTCTACCAGTGGCAGGCAGATACCGACCAGTTCATCCAGATGGGCAACTCCAACACCTTGGAGGAGATCAAGTTCGACCGCGGGTGGGACCAGGATCGGCTGGACGAGGAGCTGTTCAAGCGAAAGGTCGTGCTGGCGTACCTCATCGAACAGAATCTCAACACCTACACCCAAGTCGCCGCGACGCTGCAGGCGTTCATCAACGATCCGGATACGATCATGACGTTGATCGCGAACGATCAACTCGAACGCAGTCTCGAGGACCTCCGAGAGATGGAATCGGTCCAGATCGAGGTCGACGCGGAAAAGGAAGAACTGGTGCCGCGGCCGGATCCCACCGACGAGATCCTCGGAGAGGCAGAGGAGATTCTCGACAACGCGGATCCGCTGTTCCGACAACTCCGCTCGGCCGAGACGTCCGATATCGTCGAGGCGCTGACCGGCGTCGAGACCCAGGAGGACGTCACGGTCGAGGAGGCGACCGAAGAGACGGACTTCGGTCAGTTTGTCCCGAAGGCTGGCGCGGAGGCGTCTGAAGAAGAATGAGCCTCGACACCCGCTCGACCGACGCTGGTTTCGCGACGAGCAGCGCCCTCGGCGACACGTTTTACCCGCTGTATCAGTGGCTCTTCGACGAAGAGGGGGATTTCGTCAGCAACGTCGAGGACAAACTCGCGGAAGCCCGGATGGCCGACAACGTCGAGATGTTCCTCTCGCGGGCACTCGCGGTCGGGCTGATCTCAGGATTCGCGCTGTGGCTCGTCGGCTCGCTACTTGGATACCTCATCGTGTCGATGTTCCTGCCGGAGGACTGGCTCATCCTGGGCATCGATCTCGGTCAGTACAACCAGCTCGTCAACACACTCAAACTGCCTGCGATCGTCCTCGTAACGGGGATTTTCTTCGGTGCGATCGGCTTTGCAATCGGGTTCGGCTCGCTCGTCTCGATTCCGTATTTCAGATCGAGCGCCCGCAAACGCGAGATCAACGTGCTGCTGTCGGACGCGATTTCGTTTATGTACGCGCTCTCGGTCGGCGGGCTCAACCAGCTGGAGATCCTTGAGGCAATGGCCGCGGCCGAGGACACTTACGGTGAAGTCGCAAAGGAGTTCCAGTCGATCGTCCTGGAGACGGAGTACTTCGACACCGATTACCGGACAGCGTTGCGAAACCAGGCGCTGCAGACGCCCAGCGACGAACTCAGTCAGTTCTTGACGGACATGCTGTCGATCATCAACTCCGGCGGGGACATGACGAGCTTCCTCGAAGACCAGAAGAACAAGCACATGCGCACGGCAAAACAGGAGCAGGAAAAGCTCCTGGAGACGCTCGAGCTGTTCGGCGAGATGTACATGACGATCTCGCTGTTCCCGCTGCTTTTGATTATCATTCTCGTGATCATGAACATGATGGGAAGCGGGAACCCGATGCTCATGTACGGGACGGTGTACGGCCTGATCCCGCTGACGAGCATGGCGTTTCTGGTGCTGGTCTCGACGGTGACCCAGGATACGGTGGGCGACGGGTATCTCGAAGCGGGTCGTGGCGAACAGATCGAACAGCGTGCGAGTGGCGGCATCCTCAATCTGGGACTGGCCAAGCAGTTCACTGGCGAGTACAGCGTGTTCGACCGGATCAAAAGCCGGGAAGGGAGCTACCAACTCAAGGAGATCCTCCGACAGCCACACATTTTCTTCCGGGACAACCCGCTGTACGTTCTCGGGCTGACCGTTCCGATCTCGCTGTTCGCACTCGGCGTTTCGATCGTCGCCGGCTGGGCGGCACTCCCCTTCCCGTTTCAGACGGCCGACGGCACCGGGTTCTTCTCTGCGATGGCCGAAGACCCGATCCAGCAGACGTTCTTCTGGATCTATCTACCGATGTACATCAACTTCATCCCGCTGGCGATCTTCTACGAGTGGAACCAGCGCTACCGGAAATCCGTGATCGGCAAGCTCTCCGAGAACCTCCGCAAGCTCGCCAGCGCCAACGACACAGGGATGACGCTGCTCGAGTCGATCAACGTCGTCGCCGACACCTCGACGGGACGGTTGGCCGACGAGCTCGATACGATCCATGCGAAGACCAACTACGGGACGAGCCTCAAGCAGAGCCTCCGGGAGTTCAACAACAAGTTCCACGTGCCCCGCATGGCCCGGACGGTGAAGCTGATCAGCGAGGCACAGGAGGCATCGAGCCAGATCCAGGACGTCCTCTCGACGGCCGCCCAGGCCAGCGAGAACCAGGACGACATCGAACGCGATCGCAAGTCCCGCACGCGAATGCAGGTCGTGATCATCATCATGACCTATCTCACGCTGCTCGGCGTGATCGCATTGCTGAAGGTGCAGTTCCTGGATACGATGCAGGGGCTCGAAACGGCAGCGTCTGGCGGGAGCGAGGCCGGATCCGGGCAGTTCCAGGTCGAATCGCTGGGGCCGCTGTCGATGTTGTTCTTCCACGCCGTGACGCTGCAGGCGATCCTCTCGGCGTTCATCGCAGGTTATATTAGGGATGTCAATCTCGTCTCCGGCGTGAAGTACGCGGTGATCCTTTCGACCATTGCACTGGTGGTCTGGATCGCCGTCGGTGGCGGCGATACGGCTACTGGCGGTTCGAACGAGACGGCTGAAGCAGCCCTTGTGATGCTGGTGGCGGGGCCCGCCGGTCACGATCTGCGGCGGCTTCGAACGTGGGTGAGAGATCGATGGAACGGGGACAACTCCTGACGGACGAACGGGGACAGACGCTACAGGACTTCGCCGTCGGGATCGGCGTCTTCCTCGTCGTATTCGTATTCGTGCTATCGCTATTTCCTGGCCTGTTGACACCGTTTCAGTCCTCTGCAAGCGGTGCTGAACGGGCGCAGGCTGAACAGGTGACGACCCAGATGATGCACAACCTTTCGGAGGGGTCGGAGCCGAATCATCTCAACGCGACGCGTGTGACGGCGACGCTCAACCAGCCAGAGAGTGACCTTCGCGACCGGTTTGGATTGCCGTCGACGGTGAATCTCAACATCACCGTCGAGACGCTCGATGGGGAAACACATATCGAGTCGACAGTGAACCGTCTCTACGATCGAGAAGTAGCGACGTCGGCACGGATAATCACAATGGATGACCCGGAGTGCGATCCAGCGTGTCGCCTCGTCGTGCGAGTGTGGTAAGATGCGTGAGGATACATCGATTACAAGGGATTCTTCCGATCGGGATCGATCGACTGACCGTGGACAGGCATTCACCCTGGAAGGGATTATCAGTGCAATCATCGTGTTGACGGCGCTGCTGTACGCACTTCAGGCAGTCACGATCACACCGACGACGGGTGGAACGGTTGATCAAGGTGTCCGCACGGAGATCCAACAGCAGGCTGATGACATCCTCGTCGTCGCTGGCACCGACGAGACGAACCAGCTTTCTGCGTTAGCCCGAAACTGGTCACAGACCCGTCAGACGTTTTACGGGGCCGTGAATCCCCGGATCGGGTACGGGGACGAACAGATCCCTGGCTCGCTGGGGACGATGCTGAGCGAGACGTTCGACGAACGGGATCGAATGTACAACGTCGAGATGCGATACCTGCCGAAAGATCCATCCGACGGGATACAACGGACAGTCATTGCGTCCCGGGGGACTCCCTCAGACAGTGCGGTCGCCGCATCGTATCAGGTGACGCTATACGATAATATGACGTTGACGTCACCGACTGCCGGATCGGCAGAGCTGCGGCAGTACGATACGTATCCGACGACGAACCCGATCGACGGGAAGAGCGGGTACTATCCGGTGCCGGACGCGATTCCGGGCCCCGTCTACAACGTCGTCGAAATCAGGGTGATCGTCTGGTGAGCGACCGTCGCGGTCAGTTGCTGCTCGTCGGAGCGATTGCGCTCGCGGTCATCATTCTCGGCCTGTCGGTCGTCGCAAACACCGTCTTGTTTACGGAAAACGTCGGTACCGGGGAGGATCGCGTCGAGTCGTCCGAGATCGGCGAGTTCTCTTTCGAGGCCCAGAAGGGGACTCGCTCTCTCCTGCTTCGGGTCAATCACGCCAACGAGACCAACACGATGGCCGAGCTAGACGCGAACGTTCGAAGACAGGTCACCAATTACAGCGATGGCCTGGCCCGTATGTACGCTTCCGCCGGAACGAAGATTGTCGATATCTCGTATAACCGGACACTCGCAAACGGGACGCGAATCGTCCAGCGAACCGATCGTAACTTCACCTATCCTGACGGTGGCTCGCGCGTCTCGGACTGGTCGCTCTTCGATGATCCCGCTGATGTCGGGTGGATCGTGTTCAACGTCGATTTACGAAACACGAGTGGCAGACAGATGACGGTTAATGTCAGTGGCGACAGCGAGACTCTCCAGTACCGATTCAATCGCTCGAACGGCGGGGACGGGGCAGCACTGAGAGTGACGACGACGAATTTGAACACGGGGGCGACTGACACGACGGCCTGCGAGTCGACCGGCGGTCGCGTATTGTTCGATCTCCGGCGTGGCGAAGCGTTTTCCAGTGAGTGTACGTCCCCCGGAATCGAGACACTCGCCCCTCCGTACGAAATCAGCGTCTCCGACGGTCACAACCTCGCCGGCCAGTACGACGTCGTCGTTGACGGGAGGTGGCATTCTTCGGAATCGGAGACCCTCGATGCTGTCAATACCGATACCGGGAACGATCTCTCGTACCCACACTGTACCGGGAGCGATCCGGGCCCCTGTGTGTTACCCGTCGTCTGGGAGGGACAGGTCGATCTAGCCTATCGTTCCGACCGGACTGACTTCGCCACGACCAGAAACGTCACCGTCTACGATCCGTGAGCGGGAGCCATCGAGTCTTTTTCGCACTCGCTAATCACACAATGGTATTTATATATTATGGCCGAAAACGAGGGTAAATGAGTGGGCGGGCCGGATCGAGAACCGCTATCCGGGTGGCCCCAATGGTGTGACCGGGACGGAAAAGTAGCGTCATCACAGGAGATCAACAGAGGGAATCACGATGGTCGACAGTAACCGACAGGGTGGAGCAAAGGGACAGTCGTTGTGGGGTGACGGTCGCGGGCTTTCGACGCCCGTAACGCACGTGTTGACAATCGCAATCACTGGGCTCGTACTGATTATGCTGGTGAGTACTGCCAGTGGGTTCCTTTCCGATCAACAGGAGTTCGCGGCCCGAGACGAACTGGATACGATCGGCAACCGACTGGCTGACGACGTCCAAGAGGTCGTCGCACTGAGCGAAGAGAGTGGGGAAGCGACGGTCTCTATCGAACAACCTGGTTCGATCGTCGGCCACGAGTATCGCGTCTCCTACGAAAGCGATCCTGCCGCCTGCGATGGCGCGACGCACGCGACCGACACCTGTCTCGTCATGTCTGTCGTCGGCATAGACGTCTCACAGACGGTCCCCCTGTCAGTGCCGTCGGACGTCAGCCTGCAACTCTCCCGTTCGGGTTCGACTTTCGAGCTGACTGTGGAGAAGACTGGTACAGGAAGCAGTCGCGACGCCGTCGTGCCGATGACGCGAACGATGCGGGTCGGCGTCGGTCAGAACATCAATACCAACGAGTACGGCGAGGTGATCGACCCGACGAACCGACCGCCGATTCCGAAGCTCACGTTCGCGCCTGATTTCCCCCATAGTGGAGCAAAAATAACGTTCGACGCCGCAGCCAGTCGAGATCCTGATGGAGAGATCGAGGAGTACAAGTGGTATATAAGCGAATCATTGGCCGGCTCTGGTCAAACTTACCGCGAGGAACTGCCTCCCGGACAGTACAACGTGACGCTGCTCGTCGAGGATGACGAAGGTGCTCAATCAATCAGGACACGCCAAGTGAGGGTTTCGGGTCTGGCGTATAACGAGGACCTCTCTTCACCTCCCAGCAGTGAGACGCGCTGTAATGGAGTTGGGGCGAAATTCACTATGACAAATGAATGGGACTACACTGTTCGCGTGGATCATCTTAGCATTGACCCACCAGATAATGTAAACAAGATTAAAAACAATCGTGGTCCAGAAGTAGCCTTCGATCTCAATAATGATGGGGGCTATGAGACGGGAGTCAATAGGGAAATGAACTTCAAAAATAAAAAAGACGGCTATATCATGTCCTTGCGATCACGAGATGGGTCATTGCCAATCACGATCAGTTCTGGAGATACAGTTGGTGTGAGCGTCTGTGCGTTTAACGGCGGTGGTGATTTGAAGAGCGGGGCTGCGGAGACAACTTTTGGATTCCGCTATTGGAACCGTGGTACAACGAACCGGACAGTAATCGATCCAGAAGACGTTTCTCGATCCTCGTCTGCTGTCGGCCGAACCAATGGCGAGATCACCATTGATCCCAAATCAGACCACAATCACGATTCGTCTTCCACTGGAACCAATAACAGGCAGGCGTACGATGATACTTCGCGAGGAGGTCATGATGTCGCATCGATCGAGTAACCGCGGGGTGAGTGACGTTGTCGGGTTCGTGTTGATGTTTGGGATCATCCTCACGTCAGTCGGGCTCGTTGCGACGTTTGGGCTGTCAGAGATAGAGTCGTTCGACGAGAACCAGCAACTGAACAACGCTGAGCGAACCTTCGACCTGATCTCCCGTTCGTTCACTGAACTCGAAGAAAACCAGGCACCAACTCGAACGGAAGCGATCGAACTCAGCGGGGGATCGATCACCATCTCGCCATCGTCGTCAGTGACGGTCAACGTGACGGATACCGGCGGTACGACTCACACAGAGTCGTTCCCGCTTAACGCGCTGGTCTACGAGAACAACGACGTGCAGATCGGTTACGAAAACGGTGCGCTATTCAGACTCCAGGAAGCGTCCGACGCGGGGCTCATTACCAGTGATCCGGGATTCGTCTGTTCGGACGGGACGGTTATACTCTCATTCGTGGCTGTCAAGGGGGATGCTGCGCGCCAGATCAGCGGCGAAGGAACGCTCCGTCTCACGGGACAGCTGACCAACCAGTCGCTGCTGTATCCCGTCGCATCGTCAGGGGTCGGCAACGCCTCGACGGCTGACGAGGTCGAGTTGGAGTTCACGTTCAGCGGCGGGAGTCGCACCAGGGAGTGGGTCAATCACTTCGAGAACGCGGACGGCGACTGGAATGTCACGGGTGAGACCGATACGTCGGTGACAGTACAGTGTGGCAGTACGAGTTTGGATCGCGTGTACGTCCGACAATCCGTTATCTCGATCACGTATTCGTGATGTCGGCGTGTCATTTCGATCCGTGAGCCTGTCGGAACCACTTCATCCGTAGTGACAGCCGAACATCAATACCGTGTCGCCCAGTTGCGACGGGAGCCTTTGACAACAATCGCTGCGATCAGTCCGCGACTTCGACGTTGTCGATGTCGATGTCGATCACGCCGGTCAGACGCGCTTCCTCTTCCGAGAGACCGACGTTATAAAGCATCAACATCCTGTTGTCGGTGTGCTTCCCATCGGGGAAGTCGTACAGGACCAGCACCTCGTTGCTCTTGAGTGTCAGCTCGTTCGACGACTCGTTGTAGAGGCCGCCGTAATCGTCGAGTGCTTCAGAGAGGTTAGTTTGCCACTCGGCCGACGACGTGTTATCGAGGAAGTCGTTGAACACTGCGGAGTCGTCGTTCGTGAAAACGGTAACGTTGTCGCTGTCTACGACGGTCGGGCTGGTAGTGTTCATCTCCGCACAGCGCGTGACGGGGATCGACGAACCGTTGATCATCTTCGTCTGTCCGGTCCCAACCCATTTGTCACAGCTGTACTGCGTGGCCGTGAAGTCGACCATGTCCCCGCCACTGACGGCGAAGGCGTGGCTGAACGCCGACGGCGCAGTGGGATCGTTGACGTTCAACCACTCCTTTCCGTCCGCGGTTGCAGTTGCGATACGACTGACGTCGCCGGTGATCTGTGGCGGATGTGCCGTCTCGTCAGTAGAGAGGTTCGTCGTCACACCGTAGTGGCCGACCTGTTCGGTGCTGGAAACGCGCTCGGCAATCGAAGAGAAGACGTCTTCGAGTTCCTCGCTGTCTGTTGCGAAGTAGTACTCGCCACCGCCTGCGTCGGCAGTGTCTCTGAGGAAGTCTTCATTAACCCTATCGTCGTCTTCGGCGAATCCGATAGTGTAGGTAGTCATGCCCGTCTGATTCATCCGCTTAGCGAGCTCAATCGTCGCGCTGTTGCTCCCTGTATATGAATCTTTCCCAATATACCACGTATCGGCCCCAGTGTTTTTCCCATCTGTTAACATTACAATGGTGCGGTTTCGAGTCTCGTTACTTTGGAGATCTAGCATGCCCGCGGCCTTTTTCATACCTCCCCCAGAATACGTCCCCCCGACTGCCTCGGTTTCAGTGACAGTCGAACTATTGAATTCAACGAAGTCTCTTGTTAACATCCGACTGTTAGTTCTGTATATCGCTCCTCTGTTGGAGCCTTCATTGATTTCCCGGTATTCTCCGTCGAGATAGTATGATACGCCCCCGTTATCGACAACGAATTCAGTGTGATACTGGTTGTAGCCTACGAGACCCACACGATCCATATTGCTGTCGAGATACGTCGTGAAATCCCTCATCGCGTCCCGAACCGCCTCGTATTTGGCCTTCGAATCGCCTGCAGCGCTCCAAGCCATCGACCCAGATTCGTCGACGACGAACACGACGTCGAGCGGTGGACGAGTCACGTTATCGGCCTGTGCCACCCGGCGGACAGTCCCAATCTCCGGTCGCTCGGAGATCGGTTCACTGTAGACCGTGTACGTGTTGTTGACGCCCTTGTCGATCCGGATGCCGTCGTCGGAGACCGTCACGTCGTGCATGTAGTCCGCCCCGGTGACGTTGACGACGTTGTTGATCTCGTCGTTCGTCCGGCGCGGCAGCGAACTCTGATTCAGATAGACGGTGACGGTCTGGGTCGCGTCGTCGACCATTAGATAACTGTCGTCACCCGACGGCGTTGACGTCACTCGTTCGAGTCCGGTCTCGCCCTCCAGGTAATTCCCCCATCCTCGATAGAAATCGCTCTGAACGCGCAGCGTGACGTTGTCCGGGCGGACACATTCGTCCTGTAATAACGTGTTCACCGCGTTTTTCGTGTCCCGTCGAGACGTGTTGACGTCGACTACAGCCTGATTGTTCCCCTCCCGTACTTTGCCAGTCAGGTTCAAGAGGGCGATATCGATCGTCCCGTTTCTGTAGAAGATGTCCGGTGCCGTGTTGTAGATCGCTCCCCCATCGGGACTCTTGATCCACGTCCCCCCAGCTTCGTAGGCGACAATCTGTCCATCGTCGCGTTCGACGCGCACAGAGTCAAGCGACTCCTGTACGGAACACGCGCTGCGTTCGTTGACCGTCAGGTGCACGTATCCCTCGTTTTCGGCGAGAGACGCGTCGCCTTCGATGTTCGATCCGATCTCGAAGTTCGCCACGGTCGTCGCACTGGAGGTCGCCAGCGTGCTCAAACGCGAATCTACCTCTTGGATTCCGATTTCCGTCGACTCGTCGCTTTGTCCCTGCTGTGCCTCGTTGATGGTGTTCGTCCCGAAATAGACGACGAGTAGCGACCCCGTCAGCACCAATCCGACAATAATCACCGCACCGATGAGTTCTGAGACCCCCCGTTCGTCACCCTGCATCGCCCCTCTTTCCGGCTGGCGCATAGTTTCGCGTACTCAGCACGTCACAAAATGTGTTTTGGTGCCCGTTGATCTGTTCTGGCGACACAGACTCGTCGGGTCTGGTTGCTGGAGCGCGCTCATTTTACATGCTCGCCGACGCGGAGCTGATCGACTCGCTGACGACCGATCTCGAACACCGAGTACTCACCTGGGCTGACGAACGGTATCTCGCCGAGGAGCTGGTCGACTTCGTCCTGTGAGAGCCACACTTTCTTTCCGTCCTGGTCGGGGTAGTCGTCGAGATTCACGTCCGGAATGTTGCCCTGACCGGACAAAAAGGACCCAAATGAGCGAGTGATCGGGGCGAGTCGAGGGGGCTCCCGGCGTGATCGAGCCGAATCTGTCCGCGACTGGCCGGAGAACCGGACACTGTGTCCGATCTGCGTTTCACGCACTCCGAGAAAACTGGCTGCTAGATGGAGAATGCAAATCCATCGGTTATGAGTGAGTCTGACAAAATATATCAAAGATATAATAGACGGATTGTTTTCAGTGGTCACCTACGCAGCCATCCGGATGGAACAGCTTGCGTGGATTGGTTGGATGGAATACTCCTTCGGGATTGTAATTGTGAACCCACGCGTGGAGGGTCCACAGTTCTTCCGTCGGCGCAGGTGCTTCCGGTGGAAGCTCCAGCACATGCCACTCTGGATCAGCGTTCTCAAACAAGTCCTCAGGCGGTTCCGGGAAGAACGGCTCCGGCCCCTTCGGGACCGCGTATTCCACCGCTCCGAGGACAAGATTGCCATTCCGCTCGCCATAGGCCAACACTTCCGGCTTGGTCTTGACGACCTCAAAAGTCATAGCGAGGTCGAGATTCATCCAGTGATAGCCCATCCCACACACTGGAGGCGCTTCTTCAGCATGGTATCCCGCTGCTTCCGCGTTTGCGGGGTTGTTGTACGCAGCGGTTGCCGAACGTACCTCGGCCAATTCCCGCTGTAAACCGCGTTCACCTGCTGCTGCAGTCCCGCTGAGAGCAACACCACCAACAACGCCCGTGCTGATTGTTTTTAGTACTGTTCGTCTGGTCTGTTGTCTGGGTGCCATCCTTATCCCTCTGTAGACATTCTCCCCACACATTTCATCGGCTGCTGTTCCGACGCAGAGAATGCCACCCTCTAGTTATTAATGATTAATATTGATTTTTATCTAGCCGGTAGAAGTTGCCGTATGATAGGCCCCCCTCTGTCTCTCCCAATCGGAAGATCGTCCGATACTGGGCGCAGAACCGAACAAGAGTCACGAAACGATAACGTCGAGATCAACAAGCTGGTAGACAGATGGTTTGTCGAAGTCGTTGCTGTTGTGTGTGATGAACGTCGCCCCGGCCTCATGAGCAGTGGCGAGGTTCAGAAGGTCGAGGATGTCGAGTGAGATCTCCTGTGCAAGAAGCCGATCGTTGAGACGCCAGGCCTCGACGGCGACATCGTCCGTGAACGGTAGAATCTCGTCGAAAACGTCGTGGAGTCGCCGCTGTGTCTGAGCAACAACAGTCAGCTCTCCGTAGTGTTGGAAAAACTCGAAGCTCACCAAGGACGGAATCGCCCAGGCTTCGCCGCTGTACTGACTCAGATGAGATTTCACCGCAGAGTCGTCTTCTCGAAGGAGTTTGACCGCGACGTCGTTGTCAAGAACAATCACTGCTCGGACCGCTCCATTCGCTCTTCGAGAGACTTGTTCAGTTCCTCATGTGCCCGGCTGACGGACTCGGCCAGTCCTTCGTCTTCTGGCCTGTCGAAACTGCCAGCGATAGCGTCAATGTCTTTCTCGTCTCGGCTGAGGCGGTCAAGTAACTCATCAAACGTCTCGTCGTCTCGCTTCAACCGCTCAAGTCGATCTTTGATGTCATCGGAGACCCGGATAGTCGTTGTCATACGTATACATTGTAGATCGGTCCCTGTAGTTATTTCGCCAGTCACTCGAACAGGTCGACGTCGTCGGACAGCGGGATAATTAGCGCGCGACTCTCAGGGTGGAACGCTCGCGAAAGCGACGCCCCCGGTTCGATCCCGTAGTGCTCGATGAGCTGGCGCGGGATCGCGACGTAGGCGGTGCCGCCTCGATTCTGAGCGGACGCCGACCCTTCGGGACTCAGCGTGTCTGAGTCAATCATCGCGGCCTGAACACGACGTTGGGCGTCAGCCTGACTCATCACGCCGATGTAGTGGCTTATACCACTAATATGTCCCAAACGATGGGAGGACAGCCTCCCAGTCAGTCCCCCAGAAACTGGGGAACCTGCGACTGAGGTATCAGGCGACAGAGGAATATCCGACCTGTATGTCAGCCGAGACTGGTCACAAGACGCACCCCCCAAAGAAGCCGCCAAGCGGCTTCACGAGATCCTCGTCGGCAATCCGATCGTCGAGGTCGTCGGCAGGCTGCCAGGCGGGATGTCGAGACTCATGGCCGACACACCCCGCTATCGAGAGCTGGGCACCGCTGATGATCGTGATCGATCGGTAGCCCGATAGTCATAGACCGATCTGAACTCCCTTTCAGAACCGCTCGACGCTGCCGGGGCGCGTTCGAAATCCGAACGTACTCTCTTCTTTGAGGGAGTCGATCCAAAGCTGAGACTGTCGAACTCGAGGACCTTAGAAGCTAAAACGCGATTCGAGGAACCCCCGCGATGGGGGTTTGGTTCAAGTGGACTCGCCGGGATTTGAACCCTCTGCTCGCTGGCGCTCGCGGGCCTCTCCGGCTCGCTCACGCTCGCCGCGTCTGCCAAGGGGGATCAACCGCAGGAGACCCGAGCCGGTGTGGATTACGGGAAAACCAATGACCGCAATCCACGGCCTTGAACCAATGACACCCGAAGAAGGCGTACAGACATACATCAACAGTCGCAAATCGGAACTTTCCCAATCGACTGTCTACGAACACACCACCAGACTCAACCGGTTCCTCGAATGGTGCAACGAAACCGGACTCAACGATCTAAATGACCTATCCAGCAGGAAGTGCCGCGACTACCTAATGCACCGCCAAGACGACATAGCCGCAACCACGCTCGAAAACGAGATGCGAACCTTCCGGCTGGCCGTCGAAGAATGGGAAGCCGTCAACGCTGTCGTCGATGGACTCTCCCAGAAAGTGAAAGTGCCGACCGCGAACAAACGACAACAAGCCCGAAAAGTCGCAATCAACCCCGACCACGCGACCGCGATCGAGAAATACCTCTCCAAATACGAATACGCATCATTCCGGCACGTTATGTTCACGATCTTCTGGAAGACTGGGGCGAGAAGTGGTGGTCTCCGGTCTCTCGATCTCAAAGACTTCTACCCCGAGAAATACAAACGGCCCGTCATCGCCTTTACTCACCGACCCGAGACCGGAACGCCGCTCAAGAACGATCGATGGGGAGAGCGAGAAGTACCCGTATCCGAGCCAGTCGGCGAACTGCTCCAAGACTACATCGAAACCGCACGGCACGACGTGCAGGATGAGTACAACAGAAAGCCCCTTCTGACGACCAAACAAGGGCGACCGCAAAAGACCACTGTCCAGCGGAACATCTACAGAATCACTCAGCCGTGCTATATTGGGCAAGAATGTCCTGCCGACAAAGACCCCGAAACGTGTGAGTGGACCAGTTACAACAAGTCGTCTCAATGCCCGGACTCTGTCTCACCTCACGCCATTCGAGCCGGGTTCGTGACCCGAATGAGAAACAAAGGGGCCGACTTCGATACAATCGGGGACCGGGTAGACGCTACAACGGACGTTCTGAAACAGCACTACGACACACCAACTCCAGAAGACCGCAGAGACAGACAGATGGAATGGGCCGATAAACTCTGAAGAAGATCTCTTCCAGAAATCAGAGTAGCCCGCCAACGACTTACTCCGGGATCTCGTATCGAACGAACTCGTTTTCTCCACAGTCCGGACATTCTTCAGTCCCCGGCGACACGCTCGTCCCACAGTTGCGACACTCGACTACGACCTTGGATCCGCCACCGGGAAGTAGCCGAGTGATGACTGTACGGACACTCATCGTTCTTCAACCTACAGGTAACGACGACTTAACTGTAGCGGACAACTAATTTCAGCCGAACACCGGTCAATCGGGGATGGTCTTGCGGAAACCTTACAATTGTGGGCCTCATATATAGCTCTGGAAGGAATCTGTCACACGCTCCTTCCCATCCCCTTTGTATGACGCCCGATGAATCGTACCTCGGTCGCTGTCCGGAGTGTGGTGAGGATATTTCCGAAGCGTGGCTTTTGGTCAAATACACGAAGGACAACGGCGAGACAGGGATTTGGGCGGAATGCCCTAACTGTGAGGACGTTGTAGCGCCGGAGTAGCGCAGACAGTAAAGTCAAGTGTTCTCCCTCGCGTATCCGGCGTAAGGTCTACAAATGACGATTTCCGACCAATTACGCTGTCTGTTCTCTGCTAATGTCGAAGAGCGCGACGGGTCGTATGTGGTTGAGGTACCTGAGCAAGAGATCCGGCTTGGTGGCCTTCAGGAAGGCGAAACGTACCGTGTGGCTGTTCTGCCGTCACCCGCGACTGATGAATCCGACGATACTAATCCCGACCCACGCCCCGAACAAGCGCCACAGACGCCACCTGTCGAAGAGGGAGAGAAACACACCGTCGAGATCGAAGACATTGGCGAACAGGGCGATGGTATCACCCGTGTCGAGCGCGGTTTCGTCGTTATTATTCCCGACACCGAAGAGGGCGAGCGCGTCACCGTCGAGATTACTGATGTGAGAGAGAACGTTGCCTTCGCGGAAGTTGTCGAGCGTGTGAGTTACCACGACTGACGCCCTCTTACCCCGAGATCCGTTCGCAGGGTTTGATAAGCCGTCCCTGTGATGTGATAGAACAAGATGAATAGGGACGCTGTTAGAGAGTATATCGAACAATCTGAATCTGTTCTCGACTCGTCTCCACAGATGGATGAGGCGAATACAAAAGCCGCCGTATTACGAGACTTCTTGGACCTTCTCGACTGGCAGATTCCACAGGACACACAACTCGAATACTCTGTCGAAGCCTTCGGGAACACATACAAGGTCGATTACGCGCTGATACTCGAAGGGACACCGGTCGCATTTCTCGAAGCCAAGGGAGCGGACACAGCCCTGACTGACGACCACGAAGAACAGTTGTCGTCTTATATGACGAACAAAAATGTCACCTACGGAATCCTCACGAACGGTAAGCAATACCGCTTCTTTCAGCGCCGTGTAGACGCGTCTAACGTAGATGTTCAGAGGGTCGGTGACGTAGCTCTGAAAGACCTTCCCAACCGTCTCCCTGTCCTGAAGGCCTACCAGAAAGACGCTATCGAGTCCGGCGAGTCCAGCAAAATCCTTGGTCGAATCAACGAGTTGCGAAAAGCCCGCCGAACCCTCGAAGCCGACAAGGATGGCTTGGCAGTCGAACTCTCGAACACTCTGGCCGACGAGGTCTCTGAATCTATCTCGTCGCTCGCAGAAACACAGGCGAAAGAACTGATTGACCGGCTTGTCGAGGATATTGAGTCCGAAATAGACGCTGATGGTGGCGGTAGTGGCAGTAGTACTGACGGTCCGACTGGCAGTGGAAACGATGGAAGTATCGAACCAAGACAGAATCACGTTGTTGGGAAAATCAGACGGAACGAGCTTGAAGGCGACGGCGAAGCTAAGGTCGCAGTGTTCCCGACGAAAGAATCTGGTCTACCGTTTCTGAAGGAGAACAATGCTTGGGCGTTCGTCCGTATTGGTAGCGAGTTCGAGTACGTGGCGATGTACGTAACCGGCGACGTGCGTCAGGTCAAATACTTCGCTAAAGTCAAAGACGTAGTTCCACCGAGCGAGGCCGACTTGGAGCGCCCCCCGCTATCATACGTGGAACGAAACGAGATTAGTGAAGACAAAATGGTCGTTCGTTTCGAACCGGAAAGCCTCTATGAGCTGGAAGATCCGGTTCCCTACGAGACGAAGTACCCACAGTCGCTTCAGTACACAACTCTCGGAGCGCTTCGGTCGGCAGAGACGACTGACGATATGCTTTAATCCTCTTCGTGGTCTCGGAATGGCTCTGTAGCCGAATCAGCGGCTTCTGCGGTTTCTACTCCCGTCTATCTCGAACAGCCACGCCGTTGAGTTCTGCCCCATCTGGAAGATAGTCTTCTTCGATACCGTGGTACCAGACGCATTCCTCGTTCTCGTCCTTGTCGGTTGTCCTAAAGACCATCGCTATCCTTGTGGGCCAGAATGAACGTCTCGTATTCGTGATTTTGTTGCTTCCAGCGGGAGCGGTCAATAAATATTCAGAAGTTATAGTATTACCGTGGTACATTATCCATAGGGCCGGTATTCCATATCCTGCAAGGGTACTTCCTTACTTGCCCGTACTGTCACTGGATTTGAGATAAGTTTATATCCCCTACTTCGAATAAGATGGGGGGAAGAAAAGATACCACTCTGAGTAGCAACTGCGATGATCAGCGATAGACTTATTACCTCGTCTGAGAACACAGTGGGGGAAGTAGCAAAGAGACAACCCAGATAACCAGATACATCTTCCGCACTGATTGTCTCCCAGCGAAACAATCCAATCAGCCAGAGGTATCGCCAGTCGAACCCAGCCACATACTCGGCTTGTGTTCTGTTACCCGAACGACCAAGAGTGGCAAGAACACGACCGATACGGAAGTGAATATATAGAAATAATAAGAGTTAAATCCTAATCCGATCCCTCAGCGATAGAACTGATTCAGCAAGAACTCGTTCCCTTGTCGAACGTAACAATACAAATAGAGAACATTAATGTCTACAACAATTAGCGAAAGCGTTGCAGATCGCCTTACGAGCAAGTACATTCCGTGTGTCCGATATGGATTTCCGAAAGAGTCGAAGCACACCCGACAACATCCGCGCCTCATCCCGATCACAGAGCCGATCCCCGACGAAGCAATAACCGTCAGCCCGATCTACCTTCTGACACAGAGCCAGTACCAACGCCAAGCGGCCCTCGACAACCCATATGCAGTCTCCGGCGCACTGGACATAGCCAAATTACTGCAAGACGAATGCGAGGCCGACGACCGAGTGATCCACCCACTTTACGTTGAAAGCGATAAATACCGTAAACGTGGGCCGGACGCGCTCTTGGAATGGCTCCGGACGTTTACTGAGGAAGTCCTTGAGATGGATCCTGCGAGTGGGACCTACTTTCACTCAGGAAGCCGGTCGATCCACCTACACGTTCCGAGATTCCTTCTCGGAGAACCTGACTGGAAACCGATAAAAGCCCAGATAGAGGCGTTCACCGAACAAACTGACGCGGAGTTTGATTTGGCGATATACGGCGCAAAACGCCTCTTCCGGCTTCCCGGGGTAATCCATTCTACAACCGGCTTCCCGAAAGTCAAGATTGGTCCCTACTGGAGCGAAGAGCAGATCATTGACGCACTGACCGGTGAGAACCCACCCGTTCCCGAAACCTACGCCGACGTGCTGGCGACTGTCTTCGGCCATCCACCCAAGCCAGAGGTTCCGACACCAGCAGGAACTCCCCAGCCGCTTGAGGACATTCTCGCACGCTTGGGTGGGCCAGACAACGTCGCACGCTTGGGCGAGAACAATGCCCGCACAGCCACAGACTCAGAGACAACCATCGAGACGCTCCCCATTGAACAACAGACAGAGCCAGTCAGTGAGACTGAGCATAAACGCTGGTGCGCCTACAATCAGAAGGAGTTCTCGCCCTATGCAAAAACCGGTAACGGTGAGCGAAGCGTTGCTGTCGTCCAGCCGATCGGGGGAACGTTCGCCCGAAAAACCGTCCGGAACGGAGCCGCGCTGGTTCCGGCTTACTTCTTCGGCGGGATCGGTGGCGATGGAGACTTCGAAAAGTACCGCACCTTCGCCCCGCTTCAACTCTCCGAACGCGACCGAAAGAAGTGGGACCCAGATGCAAAATACGTTGTTGTCATCGGTGGCAGAAGTCGAGCATCCCACATTATTTCCGTTGACGAGAAGACAGCGAAGCACCTCGGAGACGTACTCCACTCAGAGGACGGGGGTAGGCAGGAAGCGCGTGCCCATCTCGAAAAGCAGGGGTATGATACCGGGTCAGCCGGACAAGCCAGTACCCGACCATCGAAACCCGCCGGAACACAAGACTACGACCGCGTCCTACCGGCAACACACCCACGCACTGACGCTGGTAGATTCCAACAGCGCGCCGAAGAAGAAGGAATCCAGACACTCACTCACGACGAACGATTCCGGGTTGCCTGCCGGCTCCTCTACAAGTACCCTTGGGACCCCGTCTGGGACTGGTTCAAGACACAATACGCCGATGACTTCGATCCAGACGTGACGTGGACACAACTCAACAGTGCCGCGCAGACGATCAGCGTTGACGTGACCGTACCAGCCCGACCCTGAACACGCCGGAATGCCCCGCCACCGTCCTCACCACTCCACTCTCCACACCCCCTCTTAACTCCCCCACTCTGGTTCTGACTCTCCTATGTCCCTACCTGTTAGGTTCCCTAATACACCTTCTACGGGATAGATAGTTCCTATACTAACCCTCTCTCTACGCTCACCTACTCTCTATACAATAGGGGACCGAAGGAAGAACTACAGTATACTTGTTGCGAGACAGGCCAGAGACGGGCTGAGAGTGCCGTATTCGAAGCGAGTTGCCCGCCGAGTATATATAGGTAAATACGGCCGTCTCACGGGCTTCTCGCGGCATTTAGCGACTGAATACGATTGGCTTCAATCAAAGACGGAAGCCCACCAGCGGCCTACCAAGAGCGAGAAATGGCTTCTACGCTGGACCAGAGAGCGGATCCAGATCCACAGTGCTGAGTTCCAACGACCTACATATCAGCATTCCAGCCGTCGCTCCCCTCAGAGGGCCTATAAGACCCGTAGTGAAGGATCAGGTCCCCGATGAGGAATCGTATTCAGCCATTTGAAAAGTGCAGGAGAACGGCTCCTCGTGCGTCTGAGGCGATTGTAGGGGTGAATCGAAGATGGATCCCAAACGCGCCCGGAACACTGGCTCGGTATCGAGGCGACTAACTGCGGATTGCTGAACAGAAACGGGGATGATGTTTCAATTCGGATCCATAGATCGGCTCCGGGCTACTGTCAAGCCTCTGTGGACAGACGCATTCCCGCCCGATTGGATTCCACTCAATAGGAAACTCCACCAGAGTTTTATACGGGTGAATGATACCGTCCACTTGCCCCAATTAGGGGCGACCGAAGCCATAGCGGCTGGGCGCATATGTACGCTCCCATCCCCTATTCCCCACCCCCCATTTCGTTTTCCTCACAACGTAGACAGATCCCTACGCGTTTTGAAAAATCCGCCCGTTATCGAGGCGACTAACTACGGATTCCCGATCAGAAATCGAAGTGGTGTTCTAACCGGCTTGTAGATCGGCTCCCATTTGTTGTCTCACTTGCTTCTATGGACAGACACCTTCCCGCCCAATTGGGCTACTCTTCGGGATCGCGGCTCAGCTCGTACAGGCCTTGGTGGAGCCGTGTGACGTATCCAAGTTCGGTGAGTCGTTGGAGTCGATTCCGGACGTGCGCCCGCGTGTAGTCCTTCTCAGCGGCTATAAATGCGGGTGTACAGCGACCCTCGCGTAACATTTCCAGTATCGCTTTGTCTGTCGGACTGAGGTCAATCTCACTCATACTCTCTTGTTCGTTCTCACCCGACAAGAGTCTTACGAATATATGCATACGTTCGATAGGTTTATATTGACAGGGTGCGTACTGTTGAGTAGGAAGCCCGGTTGTGCCAGATCGAGAATGGCCCCGTGCTGGAACACGGGACCGGTGCTTCTGTGGAGACCAGAAGCAATGCCAACTAACGACAAGCCGGAAGAAAAGAGTGTCGTAGCGCAATTGAACTTCGGTGCGAAGACAGCCAAGCGAGTCGCGTGGGAGTCGTGGGAGTTCACCGTGGTCGGCCCCTACGAGGTTGAGGTTACGAACGCGAGTTACGGCTACCTGAAAGACGACCACAGTTACCGCGTGATGGTGGCAGAGACGGACGCGGGCATACTTCCCGCCGAATGCGAATGTCCCGCTGACCAGTACAGTGAGGACTACGACTGCAAACATAAAGTGGCACTTGCGGCTGTTGGTGGTCCGACTGTCCTACAGGCCGCTGTTGACTTCGATCCCACACCGACGCCCGTGCGGGCTGATGGCGGCTGTGAGTGTGATGCTCACGAGTTCCCCTGTTTTGAGTGCTACCGATCCGGTCGACGGGAAATCCCCGAGTCGGATTAAGACCAATGACAATATCAGTCTCGGTAGCACCAAGTTGAAATAGGAAAGCGGTACCAGAGTATCCCAAGAGCAAATGATGATCGAAGAAAGCGAAATCGATGAATGGTTGAACAATGATGATATGAATGCCCTTATAGAGGGAGATAGCCGCGAAGTTCTACGTTCTTTTCCTGCTGAATCAATCGACTGTGTGGTTACATCACCACCGTACTGGGGTGTGCGAGAATATTCCGGCGACAGCCAGCTCGGTAATGAGGAGACAGTAGAGGAGTATATCGATAATCTTGCCGAGATAATTAACGAACTCAAACGAGTTCTCAAACCAGAGGGTAGTTTTTGGCTAAATATTGGGGATACTTACCAAAACAAGGACCTTGTTGGAGTCCCGTGGAGAACTGCTCTTGCTCTTAAAAAGCGTCAAGATTGGATTCTTCGAAACGATGTAATATGGAACAAGGTCAAAGGAAACCCGTCAAGTGCGACTGATAGACTTCGAGTTATGCACGAATATATCTTCCATTTCGTAAAAAAACAAAAATACTATTATGATATGGACTCAATCCGTGAAGATCCCGATTTTGAGGTTGAAATCCGGGAGAATGGCGATGTTGTGTCCCCAACTGGAGTATCAGGTACACGGTATCGGAAACAGATCAAAGAAAATGATACTCTAAACAAGAAAGAGAAAGAAAATGCGCTTGAAGAGTTGGAGAGGCATCTTGAAATGTTAAAAAATAAGGAAATAAAGGATTTCCGTATGGTTATTCGAGATGAACAAAGATCGACTCACGGAAACTCAGAGGAACTCTCTGGGCGAGCGCGGGAACTTGCTGAAAACGGATTCTATTTTCTTCGGTATAATGCTGAGGGAGCAGCCCCGGGCAATATTTGGGATATAGTTCCAGAAGATCAACACAGAGACGATACCCACTGTGCAGTTTATCCGGCGGAAATTTGCGAGATACCAATCCGAGCGACGTGCCCACCAGATGGTGTTGTATTAGATCCGTTCGTCGGGACGGGGACTACTGTTGTCGCGGCTAATCGACTCAAAAGAAAAGCGATCGGAATTGATGCCAGTTCTGACTATCTCAAAACAGCAAAATCAAGACTTGCCGATGGTGTTCAAACAAAACTCAGGTAATTAAAACCTGTCTGACACAATCCTTTGAAATTCTTCTTTTGTCGGTGGTGTTTCTTCATCTGACGAATTCATCATTTGTGAAACGCCTTCCATATCAGACGAGACTTTACTGTCGATCTCAAGAATGTACTCCCCTTCATCATAATCATAATTCATCGAATAAGCGTAGAAATGTACCGGATCATCTTCACGAGCGGGGTGTAATGAGGTTGTATTGGCGTTTTGATGTAGATATTCAAGAGATTCGTCTTGGAGAAGGAATATTATGTTTTCTCCCCAATCGTTGAATACGTGACCCTTTTTCCACGCCTGTTGCATCATCGTCTTCGTGATAGACATTGCCCAATTTATACCATATGATCCATCCACCTCGTTCATATCTTCTTCCCTTTCATATGCTTCCTTATATGGCCAGACAGACCCTGTAGTATCAAGAGCCTGAATTTCTACACCAGCAAAGTCAATGACTTCCCCCTTCGCGTCTCGCTTGCCAGCCACATAATCGATTGAAGTACCAAGAAGAGGGACTTCGGGAACACGAAAGAACTCCCCTCGATCTTCGAAGAGTGGCTTAAGTTCTTCAAATACCCCGTCAACCTCGAAACGGTGAGGACAGATTATGTGTGGAGAATATTCAGACTGCCCTCGTTTTTTATATCCCACAGAACAAGTTCCAATAGTAATATCATTGTCACTCTTTCGTCGTTTCTTACAAGTTTCACTTAGGAATGGACACTGCTCTTTTTCTCGCGATCTTATGGCTTCTTCTGACTGATCATTGTAGAAGTATCCATAATACTCGACAGGATACTTTCCTATTTCAGGATTCATAAAAACGTGTTCCGATTCCTGTCTGATAAATCTTTACTACGTTGGTGTTCAATGTGGAGTTATGGCACTACTCTTAGCCCCCGCAGACGATGCCTCTTACCAAGCCACCTTAGAGTCGCCTATTGACTTGAGTGATTGGGACGACCGTCCAGAAGAATTCCCCGAACAGACCCGAGTCTGGGGTATCCGTACAGATCCAGAGATGGGTGAATGGAAGCGGAACAGTCGAATTCTCAAGAATATGCAAGAAGGAGATCCAATCTTATTCTACAATAGCGAGACATATTTTGCCACTGCCCGAGTTGGCACTATGTGTGAAACGGAATATATTCGAGATAATTATTGGGGCGGGGGCCCAGCCATTAATGTATTTTCTGTAGAAGATTATAGAGAGAATATTAGCCTTAGTAAGTCGGAGTTGAACGATATTCTGGATTATAAACCCCAATTCCATCCGCAGGGGATTTGTGAAGTTAGGAGTGATCGACCGGTTGATAGTCTTCTTAGAAAGGTCGGGTTAGAGTAGAATCTGGCCTCGGGTTCGAACATCTACGAAGTAACAGTTTATAAGATCGTAAGGATCGTGGTGGCAACAAGTGAGAAAGAACTGCGGAAAGTCCAAGCTGAACTCGACGCGGCCGCATTCCACGCTTACGATCTTGACCGCGAGCAGACCGCGTTCGTACTGGATGACTTCCATCAGGTACAGGATCCCCGGCTGATGGACGACGGGTATTTCGAGATGGTATTAGAGAAGTACGACGATCTCGCCTAACGCGCGCGGGAAAATCAACTCACCGTCGAGGTGGCTAACTACGGTTCGGCAAACGGGGGACTGTATGATGCTCTAACTGCTGTCTGGTGTGATCTGGCACGGTGGGACGACTTCTCGCCCCAATGGGTTCCGCGAACAGTTTTTATACCAGCGAATCTAAGTGACTGGCAGTAATCCGCATACGGCAGGACCCGGTGTACCGCGACGGTACAGTTGAGATTGGGTTTGACGGGGCTATATCGGCCCGGTAATCGAGGGGGGTTCCGTAAAAAGAATCGCCCGCTGTCTGTCCAATCTACCGCGACGAAGGAGCGGTATGGACTCGCCGGGATTTGAACCCGGGGCCTCTCCCATGCCAAGGGAGTGATCTACCGCTGATCTACGAGCCCGCGACGCACCTCAACGTACCCGAGGGGATTTCTTAAACCCATCGAACCGCACCGCTGCTCGTCGACTGGTCGCACGCCAGGCATCAGTTTTGAGAATCGGCCACAACAGCTAAGCGTCTTCACAGTCCAATGTGGCCCACGCAACGCGAACTGGCGTTCGACACCGGGGAAACCACTATGAGAGCCACAGTAGGACGACCGCACGACGATGACGAGTGACAGGACGGTGAGCCGCGAGTCTGCCCGTGGACAGACGACGCTCGATTTCACGATCGGCGTCGTGATCTTTCTGACCGTACTCGCTGGCGTGTTCCTGTTCGTTCCCGGGACCTTACAGCCGTTCGAGGAAGGCGGTCAGGAGGATCTCGTGACCGCCAATCGTGTCGCCGATCAGCTGGCCGAACAGTCGCTCGGTGAGCCGACGACACCGCACGTGCTCTCGGACGACTGTACCGTCGCGTTTTTCAATACCAGCGTGACCCCGCCAGCGGAGTGTGGCTACGATGGGGCGACCCTCTCGGAGCGGCTCGGCCTTGGGGACCGGCAGTTCGTGAACGTCACCATCCGTGAAGGTGGAACGGACGGCTCGGGAACTAGCGAGCCGCTGTGCTGGAACGGATCGGAGTTACCCGGCGAGCGACTGGAGTCCGCTGACGACTGCGATAGCAACACGACGACGCTGGCGATCGGCAGCACGCCGGTCGAGAGCCAATCGACGGTGACCGCGCGACGAGTGGTCGAACTCGACGGTCAAGACGTGTTCTTGGTGGTGGTGCTATGGTGAACCGGGCACAGGCCCACACGCTCGAGGCCGTCATCGCGGCACTGCTGTTGCTCACGAGCCTCGTTTTCGCGCTCCAGATCACGGCGGTGACGCCACTCTCGGCCAGCACCTCCAACCAGCACATCGAAAACCAGCAACAGGCCAGCGCCGCCGGCGTACTGTCGATGAGCCTGGAGAACGGTGAACTCAAACAGTCACTCCTGTACTGGAACGCGAGCGGTGAGCGGTTCCACAACGGAACGGTCAATGGATATTACACCGAGACGATGCCGACAGCGTTCGGTCGAATCCTCGAGCGGTCGTTCGGCAACCGTGGGATCGCTTATAACGTCAATTTGATCTATGCCACCGGAGACGGCAGGCTACAGACAGAAGAACTGATCTATCGCGGCGTGCCCAGCGACAACGCCGTCGTGACCAGTCGGTCAGTTGTCCTGACTGACGACGACCGGATCCGGTACGCGAATATGACAGCCGGCGATCGAGTCAGTGAGAGTGACTTCTACGCTCCGGATGTCGGCGACGGCGGGTACTACAACACGGTCCGCGTGGAGGTGGTCGTATGGCGGATCTGAGACGCGACGGCAGACAGCTGTTCGGCGGAGACGCCGAGCGCGAGGTCAGTCGCGGACAGGTGATGCTGATCGCTGGGTTCGTACTGGCCGTGGCGTTTCTCGCCGTCGCAGTGATGCTGAACGCGGTCATCTACTCGGAGAACCTCGCTACTCGAGGCGAAGACGCCCGCGGATCCGAAGCGATCGCATACAGAGCCGACGTCGTCGACGGCGCGGAGCAGCTAATCGAGTATGTCAACGTCGAATACGCCAGCGGGAGCGGGACACCGTTCGAGAATCGTACTGCGGAGTTCAATCGATCAGTTCGATCGATGTACAACAGCACGGCCCTGATGCAGTCGACCGACGGGATCGCCACTGACGTCACTGTCATAGGTGTGACTCAAGGGACGTTCATCGGCCAGTTCAACGCCTCGCGGAACTTTACAAGTGCTAATGGGATCGAAGACTGGGAGCTGGCGAACGACACTTACGGAACCCGAGCGTTTCGAATCAATATTACGGAGCCAGGCGCTGATGACTTCGTCGTTAGCGTGACCAACGGCTCCGACACGTGGTCCGCAGAGATTGACGGGAACAGCACTAACACGACGATCGACATCGACGGGGCCGGATCGTGTACTGTCGGTCCAACTCCGGAGATCGACCTAACTGCCGGAACAGTCGATGGCTCCCCGTGTGAGGCGCTTTCGTTCGGCGAGAATGTCTCCGCGCCCTACTCGATCAAGTTCGAGGACGCGAATGAAGTCGTCGGGAACTTCTCGCTGGTCGTGAACTCGACCAGTTACGACGCGACGAATTACGACAGCGAGCGGGATTCGCCGTTTGCCGACGACGAGGCAGTCTACGCGGCCACGCTGTATCTCCGCCACGAATCGCCGGATCACGTGTACGCGACCGAAGCCAGCGTCGTTCCGGGTGAGAACGATGCGTGACGACCGTGCCGGAACGATGCGTGACGACCGCGCCGTTTCGACGACAGTGAACTACGTGCTTGGACTGTCGATCGCGTTCCTGTTGATCGCCGGCCTGTTTCTCGCCGGTGGGGACTTCGTTCAGGACCAGCGCGAGACGAGCGTCGAGACGGAGCTTCGGGTCATCGGCGAACAGTTCGCAGCGGACATGGAATCCGCGGATCGGCTGGCACAGACCACCGAGAACGGAACTGTCGTCGTCGAACGGTCGGCCCCCTCGCGGGTCAGCGGGACGGGCTACACGGTCGCCATCGAGGGCGGCGACGATCCCCGGCTCGTGTTGACTGCACACGATCCGGACGTCGAAGTCACGGCACAGTTCTCGAACCGAACTGCCGTCCAGCCGACGCGGATCTCTGGCGGTTCGATACAGGTGACCGAGACGGGTGGACAGCTCGTCCTCGAACGGAGGGATCAGTGATGGACCGACACACGACGAGCGAGACGGATCGGCGCGGAACGACCGAGGCGGATCAGCGTGGGCGACCTGCAATGGATCGACGCGCGATTAGCGAGGTCCTCGGGTTCGCGCTCGTGTTCGGTCTCATCGTCTCGCTCGTGATACTCGTTTCCGTGGTCGGATTCGACGAACTGGAGGACACCCGGGACAGAGAAGAACTGAACAACGCCGAACGGGCATTCGACGTGCTCGCGGACAACATGAGAGACATCCACGCCGAAGGTGCTCCGAGTCGTGCGACCGAGATTAACCTCGAATCGGCACGTCTCGAGGTGGGTGAGCCAATCTCGATCAACGTAACGGGAGTCAATCAAACCGGTGCGTCGTTCGATAACGTGTTCACGTCACAGCCGATCGTCTATGCCAGTGGTGATTCAACGCTCGTTTACGCGGGTGGTGCCGTCTTTCGGACGCAAGGTGATGGCGGCTTCGCCGTCAACGAACCGCCGTTTGTGCTTAATTCCAAGCGCGTCGTCTTGCCGATCGTCCAAACACGACACCAGGGCGAGGTCACGAGTACGAGCGGTTCGACGGTCCGCGTCAGGGCTGAAAACCGTCAGCGGCAGCTGGTCCGCGGTTTCAACGAATCACCGACGTCGTTCGATAAGATCATTATCAACATCACGTCACCGCGAAGCAATCTCTGGCGGGACTATCTGACATCACAGAACGGTGTGACAAACTGCACCCAGCCACGTCCAAATAACATCCGCTGTACGATTGACAACCCTCAGTCAGTGTTCGCAAGTCGAACGCTGGTCAACTACGCGTTCGAATCGTGATCCAGGATCCGCTCATTGTGGCTATTGTGAGCCGATTTCGCATCTGCCCCCGTCAAAAGACGGATCTCCCGAGCCCTATTTTGTTTCGCTGATGAGGACACTAGCAGGCGACCGTCCGGTACGTAGGTACAACGGCCACAATCACATAGATATAGGTATCCCGAGCAGTGACGGTCCGGCGAAATATCAGTCGAGTCTGATCTCGATTTCGTTCTTCGTAACATGGAGGTACGTAACGTACTTGCTTCCGGCACCTTCTTCGTAGAGGAGACGCCCTTGAGAATTTCCCTCAAGGACTGGACCACTCTCGCCTGGACCATCCTTGGCAACTAGGTCTACCTCAGTGCCCATCAATCCGAGGTAGTGATTAGTCACTTCATTGAGCGTTTCGGTGTCGGGATTGTCTGTGTCGTTCTGGTAGTACGTCTTTCCATCACCCATCTCGTATGTGATTGAATCGTGTTGGTCCCAGACGGTAGGAGTACGAAGACTGTACGTATCCATGTCCTTGTTGAACGCCCACTTGTTACCAAGCGTGGTCCCCGTCGAGTCTCCGTTGTCGGGATCATCTATTTTTGGGTCGAAGTTTCCGTCTTTCCCGATCTGATCGTACGTCATAGTAATGTCGTCTGAGACGAAATCGACGTGAAGTTTTAAATCACCATCGGCACACACCCACTCCATGCCATCAGTATCCGCGGGATTGAGAGCATCTGACTCCCAGGACTCGTATTGTCCGCCACTGCCGTTATAATAATAGACGCTCACGTGGGCTTCTTTATCCGAGGGAACACAATCATCATTTTTATTGACGTCAGAGTAGACGTGGATCTCAAAATCTTTTCCGTCTTCTTCAGCGTAAAACGAGAAATGTGGTTTCGTCTTGTTGATGTCAAGCGTCACGTCGAAGTCAGTGATTGGGTGCCCGCCGTGGATGGCTCCTGCATTGACACTGTCGCCAGCAGGTGGTATCCTGAACTCGCCGGGCGCCCCCTCTGTCGTCGCCAAGGTTAGTGTAACAGTGTTCTCACCCACTCGTGTCGTGTTCCCAGTCGTACGCTTGCGGAAATATGACTCCCACCCGTCGGCGTACTCACTGTGGACTGTGACGTTGACAGTCCCCGATCGGACAGGATTGATATAGTCGCTGTCTGTCTCGTCGTAGGGTGCACCGGTGCCGTTTTCCGTGGCGTCTGTCGCGTTCGGATAGACCAGTCGAGCCTGCTGGCGCGGCGTGACAGTCAGGTCGACGCTCCCGCTCGCGGCACCGTCGCCGGTCACCTGGATCGCCGGCAGAGTAAGTGTCGCCCCGCGGTAGTGGAACTCGGGGGGCGAGATCATCTGTGCTTGCCCGGCCTGCTCGAGCTTCCAGACGCCCCCGCCCTGATACGCGATCGTCCCCCTGTCGCTCTCGTAGACGACGCTTCCGAGCGTCTCGTTGAAGATCACTTCGGTATCGCCCGTGCCGGAGTAGTTCGCGTGGGTGATCCGCATCCAGCCGGTCTCTTCGCGGACGGAGATGTCTCCGTCGTCATGTCCGAGCGAGACCCGCTGGGCGTTAGCGTCACCGAGCGCGACCATCGCCGCTCGCGAATCGAACAGCGTCATCGAGTTCTCCGCACGCTGGTACTCGTTGCTGTCCTGTGTATCCGCGATTCCGGCCCCGCCGATCGCGACTGTCAATCCCGCACCCGCCAGTACGAGCGCAAAGATGAGCACGAACCCTATCGTTTCCGACTGGGCGCGGGAAAGACTCGACATTGCGGAAATGTGTGTGCCACAGAAACAAAGTTCTACTGGCCGCGTTCTCAGAACTGATTTCTCGGGGTCGACGACCGCGCGGTCACTCCCCGTGTTGCTGGATGAACGTCACGTCGGTCCGCCGCTGGCCGACTTCCGTCTCGAGATGGGCGGCGAACGTTTCGGGATCGACGTCGTTGAGCTCTTGCTCCTTGCGGTCGCGGACCGAGATCGTCCCGGCGTCCTCCTCGTTCGAGCCGAGGATGAGCATGTAGGGGACGCGATCCTCGTGGGCCTGCCGGATCTTGCGTTTGACCGTCCAGGAGCGGTCCTCGATGGTGACGCGGTAGTCGTCGAGATATCGGTTCTGAATCTGCTTGGCGTAGGGAATCTGATCGTCGCTGATCGGCAGAATCCGGACCTGTTCGGGAGCGAGCCAGGGCGGGAACTTTCCGTTGTAGTGCTCGGTCAGTACCATGAAGAACCGTTCGTAGGAGCCATACAGCGCCCGGTGGATCATGACGGGGCGGTGCTCCTCGTTGTCTTCGCCGACGTAGGAGAGGTCGAAACGCTCGGGCATGTTGAAGTCCAGCTGCACGGTCGGTCCGTCCCAGCTGCGGCCCAGCGCGTCCTCGAAGGCGAAGTCGATCTTCGGCCCGTAGAAGGCACCGTCGCCGTCTTCGATCTCGTAGGCGACGTCCTGAGCTTCGAGAACGGATTCGAGCTGGTTTTCGGCGCGCTCCCAGATCTCGTCGCTGCCGACGGATTTCTCCGGTCGGGTGGCGAACTGGACGTTGTAATCCAGATCGAACGTCTCCAGCGTGTCGAGGATGATGTCCATGATCGCCTCGACCTCGTCTTCGATCTGGTCGGGCCGGACGAACAGGTGGCCGTCGTCGATCGTGAACGCCCATACGCGCGAGAGCCCGGACAGCTCGCCGCGCTGTTCCTTCCGATAGACCTTGCCGTCCTCGAAGTACCGGACCGGGAGGTCGCGATACGACCACTGCTGCTGGTCGAAGATCGTCGCGTGACCCGGGCAGTTCATCGGCTTGAGCCCGTATTCCTCGTCGTTGACGTCCAGCAGGAACATGTCATCCCGGTAGTTGTCGTAGTGGCCGGACTTCTTCCACAGTTCCGTCCGGAAGACGTGTGGGGTCTCGACCTCGCGGTAGTCGGCCTCGCGGTTGAGGTTGCCGACGTACTCGGAGAGTTCGTTGAGGACGGTCTTGCCGTTGGGGTGATACAGCGGCAGTCCGGGGCCGGTCGTCTCGTCGATCGAGAACAGGTCCAGCTCCTGGCCGATCTTGCGGTGGTCGCGCTCTTTGGCCTTCCGGCGCTGTTCGAGGAACTCTTCGAGGTCCTCGTCGCTCTCGAAGGCGGTCCCGTAGACGCGAGTCAGCATCTCGTTTTCTTCCTCGCCGCGCCAGTACGCCGAGGAGATCTGCAAGAGCTTGAACGCGCCAATCTCGCCGGTCGACTGGACGTGTGGTCCCTTACAGAGGTCCTGCCAGTCGTCCTGGACGTAGAAGGAAACCGGATCTTCCCCGGCGGCTTCGGTTTCGAGGATGTCCTGCTTGTAGGGGTTGTCCTCGTAGATTTCGAGTGCTTGCTCGCGATCCCGGTGGACGCGGCCGATCTCGTAATCGGCCTCGACGATCGCGTCCATCTCGGCTTCGATCTCCTCGAAGTCGTCCTCGTCGATGTCGACGTTCGCGATGTCGTAATAAAAGCCCTCGTCGGTCCAGGGACCGATCGCCAGTTTCGCCTCGGGATAGATCCGCTGGAGCGCCTGTGCGAAGACGTGTGCCGTCGAGTGACGGATCAGATTGCGGTAGTCGTCGCTGCCGGGCGTGACGATTTCGATTTCGGCGTCGTCGGTGATCTCGTACTCCGGTGGGACCAGTTCGCCGTCGATCCGACCGGCACGACAGTCCTCTCCCAGACCTGGGCCGATCTCGTAAGCGACGTCCTCGACGGTAACCGGTTCCTCGAAATGCAGTTGTGAACCGTCTGGCAGTTCGACCGATACGGATCGCTCTTGTTCTGATTTAGCCATGATGAATCACACCGCCACCGGGGGCGGAAAATCGCGGACCTGACGGTCGGTGATCATTCGGACCGCGGTGTAAATCGATCACCGACGTACATCGTGAGCGAAACGACGGCGTTGGCACGAATAAACCTTTTGAGAGACTGCGTATCACATGATCTGTGTGGTATAGTACCAACCCACTCACGGTGTATCAATCCACGTCTGCGGACGGCAAGACCTATATCCGTCATCTGTTTACGTAGTGGCACTCGATGGCACTCGGACTCGTCAACGCACTCGAATGGGCCCACCAGTGGTGGGGTCCGCTTTCGTGGCTCGTCCTGCTCGTCTTTCTGTCCGGGACGGTGATCGAGCTGTACGACCGCCGCCTCGCCCGGTACGTCCTCGTCGGTGGCTGGGGCGTGCTGGCGCTGTTCTGGGTCTCGGCGATCTATCAGTTCGTCTTCGACCAGAAGAGTATCACAGAAGGGATTGCCGTCGTGCTCGCGATTCCGCTCTCGCTGTACGTCGGCTACCTGCTCGCCAGCGGTCGCGATCGGCTGATTGTCGTCTCCCGAGCCGTCGCGGTCGGTTGGTTGATCTACTTGCCGTTCTCGACGCTCCCGTTCCTCCGGAACCCGCTGATCGCGATCGTCACCGATCAGACCGCGACCGTCCTTTCGTTGATCGGTGCCGACTTCGAGGTCATCGCCGGCAACAACTTCCCGGCGGACCTCGGCCCCGCCGAACCGGTCGAACCGTACCAGAAGACGTTCTTCTTCCACGTACCCGACGTCCGCGCCATCTCGTATACGATCATGATGGCCTGTACCGGCATCGGGAGCATGGCCATCTTCGGTGGACTCATCGCGGCCGTCCGCGCGCCGCTCGCGCGCAAGCTGAAGGCGCTGGCCGTCGCGGTCGGGATCATCTGGGTGCTCAATATCGCCCGGAACGTCTTCATCGCCTACTCCTTTGGCTACCAGCGCTTGCAGATCTTCCCCGAGTTCGTCATGTCCGTGTTCGGCATCGACAGCCGCCTCGAGGTGTCTTACATCGTCGCCGACCGGATCCTCGCACAGTTCCTGTCGGTCTTCGCGCTGGTCGGGATCACCTACGTCGTAATAAAGATCCTCCCGGAAGTGCTGACGATCGTCGACGAAGCGCTGTACGTTCTCACGCGAAACGAATACGACCTCCAGGACGCACTCGACGTCGAAGCGCGGGCCGACGGCGGGAGCGAGCGCCGGGACGAGACGGTCTAGGCATTTCCCAGCCGATCTAGACGAGCAGGTCTTCGCCGGCGTCGGCAGGCAAGCCGGCCAGTTCCACCAGTGCGTCCCGTTCGACGTAGTGCAACTCGCCGGGGATCACGAGCAGGTGTAACGGGTCACCGAAGTCCTCCCCTGCAAGTTCAGTGAGACGGTCGCCACGGACGAGCGGCTCGGGACTGCCAGCCCGTGCGACCACCACGGCCGGTGCGGTCGCCTCCCAGTCGGCCGCCAGAAGCGACGCCGCTTCGCCGCCTGTCATGTAGTCTTCGCGATCGTCGTCGACCTTGATGTCAAGGAAGACCAGCGTGTGCAACCCTCGTTCGCGGTTCGCCTCGATCGTCTCGATCACGCTGCCGGGAACGCCGTCGCCGCCGTGTGAGGATTCGAACGGCAGCGTCGTCGCCTTCCCGAAGCGGTAGTTCTGCAGGCCGGTCAGCGAGCTCGCCGCTGCGGCCGCGGTCGTGCCGTGGACGATCCGGGTGTCGATCCCTCGCTCGTGGGCGCGCAGGCGAAGATCAACATGTGTCGTCGAGATCATCGGATCGCCCGCGGTACAGAAGACCGCGTCGCCGCGCTCGGCAGCCGCGAGAATCGGTTCGGGATCTTGCTCGACGCCCTCCCTGGTTCGGAGTTCGATCCCGACGCCGTGAGCGGCCTCGACGTCCTCGAAACTCGCGCCGACGAGTTTGCTGGTATACCGCTCGGCGAAGACCCGATCCGCCTCCTGGAGGGCGTCCCGGCCCTGGAGGGTGATCGAACGCTCGTCGTACAGTCCCAGTCCGACGAAAGTGAGCATACCCGTACTGCGCGTTCCGGGTGAATAAGCCAACCGACACGCTTACCGCCGGCGCTGGGCGAATGACCGGTATGGAACGTCCGTGCGTTCGCGTCGCCCGCGAGGACGGCGAGGAGACTCGCCAGCGGCTCGACGAAGCCGACCTGCTGGATCACGACCACGAGATCGTCCACGAGGACGGCGAACTCTTCCTGCCGGTCGCCGATCCCGCGGCCGTCCCCGAGGACCTGTCGGTCGTGACTCGCGACGTGCCCGTCCGCGAGGGGCAGACCCTGCCTGTCGACATCCTGGGGTTCGAGCCGACCTACGAGCGACTGGGTGACATTGTCATCGTCGACGAGGACGACGACGAGCGCGCCCGCGAGGTTGCCGCGGCGATCATGGAGTCGTCAATCCCCGCGGAGACGGTCCTCAACCGCGCGTCGAAAGTGAAAGGCGAGCAGCGCGTCCGCGAGTGGGACGTGCTGGCCGGCGACGGCACCGAGACCGTCCACCGGGAGTACGGCAGCGAGTTCCTGGTCGACGTCGCCGAAATGTACTTCTCGCCGCGGCTGGCGACCGAGCGCCATCGCGTCGTCGAGCAGGTCGAGTCGGGCGAGCACTTCTTCGACATGTTCGCCGGCGTCGGGCCGTTCGTGATCCCGGCTGCCAGGCGCGGTGCGACGGCGGTCGGCGTCGACATCAACGAGACCGCTATCGAGCACCTCCGGGCGAACGCAGAGCGCAACGACGTGGCCGAACGCGTGACCGCGATCGCCGGCGACGTCCGAGAAACGACCGACAAGTACGCCGGCTGGGCCGACCGACTGGTGATGAACTTGCCCCACAGTGCCGACGAGTTTCTGGAGACTGCGGTCGAACTGGCCGGCGAGGAGTGTGTACTCCACTATTACGACATCCAGCACGAGGACGACCCCTACGGGCCGGGCGAGGCGGCGATCCGCGAGGCCGCCGAGCCGGCCGGGTACGACGTCGCCGTCGAGACCCGCCACACTGTCCGGTCGTACGCCCCCCACGAGTTGAACGTCTGTCTGGACGTGCGACTGTCTCGCTAAGGGCATCCGATTCGCAACCCTTATTTTGGTATTCGCTCCAACGAGTAAGTGCACAGCGCAGTGCCGGTGTAGCTCAGACTGGGAGAGCGATTCCTTCGTAAGGAATAGGCCGAGGGTTCAAATCCCTCCACCGGCTTGGCCCTAAAAGGCTAAAGCCGCCGGTCTCAGGCCCGTTTTCGGCAGGATTCTCGACGAGCGACCTCGCCCCGCCCGGCGACGGCCAAACCGACAGACTGCACCGCCGTCTCCCACAGGAGCGCCGAGAACGCCCGTCACGCCGTTTTGCTCGACTCACGGCCGATCATACGCGGGTCCGTCCTCCGGCGGCACACGCGGCCTGTGGCGGGACGAGGGTCGCACCGAGAGCGAGGTGGTTGGCGTGAGTGTCGAGGACGCCGACGAGTCCTCATGTCGGGGTCCCGCCTTATTGGGTCCTCCCTCTGTCCCTGTCCGCGAGCGGTGGGCCGACTGCGACTACGCGAGCGAGTACGACCGACTCGCCCGTTACGTCGCCGAATCGCCCGACGGCGTCCCGGTCCCGGTCGCGGCCGCCGTCGGCGAGGTCGTCGACGACCCGAGCGAGACCGACCGCCGTCGCGCTCGTCGGTTCTATCGGGAGTTCGACGACCTGTTTCGGGTGTTCGAGCCGACGAGCATGGTCGCGGTCCCGGTGGCCGAATCCGACGACCCGGACAAGAAATACGACTATGAAAACCGCGAGACGGACCCCGATTTGGTGTGGGTCGAGCCGCAAGACGGCGCGTCGCCCTCGATAGCAAGTATTGGTAACTCCGACACCGCCGATTCGGACGGGGCCGAACCACCGTCTCACGACGACTTGCCACGCGAGCGGGCGGCGTCGTTTCTGTCGTCCATGCCATGGCTCACGTCGGACAGACAACGCGCCCTGCTACTGCGATATTTCGCGGACCACAATCGACTGCACGGCCGCGGTGACGGTGGGACCGACGAGGACGCGGGCCGTGTGGTCGAGACGGCGGCCGGAACGGTCACTGTCGGCGACCGATTCACGTCGTCGGCACAGGCCGCAGAGACGGTCGAGAGCCTCGACGAGAATCTCGCGGGTCTTCGGGCCGTCGCCGTCGACGACGGCGTCGAGACCCTGACGCACGTCTCGCTCACGCTCCCGCGGGAAGCGGTCGACTCACCGGTCGACTCGGTCGAGACGCTCGGCGCGGCGATTGAGGCGCTTCATGCGCGGTGGCGTCGCCCGAAACAGGACGGGTCGAGGAACCGACCGGGCGAGGTCCCACCACACGTTATCGTGGTCGAAGCGCAGGGCGACCTGACGGCCCACGCTCATATCGTCTACGCCGGCCGGCCCCAACCGGAGGACGACCTGAAAGCGGAGTGGGGCGAGATAGTCGACGCGCCACCGTGGAAACCGCCGCAGGTGTCGGTCGAGTCGGTCTCGGTGGACGACGCCGCCGCCGTCGAGCGACTGTTCGGCTA
Organism: Halapricum hydrolyticum; assembly: GCF_025517535.1. Classification (NCBI taxonomy): domain Archaea; kingdom Methanobacteriati; phylum Methanobacteriota; class Halobacteria; order Halobacteriales; family Haloarculaceae; genus Halapricum; species Halapricum hydrolyticum. The sequence continues at coordinate 183,267 of NZ_JAOPKC010000001.1, forward strand.
TTTCGGTGAGACGGCTCGGGACCTCGAACGGCTCGCGGCGATGTCGGCCGACCGGCTCGAAGGCCACGCGGACGATCTCGTGGCGAGGACGGCACCCGACGAAGTGCGCCGCCTTGCTCGGCTCGCGCTCCTCTTTGCGACGGAGTCGCGGATAGTGCGGGCGACGCCGGGACTTCGGGACGCGGCGGACGCGGATCCGGACGGCGACGAGTCGGACGGGACGAGGACGAGCGAGAGCCTTGCTCGACCGCTCTCGACGGGTGAATACAACTGGAAATCCGCACGCTCGGGCGCGAGGGTCCCGCCGCAGTCGGGCGATTCGGGACCGGCGTCATTCACTGTGCCCTCGCCTCGTCGACCGAAAGGGGTTGCGACTCGTGACCGGCCGCCGCCTGTTCGGCAGGGACCCCCATGACTAAGCACCGAGAACGACAACTGTCGAATAGCGATACGGCAAATGACGACACCACACACGACCGATTCGACCCGAGGCGACTCGATCACGCGGGACCACGCGGCCCTGCGTCGAACTGCACCCGAGACCGCGAGGATGGGGCCATGAGTCCTGAAATCTCGCGGTCGGGGTCCGGCGAGGAGGACCGCGACGACCTCCCGCGCTGGTGGGGAGAAACCGACGAGTTCGACATCGTCGTGTTGACTGACAGGAAACTCCAACACGGCGGGAATCACCCAGCGGCCCCTGAGGAGGCCGCCGCCGAGGATATGATTCGGTATCGCCGGGGCGAGGCACTTCCCGACGAGTTAAAGAAACCGTCGACGTGGCGGGCGTTCTCGGATACGCTCGCCGCGGTCGACCCGGATTCGGGGGAACGGCTCGACAGGCGGAGTATCCATGAGCGTCAGGGCGTCATCGACGCGACGCCGGCGCTCGACACCTACCGCGAGGACCACGATCTTCACTTCGAGAGGCGGGAGGTGTGGACCTGTGAGGAGTGTGGTAAGAAGTTCCCCACACAGGCCGCGCTCCACGGGCACCGCGGTAGTCACGGTGCGTCCCGCGACGAGAACGGGGAGTACGACGGGAAGGCGGACGCCGACGAGAGCGACGAGGACGCCGCACAGGCCGCCGCGGGCGAGGACGCGGGTGAGATCCCGTTCACGACTGAGGCCGTCGAGGACGCCGACGAGGCGGCCCTACGCGAGTTGGCGCGAGTCCATACGGATCTCGACCCTGACGGCTTCGGGGCCGACCGCCTGCGGGCGGAACTCCTCGCTCGCGTCGAGGACGCGGGGACTGCCGGCGACGCCGGGACCGTCGACGAGGCCGACGAGGCCACCGCGACTGATGGAGGTGAACCATGAGCCGGCGCGATCCGCCGGCCCCACACCCGTCGGCGGACGAGTACGCAGGCAACGACGAGGCGTATCGCCGTGAGCAGGAGATCGAGGAACTCAAAGAGGCTATCGGCCTCTTGAAGGACAAAATCGAGGATCTCGGTGGGGATGTGGATCTGGACGGGAACGCGAGCGCGAGCCGGCGGCGCTCGACGGCGGACGCGGACCTCGGATTCGTCGAGTCGGCGGGCGCACTCAACACGCTCGACGAGCGCCGAGACGGAACGAGCGACGGCGATAGCGCCGCTAATCCGACGAGCAACCGCGAGGACGAGGACGGCGACCTCGGGTATGTCGCGTCGGCGGGCGCTCTGGATCAACTCGACGAGTAAGCAGGAAAACGGCAGGAAAGCGGCCCGTGTCGGGGCCGCGAGCGCGGCAACTGCACTATGAAATTCAGGGCTTCGGCGGCTCGAACGCCTCTCGCCCCGTGTGAGTGTTCGGTCTCGCGGCTTCTAAAGCCTCGGCAACACCTCGGTGAAAGTGTTATCGGGCGACGCCGTCTCCATAACGCCCCGCGTTATCCTATCAGTTGACAATCAAGACTAAGGTCCCTGCGGGCGTGGCTTCTCGTACAGGCGCTACTCGACAGGAAAACTGCGAGGACGGGGACGTGACCACGCCCCTGTCGAGAACGACGCACACTCGTTTATGGCCGGTTGGTGAAGGCCATTCGAGGGTTGGGTCGGAGGGGTCAAATCCTTTCCGACCCCTTCGGTGTGTGCGTCGGTCTCGGCGTCGACCTTCGACGCATGACCGACACACGGCGACCGAAACCGACGGACGGCGACCCGCCGAGCGACCGCGTCGAGCGGGGCCTATTCGTCGTCGGTGTCGTCGTCAATCGGCGAGCGGTAGGTCTGGAAGGTGTTTATCGGGCCGGACTCGGCCGCCCGCTCGGCCAAGGCGTCGACGAGTTGGGTTTGCGCTTCCTCGTTTTCGAGGAGTTGCTCGACGAGTTCTTCGGGGGTGGCGTCGCCGCTCTCGATACCGGCCTCGTAGGCTTCTTTCGGGTCGAACGGCAGGCGGCAGTTTGCACACCGGCCTTTGTTCCGCGGGGTTTTCTTGCCACACCGGACGCACTCGACGGGACGCGGATCCTCGGCAGGGTCGGCGTTCTGCTCGACGCCGTGCCCGCCGAGGTACTGTTCGTCGGATTCGCGTCCGAACCGCCCGATATACCGAGCGACGGCCTCGCTCCCGCGCTTGCGACCCTGTCGGTCCTCAATCAGCGCCGCGTTGAATCCGCGCCGAGCGAGGTCGTAGGCGTTCGATTTACGGAAGTTCGTGGGCGTCACCGTCTTCGAGACGCCGGCTCGTTTCGCGGCCCGCTTAAAGTATTTGAGGAACGTCTGGTAAGATGCTCGCTCGGGTGTCCCGAGTTTCGACCACAGGGGCGCGTCGCCGTTGGTCGGCGCGGGGTGTTCGTGTTCGAGCCAATCGGCGAGGTAGGCCACGGCGTCCCCGATACACAGTACGTCGCGGGTGCCGGTTTTCCCGTTGTCGACGTGGATATAGACACCGTTCTCGTCGTCGACAACGTCCCCGACGGTGAGGTCATAGAGTTCCTGTCCCCGCAGGCCTGCTTCGTACTGCGTGGCGAACAGGGCCTTTTCGCGGAAGTTGCGAGCGCCCTGTTCAATCATGGCGTCCACGTCCTCGTCGTCGAGCATATCGGCCCGGCTCGGGGTCGGGTCGTGGTTCTTCGGCAGACCGGTCTTTATCCACGCGAGCGAGTCGGGCGGCCCGTCCTCGTCGGGGTCACGCTTCAACACACGCGTCCCGAACATCCGCAGGGCGACGCGGTAGTCGCGTCGCGTCTCGACGCTCTTGTAGGAGTTGGCGTAGGCGACGAGTGGTTCGGCGGCCTCGCGGTCGGTGAGGGCCTCGGTGAGGCCGCCGACCTTCTCGGCCATGATTGTGCAGTGGCGGAGCAGTTTCACGCGCCGGGCCTCGCCGTATTCGGAGTCGAGCAGGGCGAGTTGTTGGTCGAACTTGAGCAGGTTCTCGCGGTCGTCGTCGGTGAGTTCCTCGTCACTCCGGTCCTTACCGCCGAGGTAATCACCGTTCTCGTCCCGATAGTAGTGAGCGGCCCCACCGGCTCGGATTCGTTCGCGGAGGTCTTTGAGTTCTGTCGCGTAGTCAGAAGCCATAGGTCCCTGAGGCGGTCACCGGCTTTAACCTTCGCGGTAATAGCCCTCCACCGGCTTTCTCCTGCGAGCAGTTCGTGAGTAACAAACGCTATGGAGAGATTTGAGCCGGACGAGACGCTAGCGAGCAGTCTCGGCGTGGTCACCATCTGCTCCACCGGTTCTTTCCGTGACGAGCAAAATAGCGAGGCACGACAGCGCGGTATTCGAACCGGATGGAGACGTGCTCGTTCGCTTCGCTCACTCCGCGCGACTCCCAGGGTTCGAATCCGCTGACGATTGCAGTCGCTCGCGAGTTTGCGAGCGACAGAAATGCGTGGGACCGGATTCGAACCGGCGGACCCCTACGGGACAGCGCCCTCAACGCTGCGCCGTTGGCCTGGCTTGGCTACCCACGCGCGCCTTGCGGTTTTCCGCACCTGTGTATTCCCGAGGGGGAGTAAAATGACTGTCGGTTCGGCTCGCCCCCGGGACTCGATGCCGTGCCGGCGGCACGACCCAAGCCCTGGGCCAAAACGGTTGTTTCAAGACAACCAATCCACAATACAGACGCATGGCAAAATACTCGACCGGTGGCGGTTCCGGCGACACCGGCGGGAGCTGCGAGCTCTGCGGTGCGACCGACGCCTCGCTCGAGACGGTCAATATCGCTGGCGCACGACTCCAGGTCTGTGCGAGTTGCGCCCAGCACCGTGACGACGCGAAAGGCACCTCCAGCGGGGGCTCCGACGACTCTGAGCCCAGCAGGGAGAAACGTGCCGCCCAGAACGCGGCTCGAATCCACGATGCACAGCAGGCCGACGCATCCCACTGGGAGGACGGCGCCGACTACGACGACGACCAGCTTCCGTACCTCGTCTCCGATTACGGCCGACGCGTCACCGAGGCACGGCAGGACGCTGGCCTCCAGCGCGAAGAGCTGGCCGAAGACCTCGGGATCGACGAATCGGACCTGCTCGCTGTCGAACAGGCCCGGGCGACCCAGGCCGGTATCGGAGGGTCCGTCATCACCGCCCTCGAAGACCGACTCGACATCGAACTGGCCGACACCTGATAGTGACCACTGTCAGTCACTACCGGATCGACCACCGTCACGCAGGCGGCCGTACTGGCTCATCGTTACAACGGTCACTATGAAACCCATGACCGACGCATACGACGCTGTCATCTACGATCTGGACGGGACGCTGGTGGAACTGGACGTCGACTGGGCGCAAGTCCGCCGACGGGTCGCGGCCGTGCTCGAAGCGAGAGGTGTCGAGACCGGCGAGGCCACCCTCTGGCAGCTCTTCGACCGCGCCAGGGAAGCCGAGCACTACCCGGCCGTCGAGAACCGGGTCGCGGAGTTCGAACGCGAAGGGGCGCGCACGTCCAGCAAGCTGCCGCTGGCCGAGGAACTCCCGTGGGACGGGCCCACCGGCGTCGTCTCGCTGAACGCTGAATCCGCCTGCCGGATCGCACTCGAAGTCCACGGCCTGGACAGCGCGGTCGACGTACTGATCGGGCGCGACACTGTCGAGGAATCGAAACCGCACCCCCAGCCGCTGCGTGCTGCGCTCTCCGCTCTCGACGTGTCCCCGGATAACGCGCTGTTCGTCGGTGATTCGGCGTCGGACGCCGAGACGGCACGACGAGCCGGCGTCGACTTTCAGTCGGTCGCGGACCGGCTCGATCGACGGCGCGCGTAGCCGTATACCGCCAGGGCCGTCACGAACCAGACGACTGCGCCCACCCTGATGGCAAACGAGGCGCGCGCTCCCCACGACGCGAGATCGACGGACACCGAGGCGACCGCGACGATCGGCGCACCGACGAGAATCGTCACGACGAACGTGATCTGCATGACCCAGCCGTAATCGATCCCGTCGGGATCGGTCGTTTCGACGCGCGCTGGCATGCCCGTCGCTCGGGTCTCGGAACTCGAATCGGTTTCGGTTGCCACCGAGAGGATTTTCCTTGCCGCGCTCGAAGCACGGCACATGCGCGCGAAGGACGTCCGGGAACGGAAGGGCGACGACGAGCCGCTGACGATGCTCACTGCCTACGACGCGCCGACGGCCGAGGTTCTCGAGGCCGCCGGCGTCGATCTGCTTCTCGTCGGCGACTCGGTCGGAAACCTCCGACTCGGCTACGACTCGACGCTGCCCGTTACTGTCGATCAGATCGCCAGTCACACGGCCGCCGTCGCACGAGCGACCGACGAGGCGATGGTCATCGCGGACATGCCTTTTCTCTCGTTCGGCGCCGACCCCGACGAGGCGGTCGAACACGCTGGCCGCATGCTCAAGGAAGCCGAAGCCGACGCCGTCAAGATCGAATCTGGCCCGCACACGGTCGAACTCACCGAGCGTCTCACGCAACTCGGTATCCCCGTCCAGGCCCACCTGGGGCTGACCCCACAGCACGAAAACGAGACGGGGCTCTTCCGGCAGGGGACCGACGAGTCCGCCGCCAAGCAGATCCTCGATCTGGCGCACAAACACGAGCGGGCGGGGGCGTTCTCGCTGGTACTCGAGCACGTCCCGGCGAACGTCGCCGCCCAGGTGACGGAGTCGATCTCGATCCCCACGATCGGGATCGGGGCCGGCCCCGACTGCGACGGCCAGGTGCTGACGATCGACGAAGTGATCGGCCTCTCTGAGTCGGTCGCACCGTTCTCGAAAGCGTTCGGCGACGTCCGCGGCGAGATGCGTTCGGCCGCCGAAGCCTACATTGACGCCGTCGGATCGGGCGAGTTCCCGGCCGACGATCACAGCCACTACGAGGACGACGTCGACGACATCTACTGACGCATATCGACGTCACTTCTCGCCCTGTCTGTTCTTCTTCCGACCCGTCTCGGCGACACGGCTCGACCGCGGTGGGTGTGAACCGCAATTCAGTCGATAATCCTAAAACCCACCCCCGTACCCCGTCAAATTAGAGAAGGGTTTATATAGAATGACTACTAACTTGGAGTTAGCATGACTGTAACGCAACGGTTGGACGAAGACGTGTCGGTGAGTCGCTACGAGTACGAGGACAGCGTGGTTCTCGCGGCTGATCTGGGCACGACCGAGGCCACGGCGGAGATCGTCGGCGACACGGTGATCGTCGTCGCCGAGCCCGAGCAGTACGATCTGACCCTGCCCGAAGGCGAGGACGCACGAGCGTTTATCAGAAACGGCGTTCTCACTGTCGAGGTGAGCCGATGAAACTCACTGTCAAACCACTCAAGCAGAAAGACGCCGGTCGGGGACTCGCCGCGATCGACCGGGTCGCGATGGACGAACTCGACCTGGAGAACGGCGATTACATCGTCCTTGAGGGGCGCCAGGGCGGGCGCGCAGTCGCGCGTGTCTGGCCGGGCTATCCCGAAGACAGCGGCGAAGGAATCATCCGGGTCGACGGGCGGCTCCGTCAGGAAGCGAACGTCGGGATCGACGACACCGTCGAGGTAGAGAAGGCCGACGTCAAGCCCGCTCGGTCGGTTACCGTCGCGCTCCCGCAGAACCTCCGCGTGCGCGGGAACATCGGCCCCCACGTCCGCAATAAGCTCAGCGGACAGGCCGTCACGCAGGGACAGACGGTGCCGTTCTCGCTCGGGCTGGGACCGATCTCGAACGTCGGTGGCCAGAAGATCCCGCTGAAGATCGCCGAGACCGACCCCCAGGGAACGGTCGTCGTGACCGACCAGACCGAGATCGAGATCAGCGAACAGCCCGCAGAGCAGATCACCGAAGGCGCGCCCCAGGACGAGCGCGAGACGCCAAACGTCACCTACGAGGACATCGGCGGGCTTGACGACGAACTCGAACAGGTCCGGGAGATGATCGAACTGCCGATGCGCCATCCCGAACTGTTCCAGCAGCTGGGCATCGAACCCCCGAAAGGCGTCCTGTTGCACGGCCCGCCGGGGACCGGCAAGACGCTGATGGCCAAGGCCGTCGCCAACGAGATCGACGCCTACTTCACGACGATCTCGGGGCCGGAGATCATGTCGAAGTTCTACGGCGAGAGCGAAGAGCAGCTGCGGGAGATCTTCGACGAGGCCGAGGAGAACGCGCCGGCGATCGTCTTCATCGACGAACTCGACTCGATCGCGCCCAAGCGCGGCGAGACCTCCGGCGACGTCGAGCGCCGCGTGGTCGCTCAGCTGCTGAGCCTGATGGACGGGCTCGAAGAGCGCGGCGACGTCATCGTCATCGGCGCGACCAACCGCGTCGACGCGATCGATCCCGCGCTGCGCCGCGGCGGTCGCTTCGACCGGGAGATCGAGATCGGCGTGCCCGACCGCGACGGTCGCAAGGAGATCCTGCAGGTCCACACCCGCGGAATGCCCCTTGTCGACGAGATCGACCTCGATCACTACGCCGAGAACACCCACGGCTTCGTCGGGGCCGACCTCGAACAGCTGAGCAAGGAGGCTGCGATGAACGCGCTCCGTCGGATCCGCCCGGAGATCGATCTGGAGGCCGACGAGATCGACGCCGAGATCCTCGAAGCGATGGAAGTCTCCGAAACCGACTTCAAGGAGGCCCTGAAGGGCATCGAACCCTCGGCGCTGCGGGAAGTCTTCGTCGAGGTCCCGGACATTACCTGGGAGGACGTTGGCGGCCTTGAGGACACCAAAGAGCGCCTGCGCGAGACGATCCAGTGGCCCCTGGAGTACCCGCAGGTCTTCGAGCAGATGGACATGCAGGCGGCCAAAGGCGTCCTGCTGTACGGCCCGCCGGGGACCGGGAAGACGCTGCTGGCGAAGGCCGTCGCTAACGAGGCACAGAGCAACTTCATCTCCGTGAAGGGGCCCGAACTGCTCAACAAGTACGTCGGCGAGTCCGAGAAGGGTGTCCGCGAGGTCTTCGAGAAGGCTCGTGCCAACGCGCCCACGGTCGTGTTCTTCGACGAGATCGACTCCATCGCCGGCGAACGCGGCCGGAGTATGGGTGACTCCGGCGTCGGCGAGCGCGTCGTCTCCCAGCTGCTGACCGAACTCGACGGAATCGAAGATCTGGAAGACGTGGTCGTCATCGCCACGACGAACCGGCCCGACCTGATCGATCCGGCGCTGTTGCGTCCGGGTCGGCTGGACCGGCACGTCCACGTGCCCGTCCCCGACGAGGAGGCGCGCCGGAAGATCTTCGAGGTCCACACCCAGGACAAGCCACTGGCCGAGGACGTCGATCTGGCCGAACTCGCGGCAGACACCGACGGCTACGTCGGTGCGGACATCGAGGCGCTGTGCCGAGAGGCCTCGATGGCTGCCAGCCGGGAGTTCATCAACAGCGTCTCACCCGAGGAAGTCGACGACAGCGTCAGCAACGTTCGGATCAGCCGCGAGCACTTCGAAGCCGCGATGGACGAGGTCGGTCCGAGCGTCGACGAGGAGACGCGCGAACGCTACGAGCAGATCGAAGAGCGCTTCGACACCAGCGAGCGCGAACTCGCAGACAGCCGCGAGGTCAGCCGGACCTTCCAGTGATCGCCCCTCGGTCCGGATAGGACAGCGCGGCCTCGGTGTTTCTCGACGTCGTCGGCAGCGAATGTGTCGCCCGTGGCGGTGACCGCCGCGAAGCGGGAAAATATTGCTACTTTTGGTCGTCACACCCGCATTGAGACAGTAATCTTCAAAGGGCGTCCGGTCGGAGTGACCGGTAGTATGGTGTATGAGACACTCGCTTTTGCGCTGTTTGCCCTCGTCACGCTCGGGTCGAGTCTGGGCGTCGTGCTGGTGCGTGACGTGTGGCATTCGGCGCTGCTGCTGGGTGTGGCGCTTCTGAGCGTCGCCGTCCACTTCGTACTGGCACAAGCGCCGTTCCTGGCAGTAATGCAGGTCCTCGTGTACGTCGGCGGGGTCCTCATCCTGATCACGTTCGCCGTGATGCTCACGCGCAGACAGACAGACGCGGACGACAGTGAGGTGGTCGCATGAATCGCCCGCGGCTGGCCGAAGACCTCGACCTGCTCCCGGGCGTGGCCGCGCTTGCGCTGTTCGGCGTGCTCGCGGCCGTCTTCCTGACCGCCGGGTTCGACGCTCCTGCGGGGTTCGAAGCGGGAGCCAGCGTCATGGAGGGGATCGGTTACGCGCTGTTCGATCTCGTCGATCAGTCGCCGCTCGTGACCGAGGGCTTCCTGTTCGCGTTCCTCGCGATCGCGATCGTGCTCGACGCGGCGCTCGACGGTGCGATCCTGCTGGCTCGACGCGAGGAGGGGGGTGACGAGTCGTGATCGAGACCCAGTGGTACCTGTTGCTGTCGGCCGGGGTCTTCTCGATCGGCCTGCTCGGCATCCTCGTTCGGGAGAACGCCCTGATCTATCTGATGTCCGTCGAGTTGATGCTCAACGCCGCGAACATCAACCTCGTCGCGTTCTCGCTCCAGCACGGCAACCTCACCGGCCAGGTGTTCGCACTGTTCGGGATGGCGCTGGCCGCGGCCGAGGTGGCCATCGGCCTGGGGATCATCCTCGTGCTGTATCGCAACTTCGAGACGATCGACGTGACCGTCCCAACGACGATGCGGTGGTAACATGACATGGATATACGACCTCGTTCCGGCGATCGCGCTCTTGCCGCTGGTATCGTTCGTCGTCGCGCTGTTCGCGGGCAAGTATCTGCCCAAGAAGGGCGCGCTGGCTGGAATCGCCGCGACCGGCGGTTCGCTGGTGCTGTCGCTGCTCGTGGCGCTGACGGTTGCGACCAGTGACGGCGCCGACACGGGCTACAACGAGACGCTGTACACGTTCCTCGAGGGAAGCAGTTCGGCCCCGTTCTCGCTCGAACTCGGCGTGCTGATCGACCCGCTCTCTGCGCTCATGCTGGTCGTCGTCTCGCTGATTTCGTTCCTCGTGCACGTCTTCTCGCTGGGCTACATGAACGACGAGGGCGAGACCGGTCTCCCGCGGTATTACGCCGGACTCGGCCTGTTTAGCTTCTCGATGCTCGCGTTCGTGTTCGCCAGCAACATTCTGATGGCGTTCATGTTCTTCGAGCTGGTCGGGCTCTGTTCGTACCTGCTGATCGGCTTCTGGTTCCGCGAGGCCGGCCCGCCCAGCGCGGCCAAGAAGGCGTTCCTCGTGACCCGGTTCGGGGACTACTTCTTCCTCGTCGGCGTCGTCGCGATCTTCGCGACGTTCGGGACCGGCGCGTTCGCCGGCAGCGAGAGCTTCCCGCACCTCGCCGAGCAGGCGCTGCACGGCGAGCACTCCGTCAACACGTTCCTCGGACTCGGGGAACAGGCGTGGTTCACCGTCGTCGGCCTGCTCGTGCTCGGCGGCGTGATCGGCAAGTCCGCGCAGTTCCCGCTGCACACGTGGCTGCCGGACGCGATGGAAGGTCCCACCCCTGTTTCGGCGCTGATCCACGCGGCGACGATGGTCGCGGCCGGCGTCTTCCTCGTCGCCCGGATGTACGGCTTCTACGCGCTCTCGCCGACCGCGCTCGGCGTGATCGCTTTCATCGGTGGATTCACTGCCCTGTTCGCGGCGACGATGGGCGTCGTCAAACAGGAGCTCAAGCAGGTGCTCGCTTACTCGACGATCTCCCAGTACGGGTACATGATGCTCGCGCTGGGCGGTGGCGGTTACGTCGCCGCCGTGTTCCACCTGACGACCCACGCCGTGTTCAAGGCGCTTCTGTTCCTCGGTGCCGGGTCGGTCATCATCGCCATGCACCACAACGAGAACATGTGGGACATGGGCGGGTTGAAAGAGAAGATGCCCGTCACCTACTGGACGTTCCTCGCCGGTTCGCTCGCGCTTGCGGGCATCTTCCCGTTCGCGGGCTTCTGGTCCAAAGACGAGGTGCTCTACGAGACGCTGATCCACGGACTGGGTGAGAGCCCGCTGCTTCTTGGCGGGTACGCCATGGGGCTGCTCGCGGTCGTGTTCACCGGCTTTTACACCTTCCGGATGGTGTTTCTCACTTTCCACGGCGAGCCCCGGACTGACGTCGCCGAAGACCCCGAGCCGGTCCGCTGGAACGTCAAAGGGCCGCTGGTCGTGCTCGGCGTGCTCGCGACGGTCCTGGGCGCGATCAACATGGTCCCGATCAAGAAACTGACCGACGCGGACATCGACTTCCTCCATCAGTTCCTCGACGAAGCACCCAGCGGGTTCCTGACGTCGGTTCACCACTACGCGGAACTGCTCGAAGTGGAAGCCGGCTACGGCGCGGCCGACATCGGCACGACCGGACTGCTGGCCTCGGCGGCGCTCTCGCTGGGGCTGGCGCTCGCGGGCGCCGGGCTCGCCTACCGGCTGTACAACGTGCCCGAGCCGGTCGAACACACGGACAAACTCGGTCGCGTGAAGACGCTTCTCATGCACAACTACTATCAGGACGAGTACCAGGTGTGGCTCGCGACGGGATTGACGGTCCCGGTCGCGAAAGCCGCCGATACGTTCGATCAAGGCATCATCGACGGCGTCGTCAACGGGATCAGCAGCGTGAGTCGCTTCGCCGGCCGTGGCGTGCGACGGATCCAGACCGGCGTCGTGCGTAATTACGCCGCCCTGCTGACGCTGGCGCTCGTGTTGCTCGTTGCCTTCTTCGGCGTCACAGGAGGGTGGTTCTGATGTTGATCGAAGCACTGCTGGTCGCGACGCTGCTGGCTGCCGGCGTGGTGTTTTTCGCCCCCGACCGGTACGCCGGCAAACTCGCTGCCGTGCTCAGCCTCCTGCCGCTCGTCGGCAGTCTCTGGCTGTGGCTGGACTTCGAGGGTAGCGGGAACGCCCTGCTCGACGGCAGCGAGATCGCCTACGAGACGACGATCGAGTGGATGGACATCGGATACACGCTCCAGTGGCACGTCGGGCTCGACGGCGTGAGCCTGCCGCTGATCGTGTTGACGACGATCCTGACGACTGCAGCGATCGTCAGCGCCTGGACGCCCATCGACGAGCGACAGTCGCAGTTCTACGGGCTCGTGCTCCTGCTGGAGTTCGGGCTGCTGGGCGTGTTCGCGGCGCTGGATTTCTTCGTGTGGTTCGTCTTCTGGGAGGTCGTCCTCGTGCCGATGTACTTCCTGATCGCCATCTGGGGCGGTCCGCGCCGCAAGTACGCGGCGATCAAGTTCTTCGTCTACACGAACGTCGCGAGCCTGATCATGTTCGTCGGGTTCCTGACGCTCGTCTTCGCGATGGGCGACAGCGTGACGACGCTCGGTCTGCCCGAGGTCGCACAGGCGCTGCAGGCCGGCGGTGCCGTCGGCTCGATCGCCGGCTTCGCCCCGGAGACGGTCAAGCTGTTCGCGTTCGCGCTGATGTTCTTCGGCTTCGCGGTGAAGGTACCGGTCGTCCCGGTCCACACGTGGCTTCCGGACGCCCACGTCGAGGCCCCGACACCGGTGTCGGTGCTGCTGGCGGGCGTCCTCCTAAAGATGGGAACCTACGCCCTGTTGCGGTTCAACTTCACGATGCTTCCGGACGTCGCGACCGACTACGCCGAACTCATCGCGGTGATCGCCGTGATCAGCGTGATCTACGGCGCGATGCTCGCGCTGGCTCAGCAGGACCTCAAGCGGATCGTCGCTTACTCCTCGATTTCCTCGATGGGCTACGTTATCCTCGGCCTGGTCGCGTACACGACCTACGGGGTCGGCGGCGCGACCTTCCAGATGATCTCCCATGGGTTCATCTCCGGGCTGATGTTCATGGTCGTCGGCGTCATCTACAACGAGACTCACACTCGGATGGTCGGCGACATGTCCGGAATGGCCGACCGGATGCCCTGGACGGTCGGGATCTTCGTCGCCGCCGCCTTCGGCTACATGGGGCTGCCGCTGATGAGCGGGTTCGCCGCCGAGGTGTTCGTCTTCCTCGGATCCTTCGACGCGCCGTATCTCTCGCTGGCCCCGCTGTTCACGGCCGCGGCGATGTTCGGCATCGTCATCGTCGCCGGCTACCTGCTGTGGGCCATGCAGCGGACGCTGTTCGGCGAGTTCGACCTCGGTACCGACTACGAGGTCGGCCGTGCGCCGCTGCACGACGTCGCGCCGCTTGCGGTGTTGCTCGCCTGCGTGATCGTCCTGGGGGTCAATCCCGACCTCTTCATGGGGATGATCCAGGACGCGATCAATCCCATCGTCAATAGTCTCGGAGGTGGTGCCTGATGGATCCACTCGTCAACCTGCCCGACTGGGCCGGGATGGCTCCGATGCTCGCCTTTGCCGTGACGGCGCTGGTGTTATTCCTGCTTGACAGTATCGAACCGGAATCGGACTCGCTGAGCCTGACAGTCCTGACGGGCGTCGGCCTGATCGGCTCGCTGGCCGCTGTGGTTCTCTCGGGCTGGTTCCTCCTCGAGGCCGGCCCGGTCGAGCTGTTCGCTGGCGCGTACGTCGTCGACGAGATGAGTCTGTTCTTCACGGCGCTGATCGGCAGCGTCACCGCCCTGGTCGTGCTCGGCAGTCACGATTACATCGCCGAGACGGACTATCGGGCCGAGTACTACTCGCTGGTCTTCCTGGCGGCGACCGGGATGGCGATGGTCGCCTCCGCGAACAGCCTGGCCGCCGCGTTCGTCGCCGTCGAACTCGTCTCGCTGCCGTCCTACGCGCTCGTGGCCTATCTCAAGCACAATCGTGGATCCGTCGAGGCCGGGCTGAAGTACTTCCTTGTCGGGGCGCTGTCCTCGGCGATCTTCGTCTACGGGATCAGCCTCGTCTACGGCGCGACCGGGGCGTTGCAGTTCGATATGATCGCCACGGCGATCGACGGCGACGCCCTCACCGGTGGCCCGGGCATTCTCGGGCTCGGCATCCTGATGGTCATCGGTGGAGTCGCGTTCAAGACCGCCGCCGTGCCGTTCCACTTCTGGGCACCCGAGGCGTACGAGGGTGCGCCTGCGCCGATCTCGGGCTTCCTCTCCTCTGCTTCCAAGGCCGCCGGGTTCGTGCTCGCGTTCCGCGTGTTCACCGTCGCGTTCCCGCTCGACGCAGTGTCGGGGACCTTCGACTGGACGCTGGCGTTCCTGATCCTGTCGATCGTCACGATGACGCTCGGGAACTTCGCGGCCGCGACCCAGGAGAAAGTCAAGCGCATGCTGGCGTACTCCTCGATCGGTCACGCCGGCTACGTGCTGATGGCGCTGGCCGCGTTCTCCGGCACCGGGGCGGAGAGCCTGCTCGCGGACGTGAGCAACGACAGCCTGCTGCTCGGTGCCGGGATGATGCACCTGCTGGTCTACGGCTTCATGAACACCGGTGCGTTCCTGTTCGTCGCGCTGGCCGAATACTGGGGCGTCGGCCGACGGTTCGAGGACTACAACGGCCTCTGGCGGGAAGCGCCGATTGCCTCCGCCGCGATGACCGTCTTCCTGTTCAGCCTGGCCGGGTTGCCCGTCGGCGCGGGCTTCCTCTCGAAGTACGTCCTCTTCATGGGCGTGATCGGGGCCGGCCTGTGGTGGCTGGTCGTCATCGCGCTTGTCAACAGCGCGCTGAGCCTGTACTACTACTCGCGGCTCGTCAAGGCGCTGTGGATCGAGACGCCCGAGACGCCACACGAGATCGACTCCTACCCGGCCGGCATCTACGCCGCGGTCGTCGCTGCGGCCGTCGTGACGGTCCTGCTGCTGCCCGGGTTCGGCGTCGTCGCGGAGGAAGCGATCGCTGCTGCCGGCGCACTGCTCTGATCGCGTGGCACCCAACGCTGATATCGACGAGGACGAACGGGAGGCTCTGCTCACGATATCTCACGGTGCCGTCGTCACTTCGGGTGCCGTTTCGGCGCAGCGAGCTCTGTCGACCGCGACCGAGTTCGTCCTCACTCGCGGTCTCGGTCCCGTCGCCTACGGGGTGTACGCGCTGGCCTGGCGGATCGCCCAGGTTCTGACGCGGCTGGTCACGTTCGGGAGCGTCCCCGCTCTCCAGCGGTTTCTCCCCGCAGCCGACGACACACAGCGATCACGCGTGGCCGGACTGGCCTACCTGACGACGCTCGGGTTCGGCAGCGCCATCGCGGTCGCCGTCTGGGTGCTCGCTCCGCTGATCAACGAGCGCACCGTCGCCGAACCGGCGTTCACGCCGGCGATGCGTCTATTTGGGCTTCTTGTCGGGCTCTTCGGGCTCGTGATGATCGTCGCGGCGACGTTCCGGGCGATCGGCTCCGCACGTGGGGAAGTGCTGTTCAACAAGCTCTTGCGACCGTCGGCCCGGCTCGTCGGTGCGTTGCTCGCGCTGGCGCTGGGCTATTCGGTCGTCGGCGTCGCGGGCGCGATCGTCGCCTGCACGCTCGCGCTGGTCGTCGTCGGCGTGCCCGCGTCGATCCGTTCGACCGGTATCGTGCCCCGAGTTCGTGGGATCCGTAGCGAGGCTGGACGGTTCTACAACCACGCCGGGCCGGTCGCGATGAGCAGCCTCGGGAAGGTGTTCCAGAACCGGATCGACATCCTGCTGGTCGGCGCGCTGCTGACGGCTGTCGACGCCGGGACGTACAACGTCGTGCTCGTGTTGATCTCGATCACCTGGATCCCGCTTCTGTCGTTCAACCAGCTGTTGCCACCGGTCGCCTCGGACCTGTACGCCGACGACCGCATGGCGACGCTGAACGCCGTCTACTCGTCGGTGACGCGACTCATCGTGACGACGGTCCTTCCCTTCCTCGCCGTGCTCGGCGTCTACGGGGAGCAGTTGCTCGGGGTCTTCGGCCCGACGTACGCACGCGGGTACGTTCCGCTGGTCGTGTATCTCGGCGGCGTGTTCGTCGGCAGCGCCGTCGGTGCGACCGGGTGGCTGTTGATGATGACCGACCACCAGTACGCCCGCATGGTCCTGGACTGGCTGCTCGCTGTCCTGAACGTGGCCCTGACGTACGCGTTTACCGTCAGATTTGGACTGGTCGGCGCGGCCCTGGGAACCTCGCTGGCGATCGCCACGCAGAACGGGCTCCAGGTGCTACTGCTCCGCCGGTTCGAGGGACTGTTCCCGTTCGACCGGACCTTCCTGAAGCCGCTGGTCGCCGGCGGCGGCATGATTGCGACGATGCTCGTCGTGCGGGCGTCGCTGTCCGGCCTGATTGCCGTCGGAGCCGGTACGGCCGTCGGCCTCGCGAGCTACTTGCTCGGTCTGGTCGTGCTCGGTATCGACCCACGTGATCGACTCGTCGTCGCAGAACTGTCGGCCCGATATCGCGAAACGATCGCGGAGACGCTAGTAGCCTACGCTTCGATCTTCTTGTAGTCGACGTACTCGCCGCCGCGGAAGTCCTCCAGCAGGTTGATCGCGGCGGTCGTGCCCTCGCCGACGGAGACGTTGACCTGGCGCTGGCCGCCAGTGAGGTCACCGGCAGCGTAGACCCGATCGACGCCCGTGAACTGGTCGTCGTCGACGTCGAGGTACGACCCGTCTCGCGGGATGCCCAGCATGTCGGCGATGTCCGCGCCACCGGCCGCGCCGAGCGCGACGAACAGCCCTTCGAGTTCGATGACGTCGCCGTCCTCGAGCTCGACGCCTTCGACCATCTCGTCGCCGACGATGTGATCGACGGGTTCGGTGATGATCTCGATGTTCTCCTCCTGGAGCTGTTCCTGCAGGACCTCGTCCATCTCGACGTCGTTGCCGTTGGTCAGCACGCGGACGTCGTCGGTGTAATCCAGCATCATCATCGCCTCTTTGGCGGCGTAGTTGCCAGCACCGACGATGCCGACCGGCGAGTCCTTGTAGAAGAACGCGTCACATTCGACGCAGTAAGAGACGCCCTTGCCCTCGTAGTCGTCGACGTGGGGGATCGCCGGCGACTCGTAGGACGCGCCCGTCGCGAGGATGACCCCGCGTACCTCGTACTCGTCGGCCTCGGTCTCGACGAGGTAGGTGTCGCCCTCCTGGGCGACGCGAACGACCTCTTCCTGGACGATCTCCGCGCCGAACTTCGTGGCCTGCTCGCGGCCGACATCGACGAGTTCCGGCCCGGTCGCGCCCTCCGGGAAACCGTAGACGTTCTCCATGAAATCGACGTTCTCCGTCGTCCCATCGCCCTTGTCGAAGACCAGGGTCTCCTGGTCCGCACGCGCCGTGTACACCGCTGCACTCAATCCAGCCGGTCCGCCACCGATGATCGCTACGTCCGTCATTGTACCTAAAACACAATTCCGTACACGGATAAATTGCTCGGTCCCTTCAGGCCCTTCCCGGTTATGTTCCCCATTTCGGACGGTATATTGCCTTGTTCATCGCCCACATACCACATTTATCGTGACCTATCCCACGCGAGTATTGTCTGAAATTGAATTTCTATCTATGGACGAACCGTCACAGCCGGTCGTGATCGTCGTCTGAGTGGGCGCGCACCCACAGTTGTCCGATGCGCGAGAGGCGGGTCCGGTAGGACTTGCCGTGTGATTCCTGTTCGATGTATCCCTTGCCGCCGGGCCCGAGCCGGTCGACGTTGTACAGCACCTTCGAGCGGAAGCTGTCGGTGTACTCTTCGCCGAGTTCCTTGGCCAGTTGCTGGGCCAACTCGGAGACCGACTCGAACTCGCCGTGTTCGCCCAGTGTGAAGAGGATGACTTCCTCGAAGGGCTTGACGTTCGAGAACGACGCCACCGGTAATTCGACGACGTAGCTGCCGTCGATCTCCTTGGCACCGATGGTCGTCCCGCGCTCGTCGAACTCTTCGAGCAGGTCCCGAGCGCTCGTGAGCCACTCCTCGATTCGGTCGTCGTCGATCTGTTCACCGAGGTCGGCCGCAAGGTCGATCCCCTCGCGCAACTCTTCGGCCAGTTCCGTTTCGAGGTACTTCTCGGGGGCCGTGTAGTAGGTGTGGATCCGGTCTCGATCGCCCTCGCGCTCGACCATGATCGAGTTGGCAGCCGTCGCGAAAGCAAAGGACACCGGCCGGGGCATCGCGGAGATATTGACCCAGACTTCCGCCTCGGGACTGTGATCGAGCTCGGCGTTGATCAGCGCGTAGGCTTCCTCGAAGGCCGCGTCGTAGTCGTAGACGTCTGCGAGTGAGATACGCTCGGTCTCCGCACCCAGCAAGTTCTGGAAATCGGTTTCCAGCTGGGCGGCCAGTTGCTGTGAGTACTCGACGTTGGCCTCGCTGCCGACCGCGCCTTCCAGTAGAATCGCCCGATCGACGTCGAGTTGCTCGCGCACCAGCGGCGCGATCAACCGGTCGTAGTCGAACCCGACCGGGACGATGTGGGTGTGCATACGCGACACAACGGCCGGACGCTTATATAAATCACCAGTTCTGCAGCCGGTACGGAGCATACCCCTCACGGGTATCGCGGGCCGCATCTCGGGCGATGTGAGCGAGCGGAACGAGGGACCCCTCTTCCTCGATGCCGGGTCCTGCGACGCGCTCGGCTACGGGACCGGCGAGTTCCCGCTCTGATGACCGCCGGACCGCTGCGCCACGCTCGATCCCGCGAGTGTCGCGTGATCATACTGGTGGCTATAACATTTCGAAATGATCCGGCACGACGGTGTGCCGGATATCTTACGAACTTATAGCCACCAGTATCAGGGAGTCTCGAACGGCTCCCGCTCTACCAGAGTGACGTTCGTCGCCGCGAGCGACGCCTCGGCAGTGTACGATCCCGGCGTGGGGTCGTCCCAGTTCGCCTCGAAGACGAGCGTCTCGCCCGGCGCGAGCGTCTGCGTTTCGATAGCCTGGGTGAACATCCGACCGTCGCTCCAGCGCCACACTTCAACGCCGTCCTGGTAGACTGCGACGTCAGCGACCATGCCGGTCCGGAACGTTAGGTCGATAGGTTCCGTGTCGGGGTTCGTGACGCCGAACGCGAACGTGACGCCGGCACGTTCGACCGTGATGTCGAGGGTGGAATCAAGAGACATGTCCGAAATCACCGTGAGTACGGGCAGCCGGGCGATATCGTCAGATCGACCGCGGGTCGCTAGTACTGTTGCCGGCTTCGTCGGTGACAGTCAGTCTGATATCGCTCGCGCTCCCTTTCGATCTAACGGAGTGGGTGCCGGAGGCGGAACTGCCGCTGACCGAACTCGAATCGGAGTCGAGCACGTTGCCGGAGGAGTCGAGCATCTCCGATGTGACGCCGGAGAGGTCACCGTCGTCGTCCGAGACGGCCCAGTCGACGCCGTACCGCGTCCAGGCCGGGTTGCTGTCGTCCGTCAGATCGAACTGGTCGATGACCGGCCCACTGTCGGTATTCTCGGTCTCACTAACCGCGGTCGTGTCCGAGCCGGTATTGCCGTTCGAGTCCGTGACAGTTGCTGCAACCGTGTAGTCGTTCCCCGAACCGTCGTCGCCAGCGGCGACCAGTCGGTTCGTTCCGCTGGCGCTGTCGCCGCTGACGTCGATTGTCGCCGTGTCCTCGGTCTCCCCGTCGGTGTCGTCGGTCAGCGTCAGGTCGACCGTATCGAGGTTGCCGTCGTCATCCGAGACCCCCCAGTCGACGTCGAACTCGGCGTCCGAATCGCTGGTCTCCACCTCGCTGGCCGAGAGGCTGTCGACCGTCGGTGCGCTCTCGGTGTTGTCCGTCGTGACCGTGATCGACGAGCGGCTCGTGTTGCCTGCCGAGTCCGTCGCCGTCGCTTCGAGGGTGTGATCGCCGTCTCCGACGCCCGTCGTGTCCCAGTCGTCCTCGTAGTACCCCGACGTGGAGTTGTAGGACGTCGAACGCTCTGAGCCCCCGTCGACAGTGTAGGTCACGTCCAGGCTGTCGTCGCTATCCTCGCTGTCGCTGGCGTCGATCCGGACAGTCATCGTCCCGCTGACGGTTTCGCCGTCGTTCGGGTCCACCCACGAGACGCTCGGTGTCGAGTCGCTCCCTCCGTCGAGCACTGCCGCTTCGGCGTCCAGCAGGCCGGCGCCTTGCTCGCTGACGCTGAGACCGAGATCCTCGGCCGTGTCCTGAAGTCGCTGCCGGGCCTCGGTGTTCGTGTAGCCGTTGGCCATCAACTGCCCGCCAGCGCCGGAGACGTGCGGGCAGGACATCGAGGTTCCCGAGAACGTGTCGTAGCCGCCGATGACCGTCGAGTAGATGCTCCCACCGGGTGCGGCGAGTTCGACCTCCGGCCCCGTCGAAGAGAAATTCGACAGCGAATCGTCCTGGTCGGTCGAACTGACGGCGACGACTTCCTCGTAGGCCGCGGGATAGCCGACGCAGTCCGAACAGGGACCGTCGTTTCCAGCGGAACCGACCAGCAACACACCCTTCCCGTAGGCGTACTGGCAGGCGTCTTTGACCGTCTGGGATCCCGACGACGCTCCCAGCGACATCGAGCCGACATCCCAGCCCTGGTCAGCGACGTACTCGATTCCGGCCGCCACGTCCGAGAACGACCCGGAGCCGTTCTTGTCCAGTACCTTCACCGCGTGGAGCGTCGCTTCCATCGAGACCCCGACGACGCCCTCGCTGTTGTTCACGGCGTCGGCGATGCCCGCACAGTGGGTTCCGTGGTCGTCGTCGTCCGACCAGGAGTAGTTGCAGTTCGGCCCCTTGCAGTCGACGAAGGCCTTGCCTGCGCCGACGTTCGCCTCCAGGTCGGGGTGGTCGTCGTCGATTCCCGTATCGATGATAGCGACGTCCGCGCCGTTGCCGGTCTCGCCGTTGTCGTGGAGAACGTCCGCGTCGACGCGGTTGATTCCCCACGACAGCGTCTGGCCGAGCGCGTGCATCTCGCCGTTCTCCTCGACGTACCGCACGTCCGGACGCTTCGCCAGGTTCTCGGCGGCCTTCTCGGAGAACCGCCCGGTGAACGTCCGCTGGCCGTCCCCCCAGTCGAAGACGCGCTGGACGTTCTCGGCGGCCCGCTCCGTTGCCTCCTCGGCGGCCGGCGATTCCGTCCCGACGTTGTACTCGCCGTCCGGCGACGCGCTCGCGCTTCCCACTCCGGCACCGAGAGCGAACGCGCCTGCCCCCGCCGCTATCGACTCCCGAAGGACCTCTCGCCTTGATATCCCCGCGTCTTCGTGTTCACTATTTCCATCGTGGTGCATGTGATCATACACCAGGCTCGGGGATATAATAATACCGGCTCAGCCAGCGGAGAGTAGCAGAGCGAATGACCGGACGCCGTCGTGTCGACGCGGATCAATCCGCGTCGGCCGCCCGCAGATCGCTGAACCGGCTGGCGTTTTCTTCCGGAGCGGGAGTGGTCACCAGGGAGACGACGACTGTCAACACAACTCCGAAAACCATGCAGTACAGCGAGATCCCCCATCCGAGGTACGTCTCAGGCACGCCCAGCGGCATCGACCCGACGACTGGAACGGTGACCTCGACGACCGGCAACAATACCCCGGGCACGTAGATGGCCTGCGAA
This sequence comes from Halapricum hydrolyticum, assembly GCF_025517535.1. Lineage (NCBI taxonomy): Archaea > Methanobacteriati > Methanobacteriota > Halobacteria > Halobacteriales > Haloarculaceae > Halapricum > Halapricum hydrolyticum. Next base: position 205,000 of record NZ_JAOPKC010000001.1, read on the forward strand.
CCCAGCAGGCCGGCGTACAGTCCCGGTCGGGTCACCCTCGACCAGTACAGTGCCAGCGCGACAGGCAGCGCCAGCTGGGCGAACCCGCCGAACGCGGTGTCCCCGATGTCGATGAGGACTTCCCCGACGACGCCGACCGAAGTCTCACCACCGACGATCAGACTGCCGATCAGGGCACTGGTCGCGAACACCGCGACGCCGATCCGGCCGAGCAACTCCTCCCTGCGATCGGAGATGTCGGCGTCGATCAGCGGCCGGTAGAGATCCCGCGTGAAGTACGACGACCCCGACAGGAGCATCGAGTCGCTGGAGGACATCATCGCGGCGATGGCACCGGCGATCACCAGCGCGGCGAACCAGCCGGGCGTGTACTCCGCGAGTACCAGCGGGAGGACGTTCTGTCCTTCACCGACCGCCGCTTCGACGCCGAGCCCTTTCGCCCACGCGCCGAGCAGGAACGCCGGGACGAAAAGCAGGAGAACCAGCACCGGCCAGAGAGCGAACGACCGCTTCAGGACGGTCTCGGAGTCACCGGCGAAAAACCGCTGGTTGACCTGCGGGAACATCGTCACCCCGAAAGCGATCGAGATCGCGAACGTGAGGATCCGCTGGGGCGTATAGAAACCACCGCCCAGCTTGAGAAACTCCGGGGCCGTCGCGGCGAGTCCGTCGGTTGCAGTCCCGATCCCGTCGATCGCTACCATCACCCACAGCAGGGCGGCCCAGACCGTCACCAGCATGAACGCCCCCTGAAGAGTATCCGTCCAGGCGATCCCGCGCATCCCCGCGAGCACGACGTAAATGACCATGAACACGGTAATCAGGGTCGCCCCGGCCCAGAACGGCACCGCGCCCTCTGTCAGCGCTGCCAGCGCCGTCCCGGCACCGATCTGCTGGAGCATCACGTAGGGGAACAGCCAGAAGAGACTGATCGCGGCTATCAGGACCCTGAGGTTCCGGGACCCGAAGCGGTCGCCGAGCATCTCTCCGAGCGTGACGTAGCCGTGTTTTCGCCCGATCAGCCACTGCTTGTAGCCGATCACGTACCACAGGATCGCGAAGATAATCCCGTCCATCAGTCCCATCACGAGGATCCACTCCGGACCGTACAGGTAGGCGATGTTTGGGCCGCCGAAGAAGGTAAACGCCGACAACAGCGTTGCGAAGGTCGTGAACAACAGGACGACAGTCCCGAGCGTCCGGCTGGCCAGGTAGTAGTCCTCGGCCGTGCGCTCGGTCAGCCGGTAGGCGACGAGCCCGATCCCCAGCGCAAGCAGGAGGTAGCCGACGACGACCCCCATCTGCATGCCGACGTTAGCCACGGTGACCACCCCGTTCGACGCCGAGTCCCCACGCCCGCTGCGCGAAGACGTAGAAGACGACGCTTGCCAGCGCGAGCCAGCCGATGTGCCACCAGATCCAGATCGGCAAGCCGGCGACGACCGCATCGGAACGCCACATGAACCACGGCACGGCCAGCCCGATCAGTACGAACCCGATCGCGCCCCACAGGATGATCTGTACTCGTTCGGTCACAGGTGGCTGTATTTGCTACTATATCGTCTTAACCGTTATCATTGGCCATCAGTATATCCGTTTGAAGGATTTTTTTGATCAAGACTGTTGTCCGATCGCATTCGGCTCTCGACAGGCATTTGCGATTGGATCTCGTACACATGGACCGTCCATGCGCTCAGTCATGGCACCATCACCGGGTCGTGAGGCCCAGATCACCAATGCAGGATTCATCCAAGTACCTCATACATGCACAGATCACCGCCAACGGGGTGGTAGAGCGGAGTGACGTCGTCGGCGCGATCTTCGGCCAGACGGAGGGGTTGCTCGGCGACGAACTCGAGATACGCGAACTCCAGGAGTCGGCCAAACTCGGCCGGATAGACGTCGAGATCGACTCCAAAGGCGGCCAGTCGGTCGGCGAAGTGACGATCGCCAGCGGCCTCGACCGCGTCGAGACGTCGATCCTGGCGGCAAGCCTGGAAACGATCGACCGGGTCGGGCCGTGTCGGGCGACCTTCGAGGTGACCGACCTCGAGGACGTCCGCCAGGCCAAGCGCCGCGAGATCGTCAAGCGGGCCACCGAGTTGCTGGAGCGGTTCGACGAGTCGGTCCTCTCCAGTCAGGAACTCGTCGAGGAGGTTCGCCGACAGGCCCGCGTCGAGCGGATCACCGACTTCGAGGGGTATCCTGCGGGACCACGCGTCGCCGACAGCGACGCCATCATCGTCGTCGAGGGACGTGCGGACGTGCTGCAGCTGCTGCAGTTCGGGATCAAAAACGCTATCGCAGTCGAGGGCACGAACGTCCCCGACGCGGTCGCCCGTCTGACTGACGAGCGAACGGTGACGGCGTTTCTCGATGGCGACCGCGGTGGGGAGCTCATTCTGCGCGAACTGGCGCAGGTCGGCGACGTGGACTACGTGGCGTTCGCACCCGACGACAAGTCGGTCGAGGACCTCTCGCGGGAGGAGGTCATGGCTGCCCTCCGCGAGAAAGTCGCCTACGAGGACGCTCTCGACGGCGCAGCCGGCAAACAGAGCGGCGACGTCGACGAACAGCCGACACTGGCGGACGGCGCGAGCGCACAGGCACGGACAGCGGCTGACGAATTGGCGGCGTCGTCCGAAGCCGACAGCAGGTCCGAATCGGCCGACGACGCCGAATCCGGCGACGAAGACGTTGAAGCAGACGAGAGCGACGTCGAGTCTCTGGACGACGGCGAGACGGGCGTATCGGCGGACACCGACGATACAGCCGAGGTCGAAGCCGGTGCCGACGAGGTCAGCGAGGGTGGGACCGAGACCGACGAGACGAGCCCGGACGGAGCCGAGGCCGAGTCGACAGCGGCCGAGCGTGAGCGAACGCTCGGCGACCACGTCGCGCACGTCATCAAAAACGGGAGCGGGCGAGTCCGGTTGCTCGACGACGGTTTGAACCCCCTCGACGAACGCGACGCTGGCGAGGTGTTCGACGCCGTCGCCGACGCCGAGACGACGCCCGCGACGGTCGTCGTCGACGGATCGGTCGATCAGCGCGTGCTTGACGTGGCCGCACAGCGCGGTGTCGGGCAAGTGATCGCGACCGAAGAAGGGCAGTTCGTCAAGAAGCCGACGTCCGTCCGCCTCCGAGTCGTTTCCTGATCACGGGCAGTCGTCGACGTCCCCGACCCGTCATTCGTCATCGATCCGACGCTCGTAGACGACTCCAGCGGCGTCGTCGTAGTGGTCTGGAACCCGCTCGACTGCCTCGAATCCCAGTTCCTCGTAAAACCGCCGTGCAGCCGAGTCGTCGGCGCGTGCCGTCAGCCGCACGGTCGTCAGGCCGCGGTCGTGGAATCGGTCGATCGCCGTCGTGAGCAGCGCGGACCCGTGCCCCTGGCGCTGGGCGTCGGCCGCCACCGCCAGTTCCGGTACGTACGCACGCGTCTCGCCGACCACTGCCAGCAGGTAGCCGACGACGATACCGGAGTCTTCGGCAACGAGGCCGAACAGCGGCCCGTCGAGTGCTGCCGCGAGCACGGACGGACTGGGATCGGAGAGCACTGCCTGCTGGATCCGTCGTAGTCGTTCGCGGTCGTCGGATCGGATCCCCCGAATACCGGTCATAGTGCGACAGTGCCCGAGACGATCGCGAGCCCTCCAGCAGCCAGTCCGGCCGAAAACGTCGCAAGGAAGTTGACTCCCTGATTGCCGACCAGCCGTCCCTCGAGGGTCGCCCCCAGGACGCTGTCGACGGTCATCCCGACGAGACCGGCAGCGACGACGACGCCGACGCCACGAGTGCCGAGGTCGAACGCCGCAGCGCCGATCCCGGCGATCAGTGCGGCTCCGATGAATCCGGCGAGCTCTCCCTGCCAGGTGACGCCGCCGTCGGTACCGGGGTCGACGACCTCGAGCGTCGTGATGAGCCGGGGATTGTCGTACAGCCCCCCGATCTCACTGGAGAACGTGTCGCTCATCGCCGCTGCGACCGATCCAGCGAAAATGAACAGGAACAGATCCTCGGGGACGGCTGTCACCTGCGAGCTGGCAGCGTGGGCAATGACGGCAAACAGCGCCACCAGAGAGTTCGCGAGGACGTTGCCGCTACCGCGTGCTCCCTCGTTCGGTTCGGCGATCCCGCGTTTGACTTTCTGTTCGTACCGGAGTTTCGAGGAGAGGCCGCCGAGGCCGAAGAAGGTGATCAGCATGGCGAACCAGCCCACGTCGCCGACGACGAGCGTCAGCAGACTCAGGAGGACACCGGTGAGCATGCCCGGCAGCGAAGCCGTCTCGAGCGCGTAGGAGACGTACCCGAGTGCGACGGTGACGGCGACCGCCGCGGTGATGCCGGTGGCCGTAACGTCGATCGAGAGATCGGAGAACAGCCACAGCAACAGTCCGATGGCGAGCAACACGACCAGATCGTCGCGCTCGAACAGCACCGATCGGACGAGCGCTCCGGTCAATGAGCCGGTCGCGGCCAGAAACACCACCTGCGGGAGTTCGAGAGCGATCTCGAGGATCGCGGCCGCAGCCAGATAGCCGCCGATCCCGGCCAGGAAGCCACCGGTGACGAACGCGGTCATCGCGCCGAACGGCTCGATCCCACGGGAACGGGCCGCGTGAGCGGCGAGGTTCCCCGTCGAGAGGACGACCACGCTCGCGACGAACACCGGGATACCCATTCCGAACTGCGTCGCGAGCAGCGAGAGCCCGGCAATCGCGAGCGCGAAGCCGGCCAGCCCGAAGAGGCGACCGTCCCGGCGATCTCCAGGCCGGGCGAACAACTCGAAGATCACGCTGTCGTCGGTCGCTACCAGTGCGAGGACGGCGATCGCCAGAAACGGCGCGGCCGCAGCGGCCGTCACGGCCGGGCCAGTGAACAGGCGATCCAGTACTGGGACCGCCAGCGACAGGACTCCGACGCCGGCGAACGCGCCCGCGCGCCGCACTGTCGATGTCACGCTACCGGGCGTTTCCCCGAGAGATACTTACTCTTTCCGAACCGTCCGGCAATCGTGTTAGGAGACGAGAACGACGTGGTCGCGACAACGGACAGTCGCGCGTCTGGGTAACGGTTTTATCCTCTGTCTGTGAATTGTCTCGTATGGCCGAATTCACGCTCTTCGAGATCCACCTCGACGACGCCTCGATCGAGGGGTCCGCCGACGGGATCGTGTCGCTCCCGTTCAGCTCCGTCACGCGCGACGATACGGACGACGACGGCGAGACCGAGGGGTCGACAGTGCCGGTGAAACTGATCCTCCTGCTCGTCCTGGCAGTCGCGATCGCTGCCCTCGTCCGCAGACGTCGCAGTGATCGGGAGTAGCGTCGCCGGTCGGAGAAATACCCGCTTCGACCGGGCGACGGATGCCGGTTTCCACAGAGAGATCCGGGATTTCGACGCCACTTCCTCTGAGTGACGCTCCCGGCAGTCCCGGAGCCGAAGTCCTTTACTCGCCTGTCTCCTACGGCGGGTATGGGACTCTATCGCAGCGTGCGCGCCGTCACCGAGGCCTCGGGGACGGGCCCGATCGACTGGGGGGCCGTCGCCGAGGCCTCGAAGGCCGGGACCGACCCCGGATCGCTCGACGTCAGCCCGGCCGAGCGTGACGGGTACGCGACTGACGTTGGTGACGCACGCGATCGCGTCCGTGAGGTCTCCGGATTCGAGTTCGACCTGCCGGAGACGATCGAGATCATCAACCGCCATCACTGGATCGACAACAACATCGAAACGTTCCAGCGAGTGATGGCGCCGCTCGAAGACCACGTCGGGATGTTCCCCGCCGCCGCCCGCGTGGTCAACACCGGCTCGATGACGGTCGCGCTCTCGTTTCTCGCGCGCAACGTCCTCGGACAGTACGACCCGCTGTTGCTGGCCGAGGGCGACGGCGCGGACGATCACGCTCTGTACTTCGTCTATCCGAACGTCACGCGCGTCGCCGACTCGCTTGAGGCCGACAGCGACCGGTTCCGGCGCTGGATCGCTTTCCACGAGGTGACCCACGCCGCGGAGTTCGGTGCGGCTCCATGGCTGCCCGGCCACCTCGAATCGCGGATGGAATCGGCGATCGAGAAGCTCGCGAACGGCGACATCGACCGGGGGACACTGGGCGAACTCGATACGACGATGACCGCTGTCGAGGGCTACGCCGAGTTGCTGATGGATCGGGCTTTCGACGAGGAGTATCGGGATCTCCGGGAAGAGATCGAACGCCGCCGCCGGGGTCGCGGCCCGATCCAGAAGCTGATCCGCCGGGCGCTCGGGCTGGGCATGAAGCGCCGCCAGTACGAGCGCGGCAAGGACTTCTTCGACGCGGTCGCCGACGCTCGCGGGATCGAGTTCGCCGGGAAGGTGTGGGACCGACCGGAGAACCTGCCGACCGAGGACGAGATCGAACGTCCGAGCGCGTGGATTCGCCGGATGGACGGGTGAGCGTGTTCCTCCCCTGGCCGGGCGATGATCGACCCCGTCGAGGCGGGCGTTTTTGTCGACCCGTTCCATAACCCGCGGGTATGACTGTCCTCGTGCTGGGCGATCAGTTGAACGCTCACGTCGGTCCGCTGGCCGACCGCCCCGACGATCCCGTCCTGCTGATCGAGGCGGCGGACCTCGCCCGGCGGCTGCCGTATCACCCGCACAAGCTCACGCTCGTGTTCAGCGCGATGCGACACTTTCGGGACCGGCTTCGCGAGTCGGGACGGACCGTCGAGTACCGACAGGTCGAGCGCTTCGCCGACGGAATCGAAGCGCACTTGGACGCCCACCCCGGTGACGACCTTGTCGTGATGCGGCCCCCGAGCGATCGGGCGGGCGAGCGATTGCGCGCCCTCGTCGAGCGCTACGGCGGACAGCTCACGGTCGTCGAGAACGAACTGTTCCTCTGCTCGCCCGAGCAGTTCGACGGCTGGGCCGGCGAGCGGTCGAGCTATCGCCACGAGGACTTCTACCGATTCATGCGCCGCGAGACCGGCTACCTGATGGACGGCTCGCAACCCGTTGGCGGCGAGTACAACTACGACGACCAGAATCGCGAGACGCCTCCTGAGGGATACGTCCCTCCGGATCCCCCGACCTTCGAGCCGGACGCGATCACTCGCGACGTGCGATCCCGGGTCGCCGAGACGTTCGACGGCGGCTACGAGGAGCCACCGTACGGCGGTGCGTGGGCCGATCCCGGACCGTTCCGGTGGCCGGTGACCCGCGAGCAGGCCCTGTCCGTGCTGGAGGCGTTCGTGACCGACCGACTCGAAGAGTTCGGCCCCTATCAGGACGCGCTGGTGGCCGACGAGTGGGCGCTGCACCACTCGCTGCTCTCACCCGCGATCAACCTCGGCCTGATCCACCCGCGGACAGCGATCGAACGGGTGATCGAGGCCTACCACGAGCGGGACGTCCCGCTGAACAGCGTCGAAGGGTTCGTCCGGCAGGTGCTCGGCTGGCGGGAGTTCATGCGCCACGTCTATCGCCGGGAGATGCCCGAGCTTGCCGGGGCGAACCAGCTCGAACAGACCGAGCCGTTGCCGCCGTTTTTCTGGACCGGAGAGACTGACATGGCCTGTCTCGCTGACGTGATCGACGGCGTGCGCACGCGGGGATACTCACATCACATCGAACGGCTGATGATCCTCTCGAACTTCGCGACGCTGCTCGGCGTCGAACCCCAGCAGCTGAACCGGTGGTTCCACGCGGCCTACGTCGACGCCTACCACTGGGTGACGACCCCCAACGTCGTCGGCATGGGGACGTTCGGCACGGACGCCCTCTCGACGAAACCCTACGTCTCCTCGGCTAACTACGTCGACAAGATGAGCGACTACTGCAGCGACTGTCCCTACTACAAGACCAAGACTACCGGCGAGGGCGCCTGCCCGTTCAACGCGTTGTACTGGGACTTCCTGGATCGCAACGCCGAACACCTCGCCGACAACCACCGGATGGGGCTGGTGTACAACCACCTGGAGAACAAAGACGACGGCGAACGCGAAGCGATCCGTGAACGCGCCGAGGCGCTCCGCGAGCGCGCACAGCGGAGCGAACTGTAGTCGAGCGTTCGTAGCCGACGGCACTGCAGGAGTCGAGCGTCCGCAGCGGCCGTAATTGTAGGTATCGTCTGCCTTTTGTCCGCGTACGCCAACTGTCGACCGATGACTGACTTCGATCCCGAGCGGTTCGAGGACAAGTACGAACACTACTTCACCGAACTCCAGCAGGCGTACAAGAGCGCGTTCGACGTGATGTCCGACCGCTACGACTCCGGACTGATCCACGCGATCGACCAGTACACGCTGGCCGAGAGCGAGCCCTTCTACGAGGGCGACGGGCAGTTCCGCATCGAACTCCCCGACGACGCGATCGAGCGGGTCGCCCCCGAAACGGAACTCGACAGGGCAGAACTGGAAGACGTCTACGCGGCGTACACGGACGAACTCGAACGGCAGCTACGAGACGTGTTCGATCTGTCCGGTTCATGATCGACCCATCAACAATCATCAGAAATCCGCACGAGCAGGGCTGAAACCGTTCGTTTCGGGACTGTCGGGAACCAAAGGTTCAAACGCCGTGCTCACGTACGCGGGAGTATGAGCACCGAAACGGAAGACGGACAGAGCGACCTCGAAGAGCGCGTCGCGAACTTCCTGCGGCGGAACTTCCCGCAGATCCAGATGCACGGCGGCAGTGCTGCGATCCGGGAGCTCGATCCCGAGAAGGGAGAGGTCACGATCGCGCTGGGTGGGGCCTGCAGTGGCTGCGGGATCTCGCCGATGACGATTCAGGCGATCAAGACTCGCATGACGAAGGAGATCCCCGAGATCAACACTGTTCACGCCAACACCGGTGCCGGCGGCGGCATGGGCGGCGCTGGCGACGGCCCGACGCTGCCGGGCGAGTCCCGCGGCGGCAGCATCGACGACGGCAACGACGACGACGAAGGTCCCCAGGCTCCGTTTTAAACCCCTATCGCACGTTTCGCTCGCGTTCCCAGGCTCTGACGAGCCCCGTGAGCGTCTCGTTTACCGGGACGGGGACGCTCGCCCGCTCGATGACGGCCCCGTTGATGGCGTCGATCTCGGTCCGTCGCTCGGCAACGAGATCCTGATACATCGACGAGCGGTTCGGTGCTGTCGTTTCGACGACGCCTTCGAGTGCCGAGACCGCGCGTTCGTCGGCCAGGTCGATCCCGCTCGCCCGGGCGACGCGTGCGACCTCCCGGGCCGCCCGTGCGGCGATCTCGCTCGCCGGCCCGTCCCGGAGGGCACCGTTTTCGACCCGGGCGAGTGCCGTGATGGCGTTGATCCCGGCGTTGATCGCGAGCTTCTCCCAGAGCCGTCGTGGCATGTCGGTCGCGACGGTCGTGTCGATACCGCCTCTCTCGAAGGCGCTGCCCGTCCGCTCGGCCGCGTCCGAACGCCCTCCCGATCTCGACCCGAGGGTTACCGTTCCCACGCCGGTACACTCGACGACGCCGGGTTCGACGAGCCGCGCTCCGTAGGTACAGGTCCCCGCCAGGACCGTCCCATTGAGCGTCCCGGCCAGCGTCTCCTCGTTGCCGAGCCCGTTCTGCAGCGAGAGGACGACGTCGGGATCGGCCGCCCACAGCGCCCGGGCCGCCTCGGCGGTGTCGTAGCTCTTGACCGTCACGATCGCCAGCTCGGCCGAGCCGGGGACGGTCGTGGCCGCGTCGGGACGGGTCGTCGTCTCGATCTCGCCGGTGATCTCGAGGCCGCGCTCGCGGACGGCCCCCACGTGTGGCTCACGGCCGACGAGGGTCACGTCGTGCTCGTCGGCGAGCAGCCCGCCGATCAAACTGCCGAGGCTTCCCGCCCCGAAGACGACGACCTGCATTCAATCCTGGACGTGATAGTAGATGGCTTCCTGTGGTGCACCGCAGTCGGGACAGCCCTCCTCCGGCAGGTCCTCGATGTTCCCGATCGCGCCACACTCGTAGCACCGCCAGGTCAGTTCCGCTTCGCCCGGGATCCCCGAGGCGACGTGCTCGCTGGACATCGCCGTGATCCCTTCGTCCGTGCTGACGTAGAAACCGTGTTCGTCGAACCCTCGCACCGCTCCCAGCCGGTTGCCATTCTCGTCGTATATCTCCGTGCCGAACGTGACGTCGACGTCGTCGATGTCGCTCATGCGTTGTAGTACCACGTCACGTCCTATAAACTTCGACCCGCGAGCGGGTAGCTGTTCTCGACGGTTCGATCGGCCGCCGAGAGCGTCAGCGTTACCGCCCCTCCCTCGGGCAACTCGATCGTTTCGACCGACGCCGTCGCGTTCGTGCCGACGGTGACCTCCGTCTCGCCGGTGGACGCCGGCGACTCCCAGGTGAGCGTGCCGGTAAGTCGCGTGTCGAGGTCGTTGTGGACGAGGACGTCGCTCTCGTCGCCGGCCGGATCGGCGAGCGTCGCCTGGATCGGTTCGAAGGCCGTCGCGAGCGCGTCGAACGCCGGCTTCGGCTCGCCGTCGACCCCGAGGACGCCCATCCCCGCGTCGCCGGTGTCCCGGAGCGCGTACGCTGCCAGGATCGACACGCCGTCGTTGCGGAGCCCTTCCGCGACGCGTTTGACGACGTGTGTCTGATACCGCTGTGACGCTTCGAGGCCGTCGCCGACGTGACTGTCGTGTACTCGCCGGTCGAACCCAGTGAGGTCCTCGGGATCGTCGGTCGCCAGCGACCCGGCCCCGAACTCGGCGACGACGTCGGCGTCGAGAAGTCGGTGCAGGTCACTGACGCCCCCGTAGCGCCAGCCGGGATACAGCGTCGCCGCGTCCGCGTCGATTCCGGGTGGGCCGATCACGGGAACGGAGAGCAGCGACGACGGGAGTGCCTCGGCTATCGTACGGGCGTTCGAGTCGTCGTAGCTCGCACGCCAGGCCCGCCAGCGGAACCGCAGCCAGTCGAGCAAGCCGGATCCGAGCGGCGTCTCGAACGGGTTCACGGGATCGTCGTGGACGCCGACCGCCGCGAGCGACGCCGCGCGGCCGTAGTGCTCGCCGAGTGCCGCCGCGAGTTCCCGCCCCCGGCCGACGTCCGGGACCGTATCGCCAGTCAGCGGCAGGTCGGCCCACAGCAGCATGCCCTCGGTCTCGCAGGTTTCGAGGACCTCTCGGGAGGGGACGTGTGCGTGTGTCCGCACGAGGTTCGCGTTTGTCGCTGCTGCGCGAGTGACGTCCGCTGGCGTGGCGTCGAGTAGATTCACTCCCCGTAGCGTCGTTTCCGTCCCGTTGACTGTCAGCGTCTCGCCGTCGTAGCGAACGTCCGAGAAACCGGTCGTGACAGTCCTCTCCATCCCTTCCAACTTCGCGACGACGTCGTAGCGGTTCTGTGGCCCGAGATCGGCCGGCCACCACAGCGCCGGATCGCGGGTTTCGACCGTGTGCTCGACGGTGACGCGCTCGCCCGCCGCGGCGTCGATCGGGACACGCTCCATCATGCCGCGTCCCCGGCTGCTCCCCGCGGGACGGACGGAAATCGTGAGGCGATCGTCGATCGGCTCGTCTGCGACGACTGTCGCGCGGACGTCGATCAGTCCCTTGTCGCCCTCCAGCCTCGGTGTCGCCAGCAACTGATTGATATACGTGCCCGGATACTGCCGGAGTGTCGCATCCCACCAGATGCCGGGAACGGACTCGGTCGCGGGAATCACATCGGTCTCGTATATCCCGCCGAACCCGTCGGTCGGCCGCCGGCAGACCACCCGCACGTCTGTCGTTTCGTCTCCGCTATCGAGCCACCGGTCCAGTGAAACCCGAAACGGTGTGAACGGAATGTCGTGCGTCGCGGCCCGCTCGCCGTCACACCAGACGGTCGTTTCGCCGTAACAGCCGCGCAGCTCCAGGACGGCGTGGGACATCGGTCCCGAGAGCGGATCCTCGAGGACGGTCCGATAGGCGACGGCTTCGGCTCCGGCGAACTGTGCAGGGCGCCCCGGCACGTCCACCGGTGCCCACGATTCCGGTTCTGGACGTGTCCCGTCGGGCTCGACTTCGGCACCACGCCATTCCATATGCTCGACAGTGACCGCCGGGCGTATAAAACGAACTGCCACGGGTGGCTCACGTGAACTGCCACGGGTGGCTCACGTCGCGGCGCGGTGGCGACGGCTGCGGCTCGACGGTACGTGAAAAGCACCGAACTGGAACGCCGGGGAGGCCAGAGGTTCCGGTTCGGCTGGGATGGCGGTCGCGGGTGGCATGTCCGGCGACCGCTGTAGAGTGGATGGCATCGCGTCGATCGATCGTGGGCGGGGCCCGACGCCGACCCCGGCCGGGGACGGATCCCCGTTGCAATATATTGTATTCACTCCACACTACTAAAGCCTTCTGTCTCTATTCATTCTGCTCCAATTCTCGTAATGTCGTGCCATGTACCGGCCCCACCAGGATCGAACCCTGGAATGGATTTTCGGCGATATTGCAATACAGATGTGTCGTGGCGGCTGGGCACCGCCAGGCCCGACGACCACCACTGTCATTGCCGGACCACCGGTATTCACCGTATGGACGATCGATCAGCTACGAGCCTATCGGCGAAATCTCGACGCCGTTCGACCGCGCCGAGGGGATGCCGATCCAGCCCCCGGTGGCTGCAGACACGACCGGTGTCGTCGAGCTCGACCCGGAGTACGCCCCGGCACTGCAGGATCTCGAGGGCTTTTCTCACTGCATCCTGCTGTATCACTTTCACGCCAGCGAACCCGACAGTGACCTGACCGTCACGCCGTTTCTCGATGCCACCGAACGCGGACTGTTCGCCACGCGAGCACCGCGACGACCGAACTCGATCGGGCTCTCGGTCGTCGCCATCGACGCCGTCGAGGACGCGACGCTCACCGTCACCGGAATCGACGTCCTCGACGGGACGCCGCTGCTGGACGTCAAACCGTTCGTCCCCGAGTTCGACGTGCCCGAACGGACCGAGAGCGGCTGGATCGCCGCTGCGGCCGACGAAGACGGGCGAGAATACGCCGACGACCGATTCGTCTAGGGAGCAACGTGCCGAAAACAGCCGGGCTGGCGTTACTCGAGCCCGAGATCCGCAAGCGAGTGGGTGTGCTGCCAGGCGCCGGTGACCTCGTCGACGTCGAACTCGAGGACGCCGTCGGTCAGCTGGAGCCGTACTGTCTCGTCGCCGATCTCGGCGTCGTGGAGGTGCAGCTCGAGTGGCTGGTCGAATTCGCTCACTGCGACCATCAGTTCACCGTTCCGTTCGAGCATCTCCTGGAGGTCTTCGGAATTCATAGTCCACCCTCCTCATTTGTTCGGCTCCAGCAAAAGCGTTCCTCTCCCGCCCTGTTTTTGGCGAGCCTAAAAAGAGGCAGAACCCGCCCGTTCTGTAAACTGTTTACGTCTCACTCCACTGGAGACAGCGTATGCAAGTGAAAGCGTACCACCGATGTCAGGAGTGTGAGCAGGAGCTCGATAGCCCCACCGTATACCGACGACACGCTCTCTGCAAGTCTTGCGCGTGAGGGTGACCGCTGTCAGTGGCTCTGTCGGCTAGCCTGTCTCGAGCGGACTCTGCACCTCGACGAGCCTAGCCGCCGTCCGAACGCAAAACAAGCAGCGTGACTCCCGTCTCGACCGACTGTTGTTGTACGATCACGGGAGCAGAAACCGGATCGCGTCGGGGAACCGCCGAGCCCACTCGGACTCGTGGTGGATCGCGTCGTCGTCGTAGACGTACCGAAGCTGTTCGTCGTATCCTACTGATTCCAGCGTTTCGACCAGCCGCTCGGCTCCGCTTTCGAACGCGTCTGACAGGTCGGGATCATCCGAGAACTCGTCGCCGCCGACGTCAACGTAGACGCGACCGTCGACGTATTCGGCGTCCTCGATACACTCGATCATCTCGTGCCAGGGACCGCCGACGGCGGGGCTCATCGCGCCGACGAACGCGAACGCCTCCGGGTCCCGGAAGAACGAATAGAGGCTGATCAGCCCACCCATCGACGAACCGAACACGCCGCGCACGTCCGAGACGCGAAACGTCGATTCGACGGCCGGTCGGACGGTCTTCAGGAGCCAGTCGGCGTACGCGTCGCCCATCGGTTCGGCGTCGTCCGGGATATCCACGTCGTCCGGGGCCGCAGCCGGGTCGTAGAACGGTGCGTACTCTATCGGCCGCTTTTCGCCCGCGTTCGGAATTCCGACGACGATCGCTTCGAGCTCCTCCTCGGCCAGTCGTTCCATCGTCTCGTCGACCTGCCACTCGCCGTCGTAGCTGGTCGCCTCGTCGAAGAGGTTCTGCCCGTCGTGCATGTACACGACCGGATAGTGCTCGTCGCCGTCTTCGTAGCTCGGCGGGAGATACGCCAGCAGTTCGCGTTCGATGTCGAGGTAGTCGGCCACTATCGGGTCGGAAACCCGAACGTCCCCGACGACGGTGCCGTCGGGGTCGCCGTCATATGGCTGCCAGGAAATATCCATGTGGCTCCAGTCGGTTGCTCCTACCTTAAGACTTACCAGAAGCGTTGCGCACGAAACGGATGACTGCTGAGGTGTCTGGTCAGAATACTGTGTTACCGCTCTAGCCCATAATGATTAATATTTAAGATTACCGCGCCGAGTTCGATCCTCTCATACCTGTTGACGTACAACATGTCTGGAGATATGTTCAGTCAATAGGGGTACTCACTCAATAATTGGGACGTTTTCGCACCACCCGCGGCTCATCTCCACAGGCGGTACTTTTAAATCTCACCCTGCCAATGAATTGCACAGGATGTCTGAAGACAACCAAATGAAGCGACGTCGGTTCCTGCAGGCCACCGGTGCGTCGGCCCTTACCGTCGGCCTCGCTGGCTGTAGCGGTGACGACGACGGCAACGGAAACGGCAACGGAAACGGCAACGGTAACGGCAACGGAACGCCCACTGGTACTCCCGGATCCAGCGTGTCGTATCCGTACGGTGCTAACGAAAATCTCATCAATGAAGCCCGGTCCGTAATGGAAGATGCCGGCTACGGCGAGGACAACCGCTTCCAGCTGGACTGGCTCCAGTATAATTCCCCGGCCTGGGAGGAAATGGCGACGACGATTGAGGCACGGCTGGAACAGGCCTATATCGACATGAATCGGTCCTCGGCCGACTTCGGGCAACTGCTCGATCGGACCGAGAACGGGGACATGCAGGCGTACACGCTCGGGTGGATCGCTGACTATCCAGCCCCGCGGAACTTCCTGCAGCTGGTCGATCCGGAGAACACGATCTACGGCGCCGAGGGTGCTACCCCCAACGGCGCCCGTCTGTTCTGGACCGAGGACGCCTACACCGACACCGAGGTCCGGGACGGCATGACCGAGCAGTTCGACAGGATTCAGAACAACCCGGGTAATTCCGACGACGCCGTACAGACCCGTGCGGAAGCGACCCGGCGGATGGAAGAACTGCTCTGGGACTCGGCTGCGTTGCTCCCGATTTACCACAACGTCGCCGACTCCTACTGGTACGACCGCGTCGACTACAACCCACCCGGCGGGATGGGCGGCTCCCGGGCGAAAACCAGCACCTCCGTGAACAGCCTGGAGGGCAGCGACACGCTCGGCCTGACCTCGCCGACGTTCAATTCTCTCGACCCGATCGCCTCCGGTAACACCGCCAGTGGCGACAAGGTCATGGACATGTTCGACGCCCCGCTGAACTACGTCAACGGGTCCGTCGAAGTCGAACCCCTCATCGTCGAAGACTACTCGGTCAGCGACGACCTCACCGAGTACGAGTTCACGCTCAAGGAGGGTATCCAGTTCCACGGCGATTACGGCGAGGTTACCGCCGACGACGTCGTCTACTCGATCCGGCGGCTCGTCGAGTCGACCAACTCCACGAACACGTACTTCCCGCTCAGCGTCCTCAACATCGATCGCGAGGAAAACGACGATGGCGGCGTCGTCCCCGGCTCGACCGCTGTCGAGGCGACCGGCGATTACACCTTCACGGTCACGCTCCGGGAAGCGTTCGGCTACACGCTCGAGGTGCTGGCGTACTCGGCGTTCTCGGTCGTCCCCGAAGGCATCGTTGGCGACATCGAGGGCTACGACGGCGACATGGACTGGCAGGAGTTCTCGACGAACCCCGTCGGCTGTGGGCCCTTCGTCTTCGAGAGCTGGGAACCCGGAATCGGTGGCGAGTTCCGGGCGAGTGCGTTCGAGGACTACCACGACGGCGAACCGGCGGTCGGCGAGATCCGGACGGGAATCCAGTCCGACCCCAACGCCATCTACAACCGGTTCCTCAACGAAAACGCGGACGTGTCGGCGATCCCGACCTCCCAGTACGACGAGAGTCTGGTCAACTTCCAGGACGAAGACGGTGTCACACAGCTGGGTGAGTACGGTCCGATCGGCGACGGCAAGACCGTCAACATGGCGCGGACGCCGACGATCGACACGTTCTACATCGCGTTCAACATGCAGGAGGTTCCCAAGCCTGTCCGGCAGGCGATGGCTTACGTCATCACTCGCGACCAGTTCGTCAGCAACGTCTTCAAGGGCCGTGGTGAATCGGCGTTCCACCTCACGCCGCCACAGGTTTTCCCCGACGGTCCTGAGGGGTACCAGGCCCACTGGCAGGAGTAACGACGCGCCCGCCGGATCAATATAGTTAAACCTCCGCACTTGCATTTCTCAGGTAAGCTTGCGTACCATGTGTCTAGCTCAGAGAGCATCCCTTCGTCTGCCCCCAGCGTTATCTCGTTCGCACAACGCGGTTCGAGCGTGTGACGAGGCGATTCCGGGCTGTGGCGTCGGCGGAGGTGGCACCGACCTTCGACGGATGAATCGGTCTGCATCAACAGTGGTGGTCGGCCGATGAACCGGGGACTCTACCTCATCAAGCGTCTCCTGCTGGCCGTCCCCGTCATGCTCTTTGGGCTGACACTGTCGTTTCTTATCCTCTATCTGGGTCCGATCGACCCGGTCGGGACTATCCTCGGCCGGCAGGCAACGCCTGAAGACATCAGGCAGCTCCGGATCCAGCTAAACATCATTTATCCGAACGGTGAACCGGTGCCGCTGTGGGATCAGTACCTGCGAGTAATGTGGGACCTGTTCACGCTCGAGTTCGGCCAGTCCTGGACGGTCCAGCGCCAGACGCCCGTCATCGATCTCATCGTCGGCCGCATGCCCGCGACCATCTGGCTCGGGTTCTGGTCGGTCTTGATCGCGCTGTTCGTCGGCATTCCGCTGGGCCTGTATGCTGGCCTGCGGGCGAACACGTACCGCGATTACTTCGCGTCCGGCTTCGGCATCATCTGGCGTGCCATGCCGAACTTCTGGCTCGCCGTGATCCTCGCCGGTCTGATCACTGCTGGTGGCGCCCTCGACTGGTACAAAGACTTCATCGTGACGACGACCGTCACCGGCACACCAGACGTCCTCAACAACCTGTTTACGTTATATCATGTCTTCGAGGGAATCCCGCTCCTCGAAGCGCTTGCGATTCCGGTTCCGAACCTCATACCGATGGCTATCGCGTTCAAGTGGATCCTTCCGGCGGCGCTGGTCCTCGGCTCGTCGTCGATGGGTAACGAGGTCCGGATCGGCCGAACGGCCGTCCTCGAAAGTATCAACTCCAAATACGTCGATACCGCCAAATCGAAGGGGGTCTCCGGCCGGAAAATCATCTACAAACACGTCGGACGGAACGCGATCATCCCGCTGTTGCCAGTTATCATGGGCGAGTTCTACCTGCTGATCGGTGGATCCGTCCTCGTCGAACAGGTGTTCGGGATCAACGGGCTCGGGAACCTGTTCTTCAGGTCCATCCTCGGGCCTGATATCCCGCTGGTGATGGCGCTCGTGTTCATCTTCGTCATTATCCAGGTCACCGTGAACATCGTACAGGACCTGCTGTACACGTATATCGACCCACGTATCAGTCTGGAGGATACCCAATAATGTCTGAGACAACGTCCAAATCGATCCGAGAGGATCTCACGCAACGCGACGAACTATCGCTGTATACCCGCATCGCGAACAACCCGAGGCCGTTCTTCAAATGGGCCGTCCCGATGCTGGTGTTGATCGCCGTCGAGTTCCCGACGTATGCTGGTGTCGCCTTCGGCATGCTCGACGCTGTCGTGATCGGCGTGACGGGCCTGTTGGACGCTGCGATCGGCCTGGTGTCGTCCGGTCTGTCACAGACAATCCGGGACGCCCAGTATGCGGTCGTCGGGGTACTTCGCGACGCTGGCGGGTTCGTGGACGGCCTTCCGACGCTGTTCAGCCGGGAAGTGATCCCGAATCAGGGATACCAGACCGGACCGAACGGGCCGTGGGAAGGGACGTTCCTGGGACTCGAACCGGCTTACGCGTGGGCACTCCGAGCGACGCTCATCTTCGCGTACGCGCTGTTCACGGCCTACTGGGTGTTCAGAGGCTGGCTCGTCTACCGTGATCACTACCGGGAGGCGGACTGGACGCCGACCGACGACATCGTCGACAACCTCAGCAACCACCAGTGGGGCAAGTTCGGTATCTTCGTGCTCATTCTGTTCTTGACGATGGCGGTGTTCGGTTCGGCGCTCGGTCCGACGACGGTCGAGCAGAACATCCAGAGCCCCTACAGCGAACGGATCAACTACTTCAACGAGGATACCGGGGAAGTCGATCAGGTGTTCCCGGGCGACGCTAACTTCAACTCCAAGTCGAAGGGATCTGCCGAGTTCAACGTGGGGCCGATGTCCTACGACGACTACGGTCGATTCCATCCGTTCGGGACGCTCACGAACGGCCGTGACCTGTTCACCTTCATGATGGGCGGCGCGAGGATTACGATGATCGTTTCAGCCCTGGCGATCGGCGGAGCGGCCCTGATTGCGGCCGTCTTCTCGATGTTTTCGGCGTATTACAGCGGCCGCGTGGACCTGACGATCCTGACGACTGCCGACGGCGTCGTCTCGATACCCCGGCTACTGTTGTTGATCCTCGTCAGCGCCGTCTTCGCGAATCACTGGATCGGGAACGTCCTCAACGGCGGTTTCCTGTTGGCGATCATCTTCGCGTTTACCACCTGGCCGTTCCTGTGGCGGGCGGTCCGTGGTCCGGCGTTACAGGTCGCCCAGGAGGAATGGATACTGGCCGCCAAAAGCTACGGACAGCAGCCCCGCACGATCATGCGAAAACACATGTTCCCGTATATCGTCGGCTATCTCCTCGTGTACGCGTCGATGTCGACAGGGGGTATCATCATCGGGCTGGCAGCATTGTCGTTCCTCGGCAATGGCCTCGGAATCTCGCCGCCCACACCGGCCTGGGGACGGGCGATCTCGATGGGCCAGGACTACGTGTCGGGTCCGTCCTGGCACATCTCGCTGCTTCCGGGACTGATGATCGTGCTCCTCGTCACGGGATTGAACGCACTCGGTGACGGGATCCGCGACGCGATCGATCCGGAGGCCGGTGGTAGTGCCGAAGGTGAGGAAGCCGCAGCCGGAGGTGGTGGCTGATGTCCTCGGAGACGCACGCAGACCCGACAGCGGGCGACACGGAGCCGATCCTCACTGTCGAGAACCTCCAGACGGCGTTCTATACCGATCGCGAGACTATCCGGGCCGTCGACTCGATCAGTTTCGATGTCAAACGCGGCGAGACGGTTGGCATCGTCGGCGAGTCCGGATCCGGGAAGAGTGTCACCGCACGCTCGATCATGGGTCTGATCGATTCGCCGGGTCGGATCATGCCGGGATCCTCGATCAAGTTCCAGGGGCAGGAACTCACGGAACTCTCCGACGCGGAGTACCGGTCGGTTCGGGGCAGCGGCATCGGGATGGTCTTTCAGGATCCCCAGCAGTCGTTGAATCCCGTCTACACCGTCGGCAACCAGATCCGAGAATCGCTGAAGATAAACCGCGGTATCACGGGCGAAGAAGCGGTCGAGGAAGCGACGGATCTGCTGGAAGCGGTCGGCATCCCCGACGCGAAACGCCGGCTCGACGAGTATCCGCACCAGTTCTCCGGCGGGATGCGCCAGCGGGCGGTCATCGCGATGATGCTGGCCTGTGATCCGGACTTTCTGATCTGTGATGAGCCGACGACAGCCCTGGACGTGACGATCCAGGCGCAGATCCTCGACCTGCTCAAGGACCTGCAAGAAGAGCGGAACCTGTCGATCCTGTTTATCACCCATGACATGGGCGTCATCGCGGACATAGCTGACCGTGTCAACGTGATGTACGCGGGCCAGATCGTCGAGCAGGCACCGGTGGAGGAGCTGTTTGCCAACCCGAAACACCCCTACACCCGGGCGCTCATCGACTCGATCCCCGGCGAGCACTCCCGCAAGGAGGGGCTGGAGACGATCGAGGGCGAGGTGCCGACGCCGAACGAACCGGCGGACCACTGCCGGTTCGCGCCTCGCTGTCCGAAAGCGTTCGACGCCTGTGAGAACGTCCCACCGCAGCATGTCTCGGTGAGCGACGAACACGATCATACCGCAGCGTGTCTGCTCTATCCGGAGGATCTAACCGAGTCGCATCGGGTCGAGAAGCATCTGTCGCTGGCGAACGACGACACGGAGGGAGACACATGAGCAAAACGACGAGCCGGCCGCAGTCAGCCGCCCAAGGGGACGAAGTACTGGTCGACGTAACTGACCTCAAGAAGTTCTACGGTGGCGAGGGCTTCTTCGCCGGGCCACCGGTAAAAGCAGTCAACGGGGTCGATTTCACGATCAAGCGTGGCGAGACGCTCGGGTTGGTCGGCGAATCAGGCTGCGGAAAGAGTACGCTCGGTCGCACGCTGTTGCAACTCGAAACCCCGACCGAGGGGTCGATCACATTCGACGGGACGGACGTGACGACCCTCTCGGGCTCGGACCTGAAAGAGTGGCGGCGCAACGCCCAGATGGTGTTTCAGGACCCCGAATCGAGCCTCAACGATCGGATGACCGTCGGTGAGATCATCCGCGAACCGCTGGACGCCCACGACTGGAAGACCAAGCAGGAACGACGCGAGCGTGTACTCGATCTGCTGTCCGCGGTTGGACTTCGTGACGAGCACTACTTCCGGTACCCCCACCAGTTCTCCGGCGGTCAGCGCCAGCGCGTCGGAATCGCGCGGGCACTGGCGCTCGAACCGGAGTTCCTCGTGCTGGACGAACCAGTTTCGGCACTGGACGTGAGCGTCCAGGCGAAGATCATCAGTCTGCTCGAAGACTTGCAGGAGGAGTTCAACCTCACGTACCTGTTCATCGCTCACGACCTCTCTGTCGTCCGCCACATCTGCGATCGGGTTGCGGTGATGTATCTCGGGAAGATCATGGAACTCGGCGAGACCGAAGAACTGTTCCAGGACCCGTCGAACCCGTACACGAAATCACTCATTTCGGCCATCCCTCGTCCGGATCCGACGGACACGACGCGCCGCATCACCCTCCCGGGGACGCCCCCGAGCCCGCGTGACGCGCCGGAGGGGTGTCCGTTCGCGACGCGCTGTCCCGCGAAGATCCGGCCGGAGGAGTATACTCATCTCGACGAGGACGTCTGGGACGGCATCGAGCGGTTCCGGGAAGTGATCCGGGAGCGGTCCCGGATGGACCTCGGCGTGACGGGCCTCGCCAGGCGTGGCGTCGGCCGGTTCTCGCGGTTCGACGATCTCGAGGAGGCGGTGTCAGATCTGTTCGAGGGAGTTGACGTCCCCGAGGAGGTGCGAGTCCACATCGAGCAGGCCGTCGAATACGCCAAGAAGGGCTATCCGTCGAAAGCGAGGGAATACCTCTACGAGGAATTCAGTAGCGTCTGCGATCGTGAGAAGCCGAAATTCTACGAGACATCTGGAACTGCCCGGTACAGCTACTGTCACCGCCACGCAAACGAATACGAGGATGTCGACCCGGTCATCTCCCGCCGTACCAGTGACGAGTAACACGCTCCGAATCGCCGAGTTGGCTGTCTGGGTGAGCACCGTCTCGACCGCTATCGTTGCCCTCAGTGCGCTGGGAGCTGTGCTCTTCGGGAGCGGGCTGTTGACGCTGAAGTATGTGCTCTTTGTCGTCGGCTTCCTGCTGTTCGGCGTGGGGAGCTTCGGTATCCAGCCGAAATCGCCGAGGCGCGAGAAAAAGCGGTTCACGGTCGACTCGGACGAACTCTGGGGGTTCGAAGAGAAACTGCAGCGGTTCCCTCCGTTGCGAGGCAACCCCATCCCGGCCGGCGACAGGGTGAACCGGGACGTGAAGGTGTTTCTGACCAGTCTTGTCGTGCTCGGCGTCTCGCTCGTGCTGGAGTACGGACTTGGCGTGTCCGCGTGACCGCTGCACCGATCCACCGCGACCACCGCAGGACGACGTTCGATACGGTACGGGCTTCCAGCAGTCTGTACGGGAGCGTCGACACCGCGTCTCTCCACCCTTTATCTGTCCGTAGCCCGATCTATCGGTATGGTTCGATCAGGGCCCGACGGGGCGGAGCCGGATCCGAGCGATCACCTGGCACAGGCAGGCGAGCAGGCACAGAGCGGCTGGGAGCAGACGATCTCCGACATGCGGCGGATGGCCGCTGACCGTGCGGATTCGGGGTATGAGGTACTCACGATCGCTGCGGGCGATACGACCCCGAAGCCACCATCAGCAGGCGAGACAGACGAGTGGGGACTGTCGTATATCATCCCGAGCAACTACGCGGACGATTTCACCGACGTTTACGAGCGGGCGACCTTCGAGGAGACCGGTGTCTATCAAGCCGATTCGACTGGATTCGCATTTATCGTCACGGAGTGCCTCGATCACGACGAGGAGATCGCGCTGTTCATCGCGGGAACCTATCAGTTGCAGTTCGCAGCGCCGCTGGTCCGGACAGCGATGGATCGCGGGCGGATGTACACCCACGTCAAGAAACTCGACGGGACGAATCTGGGCACGATCGAGCACGACGATCCCGAGGCGTTCTTCCCGCATCCGGAACGGATCTACGCCTACGAGATGTAGCGCCCCGGATCGAAACCGATTTTCCGCAGAGGAACCGAGTGTCGCTTGCGCGAGGGTGGCTGAGCCAGGCCAAAGGCGGCGGGCTTAAGACCCGCTCCCGCAGGGGTCCATGGGTTCGAATCCCATCCCTCGCATAGCGAGGCGCGACCATCGGGAGCGCCTCGAACAGGCGAACGGCGAGCGTGGCGAGCCGTGAGCCACTTGTCGCGAACACGCCGTGAGCCACTTGTCGCGAACACGCCGTGAGCGAGAGGTGCGTATGTTGGATTCGAACCACGCGAGTCGCATTATAGGGATTATCGTAGCCGGCCGGAGGCATCCTCATCTCCGACCGGGCGGCGGAGTTCGATGTCACGGGCGGAATCTACGGATTCCTATGATAATCCCTATCGTACTGTCGGCTGTACGTTCGTGGAGATCTTTGACATCCGGGGTGCCGAAATCCTGCCGAGATGTTACAGCCGACAGTATCATAGGGATTAGCGTAGAAATCCATAGATTTCGCCCGGGAACGATGATCCGGTCACCCGATCGGAGTGAGAGTTCCTCCGATCGGCTACGCTAATCCCTATCAGTAGGTTTCGACCGGCACACCCAGGATTTCGAAGTCATCGACGTTGTCCGTCAGGACCGCGTCGTCGAGGACATCGGCCATCGCAGCGATGTATCCGTCGTTCGACCCGACGCCGGCATCGCCTCCAGCACGGTCGTCTGCCGCTGCGAGTAACTCGCCGGCCGTCCGAGCGATCTCCTCGTCAACATCGACGCGTGGGTACCCGAGGAGACGGTTTCGTATCTCCTCGCTGGTCGTCTCGCTTCGGACCGTCGCAACGCCGTAGTAGGCCTCTGCGACTACCGGTGTCGGCAACCACTGCATCTCACCGTTCTCGACGAGTTCGTCACCCTTCGCGAACGCGTCCGGATCCCCTGCCATCAGATCGAAGAGGTACGAAGCGTCGACAATCATCCGTCCGTGTCTCCACGTTCGAAGGTGCTGCGTGCAGCATCGAGCCGGTCGCGGTCGCGCCCCCGGAGCCGGCCGACTGCCTCTTTGGCTTTTTCCGCCTCTTGTTCGGCCAGCAGCCCGGCGACGTCGTCCGGATGCGGACCGCGTGTCATCCGGCGTAACGTCTCTTCCATCGTTTCGTCGTCTTTCTTGTGGGCACTCAACCACTCGTGGTACTCTTCAGAGACTCGGATGGTTTTGACCATACGATATATTGGGATATATCGATTTAAAAGGGTTGTGCCGCCGATAACACCTACTTTGGACTGCGAAGCGCTTACCGGGTCATCGTCCACACGGAAGTATATATCATCAATTCGAAGATCGCGCAGACTGTTTCCCGATATATCATTGCAGAAATTACGTATACCCGACACGACGTACTTTTGCTCGTCCCGCCGTTACAGCGGTCAATGACACGCGAGTTGCCCGACGCGGTGCGGGATGCCTTCGAGACGCACGACGGCTATGAGGTCACAGACGAGCACGCACGCGTGACGACGACGGTGTTCGACGGACGAGTGACGGTCGAAGGGGCCGAGGCCGACTGGAACCGCCGGTACGTCGTGACCGTCGAGGTGCCAACGCTATCGGCGGTCGTCGAGGAGGTCGTCGGGCCGGCAGTCGAAGACGGATGGTTCGAGACGCTCGAACGCCGGCTCGAAGACGCTCCCATGGCCACCCGTGCGAACCTCGAACTGGACGCTTTCGAGGTCCAGCGCGACGACCAGCAGGTCGAGGTCACCTACGCTTTCACCACCGGGAGCGAATCACAGGCGGCTGACGTCGCGAAGACGCTCGTCGAATACGTCGAGGGGACTTACGTCGAAGGGATCATCCCCGGGTACGACTACCGACCGCCGGTGGCGGGACTGCTTAATCAGGCACAGTCCGGTAGCGCGCAGGGCGACCGCGGCGGGACGCCGCTGTAGCCGCGGGCGACAGTTGCAGTATCGGCTAGTCCATCGCGATATAGGTCTGCGTTCCTTCGACGCCGTCGATCTCCTGGATCTGGGTGGCGGCGATGTCTTTGACGTGTGCTGGCGACTCGACGTCGACCTTCGCGATGAGGTCGACGTCGCCGGCGACGATGTGTGCGTCGACCACGCCGTCGAGTCGTTCGATTTCCGATTTCAGTCGGTCCGCTTCGCCAGTGTGAGCTTTGACCATAACGTATGCGATGACCATATCAGGCACCTCCGGGAGCCGCACGGCCGGTTTCTCCGACGACGATGCTCCGGACGTCTCCGAGGACGTCGAAATCGGCGACCACGACCAGACTGTCGCCGTCTTCGAGCGACACGTCGTCCGTCGGAACAGTAAGCGGTTCGCCTTCCTTGCCGAACGCGAGCAGGCGAGTGTTGGCGGGCAGTTCGAGCTCGCTGATGCTGTAGCCCCGAACCGGCGAGGCCGCGTTGATCGTCAGTTCGACGAGTTGCACGTCCTGAGCGACGTCGGCGATCGCCCGGACGTTCCCGCCCAGCAGCGCGTTTTTCGTGGCGATCGCCCCCAGCCGCTCCGGATAGACCACTTCGTCGACTTCGTCCGCGTACTTGCGGTAGATCTCCTCGCGGTAGTCCTCGTCGATACGCATGACCGTCCGACAGCCGTAGTGATCGGCGATCAGGCACGCGACGAAGTTCGTGTTGAGATCGCCAGTCAACCCGCCGAGCGCGTCCGCCGATTCGAGGTCGGCCTCCAGCAGGATCTCTTCGAGCGATCCGTCACCCTCGATGACGGTGAACCCGTCGGCTCTGGCCCGCTCGGCCCGCTCGTTCGATCGCTCGACGAGCACGACCTCGTGGCCGCTCTCGCGTAGCGCACGGGCCGTCCGCAGCCCGACGCGTCCTGCACCCACGATAACGTATCGCATGTGGTAGGATATACTGACCCTGGGGAATAAAGGTATGCACCGCGGCAGGGGCACAACTTACTTGCTATGTGGTGTTGTATCATACGTCATAATGGTACGGGCGTTCGTCATGATCAAGACGGCGGCAGGGAAGTCAGAGGTGCTCCTGGAGTCGATTCGTGCAGTCGAGGGTGTCGAAGAGGCACACATCGTCGCCGGTCAGTACGACATCATCGCAGAGACTGCAGGCGAAGGAGTCTACGACGTCATGCAGTCGGTCTCCGGCGATATCCGTGCGCTCGATGGTGTGTCCGACACGCGGACGTACATCTGTCTGGAGTAGCGGGCCTCACCCGAGGCACACCGTCAGTACTCGCCCGGAGCACATTGCCTCCAGCGATACGTCAAAGAGTGTCGAGTCAGTATCCCAGGTATGGTCAGCGTCGCGGACGCGATCGGGCTCGCAATCATTCTTCTCCTCAACAGCATCGTTGCGGCGTTGCTGACCCGGTTTTTCAGAGTCCGGCTGGCGACCTCCTGGGGGAGTCTGGTGTACGTCGCGTTCGTGGGCTCGATCGTGCTGCTGGCGCTGACGCTCGTGCTCGGGGGTGCCCTGGGTCTGGGTCCGAACCTCGGTTCGCCGGCGGTAGTCGTCCTCGGCGTTGTCGCCCTGCCGCTGTCGCTCGGGGCGACCTTCGATTACTTCTGGATGCCCGCGCCCGAAGAGATCGAAGTGCCCGACCGGCGGGCGACGTGAGATCGGAACGGCCGGCGACGTGATCGGTACTTGGAAACACACTTTGTGCCCCGGACTGCAACGGACGGGTATGGTCACATCCAGCGCCCCCGGGAAGGTGTATCTCTTCGGGGAACACGCGGTCGTCTACGGTGAGCCTGCCGTTCCCTGTGCGATCGAACGTCGCGCCCGCGTCACGGCCGAACGCCGCGGGGACGACAAGTTGCGAGTCAACGCGACCGACCTGACGCTCGACGGGTTCACCGTCGAATACGACGGCGACGCGACCGGAACGCCGGACGTGGACGTCGCCGAGCCTCTGCTCGAAGAGGGGATGGGCTACGTCAACGAGGCGGTCGAGCAGGCCCGGGATGCGGCCGACGCACCCGACGCCGGATTCGACGTCACGATCGAGAGTGCGATCCCGCTCGGTGCCGGGCTCGGCTCCTCGGCAGCGGTCGTGATCGCCGCTATCGACGCCGCGACGCGCGAACTGGGCGTCGAACTCGACGCCGCGGAGATCGCCGACCGCGCCTATCGGGTCGAGTACGAGGTCCAGGACGGCCAGGCCTCCCGCGCAGATACGTTCTGCTCGGCGATGGGCGGTGCGGTCCGCGTCGAGGGCGACGACTGCCGTCGGATCGAGGACGTACCGAACCTGCCGTTCGTGGTCGGCTACGACGGCGGCTCGGGCGATACCGGTGCGCTGGTCGCCGGGGTCCGGGACCTGCGCGAGGAGTACGACTTCGCCGCCGACACCGTCGCCGCGATCGGTGACGTCGTCCGTCGGGGCGAGCAGGCGCTCGCCGCGGGGGACCTCGAGGAACTGGGTGAGCTGATGGACTTCAACCACGGCCTGCTGTCCGCGCTGGGCGTTTCCTCGCGCACGCTCGACGCGATGGTCTGGGCGGCCCGCGAGGGCGACGCGCTCGGGGCGAAGCTGACTGGGGCCGGCGGTGGCGGCTGTATCGTCGCGCTCGATCCCGACGATGGAACCGAGACGGCCCTGCGGTACACGCAGGGCTGTGAGTCTGTCTTCCGGGCCGAACTGGACACCGAAGGAGTCCGGGTGGAACCGTGACGACGGTGCTCAAGCTCGGCGGGAGCGTCGTCACCGAGAAGGACGAACCCGAGACGGTCGATCGGGCGACGCTGGCGGACGCGGCCGACGCCGTCGCCGACGCGGACGCGGACGAGCTGGTCGTGATCCACGGCGGCGGGAGCTTCGGCCATCCACACGCCGCCGCCCACGGCGTCACCGACACGAACGGGACCCACGACGCCGCTGGCGTCCGCGAGATCCACGACGCCATGGGGGCACTGAACGACGCCGTCGTCGAGGCGCTGCAGGACCGGGGCGTGCCGGCGCTCCCTGTCCGCCCGCTCTCGGTCGCCTACAGGGACAGCGACGGACGAACGGCGTTCCCGGGCGAACCGGTCGCGACGATGCTCGACGAGGGGTTCGTGCCAGTCACCCACGGTGACGTGGTCGTCCAGGCTGACAAGGGGGCGACGATCCTCAGCGGCGACGAGATCGTCACCCTGCTGGCCGAGCGACTGGGAGCCGATCGCGTCGGCGTCTGCTCGACGGTCCCCGGCGTCCTCGACGGCGGCGAGGTGATCGACCGGATCACTGATTTCGAGACGGTCGCGTCGGCACTTGGTGAGAGCGAGGCGACCGACGTGACCGGCGGGATGGCCGCCAAGATACGGGCGCTGCTGGAACTCGAGACGCCAGCGTCGGTGTTCGGTCCCGCGGACCTGCGGACGTTCCTGTCCGGTGGCCGTCCCGGAACGCTCGTCCATCGCGAGCGCTGATCGGTCGTAGCGGTTGACACTGACGACACTATCAGCAGGCACTTACCGACGCCAGCCGGAACGAGGGATATGCGAATCGCAGAGCGCCAGCCGGTCGAAGGTGGGGGCGAGCGGATCACCGTCGTCCCCGAGAGCCTCGACGACCTGTGGCACCTCTCGCACGTCATCGACCCCGGCGATCAGGTCGCCGGCGACACCACGCGGCGCATCCAGCGCAACGAGGAGGAACTGCGGGACACGGGCGGCGAGCGCGAACACCTGTGGGTGAAACTGGACGTTGAGGACGTCGAGTTCGCGAAGTTCGCCAACCGATTGCGCGTCTCCGGCGTCATCGCCGACTGCTCGCGAGAAGACCAGCTCGGCCTCCATCACACGATCAACGTCGAGGAGCACACCGAACTCGACATCGAGAAGGTCTGGAATCCGGACCAGCTCGACCGCCTCAAGGAGGCCGAGGAGGCCGCCGACAACCCCGACGTCGCCATCGCGACTGTCGAAGAGGGACAGGCCTACGTGCACACGATCGCTCAGTACGGGACCGACGAGCGCGCGAGCATCTCCGGTCCGACCGGAAAGGGCGATTACGCCCGGCCACGCGAAGAGCTGTTCGAGGAGTTGACTGCCGTCCTGACTCGCCTCGACGTCGACGCGATCGTCCTCGCCGGCCCGGGGTTCACGAAACAGGACGCCTTGGACTACATCGAGGACAGCGCCCCGGAACTGGCCGAGTCGATCACGACCGTCGATACCAGCGCCGTCGGGGATCGGGGCGTCCACGAAGTCCTCAAGCGCGGCGCAGTCGAGGAGATCCAGCAGGAGACCCGTATCGCGAACGAGGCCGAGTTGATCGACGAACTGACCGAACGGATCGCGACCGACGAGCCGGTCGCCTACGGACCAGACGAAGTCGC
This sequence comes from Halapricum hydrolyticum, assembly GCF_025517535.1. Taxonomy (NCBI): domain Archaea; kingdom Methanobacteriati; phylum Methanobacteriota; class Halobacteria; order Halobacteriales; family Haloarculaceae; genus Halapricum; species Halapricum hydrolyticum. The sequence goes on from NZ_JAOPKC010000001.1 coordinate 234,254, forward strand.
CGAAGCGGCCGACTACGGCGCAATCGAACACCTGCTCGTCCTTGACGAACACCTCCGATCCGAGCGGTCCGGCGGGGATCAGTGGGACCTGGACGCCGATCGGATCATCGAGACGACCGAACAGAAAGGCGGGGGCGTGACCGTCTTTTCGGGCGAGTTCGACCCCGGCCAGCAACTATCGAATCTCGGCGGGATCGCCGCGCTCCTTCGATATCGCATCTCCTGACAACCACGCGACGGCGACCGAAACGATTTTGTCGTCATACGTTGATGACAGAATAGTTGGACTGACAGCGAACAGATGTCATTCGAGGAACAGCCGGAATTCGCCCGCCAGGTCGCAGACCTGAACAACTACGGGCAGGCACTCAACAGCTGCGAAACGGTCGAAGAAGTCGTGTCGCTCACTCTTGAGGCGGTGTCACTGCTGTTCGATTTCGAGTCGACGACGTTTATCGAAGTCCGGGAAGGGGAACCCGAGATTATCGAGAGCACACGCCTGGACCGGAGTGCTGGGGATCAGCCAGGACCGGTCGCCCGGGCGGCCGTCGAGTCCGGTGAGACGACGACTGAGACCGACAGTGAGGCTGGTGTGCCTACCGATTCGGGCGCCGAGGCGGCGCTGGCCGTGCCGGCGACGATCGTCGACGACGTGGTGGTCGTGCTCGTTGTCAGAACGGCCACGAACGAGGACATCGGCGAGAGCTACGCCACGCCGCTGGAGATGCTCGCGTCACACGCCGCGACCGCGATCAGCAACATTCGATCACATCAGGAACTCGAGCGAGCGCGCACGGACCTCGCCAAGCGAAAGGAGATGGTCGAGCTGTACGACCGGCTGTTACGTCACGACCTCGGCAACGACCTGCAGGTCATCTCCGGGTTCGCCGATATCCTCGTCGAGGAGCTCGAGGGAGACCACGAGCGCTACGCGAGGAAGATATGTCGTGCAGCCGAGAGTTCGAGCGATCTCATCCAGCGCGTCGGTAACCTCGTTTCGAGGCTCGAAGCCGAAGCGGAACCCGTGCCGCGCGACCTCAGGGACGCACTCGCGTCCGTCGTCGAAACCACCCACTCACAGTACGAGTCACTCACTGTCGAGTTCGATCCGGCCGAATTCGACTATCGGGTCTACGGCGGCGACCTGCTGGACTCGGTCTTCCAGAACGTGCTCTCGAACGCGGCCGTGCACAACGAGGGGGGTGTCACGGTCTCGATGTATGCCGAGGCGACGCCGTCGAGCGTGGTCGTCGGGATGGCCGATGACGGCAGCGGGATCCCAGCGGAGATCCGTGACGAACTGTTCGAGATGGGTGAGAAAGGCCCGAGTAGCGACGGCACGGGGCTCGGCCTGGGGTTCGTGCGCACGCTGACCGAATCCTACGGCGGGGCAGTCGAAGTGACCGACAGCGAATACGGCGGGGCGGAGTTTCGGGTGACGCTCCAGCGCGTCTAGAGGCTGATCGTCAGCCCGTCGGACGCGAACCGGACGTCACCGTCGTAGTACTTGCCGATCGAGTCGAGCATTTCCTCGTGGTGCCCGTCCGTGTGCGGATAGAGATGGGTCAGATACACGCGCTCGAACGACGCGTCAGCGTCCCGCAGCGCACGTCCCAGTTGCGTCGGCGTCGCGTGATTATCCGTCTGGACGCTGTCGGGAAACGAACAGTCGTGGACGAGGACGTCGGCCCCGTCGGCGAACGCGAGCAGATCGCGCGCGGCCGCACTGTCGCCGCTGAAGACGAACGTGGCGTCGCTGTCGGGATGAGTGAGCCGATACGCGAAACACTGCATCGAGTGGGTGGTCTCGATCGTTCGACCGTCGAATCCGGCCAGCGAGAACGGCTCACCCGTCAGATCCCGGACCGCGAGATCGACGCGGCCGTCGAGGTATTCGTGGACGTCGAGCAGATCGTCCACGAGCGTCGACGTGCCAGGCGGGCCGGCGACCGAAAGCGAGTCGGCGCCGGCGAGCCAGCGCGCTTTCAACAGCGCCAGCAGGTCCGACACGTGGTCCAGATGGTGGTGGGTCAAAAGCACCGTGTCCACGCTTTCGTATCCCGCATCGGTCCGCCCGAGCGCGTGCAGGATGCCACTCCCACAGTCGAGTAGCAGTCGATCCGATCCGGCCTCCAGCAACAGGCCGGTCTGAAACCGGTCGCCGGTCGCCATCGCGCTGCCCGTCCCGAGAAACGTCACGTCCATAGTCTGGGTATCGTGTCGGTGGCGAAAAGGCGTGACGGTCGTCCCGCCGTCAGGCTGTTCGTGTGGTGTGTTACCGAATGCTTCCTCAAAGTTTAACAGGTTACCGGCCGATGATACAGACGGTGATATTCCGATGAGCGAGCATTCAGAACCCGAGCTACCCCCACTCCCGTACGACTACGACGCGCTGGAGCCACACATCTCCGAGCAGGTGTTGACCTGGCATCACGACACCCATCATCAGGGGTACGTGAACGGCCTCGAAAGCGCCGAAGAGACGCTCGCGGCGAACCGTGAGGCCGGCGAGTTCGGTTCGTCGGGAAGCGCGATCCGCAGCGTGACCCACAACGGCAGCGGTCACTACCTGCACACGCTGTTCTGGGAGAACATGGATCCCAACGGCGGCGGCGAACCGGACGGCGCACTCCGCGAGCGCATCGAGGAAGACTTCGGCTCCTACGAGGGCTGGAAGGGTGAATTCGAGGCCGCTGCGGGTGCCGCCGGTGGCTGGGCGCTGCTGGTATACGACCCCGTTGCCAAGCAGCTGCGCAACCTCGTCGTCGACAAGCACGACCAGGGCGCGCTGTGGGGCTCACACCCGATCCTGGCGCTTGACGTCTGGGAGCACTCCTACTACTACGACTACGGCCCGAAGCGCGGCGAGTTCATCGACGCGTTCTTCGAGGTCGTCGACTGGGACAACGTCGCCGAACAGTACGAGAAAGTCGTCAGCCGGATCGAGTAAGTCGGCTCAACTTCCTTCGTTTTTCGAACCTTCCGGAGTGACGTCTCTCTTCGCAGGGAGCGATAGGGATTATCGTAGCAATCCATCGATTTCGCTGGTGCAATCGATTTCCACCGCTCGGTCGGGCGTGGGGACTCCTCCAACCGGCTACGATAATCCCTACACTTCGGATCGACGGGCAAGATTCATACAATCGGCTGTGTTACCGGGAAGTAATGTCGCTGCTGCCCTCCCGACCGGACACGTCGGCTGCCGAGGCCGACGCCGAACCACGGGTGATCGGCGTCGACAGCGACGACGCTGACGACGTGATTTCGGCACTCTCTTCGGACACTGCCCGGCAACTGCTGGCCGAGCTACACGAGGAACCCGCGCCACCTTCCGAGCTGGCCGAGCGCGCGGACACGTCCCTGCAGAACGCTCAGTACCACCTCGAGAAGCTCCAGTCTGCCGGTGCGGTGTCTGTCGTCGACACGGCCTATTCCGCGAAAGGCCGCGAGATGGACGTGTACGCGCCCGCGGATCAGCCGCTGGTCATTTTCGCCGGCAACGAAGACGACACGACTGGTCTCAGAGCGGCCCTCTCGCGGCTACTCGGCGGGCTCGGCATCCTCGGAATCGGGAGCCTCGCAGTCCAGCGGTTGTACGGTGACGCCGGAACATCACCCGGCGAGGGCAGCGCGGTGCCGGGTGGCAACGAGACGGCGGCGCTAGACGGAGCCACCGGCACGACGTCGGGCGGCGAGACTGCGGTCAATGGGACGGAGTACGTCCTCCAAGCGACGAACGTGACAGACTCCATAACGACGACTGCGACGGACGTGACGACGACGGTCACGTCGACTCCGGAAGCGACCGACGCGGCGGCCGGTATCGAACCCGGACTGCTGTTTTTCGCCGGCGGTGCGGTCGTCCTCGCGCTGTGGCTGCTCGTCTGGCACCTCCGGTAGCTCAAAACGCTGTTTGACCTTCCGGTACACCCTTTATTATACCGTCAGTAGACGCCGGTGGCGACGGTGGCACAGTCACCCCGCTGCGTGCCCACGTGGTCATCGGGATCGGCTCTGGCCGCCTCCCCGCTGGCTCGTTTTCGGCCCTCCCTCACCGCCGGCTCGTTTTCGGCCCTCCCTCACCGCTGGCTCGCTTTCGGTCCGCCATCGGAGGTCAACGTGTCACTTCGCCCGTGACGGTGACGGGTCGGTCGGCATCAGTGATAACGGACTGGCTGACGCTGCCGAACAGGATCGCACCGACCGGGGACCGCTTGCGGCCGCCCAGGACGATCTGGTCGGCGTCGATCTCGTCGGCTGCAGCGAGGATCTCGATTGCCGGGTCGCCGACGCGGGAGGATTGCTCGACGGTAATGCCTGCGTCCCGTAATCGAGTTGCTGCTACTCGTCCGCCGTCGATCTCTTCGGGAGCAGTCGTCTCTTTTTCGTCTTCGTCGTCAAACACGTACAGTAGTGTCACGTGGACGCTCTCTGCCGCATCGGGAAACGCGGTGACTGCCTCGGCCTGTGCTTGCCCACGTGACTCGCTCCCATCGATCGGCATCAGCACCCGGTACATCTGTCAGTAAATTCTCACGCCAGAGATAATATAGCTACGGGAAGGTGGCAAGGAGAACGGAGTAGCTAATGTATCACTCTCTACTATTCGAAATTAGGATGCATTGATATTGCATACTATATTCGGGAGCCGTCGATCATCGACCCGAACGTTGACGTGACCCATCGACGAAATGCGGACAATGCTCTTGCAGGCCGGTCTGGAACTGACGCCCGGGATCGCCGTCGTGTTCGCGGTCGTCGCGGCGGCGGTCGTGCTGTTCGTCAGCGAGGCGATCCCGAGCGACATCACGGCGCTGTCGGTGCTCGTCTCGCTGGTCGTCCTGCAGGATTACACGGGCGTCGACGCCGAGGCCGCGCTCTCCGGGTTCGCCAGCACTGCGACGATCACGATCCTCGCGATGTACATCCTCAGCGCGGGCGTCCAGCGGACGGGCGTGGTCGACCAGCTGGAACACGTCGTCGCGCGGTACGCGGGCGACAGCCGAGGGCGACTGCTCGGCGCGACCGTCGGTATCACCGGGCCGCTGGCCGGCGTCGTCAACAACACGCCGGTCGTCGCGCTTTTCATCCCGATGATCACGGACCTGGCCGATCGGACCCACACCTCGCCCTCGAAGTTCCTCATCCCCCTGTCCTACGCCGCGATGCTCGGCGGGACGCTGACGCTGATCGGCACGTCGACGAACTTGCTCGCGAGTTCGGTCGCCGCCGATCTCGGTGTGGCCGGCACGCCGTTTTCGATGTTCCAGTTCACGCCGCTGGGACTGCTCGTGCTCGCGGTCGGCTCGGTCTATCTGCTGACGGTCGGGCCGCTGCTGTTGCCGTCCCGAATCGAGCCTCACGACCTCACCGAGGAGTTCGGTCTCGGGGGACGGCTCTCCAGGGTGTACGTCCCGGAGTCGTCGTCGGTGGTCGGTCTCACGCCGGCCGAAGCCCGGACGGACGCGGTCAAGATCCTGCAGCTGCTCCGTGGCGGGGAGACGTTCGTGGCCACCGGCTCTGACCGGGCGATCAAGGCCGGTGACGTGCTGACGATCCGGGCGGAAGCGCCGGCCGCCCAGTCGTTTGTCGACGTGGCCGGGCTGCGTCGGCTTCCGCAGGCCAGGGTGACCGAAGAGGAACTGGCGCTGGGTTCTGGCCGGGGGACGCTCGCGGAGGTGATCGTGCCGAGCAGGTCGGGACTGATCGGGCAGGCGGTCGGCGACGCTCGCCTGGAAGAGCGATTCGACGCGACGGTGCTGGCCGCTCGCCGCGGTGGGTCCCTTGTCGTCCAAGACGTTGCAGACGTGGGACTCTCTGAAGGGGACGGACTGTTGATCTACGCGACGCAGAGCGGGATCGACCACCTCGAAGAGACGGGCGAACTGCTCGTCACGGAAGCTGTCGGCGACGGACTCCCGGAGCCGGAGCCGATCGACTGGCGCGAGGCGGGGCTCGCGATCGGGATCGTCCTCGGCGTGATCGCGGTCGCCGCCGCCGATCTGCTGGCAATCTCGGTCGCGGCGCTCGGTGGCGTCGTGGCGATGGTCCTCGGCGGCATCATCGATCCGGAACGGGCCTACGCGGCCGTCAACTGGGAAGTCATCTTCCTGCTCGCGGGCGTGATCCCGCTCGGGCTGGCGATGGACCGGACCGGCGCGGCAGCGTATCTCGCGGCACACATCACCGACGTGTCGACGGTGCTGCCCGCGATCGGCACGGTCGCGCTGTTTTACCTGCTGACCGGATTGCTCGCGAACCTCATCACGCCGGTCGCCAGCGTCGCGCTGGTGTTGCCGATCGCCGTCTCGACGGCGGCGGATCTGGGTGCGAACGCGTTCGCGTTCGTGCTGGCGGTCACGTTCGCGGGCTCGACGGCCTTCATGACCCCGATGGGTTATCAGACGAACCTGATGGTCTACAGTCCGGGCGGGTATCGGTTCACCGACTACGTGCGGATCGGTGCGCCGCTGCAGTTGCTGCTCGCCGTGGTGACGACGCTCGGTATCGCGGCGATCTGGGGAGTCTGATCGAGACCGTCGGCGGGCATACCACTTTGTGATCCCAGTCCTAATTATCGACGATGACAATTCTGGTGCCAGTCGCAAGCGGCCCCCTCCGGGATCGCGTGCTCCAGACGGCGATCGAACTCGGGCAGGCGCTCGGGGAAGACCTCTACATCGTCCATCTGGTCGAAGAGGAGACGGCCGACGGGACCGCAAAGCAGATCCGCGACGAGATCCGCGAGCGCGTTCGATCCGCGGACGTCGCTGCGACAGTCTCGCTCGAATACGTCGGTCACGGGCTCGCGCGAACCGGGCCGCGCATCGGTCAGGACGTGATCGAACTGGCCTCCGACGTGACCGTGACGCACATCGTCATGGGCCACACGTCGAAAGGGCTGCTCGAAGAGATAACCCGAGGCAGTGCAGCCCAGGCCGTCATCGACGCCGCGACCGTCCCCGTCACGGTCGTGCCGGACACTACCGGGTAACTCCCGAGCCGCAAGAGGGACTTTGATCGGCTACGCAAGTGGCTCTGCGGGACGGTCCAGGTCGTACGTTTCCCGGAGCGTGTCGGCGAAGTGACCACCTTTCTCGAGGGCGATCGTCACGACGACGAACGCACTGTCGGCCGGGCGCAGGACGAACGCCTCGCGCGGGGCTGACCCGGCGTCGTTGACGCGGTCGACGAGCGGTTCGAGCGGTCGCGTCCCCTCGCGGAACTCCCGAAACCGGTCCCCCGCCCCGCTGTCAGCGAACACGTAGCAGACGCCGTTCACCTCACCGTCGGTGTTTCTGGTGACGCTGCTGTTCATTCCGTCCCCCTTTGCCTGTGCATCCCGCCAGAGGTCCGCCGCGACCTCGAAGACGGGATCGATCCCGTCGGCGAAGGCGTACAGCGTCGGCCGTCGCAACGAGAACGCATCGAGGCGCGCGGGCTCTGACCAGTCGAGACGTGCGTCGAGAAGATATCCCGGTCGCAGGTCGGCAGCGTCGTCGGCCCCGACCCGGACGTCGATCGGTTCGTATCGCTCCCGATCGAACACCCGGAGCGTTCGCTCGCCCCCGTCGCCGTCCTCGTCGGGGCCCGGCAGCACCCGGGCCACCAGTTCCTCGTCCATATCGCCAGTTCAGCCCCGACGGATAAAAGCAGTCGGTCCCGTACGCTTTTGCCCGGCCGCTCGATAGCGAGGGTATGGACGACATTCGATTCCGCGATCCTGCCGGGACTGTTCGAAACGGGCTCTTGCACGACGATCACGTCCACTTCGGCGACGACGCGTACGACCTCGAAGCGGTGGACGTCCTCGCACCGGCTGAGCCGACGAAGATCATCTGCGTGGGTCGCAACTACGCCAGACACGCCGCAGAGCGCGGCGAGGACGTGCCCGACCGACCGCTGCTCTTCCTCAAGCCGCCGAACGCCGTCGCCAGCCACGGCTCGACGATCACGCTCCCGAAGGGAAAAGCGCAGATCGAACACGAAGCCGAACTCGCCGTGGTCATCGACGAACAGTGCAAGCACGTCGATCCCGAGAACGCCGGGGACGTGATCCGCGGGTACACCTGCTTCAACGACGTCTCGAACCGCGACGACCAGTCCCGCGAACAGAACTGGGTCCGCGGGAAGGCCTTCGACAACGCCGCCCCGATGGGTCCCGTCCTGACCGAAGAGATCCCGGACGACGCCGCCATCGAACTCCGGGTCGACGGGGAGGTTCGCCAATCGTCCTCGATCGAGCACTTCATCTTCTCGATCCCCGATCTGATCGCCGAGATCACGACCTACATGACGCTCGAACCAGGCGACGTGATCGCGACTGGCACCCCTGAGGGGGTCGGCCCGCTGACCGACGGCGACCACGTCGAGATCGAAATCGAGGGGATCGGCACGCTCGAACACGACGTGCGACAGGACAGGTAGACGCGGGGCCGGGAGATGGAAACGCCTAAATTTAGGGTAGCCTAAACACGTCGCGAATGGATACTGATCGACGCCCGTCCGACCGTGTGGACGTCTGTATCGTCGGGGCCGGGCCGGCCGGAGCGCTGGTGGCCCACCGTCTCACGGCGGCCGGCTACGACGTCGTCGTGCTGGAAGCGGGGCCGCGGTTCGACCGCGAGCAGCGAATCGAGCGCATGGAGCAGTCGCTCCGACCATCGCACGCACCACAGTCGGTCTGGGACGTGGGCGGCGAGCGCGACGCCTACACGTCCGCCGGGCCGGACCACTATCCGCTGAACCACACTCGGACGAAGGGCGTCGGCGGAACGACCCTGGCCTGGCACGGGATGGTCGTGCGCCTCCACGAGCGGGATTTCGACGGGCGAAACGGCGGCGATCCCTGGCCGATCGACTACGCCGACCTCCGGCCGTACTACGCTCAGGCGGAGCAGGAATTTGGCGTCGCCGGAGCCGACGACAACCCGTTCGGGCCCCGGCGCGAAGAGCCGTTTCCGATGGCCGCGTTCCCGCCCTCCCACAGCGACTCGATCTTCGCGGAGGCCTGCCAGTCGCTGGAGATCGCGACCCATTCGGCACCGAACGCCCGCAACTCCGAGGACTACGACGGCCGCGGCACGTGCGTGGGATTTGGCACGTGCAAGCCGGTCTGTCCCGCCGGAGCGAAATACGAGGCGTTAGCGCACGTCGAGAAAGCCGAAGCGAACGGGGCGCGCGTGATCGACCGCGCGCCCGTCCAGCGTCTCGAACACAGCGCGGATCGGATCGAAGCCGCCGTCTACGCGACGCCCGAGGGAGTCGAACATCGACAGGAAGCCCGGCAGTTCGTGCTCGCCGCGGGCGGCGTCGAGATCCCGCGACTGCTGTTGCTCTCTGCGAGCGATCACTACCCGGACGGGCTGGCGAACTCTTCGGGACTGGTCGGTCGTTACTTCACCGAGCACCTCGGCGCGCGCGTCGGCGGCACGATCGATCGGCGAACCCGCCAGCACCACATCGAGTTTATCACGACCGAGTCCCACCAGTTCTACGACAGCGACGACCACCCGCCGATCAAGCTCGAACTGGTGAACTACGCCGGTCAGCCGCCCGTCGGGACCGCTCTTTCGGCCGACCACTGGGGTGACGAGTTGCTGGAGACGCTACGAGAAACCTATGGAAACACCCTCGAAGTCGCCGGCCTCGTCCAGCAGGAGGCCAGACCGGAAAACCGGATCACGCTCGATCACTCCCGCACGGACGACCACGGCAATCCCGTGCCGCAGGTCCACTGGTCGATCAGCGATCGCGACCGACAGGCGGTCGGGCGGGCGACCGAGATCCAGCGATCGATTCTCGAGGAACTCGACGCCGACATCGAGTGGGTCGTCGGTCGGGACGCGACGGGTCCGGCCGCTCACCACATGGGGACCACGCGAATGGGCGCGAATCCCGAGACGAGCGTCGTCGATCCGCAGTGTCGGACCCACGATCTGGACAACGCCTGGATCGCCTCCAGCAGCGTGTTCGTCAGCGTGGGGGCGATGAACCCGACGCTGACGATCGCAGCACTGGCACTGCGGGTCGCCGATCACCTCGCGGAGACGCTGTCTCAACAATAGCTGTGACGTCCGGGGTTCCTGCCCGACGAGTGTTCCAGTCCGCAGCTGACGCTGCGCGGCCACGTCGGGAAGTCCGCAATCCGACGGCGGTCAGAACCAGCGGGAGATCAGCGACTCTGTGCCGTTTCGATGGGCGACCAGGACGGGCTCGCCATCCCCGCCTTCCACGACGCTATCCGCCGTCGATCCGAAGAGAAACCGCCTGAGTTTCCCCTTCTCGGGTGCGCCGAGCACCGTCAGATCGTGCTGTTGGGACTGATCGATGATCGCCGCTGCCGGGTCGGCGTCGCGCAGCACGTGATACTCGACGTCGATCCGATCGTCGATCCGGTAGCTGTACGCGTCGAGCAGTTTCGTCGCGTCGTCTTTCCGGTCTTCGGAGGCGTCTTCGGGAATCACGTGAAACAGGTCGACGCGGCTGCCGTACGCGGTCGCGATCGCCTCGGCGATCCGGGTCGCGATTCCGGAGTGCGGCCCCCGATCGACCGGCACGAGGATTGTCGACGGCGACTCGAACTCGTCCATGCCCGTCCCGACGAGCGTGTGGCAGTCCAGCCCGTCGGCCTGGTCGGATCCGTTCCGGCTGAAGAAGCTCACCTCTTCCGTGTCGACGAGGACGCTGGTTATCGAGCAGGCATCGACGAACGTGTCCAAGAGTCCGGGCGAAAACTCCTCGCGACGCTCGACGATCGGGACCGGAAACTGCTGTTCGATCGCCAACCTCGTCTCCGCGTCACGCCGGAGTTCGTCCGGGTCGGGATTGCTGTCGGCCTCGACGGCGTGGAGCAGATACAGCTCACCATCCGTTCCGAACGCGATACTGGCCCCGAGCAGGCTCGTCTCCGTCTGGTTGGCGGCCTCGCGGAACGGAACCAGCAGACGCTGGTTCTCCGACGGCCACTCCATGTCTCTGTGATCGAGTGTCTGCGGCCACGGACACTCGTCCGAATTGACGCTCATTGGTCTCAGTCTCGAATACAGCTATATAAGTTGTTTCAAATCCGGCCTGGGATTCCCGCCAGTCGTGGCTGTTATACCGGAAAACGGTCGTCCGCGCCGTACAGTCGGGCCTGAAAAAGACGGCGGTGATCCGTATGCGCCCTCACACGGCGGCGAGCAGGCCGGCGTCGACGAGCAACAGCGCGGCGACGACCGTCGCCCCGAGGAAGAACGGTCGAGCGTTCCGGGCCGGTTCCCGCACCTTCCGCCGTCCGGTCCCGTCGGCCAGCTTGCTCGCGCCGACTTCGACGAGCCCCATCAAGACCAGCCAGAGGGCGATCATCCCGACGAGGAGATACCCGCGAGTCGTCTCGAAGAGCACTGCCGTCTCGGTGTAATCGAGCACCATCGCCATCCGGACGCCGGTCAGCGCCAGCAGGACGGCACTGACCCGTGAGAGCCGCTTCACCCGTCTCGTGATCGAGCCGAGCGGGTCGGCGTCGAGGCCGCCGTCACGAGCCACGGGCAGGACCGCCCACATCACGAAGACGACACCGCCGGTCCAGAGGCCGGCAAACAGCGTATGCAGCGCGTACAGCCCGGCGAGTTCAGGATCCATATTCGCGTTCGAGGGCGGCGCGCCCTTGAATGTGAAGGATCGAAGTTCTACAACTCGCCTGCGGACTCGGCCCGGTCGGAGATCTCATCGACGCTGAGGTGATCGAGCAGGTTGACGAACGAGCCGGGATCGGGGACCAGAAAGATCCGGATCTTGAACGCGGCGTCCTCGTCGGCCACGTCGATCATCGAATCGAGGACGATCGACAGCGCGTCCGTTCGGACGTGTGAGAGCGTCTTCTCGGCGACGACGTCGCCGTTTGAGTATTGCAACTCCGGCGTCTCCATGTCGATGGTCGTCCCGAGCGTGTTCGCGATCCCGTCGATGAACCCCGAGGTGAGGATGTTGCACATCTCCTGGAGGGCGCTTTTCTGGAGGCGATTGAATCCGTCTTCGACGGGTGAGCCGGTCATCAGCGTCGCAATCTCGACGGCCGTCTCGGGCGGAAACGTGAGCAGGAAGACGCCGTATGGCGGTTCGCGCAAGTCGATCGACGCGCTGTAGATCTCGTCGGTACCGATCTCGGCAGCGATGTCGCTCGGTTCGACGAACGAGAGGCTCTTGATCTCGACGTTCGCGTCCACGTCCGCAAGCGACGACAGCGATCGCGTGACGTTCTCGGTCCCGCGTTTCATCAGCGTATTAATGATCCGGAGTTTCCGGATGTCGATCAACAGTGGCATTCCCTACCTGAGGGTCAGGGCCGGGCGTCGTAGTCGTTTCGGTCAGGGCGCGGCTGGCGAAACGCCTGACGGAGGCGACTGCCCCTGGAACTCGTGACTGCAGTCCGCACCGGTGCAGAAACGTTACAATCGCTCGAACTGTGACGAGACGTATGGACCCTGCTGGCCTGGTAGTCCTTCCCGGCCTGCTCCTCTTTTTCGCTGTCTTGATCGCGGTCGGGACGTGGGTCGCGCTCGACGCCCGGGCACACGACAGCTCGCATCCGATCCTGTGGGCCGTATTTGCATCGATCCCGCCGGGGGTCATACTGCTGTACTACGCGTTCTGGTGGCGGCGTCACCGTGACCGCACACGACCGCGATCACGCCGAGAACGCTACGCTGCAGCGGTCGCGGTCGCCGGTCTCGGGGGGTTCGTTATCGCCTCGTTGGTCGCGCCACCCGATCCCCTCACACAACTTCTGGTGTGGCCGATCGTCTTTGCGGGTTCGCTGCCCGTCGCGTACTGGCTGCTCGGTCGTGGACACCGGCCAGAGTCACACACAGCCTGATACTGCCGACTGTGAGTCCGTACAGATATTCGCCACCTCGGGGTGGCGAATCATTTCGCAATGGTACAGCCGGCAGTATGGCGAGCACTGCCGATACGTGCAGCCTGCTTGGGCACGCTTAAGGCCCGCCGTCCGCTTTCCCCGAGTATGGAACCACGGGACCTCTCGATGCACTCCGTCTATCGGGCGGGGCGAGGGATCGAAGAAGTCGCCCGGGAGCTGGGACTGGACCCGGACGAACTGATCAAGCTCTCCTCGAACGAGAACTCCCTCGGGCCGTCCCCGAAGGCCGTCGACGCGATCCGTGACGTCGCCGAAGACGTCCACTACTATCCGAAGTCCTCACATACCGATCTGATCGCGAAACTCGCCGACAGGTGGGGAGTCAGCGACGAACAGATCTGGCTGGCCAACGGCGGCGACGGGGCGCTCGATTACCTCTCGCGTGCCCTGCTCGAACCCGGCCAGGCCGTTCTCGTGCCCGATCCGGACTTCACGTACCACGGGATGAGCGCGAAGTACCACCACGGGCGAGTCGAGACGTTCGAGCTCTCGAAGGCCGAGGACTTCCATCAGTCGCCCGAGCGCGTGCTGGACGCGTACGACGGCCACCGGATCGTCTACCTGACGAGCCCGCACAACCCGACCGGCTCCGAGGTCACGATCGACGAGGTCGAACAGATCGCCGAGGAGACCGACGAGCAGACGCTGGTCGTCGTCGACGAGGCCTACGAGGCGTTCACCGAGCGCGCGAGCAAGATCGACCTCGTCCGCGAGCGCGACGACGTGGCGCTGCTCCACTCGTTCTCGAAGGCCTACGGACTGGCCGGGATCCGTCTCGGCTATGCGATCACCCCCGAAGAGTGGGGCGACGCCTACGCCCGCGTGAACACGCCCTTCGCCGCCAGCGAGATCGCCTGCCGGGCCGGGCTGGCCGCCCTCGATGACGAGGCGTTCCTCGAGGAGACGATCGAGACCGCGCGCTGGGGCCGCGAGTACTTGCGTGAGAATCTGGAGGCCGAGACCTGGGAGAGCGGCGGGAACTTCGTCCTCGTGGAGGTCGGCGACGCCTCGGCCGTGGCCGACGCCTGCCAGCGGGAGGGCGTGATCGTTCGAGACTGTACGAGTTTCGGGCTCCCGGAGTGCATCCGCGTCACGACGGGCACGCGCTCGGAGACGCGCCAGGCCGTCGAGACGATCAACGAGGTGCTCGCGGATGTCCAGAGGTGATCGCGTGTGAGAGTCGCCGTCACCGGGACGCCCGGAACGGGCAAGACGACCGCGACGGAACTGCTTGCGTCCGACTTCGAGGTGATCCACCTCAACGAGGTCATCCGCGAGCAGGGGCTGACGACCGGCCACGACGACGAGCGCGACACCCGGATCGCCGATCTGGACGCCGTCGAGTCGTGGCTCGATGACCGCGAGAACGTCGTCGTCGAATCTCATCTCGCCCACGAGTTCGACGCAGACAGGGTGATCGTCCTGCGGTGTGCGCCCGAGGTGATCGAGCGCCGGCTGCGCGAGCGCGGCGAGTCGGCCGAGTCGGCCCGGGAAAACGCCGAGAGCGAGGCGCTAGACGTGATTTTGGGCCACGCCGTCCAGAATCACGGGGAAGACAACGTCTACGAGATCGAGACGACCGACCGCTCGCCAGAGGCGGTCGCGGCCGAAATCGACGCCGTGATCGCCGGCGAGCGCGAACCGAGCGCCGGCACCGTCGATTACACCGATTACCTATGACGCTGGACCGCCTTCATCGATCACCATGACGCCGGATAATCGACACAGACCACGATGACACTGGATAAATACCGCTCGCTCGCCGATCGCGCGCTCGAACCGTTCGTGACCGCTGCAGCGAGGCTCGGCCTCACCCCCAACGGCGTGAGCGTCCTCGCGATCGTCGTGGCCGGCCTCGCGGCGGGCGCGTTCTATCTCGGCGGGGACGAACCGCTGTTGTACGGCGTCGGCGCGCTGCTCGTGTTCGTCAACGGCTGGCTCGACCTGCTCGACGGCGCGCTCGCCCGCCGGCTTGAGGTCGCCTCCGAAGCCGGCGACCTGCTGGATCACGTCCTCGATCGATACGCCGACATCCTGATCATCGCCGGTCTCGCGGCCGGCATCGGTCGGTACGATCTCGGCCTGGCCGCAGTGACGGGTGTGTTGATGACCTCCTATCTCGGGACGCAGGCACAGGCAGTCGGTCTCGACCGGGTCTACGGCGGTCTCCTGGGGCGGGCCGACCGACTCGCGCTGATCGGCGTCGTCGGCGCGCTCGCGGTCGTCGTCACCGATCCGATTCAGGGGTTCACTATCGTCGGCTGGCTGCTGATTGTCTTCGCGGTTGTGGGCCACCTCACCGCACTCCAGCGGTTCTACTACGCGATGGGCGACCTGCGGTGACCGCGTTCGCTGGAGAGCCAGAGCGACCATAACGGGAGCCTTTATCAACGCCGGGCCAGTAGCCGTCGGGTATGCACGACCCACACGCGGGACCCGCGTTCTCGCAGCACCGCCAGCAGCCCGGCGGTCGACAGCTGGAGTCGCCCTACGAGCCGCAGCTCGGGTCGCTTCCCAGCAGCGACCGTGACGAGGAAACAGTCAACAAGACCGGTACGACGACTATCGGCATCGCGACCGAGGAAGGCGTCGTCGTCGCGACCGACCGCCGGGCCAGTCTCGGCGGGCGCTTCGTCTCGAACAAGAGCGTCCAGAAGGTCGAACAGATCCACCCGACTGCCGCGCTCACCCTCGTCGGGAGTGTCGGCGGCGCCCAGTCGTTCATCCGGACGCTCCGCGCGGAGGTCAACCTCTACGAGGCGCGCCGTGGCCAGGACATGAGCATGCAGGCGCTCTCGACGCTCGCGGGCAACTTCGCACGCGGTGGCCCGTTCTTCGCGATCAACCCGATCCTGGGTGGGATCGACGAGACGGGCAGCCACGTCTTCAGCATCGATCCCGCCGGCGGTGTCATGGAAGACGACTACACCGTCACCGGCTCCGGACTGACCGTCGCCTACGGGACTCTCGAGGACCGCTACGAACCCGACATGAGCATCGAGGAGGCCACCGAAGTCGCCGCTGTCTCGATCGAGGCTGCCGCCGAGCGCGACACCGGCTCCGGAAACGGGCTCTGCGTCGCCGAGGTCACCGAGGCAGGCGTCGACATCACGACTTACGACGACTACGACATCTAGCCCTCCGCGTTTCGACGCCCGATTTCTGCCGCGCTTCAGCCGACAGATGACACGCTGCAGCCGACAGCCTATTTATCGTCGGCAAAGCAACCACGGATATGGATCTGTTCGGAACGGCCGGGATACGCGGTCCCGTCAAGGAGACTGTCACGCCGGAGCTGGCGCTGTCGGTCGGCCGGGCCGTCGGCCGCGAGGCGGAGACAGTTGTCGTCGGCCGTGACGGCCGCCAGTCCGGGAGTGCGCTGGCCGCGGCCGTCGAGGCCGGCGTCGAATCGGCTGGCACTCGCGTCCGCAGACTCGGGACAGTCCCGACGCCGACGCTCGCGTTGGCGTCGCGCGGACAGCACGGCGTCATGCTCACGGCCAGCCACAACCCGCCCGAAGACAACGGGATCAAGCTGTTCGTCGACGGCGTCGAGTTCGACGGCGACGCCGAGGCTCGGATCGAGCGACGCGTCGAGGCCGGCGTCGAGCCGGCAGACTGGGCCGACTGGGCGAGTGCCGACCGCGCGGACGTGCTCGGGGTCTACCGCGAAACGATCACCGACTACGCACGCGAGCACGGCGCACCGCTGGAGGGGCTCCGAGTGACAATCGATTGCGGGAACGGGATGGCCTCGCTCGCGACGCCACAGGTGCTGCGCGAACTCGGGGCGGACGTGCGGGCGCTGAACGCGAACGTCGACAGCCACTTCGACGCCCGGGGGAGCAAACCGACGCCCGAGACGCTGACCGGGCTATGTGACTTCGTGGCCGAGCACGGCGCCGTCGACCTGGGGATCGGCCACGACGGCGACGCCGATCGCATCGTGATCGTAGACGGTGACGGCGAGATCGTCCACGAGGACACGGTGCTGGCCATCTTGGCCGAACACTACGTCAGGGAGAGCGACGCCGCCGATCCGGTCGTGTTGACGACGCCGAACGCGTCCGAGCGGATCGACGAGCGGGTCGAAGCTGTCGGTGGCCGTACCGAGCGTACGGGTCTCGGCGTTCTTCACGAGGGTATCGCCGAGATCCGGGCTGCAGCCACCGACGAGACGGCGATCGTCTTCGCCGCCGAGCCCTGGAAGCACGTCCATCCCGAACTCGGCGGGTGGATCGACGGCGTGGCCAGCGCAGCCGTGTTCGCCCGTCTCGTCGCCGAAAGCGGTCTCGACGCGCTGCGCGAACCGGTCACCGAGCGCCCCTATCGAAAGGATCCAGTGCGCTGTCCGGACGAGCACAAGTCGGCAGTGATGGACCGTCTCGAAACGCGGTTGCCCGAGGCCTTTCCCGATGCCGAAGTCTCGCTCGAGTACGGCGTACGCCTGTCGTTCCCGGACGGGTCCTGGACGCTGGTCCGACCGAGCGGGACCGAACCGTACGTCCGGGTCTACGTCGAGAGCGAGGACGTCGAGGAGATGCTCGCGGACGTGCAGTCGGCCGTCGAAGAAGCGGTGGCGGACGTCACTCAAAGATAGCGATCGAGCGCGTCCGTCACCGCGTCGACGTCGTCGATGTGTTCGACGTCGAACTGTATCGTCGATCGGTACCAGTCGGTCCGCGTTAGCCGGAGCGCGTCGCCGTCGCGCTCGTAGCCGTCGACCGTCTCCCACTCGTGGAGCGTGCCCTGGGCGAAAACCCCCTCGTCGGTAATCTCGACGGACTGTTTTTGCTCGCTGAACAGACTGAGCCATACCGGGAGCAGCGCCGGAAGCCAGACGTACGTCGTGAGTTCGACGTCGTCGCCCAGCACTGCCGTTCCGACGACGATAACAGCCGTCGCGGCGAGCAAGACGTCGACGGCGTATCTCGTCTGTCGACGAACCGTCTCGGGCGGCCCTGCCTCGAAGGTGGCGACTGGCAGCAGACGCTCTTGCAGTTGCTCCTGGCGGATTTCGTGGCCGAGCAGGAGGGCGACGATCCAGACGAGCACGGCCAGCGCACCGACGAACCACGGACTGACGAACAGCGAGACGACCGACTCGGCACGGACGATCGCCGGCCCGAGCCACGCCAGCGGGACGAGGATGCCTGCGATTCCCCGAGGGGCCGTGCTGACGAACGCCGTCGGGTCACGGACGTCCGTTGTGACCATCCCGGCGACTGCACCGACGCCGCCCCCGGCTACGAGCATCGCCCACTCGTTGCCCGGCAACAGCGACCCGACGGGCCCGATCAGGAGCGCCGCGTACGCCATCAGTGCGATCCGGAGGGCGAACCGCTTCATCCTTGTCGTGCTCGATGGCGCGTTGGAAGGAAAAACTAGTGGAACGAGTAGCGTCGGCCGGCAGCGCTGTATCGTCATACTGCCGGCTGTACGTTCGTACAGATATTCGCCACCTCGGGGTGGCGAATCATTTCGCAATGGTACAGCCGGCAGTATCAGCAACCAGGGCCAAAGTGAGGCGTGGCCCCCAGCGTATTTGCCGGCCGGCAACGAGGGAGGGGATATGGAACTGCTGGAACGCGCACGCGAGGCGATAGACACTTCCTACGCACCCTACTCGGAGTACCGAGTCGGCGCGGCAATCCGGACGGCCGACGGGACCGTCTTCACTGGCTGCAATATCGAGAACGCGAACTACTCCAACAGCGTTCACGCCGAGGAATTGGCGATCAGCAAGGCGGTCGAGGCCGGCCACCGCGAGTTCGGCGCGGTCGCCGTGGCCTCGAGCGAACGCGACGGCGTGACTCCCTGCGGGATGTGTCGCCAGACCCTGGCGGAGTTCTGTGACGACGACCTCGCGATCTACTGCGACGAGGGCGACGGCGAGCACAGCACGTACACGCTCGGCGAGTTGCTCCCGAACACGATCACTGCGGCCCACCTGGACCGATGACTTCCGACCCTGCCGAGGACCCCAATGACGGCGAGCAGTACCACCTCGAAGTGACGCCCGACGACGTCGCCGACAGCGTGCTCCTGCCGGGCAACCCCGAGCGTGTCTCGAAAATCACCGACGGCTGGGACGACGCAGCGGTGGTCGCCGACCACCGCGAGTACCGGACGGCGACCGGGACCTACGACGGGACGCCGATCTCGGTCACCTCGACGGGGATCGGGAGCCCCTCGGCTGCGATCGCGGTCGAGGAACTCGCGCGCGTCGGCAGCGAGACGCTGATCCGCGTCGGCTCCTGTGGCTCGATCCAGCCCGGGGTCGAGGTCGGCGACCTCGTGATCACGACGGGCGCGGTCCGCCAGGAGGGAACCAGCGACGAGTACGTCCGCGAGGATTACCCCGCCGTTGCCGATCACGCCGTCGTCTCGGCACTGATCGCCGCCGCCGAGCGACTGGACTACGAGTATCACGTCGGACTGACCTGCTCGACGGACTCTTTTTACGCGGGACAGGGACGTCCCGGATTCGAGGGGTTCGAGGCACGGGGCAGCGACGAACTGGTCGCGGAATTACAGGGGGCGAACGTGCTCAACTTCGAGATGGAAGCCAGCTCGATCCTGACGCTCGCGTCGCTGTACGGACTCCGGGCGGGCGCGGTCTGTACGGTCTACGCCAATCGAACCACGGGCGAGTTCCGCACGGCCGGCGAGCGAAAGGCCGCGGCGACTGCTACCGAAGCCGTCTCGATTCTCGCGGAGATGGACGCGACGGCCGACAGAGCGGGAGCGAGCCACTGGCACCCGGGATTGCAGATCGACGACCTGTAAGAAAATCAGTCAGAGAGTGCCTGTTCCGACTTGTCGGCGTCATCGATGGTCAGTTCGTAGAGGTTCTGTCGGGCGTCAGCGAAGTAGACGTCCTCCTCGACGACGCCGACTTCCTCGAGTCGCTCGAGGGCATACCGGACTGTCCGGGCCGAGAGCATCGATTCCTCGACGATCCCCTTCTGTGTGAGTGGTCCCTTGTATTCGAGAACCTTGAATACGAGCTTCGCACTCGGCGGCAGATCCGTGATATCCTCCCCGTCGGATTCTGTCATTAAGTGAAATCAGGGCCCCGTCCCGTATAAATATTGAGGCAATGGATTCCGGTGTTGAGATCGCGGTTTCGGTTCCCCGCGATCGAGGCTGTTCGTATCAAATCGCCGCATGGAGCCGCAGGTCACTCCTTCTCGACGGTCCGTTCGAAGCGGTTCTCGAAGTGACGATCCCAGCCATCGAGAACGAGGGATTCGGAGTCCTGATATCGGACGGCTGTGCCTGCTACGGACTGCTGTAACGATTTAGAGCGGGAACAGCGCGAAAGCCCACGACTTCAGTTGTTGGAGAGGTCAGTGCTCCGCCCCACGCGTGTGGTCGATGCGGAGTAGACCGACGGCAGTCCGTATGAGCCGACCCGTAACGAACGGCTTTTTAGTTCGGGTAGCCGACAGTGAGGTATGGCTACCGAGACGGCCGACGGGTTGACCGGTCACGTCCGTAGCGTGACAGTGACCACGCTGGCCTCCCTGATGGGGATCATCGCAGCACTGGTCTCCGAGTACGGCCTCGGGGCGTCTCCCTCGGGACGGATCAACGTGTTCGTCGTGCTGGGTGCGATCGCAGTTCAGATCCCGATCCTGCAGGCCCTGGGCGTCGACGTACAGGATTTCAGCACGAAGGACTACCTCTACGTCGCGTTTATGACGTTCTCGCTGTGGTTCGTCTCCTGGACGCTGATTCTCACTGCCTCGGCCGTCTGACCGGGTGACCCACAATGGCTGATGATAGCATCGCCGTCGTCGATCTTGACCGTTGCCAGCCCGACCGCTGCAACTACGAGTGCATGAACTTCTGTCCGCCCAACCGGACGGGCAAGGAGTGCATCGTCAAGCGCGGCGACACATACGAAGAAGACGAACCGTTCGAGGGCGAACCCGACCAGGTTCGCATCTCCGAAGAGATCTGTCTGGGCGAGACCTGTGGCATCTGCGTCGAGAAGTGCCCGTTCGATGCCATCGAGATCATCAACCTCCCCCAGGAACTCGAGGACGAGCCGATCCACCGCTACGGCGAGAACGCCTTCGCCCTGTACGGCTTGCCCGCCCCCGGTGAAGGGCGCGTGACCGGCATCCTGGGACCGAACGGAATCGGGAAGACGACGGCTGTCCACATCCTGGCCGACGAACTCACGCCGAACCTCGGCGAGTACAACGCCGATCCCGGCTGGGACGCCGTCCTCGAAGAGTACCGCGGAACCGCCCTGCAGGACTATCTGGAGGCACTGATCGACGGCGAGGTAACCGTCGCTCGCAAGCCCCAGTACGTGGATCAGATCCCCGATCAGTTCGACGGCACGACCCGCCAGTTGCTCGAACGAACCGACGAGCGGGGCGAACTCGACGCGCTGATCGAGCGGGTCGGGATCGGACCGGTCGTCGATCAGGACATCGAGACGCTCTCCGGCGGGGAGCTCCAGCGCGTCGCCCTCGTCGCGGCGCTGGCACGGGACGCCGACTTCTACTTCCTCGACGAGATCACTCCCTATCTCGATATCGGCCAGCGAATGACTGCCGCCCGGATCATCCAGGAACTGGCCGAGGAGGGCGACCGATCGATGCTCGTCGTCGAGCACGACCTGGCGATCCTGGATCTGCTTGCGGACGCCCTGCACGTCGCCTACGGTGGGCCCGGTGCGTTCGGTGTTATCACAGATCCCAAATCGACGAAAAACGGGATCAACGAGTACCTCAAGGGCTATCTGGAGAACGAGAACATGCGGATCCGCCAGGACGCGATCACGTTCGAGCAACACGCCCCGCGGTCGGTCGCCGGTGGCGAGGCCGTCGTCGAGTATCCGGCTCTGGCGAAGAGCTACGGCGAAGGCGAGTTCTCGCTGTCGGTCACCGGCGGCGAGATCCGCGAGGGCGAAGTCCTGGGTGTCGTCGGCCCCAACGGGATCGGGAAATCGACTTTCGCGAAGTTGCTCGCGGGCAGACTCGAACCCGACGAGGGCGAGATCGACGCGCGGCTCGACATCGCCTACAAACCCCAGTACATCGAGATCGACCAGCCGATGCGCGTCGACGCGTTCCTCTCTTCGATCACCGACGAGTTCGGCAGCTCCTACTGGAACACCGAGATCGCACAGCCGCTGCAGCTGGAGCGAATCATGGAACAGAGTCTCACTGATCTCTCCGGCGGGGAGCGCCAGCGCGTCGCGATCGCGGCCTGCCTCTCGAAGGACGCCGACCTCTATCTGCTGGACGAACCCTCCGCACACCTGGACGTCGAACAGCGCGTGCTGGCGACCTCCGCGATCCGCCGGTACGCCGAGAACCACGACGCCACGGCGATGGTCATCGACCACGACATCTACATGATCGATCTGCTGTCCGATCGGCTGCTGGTCTTCGACGGCGAACCGGCCGAACGCGGTTACGCGTCCGAGCCACAGGGGATGCGCGAGGGGATGAACGAGTTCCTCGCGAACCTCGACGTTACCTTCCGTCGGGACGAGCGCACCGGCCGCCCGCGGATCAACAAGCCCGGGAGCAACCTCGACCGCGAGCAGAAACAGGCCGGCGAGTACTACTATGCACCCGAGTGACCGCGGCATCTGACCCAGACATAACAGGTGTCATAGGCTAGTGCGCTTCTAGAGAATTCATATTATATATTGGATCTGAGATGGGCGGCACAGAGGATGCGTGCAGTCCGTGACAACGTGCTTCTAACCGACAGTAGCCTTATCAGAGCCCAGTGCACATTGGTCTCTATGCCCAATGGTTCATTCGGGGAGTCGACCGCAGTCTCGGTGACTGAGAACCAGATGAGGACTCTCCTGGAGGAAGAAGGAACCGGCATACTTGCATTCTCGACCGACGATCTCCCGTATATTCTTCCGATGTCGTTCGGCTACGACGGAGATTCAACGCTCTATAAATGAAAGCAGCGCGAGTACCACGGGCCACCGTGCCCGTGGATGAAGCGCGCCAAAAACACAAACATTCAACAGGAAACGAACCATATTGAAATCCAGTGCAGTCGTCCAAACTCACCCAAACGCTATCATTCGGTTTAGACATTCACACGGGGAGTGGCGACGACCTGCAACGTGGGTGTCTCGAAGCCCGACGCATCCGCAACGAAACCAACCGCCTCGACTGACACGACTGGGACTGGGAAGACATCAAACCAGTTGTCGTGGATAACGCGAACCACGTCAAAAACACCAGCCAACTCATCGTTGACAAAGCTCTCGGGGAACTCAAAACGCGACCCAAAGTAGTTGGCAAAACTATAAGTAATCGTAACTATCGGGAGACAGCAAATTTGATGGCAGAAAATAGAAGAAGTCAACTCAAACTCACCTCGTGAGTTGATGGAGGGTGTTGTCATCGTGTGGTTTTTAGCTACAGAGACAAATACGTATATATACATAATTATTTTTTATGTACGTACCGTACTTGCTTATGTGGGGGAACGGGTGTGGCACCTTGTGCCTCTGACACCAGATCGCCCATCGTACTACCGTTTCCCCGCATCTGACATTGGTGACTAGTTTGCTATTCTCCTACTGTGCTGTTGTCATAATCCAGGTGAACTACCCCTACCTACTCACTCGCGGCGTAGCCGCTCGTTCCTTGAGGCAGGGGCTTCCTGCTTCCACGACGCGCTTTGCAGACACAACCGCAGTGTCCGCAGGGAGCGCAGTCTCCACAGGCGTTCCTTCGGAGTGACTCACTCCTAAATGAGGCACTTGATTATGTTAGGTCGTCTCCCACGCGGGCGACTGCTTCCACGAACCTGCCCGATAGACGGTCACCGACTGCATTTCGGTCGACGTAGCGGTGCCGGCGGGATGACTCGAGAGGGAATTTTTCCACCTTATCGGACACTCATAGTGTATATGAACACTGACAGTGAACAGTCCATAGGATTGCACGTCTCCTTCCCCCTTCGCTGGTAGTCGAGGGTAGTTCGCAGCGCTCGAGCGGACGTACAGTTCTACGTGATCGACCGAGGGCTGGCAAAGACAGAGGATCTGATGAACCACGAGGAAACGTTCGAGTACGGGGTGCAGGCTGGCGTGTTCTCCAGGGCAACGAAAGACGAACTGATCGAACTCTGACAGAACTACCGCAACGGGATGTACTACAACAGGAGCGTGCAGCTGCGGAGCAGGCCGAAGCGATGCTGGCATACGCCGAGTGTATGCACGACAACGTCCCGGCGCTCTCCGGCCGGGCACACGACTGTATTTGCTGACGGAGAGAAACGGCTTATTGAACTACCTGCGGCAAACCTGACCGGGGAGTCATCTGCGACAGGATGGATTTGCTTCGTTGAAACCCTCAACTGCTGTCAGTTCCGCCCTGCTGAATATAGAGCGTGAGTTCAGCACGGCATTCGAACAGAGAGATCGGCCACCGGGATAGAGAGTTATCAGATAATGGGAATAGCCAGTAACAGCATTAACCCATCCAACCAATGGCCATCAATGAGTGGTGAGCATCGGCATCGTCAGGCCGGCCGTCTCGGACATGTAGCACACGCCGCTACGCCCTGGGGATTTCCGATCCTCTATTTGGGGTGGGCATTTCTATTCTGGGCTCCGATTGTGGTCTCAGACGAGTCAGTTTGGTCGTTCCCCAATGTCGGACTGTTTCTTGTCGGTGGTCTGAGTCCACTGTTGGCGGGCTTGCTGTTGGCTTGGCTCACTCGGGGTTGGGAGGGCCTCAGGGACCTCGGCACGCGACTGATCGAAGTCGGACGGATTGAGCCACGCTGGTGGCTCGTCATTGTCCTGTACTGGCCACTTTTCAATCTCTTGCTGGCGGGTGGAGCGCTGTTGTTCGGGGTCACGGCGGAGCCCCTGGAGTTCATTTCGACTGATCGCTTGTTCGATCCAGTAGCACTCTTCTCGCTCGTCGCGTTTGCCTTTGTTTTCCCTGTCGTCGAAGAGATCGGGCTACGCGGGTACTGGCTCGACCGGTTGCAAGAACGCTGGAGTGCGCTCGTTGCTGGAACTATCAACGGAACGGCGTGGGCAATCTGGCACGCGCCCTTTGTTCTCTTTTCCGGGTACTACGCCAATACGACCTTCGAGCCGGAACTGTCGTGGTTCGTACCGATGCTGGTGCTCGATACCATCATTCTGGTCTGGGTCTACAACAATACCCGTCGAAGCATTCTGGCAGTACTGATGTTCCACGCATTGGGAAATATGACCGGCGAGTTGATGGGATTTGCACCCGAGATGTATCCGTTTATCCTCTCGGGCTACGCCCTCGTCGCGGTGGTCCTCGTAGCTGGCTGGAGTCCCGAATCGCTTCGCGGATGGGGAGTCCAATCGCCGCTGGCAGAGACAACAAGCTGGGAGTTATGAGAGACTCTGTCCAGAACAGGCCGTATTGGCCACCTCATTCTGACAAATAAACTGGATAGAGGACCGAGTTGCTGAATATGCGCCCTCCATCTTGCACAGGCGCTATCGACCTACCTAGTCTCTGTCAGAATAGCCATGCAAGACATATGCCAGTCATCAGTTCGATGATTTGGGAGTCGAGCGGAGTCATGTGGCGATCCATAAGTGGGTTCACAAAGCCGATCTCCAGCCGATTTCGACGGTCACTGCGGATCAACTTGCAGTGGATGAGAAGATGATCCGCCTGCACGGCCAGGAGTTCTGGCTGTACGGCGCTGTCGATCCCGAAATGAGCGAAATCTTGCACGTGAGCCTGTTACCGACGGCGACAAAACGTGTCTTCTGGGAAGTAGAACGCAGAACATCATCGTTTGCCAATAGTTTCAGCCATGTCGAGCTAGAGACAGCTGAAAATTGGCTCGAAGCCTTCGCCGTCTACCACAACTCACGCCAAACTTAACGCGATGAGTTCGTCGTGACTGTCGTATTTCGGGCGTGCCGCGCGCTCGGCCAGCCACCACTCGAGTTTCTGCGTGGTGTCCTCGCGGAGGCTGACCGTCCAGTTTTCGCCGCCGCCAGTCGCCTTGCTGTCTTCTTCTTTCGGGATCCGCAGCACGGCGTTCTGCAAGTCTACCCACTGGACGCGAGCCCGCCTGACCTCGACGGGACGTAATCCGCCATCAAGGCTGACAGCAACGATACTAGGGAGCTTCCAGCTGACCGCATCCTCCCAGTCTTCGGGGGTCACTTCGTTCTTCGGCTTTTCGAGGCGCTGGGCGAGATAAATCTTCCACCGATCGCGCTCTTCCGGCGTCGCGTCGTTGTAGTTCGGCAACGACGCGTAGTTCAGCGTCGCGTTCCGCAGCAACTTGCGCTCGTCGAGGGTGAAGTAGTCTCGTGCGTGGTGAGTCTGCTGACCCGGCGAGAACGTCTCTTCGGGTTCCCACTCCTCCGCGCCCTTTTCGTGGGCCCGCCACCCGAAGTAGCGTTGCAGGGCCTTGACGTACTGGCTCTTATTTTCGTCGGCGGTGCCACGCGTGCGCAGTTTCTCGACGATGGCGTCGGCGTGGTCGTGGTTCAGCACCGTCGTGTATCCCTCGTTCTCCCAGATCCAGCGGTAGATCTTCGAGAGCCTGTAGGATGTGTTTTCGACGACGATGTCGCTGTATCCCTCGGCTCGGTCTGGGTCTTTCCCTTCCTGCCACAGCCACGAGAGCACTTCGAGTCGGTGGTCGCGGTACTCTCGCATCTGTAGCATATCTAACTCCGAATGGGCCGAATCGTGGACGACCGGCACGCAGTCTGGTAGTTTTTCGATTGTCATATTTTTATTAGCCCTGACAGTTTGGGGGGTGACCGCAAACGGCGGCGGGATGGCGGCTCAGATTACGTCCCAGTCTTTTCTGGGGGTGACTAACCTCGGGTGAACGCCAGAATACAGAACCCTCTTCAGAGGCTCTGAATCTGTGATAATCGAAGGAATTGGGAGACCGGGTGCGAGAATCGAACCCGACTGCGAGACTCGCTTCGCTCGTCTCGCGTGGTTCGATTCTCTGCGGACTTTCGGCTCCTCACGTCTGTTCGTCGCCAGAAAGGTCCGGGTGCGAGAATCGAACCCGCGTCCCAGCCTCCACAAGGCTGGAGGATAACCACTACCCCAACCCGGACACGCGTTGGGCATCCCAATGTAGCCGGAGTGCGATTGATATAGGTTACGTTCCCGTTCGGGTGCGCTATTCCGTCACGCGATTTCTGACGGGAGAAACCTCTATACGGTATCACGACACACATACAGACATGGTAACCACGACCGAAAAAGACGGCGAGACGTGGTATCAGTGCGAGGAATGCGAGATGCTGTTCGACAACCGGTCGGACGCCAAACAGCACGAACAGAACTGTGACGCGGAGGACCCGTCGTACATCCAGTGATCGCAGGACGCGCGCGCCGCTATTCGGTCGTCGAACGGTAGAAGCTGCGCGGTCGTTATACTGTCGGCCGTAACATTTCGGCAGGATTTCGCCACCCGGTGTGGCGGAAATCTCCACGAACGTACAGTCGGCAGTATTACTTGCCGCGACCTTTGCCGCTGTTGTTCGAGGGACGCGTGTGCTCGGTCCCTTTGCCCTTCTGCTGGAGACCACGGTTGGACTGGCCGGCACTGGTCAGCCCGCGCAGCGCGCGGTCGTCGTGGGCGTCGTCGCAGATCCAGTTGAGGTCGTCGTCGTTCTCGATCGCCGGGTGGTTCGGATCGACCAGGATGACTTCGAACCACTTCTGGCTGCCGTCTTCACCGACCCAGTAGGAGTTGAGCACGCGCAGATTGCGATACTTGCGAGTCGCGCGCTCCTCGGCGACGCGCTGGAGGTTCTTGCGGCGCGTGATCCGGGTGACGCCCTGTCGTTTCGAGCGTCGCCCGGCCTTGTGTCGAACCTTGCGGGCGCTGCCCTTGCGGACGCTGACGCGCACGAGGACGATGCCCTGCTTCGCTTTGTAGCCCAGCGATCGGGCCTTGTCCAGACGCGTCGGGCGCTCGATCCGCTCGATCGCGCCCTGATCGCGCCACTCCTGCATGCGCTGCCACTGCAGTTCCGCGACTTTGCCGTCGCCCGGATCTTTCCAGGCGTCCCGAATGTGTGAGTAGAAGCTCTTTGCCATGGTTTCACCGCGGGCGTCGAGTGGTTCAGTCGGTCGCCCGACCACATTCCAGCCTGCGACGCATCGATCACTCGACGTGACCGACGGCGGCAGGTGCCCGCTGGAGCCCGCCACCAGCGAGTTATCGAACGTTTTCCGTTGGCGCGCTTAAGGGCTTCGAACCCGATCGATCACGTCTGGACGACGACCGGGTCGACGTCCCATCGGTCGACGAACGCCGTCAGCTCGTCGGCGTTCTCGCGGACGCTCGCAGGCGTGTGGGCGTCCGTTCCGAGGGTAAACCGCACGTCGTACTCGGTCAGGATCTCGCGGAAGTCCGGCCCCGGATGGAACTGTCCGTACCCGTCAGTGACGCGCCCGGCGTTCAGTTCCGGGACCGTCCGGGAGGTCTCCAGGGCCGACGCGATCCGCCGGTAGTGGTCTTCGGTAAACAGCCCTCGCAGCACCTCGTTGCGCTGTGGGAGATCGACGTGTCCGGCGATCGCGAACAGCTCCGCGTCGATCATCGACACCACGCGGTCGACGTAGGTCTCGACGACGTCTCGGCGCTCCGCCTGTGATTTCGCCCCGAAATACGTCTCGTCGTGGAGGTTGTGTCCCTCGACGGTGTGGACGCTACCGATCGCGTAATCGAACGCGGCCGTCTCGAGAAATTCCGCGATGTCGGACTCGTCGGCCGGCCGGTAATCCATCTCGACCGCGTCGAAGATCGCGATATCATATCGCTCCCGGAGCGATTCAATCGCGTCCCGGCGACGCTCGTGGGTCAGATCGAGGTTGAACCCGAACTCCCTGGCGAACTGCTGCTGTGACGGGTCCGCCGAGACGTTACAGTGATCGGCGAACCCGATTCCGTCGAGTCCCTGCTGCTGGGCCGCCGCGAGCATGACTGCCAGAAAATCCCCGTCCGAGTAGTTCGAATGAGCGTGATAATCGTACATAGTGGTCGTCAGGTATCGCGCGGATTACGGGTTTCGGTCGGGCCCGGGGTTCCCCTCGCGAATCGGCTCGGTCTCGTGCAGGAACGTCTGCACCTCGAAGGATCTGCCGTCGGGATCGGTCCCGAAGAAGTTGTAGATGCGGTACGGCTCGTTCTCGCTCGGCGGATTGTCGGCCACGTCAGCGAGGTCGTCGTAGCGCTTGTCAACCTCGTCTCGCGTCTCCTCGACGACCGTGACGACGCCGCCTGTCTCGGCCCCGTCGCGCTCGCAGAACCCGACGAGCAGGTTCTCGTACTGCAGGATCGTGCACTCGGGCTGCTCCAGCCACTGTTCGAAGCCCAACCGCTCCCTGTAGAACTCGACGACCCGCCCGCGATCGGCCGTCCCGAAGAAAACGATACCGGACATGGACGAGCGAACGGCTGGTGTGGGCAAAAGGATCCCGACAGAGATTGAGAGGGCGACCCACGACAAGGAGACCCACGGCGGTCGCGTCCCGGAAAGTATTAGTACTCTTCTGGGAATACCAATGGCTACATGACGCGGACCGCGACGCCCGGCGTACGCGAGGTCGCCAGCGAGGGGTCCGCTTCCGTTTTCGCGACGATCCGACGACGGGGCTGGGCTCCGTCCAGCGGTCGGTCGGGTGTCGACGACATCCGACGACGACGGGGCCGTTAGGCCCTGCTACTATTCTTTCCCACGACGGACACGGTTTCACACACTCGATACCGCCCACTGTCGGGTTCCGGGCGGGAAAAACATTCCCGACACGACAACAATGCCAGGTGAACATTCAGGGACCGTCGCGCTCGCCTTCTCGGGCGGGCTCGACACCACAGTCGGCGTATCGCTACTGAAAGAAGAGTACGGATTCGACGAGGTCATCGGCGTCACCGTCGACGTCGGCCAGCCCGACTACGAGTTCGAGGAGGCCGAGGAGACTGCCGAAGCGCTGGGGGTCGACCAGTACGTCGTCGACGCTCGCGAGGAGTTCGCGGACCTGTGTCTGCGCGCGGTCAAGGCCAATGCGGACTACCAGGGCTACCCGCTGGGGACCGCGCTGGCGCGGCCGGTCATCGCCAAGGCGATCCGCGACGTCGCCATCGAGCAGGGCGCGAACGCGCTCGCACACGGCTGTACGGGCAAGGGCAACGACCAGTTGCGCTTCGAGGCGGTCTGGCGCGACACCGACCTGGAGGTCATCGCCCCCGTCCGCGAACTCGGACTCACCCGCGAGTGGGAAAACGAGTACGCGAAGGAGAAAGGGCTGCCCGTCGAGGGCGGTGACGGTGGTCGCTACTCCGTCGACACCAACCTCTGGAGTCGTTCGATCGAGGGCTCGGAACTGGAAGACCCCGCGACGATCCCCGACGACGACATCTACAAGTGGACCGACAACCCCTCTGGCAAGGCGGCCGAACTCGTCGAGATCGAGTTCAAGGATGGGATTCCCGTGGCGCTGGACGGCAACCAGCTGGGATCGGTCGAACTGATCGAACAGCTCAACGCCCAGGCCGGGTCCCACGGCGTCGGTCGCACGGACATGATGGAAGACCGCATGCTCGGACTCAAGGTGCGCGAGAACTACGAACATCCCGCTGCGACGGTCTTGCTGACCGCACACGAGGCGCTGGAGGGGCTCGTGCTCACCCAGGAGGAGCGCCAGTTCAAGACCCAGATCGACCAGCAGTGGTCCCAGAAGGCCTACGAGGGCTTGATCGACGCGCCGCTGGTCGACGCGCTGGAGGGGTTCATCGACGAGACCCAGTCACGCGTTACTGGTACGGTGACGGTCAAGCTCGAGGGCGGGCACTGCCGTGCGGTCTCTCGCAAGAGCGAGTACGCCGTCTACTCCGAGTCGGCAGCGAGCTTCGACGAGGAAGACGTCTCGGGAGGGATCACCCAGCAGGACGCTACCGGCGTCGCCAAGTACCACGGCTTCCAGTCGCGTCTGGCAAAGAAAGTCACGGCAAAACTCGAAGGCGACGGGGGGGAATAGGATGAGCGAAGAGGGACCCGGCGATGACCGCCTAGAGGACGACATCGAACAGACAGTCGTCCGCCGGGACCGCTTCAGCGGCGGGCCCGCCCGCGGGTTCCTCTCCTCGCTTGCGGACGACGCGCGGATCTTCGAGGCGGATCTGGCGGTCGATCGCGCGCACGTCGTGATGCTCGCCGAGCAGTACGTCATCGACGACGAGGTCGCGGGCGAGATACTCGCCGCGCTTGCCGAGATCGAAGCCGACGGCCACGACGCGTTGCCCGAGGGCGAAGACGTCCACGAGGCCATCGAGTCGGCCGTCATCGAGCGCGTCGGCGAGGACGGCGGCAAGATGCACACTGCCCGCTCGCGAAACGACGAAGTGGCGACCTGCATTCGCTACCGACTGCGCGAGGACCTGCTGGAGACGATCGCAACGGTCGTCGTAGCGCGCCGGCAGCTCGTCGAGATGGCCGCCGACCACCGCGAGGTGGTCATGCCCGGTTACACGCATCTCCAGCCGGCTCAGCCGACGACCGTCGGTCACTGGATCGCCTCCTACGAGCAGGCGCTCGCCCGCGACACGGGCCGTCTGCTCGACGCCTACGACCGGCTCAACCAGAACCCGCTCGGGTCGGCCGCGTTCGCGGGCACGCCCTTCGACGTGAATCGCGAGCGGACGGCCGAACTGCTCGGGTTCGAGGGGGTCGCGGAGAACTCGATGGACGCTTCGGCGACCCGGGACTTCCTCGTGGAGGTCACCGCGGCCCTCGCGAATCTGGCGACGACGCTCTCCGGGCTCGCTGAGGATGTAATCGTCATGGCCAGCAAGGGCCACGTCGAGCTGGCCGACGAGTACGCCTCGACCTCCTCGATCATGCCCCAGAAGAAGAATCCCGACACGCTGGAACTCGTCCGCGGCCGTACCGGCGACGCGACGGCGGGGCTGAACGGCCTGCTCACGAACCTGAAAGGCCAGCCGCGGGCGTACAACCGCGACCTCCAGCGGGCGGGACGCCACGCGTGGGACGCCATCGACAGCGTCACCGAGAGCGTCGAGGTGGCCGTGGGCGCGGTCACGACCGCCGAGTGGCCGGCTGAGACGCTCGCCGAGGCCGCTGGCGAGGGGTTCTCGACCGCGACCGGCATCGCGGACCTGCTGGCAATGCGTGGCGTGCCGTTCCGGACCGCCCACGAGGTGGTCGCGCGTGCCGCAGAGACCCTGAAACACGACGAGAACGCGCCCGACTACGCGACCCTCGATGCCGTTGCCGAAGAAGTCCTGGGAGACTCGCTCTCGGCGTATGTCGATCGTGACGCGGTCGAGCGCGCGCTCGACCCGGCCGAGTCTGTCCGGACGCGTAACTCCCGTGGCGGACCTGCGCCCGAGGCCGTCACCGATCAGCTTGAGGTGGCAACCGACCGCCTCGACAGCGACGAGCGCGCCCTGCAGGACCGACAGGACGCGCTTGCGACGGCGGCCGAACGCCTCGACTCGGAGGTCGCTACCTATGTCTGAGACTCGACCGCGAATCCGACGACCCCCCGGTGGGGGCTAAAATATCATATTACGTATACAGTATCAGATTATTTGCGTTAACAGCGCTTCTATAGCCGTTAGTCGGGGCTTTGATCAGTAATATATTTTGATAAGTTCGGTGGGTTTAAGTAGATGGATGCGTGAGTGAGTGGTACTATGACAACCTGCGTCGAGTGTGGGGCCGAGTTGACCCTGCACGAGAGCCTCGAAGTCGGAGAGATCGTCGATTGCTCGACCTGCGGCGGGGAGCTGGAGGTCGTCGGGACGGATCCCGTCGATCTCGATACCGCGCCCGAACTCCAAGAGGACTGGGGTGAGTGAGCCGTGATCGCGGGACAATCGCCCGGGGTGATCAGAGCATGAACGTCGGACTGCTGTACTCGCGCATCCGTCGCGACGAGAAGCTGCTGTTGAACGAGTTGCGCGAGCGCGACCACGAGGTCACGAAGATCGACGTCCGCAAGCAGCGCTTCTCGCTGTCGGAACCGCCCGAGGCGTTCGCGGACGTGGATCTACTGCTCGATCGCTGTCTCGCGACCTCGCGCAGCCTCTATGCGAGCAAGTTCGCCGAGGCCTACGACGTGCCGATCGTCAACGAGCCCGAGACGGCTGAAATCTGCGCGGACAAAGTGAAGAACAGTCTGGTGCTGGAAGAGGCGGGGATCCCGACGCCCGAGACGGAGGTCGCGTTCACCAAAGACGCCGCGCTGGAGATCGTCGAGGACTTCGGCTATCCGTGCGTGCTCAAGCCCGTCGTCGGCTCGTGGGGACGGCTGATGGCCAAGCTGGACACCCGCGACGCCGCCGAAGCGGTCCTGGAACACAAGGAGACGCTGGGCCACTACGAACACAAGATCTTCTACGTCCAGGAGTTCGTCGACAAGCCCGGTCGCGACATTCGCGTGCTCGCGACCGACGGCGAGCCGGTAGCTGCGATGGTCCGCTCTTCGGATCACTGGCTGACCAACGCTGCGAAGGGTGCCGAGACCGCCGAATTCGAACTCGACGACGAGGCGCTCGACCTCGTCGAGCGTGCGAGCGAGGCCGTCGGCGGCGGGTTGCTGGGAATTGACTTGATGGAAACGGGGGCGTCGCGCAGCGGCGCCCGGGACGCGAGCGGCGATGAGCCGCGAGCCGGTGGCTACACTGTCCACGAAGTCAACCACACGGTCGAGTTCAAGGCACTGAACGACGTGGTGGACGTGGACGTGCCTGCGGCGGTCGTCGACTGGCTAGAGACGAACGCAGGGGTGAAATCACAGTGACGTATACGGCAAGCGTCGTCGGTGGCACCGGCTTCACCGGCGGCGAGTTGCTCCGCCTGCTCGCCGGCCATCCGGAGTTCGAGATCGAGCAGGCGACGAGTCGTTCGAAGAAAAACAAGACCGTCGGCCACTCGCATCCGAACCTCCGGGATCTGGATCTGCGGTTTTCCGATCCCACGGATCTCGACTCGGTCGACGTGCTGTTCGCAGCGACGCCACACGGCGTCTCGATGGAGCGGATCGACGACTTTCAGGCGGCTGCCGACACCGTAGTCGACCTCTCGGCGGACTTCCGTCTCGAGACGGAGGCCCAGTACGACGAGTGGTACGACGGCCACAGCCGGCCCGAACTGCTGGCCGAAAGCGAGTACGCCCTGCCGGAACTCAACCGCGAGAACCTCGAGGGCGCGGAACTGATCGCCTCGGGCGGCTGTAACGCCACCGCGACGATCCTCGGGCTGTTGCCGCTGTTCGAGAACGACGTCCTCTCCGGCGACGAGCGGATCGTCGTCGACGTGAAGGTCGGGTCCTCGGAGGGCGGTGCCGGTGGCGGTCCAGCCTCGTCCCATCCCGAGCGCAGCGGCGTCGTCCGTCCCTACGCACCGACGGGCCACCGCCACGAGGCCGAGATCGAGCAGTTCCTGGGAACAGGGGTCTCCTTTACGGCACACTCCGTCGACATGATCCGCGGCGCGAGCGCGACCGCGCACGTCTTCCCGGACGAGCCGGTCTCGAAGGGCGACCTCTGGGGAGCGTATCGCGGCTCCTACGAGGACGAGCCGTTCGTGGAACTGGTCGCGGGCGGCGGTGGCGTCTACCGCTATCCCGAGCCCAAGGCCGTCGCGGGGACCAACAGGGCCGAGGTCGGCTTCGAACTCGACCCCGGAAACAAACGCCTCGTGATCTTCTCGGCCATCGACAACATGATGAAAGGCTCTGCCGGTCAGGCTGTCCACGCCGCCAACATCGCGCTGGGAATCGAGGAGACTGCTGGCCTGGAGTTCCAGGGGCTGCACCCCGTGGGGGCACCATGACGGGGTGGTCGCAGTGACCGTCGTCGTCAAGGTCGGCGGTGCCCGCGCAGTCGACCCGGAAGGAGCGCTGGCGGACGTCGCAACGCTGTCCAAAGCGGGTGAAGACGTGGTGGTCGTCCACGGCGGTTCGACGAAAGTCGACGACACGCTCGAACGCATGGGGATCGAGCCGGAATACGTCGAGACCCCTAGCGGGGTCGTGGGGCGGTTCACTGACGAGGAGACGATGGAAGTCTTCGAGATGGTCTTCGGCCACCTCAACACGCGACTCGTCGCCGGTCTGCAGAGTCAGGGCGTCGACGCAGTCGGCCTGAACGGCGTCGACGGCAAGCTCCTGTACGGCCCGCGCAAGTCCGCGGTTCGCGTCGTCGAGGACGGCAAAAAGAAGATTAGGCGCGGCGACCACTCGGGGACGATCGAGCAGGTCAACGCCGAATTGCTCGAGTCGCTGCTCGCGGATGGGTACACGCCGGTCGCCGGACCCCCCATGGCGGGCGAGGATGACGGTGAGGTCATCGCCGTCAACACCGACGCCGACCGCTCGGCCGCGGCCATCGCGGGCACACTCGAGGCGACGCTCGTGTTGCTGACAGACGTCGAGGGCGTCTACGAGGATCCGGACGATCCCGAAACGCTGATCGAGCGCGTCGAGACGCCCGAGGACTGGTCGACGCTCGAAGACGCGGCCGAGGGCTTCATGGGTCGGAAGATCATGGCCGTCGAGGAGGCGCTTGCGGGCGGCACGCCCGAGGCCGTGATCGCCGACGCCAACGCCGAGGCACCGATCACGTCGGCACTCGACGGGGCCGGAACACACGTGCATGCGAGTGCACTCGAAAGCGACACTGACGATTCAGCGGAGGAGAGACAATGAGCGGATTCGTCTTCAACGAAAAGCCGATCCAGATCGAACGCGGAGATGGACCGTACGTCTACGACGACACGGGGACGGAGTACCTCGACATGGGGGCCTCGTACGCCTGCGTCCCACTGGGACACGGCCACGACGCCGTCCAGGAGGCAGTCACCGAGCAGTTCGAGAAGATCACCTACGTGCAGGCCTCGTACCCGAACGCCCAGCGCACGGCGCTGTACGAGCTGCTCGCCGAGACCGCACCGGGCGACATCGACAACACCTGGCTGTGTAACTCCGGGACCGAGGCCAACGAAGCAGCACTCAAGTTCGCCCGGAGTGCGACCGGCGACTCGAAGATCGTCGCCACGATGCAGGGCTTTCATGGCCGGACGATGGGCGCGCTGGCGACGACCTGGAAGGACAAGTACAAGAAGCCCTACGAGCCGCTGATCGGTGACGTGGAGTTTGTCCCGTACAACGACAGCGAGGCGCTCGCCGAGACCGTCGACGAGGACACCGCGGCGTTCATCGTCGAGCCAGTCCAGGGCGAGGGCGGGATCAACCCCGCTACCCGACAGTTCCTGCAGGACGCCCGCGAGATAACCGAGGAAGCCGGAGCGGCGCTGATCTTCGACGAGGTCCAGACTGGCATGGGCCGGACTGGCACGCTATGGGCCGCCGAGCAGGTCGACGTCGTCCCGGACATGCTCACCTCGGCGAAGGGGCTGGGCAACGGCTTCCCGGTCGGCGCGACGCTCGTCCGCGACTGGGTCGCCGAGAACTACGGCAGCCACGCCTCGACGTTCTCCGGCGGGCCGGTCATCTCCGCCGCCGCGGGCGCGACGGTCTCGACGATGGTCGAAGAGGAGATTCCCGCTCACGCAGGCGATGTCGGCTCGTATCTCCGGGAGGAACTCGAAGCTGCGCTCGGCGACGACGTGCGCGAGGTGCGCGGCGAGGGGCTGATGATCGGCGTCGAAGTCAAGCGCGGTGCGAACCGCTACCTGAAGCAGCTGGCACTCGAACATCGGATCCTGGCGCTGCCGGCGGGCCGGACCGTGATCCGACTGCTCCCGCCGCTGACGATCACCGAATCGGAGGCCGATCAAGTGGTCGAGGCCCTTACTGATCTACTGACAGACGCATGAGCACGACCGTTCCCACCCCGACAGTCTCGACGACCGAGGCCCGCGAGTTGCTCGTCGATCTCGTGGAGACGCCGTCGGTCACACCAAACGAGGAGGTGGCCGCCGGTGTGCTCGTGGACTTCCTCGAGAGCCACGACCGGGAGGTCTGGATCGACGAAATCGGAAACGTCCGCGCGCCCGCCGACGACGGCGTATTGCTGACCAGCCATATTGACACCGTTCCGGGCGATATTCCCGTCCGAGTCGAAGAGATGCCCCGCTCGGAGGCGCGGTACGGCGGCGATCTGGTCGGCGAGGATCCCGACGAGGAGATCGAGGTCCTCTGGGGCCGGGGCAGCGTCGACGCGAAAGGGCCGCTCGCGGCGATGGCTGTCGTCGCCGTCGAGACTGGCGCGTCGTTCGTCGGCGTCGTCGGTGAGGAGGTCGACTCCCGCGGCGGCGAGCACCTGGTCGAAGACCGCGAGACCGAACCGGACGCGGTAGTCAACGGCGAGCCTTCTGGCTGGGAAGGGATCACGCTGGGCTACCGTGGCCTGCTGGGCGGCAACTACGTCGCCACCAGCGAATCCGGGCACACCTCCCGGCCGGACGACAACGCGATCCAGGACGCCATCAACTGGTGGCGTCGCGTCGAAGAGGAGTTCGGCCACGACGAGTGGGTACCCGTCTTCGAGCGCGTGACGCCCAAGCCGACCAGCATCGACGGCGGCATCTCCAAGGACGGGCTCTCGGTGGAGACGACGATGCGCCTGCAGTTGCGCGTCCCGCCGGAGTACACGACCGAGGAGATCCGCGAGATCGCCGGCGGCCACCTCGAAAACGGGACGGTCCACTGGGACGACCAGGTCGAACCCGTGATGATGAGTCCCCGGACCGAACCGGCGCGGGCGTTCCGGGC
This sequence comes from Halapricum hydrolyticum, assembly GCF_025517535.1. Taxonomy (NCBI): domain Archaea; kingdom Methanobacteriati; phylum Methanobacteriota; class Halobacteria; order Halobacteriales; family Haloarculaceae; genus Halapricum; species Halapricum hydrolyticum. The sequence goes on from NZ_JAOPKC010000001.1 coordinate 271,931, forward strand.
GGCGATCCGCCGTCAGGACGGTGAGCCGCGCCTGCTTCGCAAGACCGGGACCAGCGATATGAACGTCTACGCCGACGCCTGGGACTGCCCGATGGTCACCTACGGGCCCGGTGACTCGGACCTTGATCACGCGCCGAACGAACACCTTCCCCTCGAGGAGTACGACCGCTCGATCGACGTCCTCGCGGACGTGACCGAGACCCTGCTCGAACCATAACACACCTGACCCATGACACGCCACCTGCTCGACATCGACGACCTCACGCCCGACGAACTGCTGACCGTCCTCGAACGCGCGGCCGACCGCAAGGCCGCCCACGAGGCCGGAACCGCCGACGAACCGTTCGACAACCAGACGCTGGGAATGATTTTCGAGAAGCCGAGCACCCGGACCCGCGTCTCCTTCGAGACCGGCATGACGCAGCTCGGCGGCCACGCCATCTTCCTCGGACCGGACGACATCCATCTCGGCCACGGCGAGCCGATCAAGGACACTGCCCGGGCGCTCTCGCGGTACGTCGACGTCATCATGGCGCGGCTGTTCGACCACGAGGACGCCGAGGAACTCGCCGAGTACGCGACCGTGCCGTTCGTCAACGGGCTGACCGACGAGGCCCATCCCTGCCAGACGCTGGCGGACCTGCTCACGATCCGCGAACATTTCAGCGGGTTCGACGAGGTCCGGGTCGCATGGGTCGGTGACGGCAACAACGTCGCGCAGTCGTTCGCCCTCGGTGCAGCGATGGTCGGGGTCGATCTCACCGTCGCGACGCCCGAGGGCTACGGGATCGACGACGACGTGCTCGACCGGGCAGGGGAACTCGGCACGCAGCCGGAGACGACCCACGATCCCCAGGCTGCGGTCGCGGACGCGGACGTCGTCTACACGGACGTGTTCGTCAGCATGGGCGAAGAGGACGAGCGCGAGGAGAAACTCCAGGCGTTCGACGGCTTTCAGGTGACGACCGACCTCGTCGACGACCGGAAGCTGATGCACTGTCTGCCGGCACATCGCGGCGAAGAGGTGACCGACGAGGTCGTCGAGAGCGACAACGCGATCGTCTGGGACCAGGCGGAAAACCGGTTGCACGCCCAGAAAGGGCTGTTAGTGTGGCTGAGCGAGCAGTCGTGACCGGTCGCGAGGGAACGAGCGACCAGGGTTTTTTGGTCCAGCTTTTTCGAGAAGTGGTTCGCGAACGGAGTGAGCGAACCCGACGAGAAAAAGGTGGCTGTAGGATCGGTTGCACGCCCAGAAAGGGCTGTTAGTGTGGCTGAGCGAGCAGTCGTGACCGGTCGCGAGGGAACGAGCGACCGAATGACGTTGCGGTTTCACCTAATTCGAGGCGGAGGCCCCACCCTCAGGGAGCGCCGGGCTTCCGGCCCCGGCGGAAGCACAAGCGAGTAGGGTGGGGAGGACAGCGAGGGATCTGCGATCCCTCGGGCCGTGCGAGCGGGCGAAGCCCGCGCGCAGAAGCCGACCCGGTACTGACCACCCTCCAGACTATTGCCTACTAATCCCCACCTATTAAGCAACTACAAGAAGATATATGAAAACATCGTGGAGTACCGTCGTACCGCCGTTATCAAGCTCGACACGCCCGAAGGCGCGGATAAACACCTGCGGGAGACTATCGAGCAATTCAAATACTGTTCCAACACCGCGAGCGAGTGGTGCTGGCACGGTGACGACGGCTACCACGTCACATCCAAGGCGAAGGCCGAAGATGCGCTGTACGACCAGCTACGCGAGGACACGGAGTTGACCGCGAATCTCGTCCAGAAAGGGATTCATCAGGCCGTCGAATCCATCAAGAGCGGCGTCGAACGGCTCAAAAACGACCAAGATACGTCCCGTCCGAAATTCACGGCGGATACCGCCGTCTACGACAAGCGAAGTGCCACGTTCCACCGCGACCACGTTTCGCTATCGACACCGGACGGACGAATCGAGTGCGATTATATTCTCCCTGAAAATCCCAGGACACCGCCGACGAAGTACGTCGCCAACGAGGACTACGAGTTTCGGCGGGCAACACTACATCGGCGCGACGGTGACTGGTATCTCCATGCGTCGATGCTCAAAGAGGACGACGACACCGAACCCACCACCGGGCACAGAACAGTCCTCGGTGTGGACCTCGGTGTGAACCAACTCGCAGTCGCTTCGACCGGACGGTTCTGGTCGGCAGACGAGTTCAACCACTGGAAGCAAGAGTACGAACAGCGGCGGGGCGACCTCCAGCAGTGTGGAACACGGGCGGCACACGACGCGATAGCAGGTGTCGAGCGCAAGGAGGACGGACGCTTCGAGATATTCCTGCATCGTGTTGCCAACGAAATTGTAGCCGAAGCTGTCGAACACGACTGTTCGCATATCGTGTTCGAGGACCTAACAGATATTCGTGAGAACGTCCCACAGGCATCGTGGCATCATCTGTGGGCGTTCCGCCGCCTCTACGAGTACGTCGCCTACAAAGCCAGAGAGCAGGGCGTCGAAACCGTTCAGGTAGACCCCCGGAACACGTCGAAGCGGTGTTCGACCTGTGGGTTTACCCACGATGATAACCGCGACGGTGAGGACTTCGAGTGTCTGGATTGCGGCTACCAGAACCACGCCGACTACAACGCGGCGAAAAACATCGGCCTTCAGTATCTCCGGCGTCCCCAGAAATCTCCGATTTCTGGTGTGCGAACGAGACGTGAAGCGTCTCGTCACGTCGGCAAAACGCAGACGACGGAGGCGCACCTGTAGACGTGCGCTTGAATCGCGGGACGCTGAACGTGAGTGGGGAGTACAACCCTCCTGCCTCTGCTGAGGCATAGAACGGGAGTCCACGCGAAAGCCCTTCCCTCAACGAGCGAGCGGGGCCATTGCCCCCGAGCGAAGTAGGGGAGGGTAGTTTACATGTACATGCGGTCGTCTGGATAGTCTCGGCTTCCGAGCGGTTGCTCGCCGTCGCTGATTGACTGCATCCGTTCGGAGAGCTCGGTGTAGTACTGCTTGAGTTCCTCCGAGCGTCGTTTCAACTCCTCTGCGTCGACCGACACGTCGTAGATGTCCTGGATAGCGTCCAGCAGCAGGAGCGCGGCGTCGAGATCGGGGCCGGGCGGATGGGCCGGGGTGACGTATATTCCGACGGGTGGTGCGCGATCGTCGAGGCTGCGCGTGATGATCTCGCCGGCGACGCCATCGAGGATACCGCCCCCTAACGGCTGCACGTCTGTGTCGTCGAGCCGTCGCGTGCGATAGTCGGGCGTCGAGACGTGGAAGACGCTGTGTTCGTCCGGGCCATGTGGGTACGGGACCCCGTGGAGGATCGCGATCTCCTCGATTGGCTCGGAGTCGATCCAGTCTATGATCGCATCAGCGAACGCTTGAGCCGCCCAGACGGGGACGAACAGCTCGCCGACCAGCACCGAGATGTCCGCGTCCGGCAGGTGATAGAGCCGGGTGTGGTGGCGCGGCTCGCCGTTCTGAAAGGGCGCGATCGCGGGGAACTCGTCGGGCGAAATGTGCCCGATCTCCTCGGCGTCCGTATGTCTGACGAGGTAGTCGACGGCAGAAAGCCCGGCCATCCCGGAGTGGGACAGGCCGACGACGAGTGAGCGTCCAGGCTGTTGGTCTCCTGATACTGTGACTTCGAACGTGGGGTCTGGGACCATGTCGAAACTATCTCACTCAAAACATAAAATACCCAATGTAATAGAATATATATCAGCCGATCGAGAACGACATCAGCTCAGCCGGTCGGTGATATGGTTGGTTCGACACACAAAACAGTGTGTGAACGCGACAAGTGCACTCAGAAGGGACGTGATGGTTCCCGGCGGAAACTCGATTTCCCGGGCCGCACGTTCACGACAGGTTTTTGCGATGTCGTGGAGAATGAGTCGGCGATGACCGGCCAACAGTTCGACGTGATCGTCGTCGGGGGTGGCACTGCCGGTGCGTTCGCAGCCGCGACTGTCGCCCGCGAAGGCCTGGACGTGGTCCTTCTGGAACGGAAATCCGAAGCCGAAGCCGGCCATATCGCCTGCGGCGACGCGATCAAGGGGGCGAGTACGTTTCCGGACGTGATCGATCGGGAGCGCCTCCGCGCGGAGTCGTTCACTAACGAGGAGATCCAGCGGGCGCTGTTCGAACTCCCCGGCGGCGAGCAGATCGAATACTCGTTCGGCGACCAGTCGGGTGCGATACTCGATCGCAAGCGCTACGGTGAGGTACTGCTGGAAGAGGCCGACCGCGCCGGCGCGACGATCCACTACGACACACTCGTCCAGGATGTCATCCAGAACGAGGGCGTCGTCGAGGGCGTCGTCGCGACCCGGAACGGCTCGCAGCGTCGCTACGAGGCCCCGGTGACGATCGATGCGGCCGGAGCACTGTCGATCCTGCAGGACAAGGCCGACCTTTCGGACGCGACCTTCGATACGAACGTCGATTACACGCACTTCTGTTCGGCTTACCGGGAGATTCTCCACGTGGACGAGCCCGTCGAGTACGACGACGCGCTGGTGTTCAAGCCGACCGAAGAGCTGGGTTACCTGTGGTACTTCCCGCGGACGGGAACCGAGATCAATGTCGGGCTGGGCTTTCAGATGACCGAAGAACCGATGCAGCTGGTCGAGGCGCTTCGTCAGGACCTCCTGACGCGACCCGAGTTCGAGACCGCGACTGTCGAAGACAAATTCGGGGCCGCGCTGCCGACGCGTCGGCCGTACGACTCGGCGGTCGCGCCGGGCTTTCTCGCGGCTGGCGACGCCGCGGCGCACGTCAATCCGACGACCGGCGGCGGCATCCCCGGGGCAGCCAAAGCCGGCCACTGGGCCGGCGAAATCGCCATCGACGCCGTCATCGAGGAGTCGGTCGGCGAGGAGGCCTTGTGGGCGTACAATCACCGGATTCAGGCCGACTTCGGCAAGCGCTTCGCCGCGATGGACCTGTACAACATCTTCGGGACCGCACACTCGATCGACGAGTTGACCGACGTGGTCGCGTCGCTCCCGGCCCAGCAGTTGATCGACGTGCTCGGCAAGGAGGGGACGGCTTCGATGGACCTGCTCGGCAAAGTCAAACTCGCTCTTTCGACGTTCGGCCACTGGCGGACGCTGTACGACGCCTATCAGGTCAACGCGATGGCCGACGAACTCAAATCCATCTACGACGAGTTCCCGTCGACGCCGGCGGGCTTCGAACGCTGGCAACGAGATCGCGACCAGTTCATGGATCGCTTCTACGATCAGGTCGGAGCCGAGCCGAAATACTGAGCGCGGCTTCCACAGCGGATCCGACCGCTGGATGTGGTATTCGCCCACACGGTTCAGAACGACTTAGGGAGTTGAACTCGTCTGTTCGAACGATGTCATCCAGCGAATTGACACCCGAGAGCGTACCGCGTGCGCAGGGGATGCCGATGCTCGGTCTCGGCACATGGGAAAACGACAACCCAGACCAGTGTGTCGATAGCGTCCGGACAGCCCTGGAGATGGGGTATCGGCACATCGACACCGCACAGGCCTACGGTAACGAGGACGCCGTCGGCGACGGGATCGCCGCTGCCGACGTCGATCGAGACGAGATCTTCCTCGCGACGAAGGTCTGGATCTCGAATCTCGACTACGAGGACGTCCTCGAAACCACTCAGAAGAGCCTCGACAGGCTCGGAACCGATTATCTCGACCTGCTGTACGTCCACTGGCCGTCACGCACCTACGAACCCGCGGCGACGCTGGAGGCGTTCGACGAACTGTACGACGAGGGGACGATCCGGAACATCGGCGTCAGCAACTTCGAGCCGCGCCACATCGACGAGGCGCGCGAGCACCTCGACGCGCCGATCTTCGCCAACCAGGTCGAGACCCACCCGATGCTCCAGCAGACCGAACTGCGCGAATACGCCCGCGAACACGACGTCGAGATCGTCGCGTACTCGCCGCTGGCTCGCGGTGACGTCTTCGAGGTGGACGTGCTGACGGAGATCGCCGAGAAACACGGCGTCAGCGAGGCGCAGGTCAGTCTGGCGTGGCTGCGAGAGAACGACATCACGGCGATCCCGAAAGCGACCAGCGAGGCACATATCCGGGACAACTGGGAGAGTCTGAGCCTGGAACTCGACGACGAGGACCTCCGGAAGATCGATAATATCGACCGGACGCGTCGCAAGGTCGATCCCGGGTTTGCGCCCTGGTAGGACTGCGGCCGTCGTCGGACGCGACCCGAGACCTATAACTATTAACCAGCGGGCGTCCGAACCCGTGAGTATGTCGGCCGCTAATCGGACGGGACTCGTCGGGGCGATCCAGATCGATCTCAAGCGCCTCCACGAGACCTGGATGGAGCTGATCTATCCACGCCAGCTCGAAGCCGAGCAGACAGTCCTGGGCAAGTGGCGTCCACAGACGACAGGGAGTCGTATCGCGTATCAGTTGTGGGCGGCCATCGGCGCCCCGGTCGTCGGACTGTTCTACCCACTCGTGCTGCTGGGATACGTGTTGCGCTATCAGGCGAGCAAGATCGACTCGGCGGCCACCCGGGTCGGAATCCTCGGCGTGGTCGTTCTCTCCGTCGTCGTCTGGGGTGCCCTCTCCGTGCTCGCACAGTTCCAGCTCGAGATGAGTACCACCGGTGTCGTCGCCGTCGTCGCCGCAGGCGTCGTCGCGACTGTCTCGGCCGTGCTCGCGATCCTGACCAGTCGGGTCGGTGGTCGTGTCTCGACCGTACTGGTCTCCTATCCGCTGGCGATTACCGCGATCTTCCTCCCCCCTGTCGTGGCGGCACTGTACTCCCAGCAACTCGCCGAAGTCGTCTTCCCGCGCAGCGAGTCGCTGGCGATCTGGCTGCTCGACAACGTCCTGACCGTCGCCGACATCAACACCTACCTCCGGGAGAACTACACGCTGCAGGGTCCGGCGTACGTCGGGATGTGGTTCGGAATCGCGGTCCCCATCGGCTGGGTCCTCGGGACGCTCGTGACGCTGGCGAACTACGTCCGTCCGCGAGACTAACGTCTCTCTGACAGTTCGACTCTCCCGTCGCGTGCTCTGACTGTCGCTGTCGCCTCGCCACCGAGTGTGATCGTCGCGCTCGCCAGTAGCGGCGCGATCACACCGGCGACGACGGCCTCGGGATCCGAGAGAGACGTCTGCAGGCCCACGCGGTCGTCAGCCCCGAGACCGTACGCCTCGCTCACGTCTCGTCCGTCCGCAAGCAGCTCGGCGTGTGTGTATTCCTGGCCACCGGCCTCCAGCGCCGGATCCGACGGTTCGACGTCGGCGGGGAACTGGACCGGATTCTCGCTCCAGCGCTCGCCCTCGAAGTGCGCGACGGTCGGATCGTCGGGCGGATCACCGAACCCCAGTGCTTTGCAGCCGGGCGGCAGGTCTCGACCGTCGAGACCGTCTGTCGGCCCGACCACGGCGTCGACCCCGTCCAGGTCGGACGGGTTCGGTCGGACGGCCGCGCCGAGGGTCCAGGCACCGAAGAGCCCGATCAACGCCTGGGGGTCCGGCTGCTCGCCCCCGTCTAGAAGCGCGACAGCCGCCCCCTCGCGGACGCCGTAGTGGCGCAGGAGATTCCCGGCTTTCCAGGCGTCGACGCAGAACTGCTCGCCGCTCCAGGAGCGGCTTCGCGGCCCCGGACGATGGATCCACAGCGTGTCGTCGCCGCGTTCGGGGCTCACGAGGTCACCGAGTACGTCCATGGGTGGTGGTCGGTTCGGGCGGGACAAAAACACCCGGATGCGCGAGCGGGATCGCCCCGGGCCAGCGACGACGGTCGCGACGGCGAGTCACCGACCGAACCGGCGCTGGCGTGTCTGGTAGTCCCGCAACGCCCGGAGGTAGTCTCGCTTGCGGAAGTCACGCCAGTTCACGTCGGTGAAGTACAGTTCGGAGTACACCGACTGCCAGATCATGAAATCCGAGAGCCGCTCCGCTCCGGTCTTGACGACCAGATCCGGGGCCGTGGGGAACACCAGTCGTTTTTCGATCGCCGACTCGTCCACGTCGTCCGGATCGAGCTCTCCGGCAGCGACTTCTTCGGCCAATCCCTGGACTGCAGTCGCGAACTCGTGTTTGCCCCCCAGGCCGATACTCACCTGGATCGGTGCGTTTGCCTGCCGGTCGTTGTTGGGGCCGCGAACGGCGATCGAGCGCGGGGCGTCCACGTCGTCGAACTGGCGCTGTAACGTCGGGACCGCCTCTTCGTCGAGGACGCTAACGTACACCAGCACGTGCGAGGCACCGTATTCGAATGCCCAACGCCAGCATCGTTCGAGCGTCTCGTAGGCTCCTTTCTCGAGCAGATCCCGCTCGGTGAGGACGATCGCGACCGATTCGGGAAGTGACGCGTCACTCCAGCGGATGCGTGCAGCAAGATAGCGATCGTACAGACCCACAGACACGGTTTCGTATCGAGGAAATAAAACGCTTGGATAGTCCGCCGACACACGCTGATTACGGATTATTGTGCCAATTTATCGCTCCGACCGCCCTACATCGGGCGGTCGATACGGAACAGACGGACACTAATCCGTAGATGTCGGATCCGGTCGTTCGCGCTGGGCGTTCGAGTACACGTCTTCGCCGCCTGCGCGCACCTGTGACCCGACACGTTTAAGACCGCGAAGTCTGCGCATACGACTATGAGTGGACGACCGCTCGACGTGCTCGAAGCGTCGCTTGAAGAGACCGTGACAGTCCATCTGAAAGACGGCGAGGTCTACACCGGCGAACTCGCCGGGTACGACCAGCACATGAATCTCGTCATCGAGGAGGGCGAAGACACAACGATTATACGCGGGGATAACGTCGTCACAATTAGTCCATGACTGGCAAAGGAACTCCAAGCCAGGGCAAAAAGAACAAGACCACACACGTCAAGTGCCGACGGTGTGGAAACAAATCCTATCACGTCAAGAAGGGCGTCTGTGCGTCCTGTGGCTTCGGCAAGTCGGCGAAGCGACGGGACTACGAGTGGCAGAGTAAAGCCGGCGAATAACAGAAATGCACGAGAAGTGCGGCGTTGTCGGAATCTCTTTGCAGGATCGTGACGCCGCTCGTCCGCTATACTACTCGCTGTATGCGCTCCAGCATCGCGGCCAGGAAGCCGCCGGCATCGTCACTCACGACGGGTTCCAGCAGCACAGTCACGTCGAGACGGGACTGGTCGGCGATGTCTTCGACGAAGGGGACCTCGGTCAGTTGAACGGCGAGAACGGGATCGGCCACGTTCGGTATCCCACGTCCGGCGCGCTCGACAAGAGCTGTGCACAGCCGTTCTCTGTCTCTTTCAAGTCCGGCTCGCTCGGACTGAGCCACAACGGCAACCTCGTCAACGCCGACGAGGTACGGGACGAGCTTGCCGAACTCGGACATGCGTTCACCTCCGACGGGGACACCGAAGTCATCGCGCATGACCTGGCACGCAACCTGCTCGAAGAGGACCTGGTCCGCGCCGTCAAGCGAACGATGGGACGGATTCACGGATCGTATTCGCTGACGATCATGCACGACGACACCGTGCTGGGCGTGCGCGATCCAAAGGGCAACCGCCCGCTGGTCATCGGTGAACTCGAAGACGGCTACGTGCTGGCCTCGGAGTCGGCCGCGATCGACACGCTCGACGGCGAGTTGGTCCGCGATGTCGAGCCGGGCGAGCTAGTCGTGCTCCATCCGGATGGGACGGGCTATGACTCTTACCAGTTGATCGAGGAAGACTCGACCGCCCACTGTTTCTTCGAGCACGTCTATTTCGCACGCCCAGACTCGAACATCGACGGGACACTCGTCTACGACGCGCGGCGCGAACTCGGACGCAGGCTCTACGCGGAGGCCGGCATCGACACCGACGTCGTCATGCCGGTTCCGGACTCCGGGCGGGCGTTCGCCTCGGGATACGCCGAGGCCGCCCAGGACGCCGGGGTGGACGTCAACTTCGCGGAGGGATTGATGAAAAACCGGTACGTCGGCCGGACGTTCATTATGCCGACCCAGGACGAGCGCGAGCGGGCCGTCCGACTGAAGCTCAATCCGATCAAAAACACTGTCAAGGGCAAGCGTGTCACGTTGATCGACGATTCGATCGTCCGCGGGACGACTTCGACCCAGCTCGTGGAGTTGATGCGCGACGCCGGGGCCGAGGAGGTCCACGTCCGGATCGGCGCGCCGCCGATCGTCGCACCCTGTTACATGGGGATCGACATGGCCACCCGGGAGGAACTCATCGCCTCGGATATGTCCGTCGAGGAGATCCGCGAGACGATCCACGCCGACAGCCTCGCGTACCTCTCGGTCGACGCGATCGCCGAGACGCTCGATCAACAGCGAGACGATCTCTGTCTGGGCTGTGTCACCGGCGAGTACCCCTACGACATCGACGGCGAAGCGACCGACCGCGAAGTCGAACGTCCCGTCATCCAGTCGTCGCTCGCGGACGACTAGCTATCGCTGTTTTGCTGTTTGCGGCAAAAAGCCAACGGGAGAAGCGAGAAATGTCTACGCGTCGGGACCGCTCCACTTGCTCAGTTCTGCGGAACTGTCTTCGCTGTCGTCCGACCAGATGACGCGGACGGTGTCGTCGCTGTCGACGTCAGCAGTGATCGAATTGCCGGCACTGATTTCTGATCCAGAAGTGTACGAACTACTCCCACTTGTCCAGGCCGAACGATCGCTTCCATCGGCCAAATACAGGTTTTCTGCATCAATCTTGTCCCCGCCTGTGTGGGTGACTGTGAGAAGACCATCATCACTACTTCCACTTCCAGTAAAGTCTAGGTCACCACCACTCGAATCCGCTTCATAATCTTCCTGGAAATTCGCCTGCGGGGCGGTACTACTGACCGATTCACCGAGTCCGAGGACGAACGTGGCGATGACGGCCGCGAGGATCACCGTGATCGCGACCATCAGGATTACGCCGATCACCGGACTCACTGCGTCGTCGTCTGTGAAGAGTTGCTTCAATCTCATAGTTTGAGCGTTCACGCACAGGTACGACAGGGATCAATTCGCCAACAGCTTGCTGTCAGCGTCTTTTTGCCGCGTACCCTAGCGTGCTCTACCGAGATGTTAGTCTCCCCGATTATAAAGAGCCACATCTAATTAACGAGCCTGAAAATGCTACGCGGGGAAGTACTGGGGGATGTCGTTGCTTGCGAGGGAAAATAAAACGAGATTCGATTACGCGTTGGGGCCGGTCCACTTGCTCAACTCTGCGGAACTATCTTTGCTGTCGTCCGACCAGATCACGCGGATGGTGGCGTCGTCATCCACGTCGACCGTGATCGAGTTGCCTGCGCTAATCTTATCTCCCGAATTATAGGTGGCCGTCCAATCCTTACGGTCCGTTCCGTTTGCCATGTAGAGGTTTTCCGCGGCGATCGCATCACCACCGGTATGGGTGACCGTCAGGAGGCCGTCTCCACTTGACGAGAGGTTAATGTCGCCGCCCGAACCTCCCGCCTCGTAATCCTCCTGGAAGTTCGCCTGCGGAGCAGTACTACTGACCGATTCACCGAGTCCGAGGACGAACGTGGCGATGACGGCCGCGAGGATCACCGTGATCGCGACCATCAGGATCACGCCGATCACGGGGCTCACTGCGTCGTCGTCCGTAAAGAGTTGCTTCAGTTTCATGGTTGCCTGACCCACGCGGTGGGCACGACAGCACGTCCTGCCTGCCGCCGTACCCGTGATTCGCGTGTTCTATCGGAAAATCATACTCACTGAATATAAAGGAACCTGCCCGATTAACAGATCTGAGAACGCTACGACCAGCGGGCGGTCGCGACGGTCGCCTGCCCGACTGCGATCCCGCCGTCGCCCGGCGGCAGGTGCTCGTGGCTCAGCCACTCCAGCCCTGCGGCTCTGACACGCTCGTGGACCGTCCGAGTGATCGCGTCGTTGTAGGCGACCCCACCGGTGAACCCGACGGCGTCGACGCCACGGTCGGTTGCCGCCTCGATCGCGATGTCCGCTAACCCGCGGGCGAGCGTCTCCTGGGCGGTCGCCGCGAGATCGGCCGTCGAGCGTTCGTCACGTTTCGCGTCGAGTCGCCCCACGAGCGCGGCGGGATCGACCGCCGGCCGACCGTCGACGGTCGTTCGCGGAACGGACAGGTCGACTGACTGGCCCTCGGCTGCCGCCGCCTCCAGTTTCATCGCCGGCTCGCCCTCGTAGGTCCGCTCCGAACAGACGCCCAGGAGCGCGCTCACGACGTCCAGCGCCCGCCCCATGCTGGTCGTGACCGGGCTGTTGACCTCCTGCTCGACCTGCGCGCGGATCGTCGCAGCGTCCGACGGCCGGTCGACGACGCCACGTTCGAGGAGCAACTCGTCGATCCGATCCGGGTCGTCGAGCAGACTCGCCAGGATCCGAGCCGGCGACTCCACCGCGGCGCTCCCGCCGGGCAGCCGGAACGGAGCCAGTCCGCCGACGCGATCGTAGTCTTCGAGGGTCGCATCGAGCACTTCACCGCCCCAGATCGTTCCGTCGGGCCCGTATCCAGTCCCGTCGGCGGTGACGACGACGGCCCGCTCGCGTTCGTGTTCGGCCAGCAGCGAGGCGGCGTGTGCGTGGTGGTGCTGGACCGCGACTGGCCCCTCCAGCCCATCCCGCTCGGCGTATCGCTTCGCCTGTTCGGTCGTCAGGAAGTCCGGATGGCGATCGCAGGCGACGACCCCGGGGTCGATCCCGAGCAACTCTTGGAGGTGCGCGACCGTGTCGGTCAGATACGACAGCGTCTCGGGACTGTCGACATCGCCGATGTACTGTGAGGGGTAGACGTCGTCGTCCTGCGTGAGCGCGACCGTCGCGTCGAACTCCGCCCCGAGCGCGAGTACGTCGGGCGCGTCGGCGTCGCCGGCACCGTCGACTGCGGGCCACCGGGGGACCGACTGTGGAACCCAGCCCCGCGAGCGACGGACAAACCGGCGCTGCCCGCCCGCAAATCGGACGACGCTGTCGTCACAGCGGGCGACGATCTCCCGGTCGTGGACCAGTGCGGCGTCGACGACGCCGCCGAGGTCTTCGAGAATACCTTCAGTGGTCGTCGCCATCGGCGTGCCGGGCATGTTCGCACTGGTCATCACGAGCGGGCCGCCGACGTGATCGAACAGCAGGTGGTGCAAGCCGGCGTAGGGCAACATCACCCCGACGGTGTGCAGGCCGGGCGAGACAGCCTCTAACCACCGCTGATCGCCGTCTTCCTCGAGCAGGACGACCGGTCGGCGCGTGTCTGTCAGGGCGTCGCGTTCGGCGCTGGAGACGGACGCAAACGATTCGACCGACTCGATGTCGGGAGCCATCACGGCGAATGGCTTCTCCGGGCGGCCGGTCCGTTCGCGGAGCCGTTCCACCACGTCCGGATCGGTCGCGTCGCAGGCGAGGTGCGCGCCGCCGATCCCCTTGATCGCGACGAGATCGCCCCCGGCCAGTCGGTCGCAGGCAGCCTCGATCGCCGTCTCGTCATCGTCGGCCAGCTGGTTGCCGTCCTCGTCGAGCAGTTCGAGGGACGGACCGCAGTCGGGACAGGCGATCGTCTGGGCGTGATATCGCCGATCGGCCGGGTCCTCGTACTCCTCGCGACACGCCTCGCACATCGGGAACGCGTCCATCGAGGTCGTCGGCCGGTCGTAGGGCAGCGACCGGATCACCGTGTAGCGCGGCCCGCAGTCGACACACGAGGTCGCCCAGTAGTCGTGATACCGGGAGTCCGGGTCGCGCATGTCCTCCAGGCAGGCGTCGCACATCGCGGTGTCCGGTGGGATCGTTCCCGACCCGCCGTCGGCGTCGCTCGAAGGGACGATCTCGAAATCGCGTTCGTCGGCCGGTTCTTCCCAGGCCACGTCGACGGTCTCGACGCGAGCCAGCGGTGGCGGGTCGTGTCGCAGTCGATCCAGAAACGAATCGATCGCCTCGCGACCGCCTTCGAGACGGATCTCGACGCCGGCGTCACCGGTGTTTTTGACCCAGCCGCCGAGGTCGTTGTCGACGGCGGTCCGATAGACGAACGGTCGGAAGCCGACGCCCTGAACGACGCCGGTGACGGTCACGGCCGCGCGCGTTCGCTCGTCACTCATCGTTCGTAGCACCGTGGTCGACACCAAAGAAACTGCGCCCCGTGTCTCACGTTGCCGGGATTCGTTGACGGCCCCCGCTCAATCGTGTGTATGCGTGTGTTCGCCGTGATCGTGGGCATGTCCGTGACCAGCCGTCTTCTCGACGTAGGCGGCGTGGTCGTGTGCGTGGGCGTGTCCGCGGTCTTCGAGGAACGCCGCGAGGTCGTCGACCCCCTCGCCGTGCTCGGCGTCGGTCCGGAAGACCTCCATGCCGGGGACGATGTCTCGGACGTCCGATTCCATCAGGTCCAGATCCGAGCCGACCGCATCGGCGATATCGGTCTTGTTGATGACCGTCGCGTCACAGGCCTGGAAGAGCAACGGGTGTTTTCGCACGACGTCGTCGCCTTCGGTCGTCGAGACGACCAGCACGCGGGCCTGCGCGCCCAGCGGGAAGTCCGCCGGACAGACCATGTTTCCGACGTTCTCGATGTACAGCGTGTCGAGCGCGTCGAGATCGAACTCCGTGAGAGCGTCCTCGACGAGGCCGGGATCGAGGTGACACTCCTTGCCGGTGTTGACGTTCGCGACCTCGGCACCGCGCTCGCGGAACCGCGTCGCGTCGTCCTCTCCGGCGACGTCGCCGACGATGACGCCGATGGTCTCCTCTTCCGGCGCGCGGTCGATCAGGCGTTCGATCAGGCGCGTTTTCCCTGCCCCGGTCGCACCCAGAAACTCCGCGACGAAGATCCCGTGCTCGTGGACGATCTGCTCGTGGAGGTCGTCGGCCTGTTCTGCGAACTGTTCGAGGATGTCGGCCTCGGCGTCGTCGGCGTCGTGATCGTGATCCCCGTGGCCGAACCGGTGGGCTTTCGCCGGGCCGACCGGCGTGCCCCGGCTGGCGTCGACCAGCCTGTCGACGATACGTCCGATCGCGTCCTGCAGTGGACTGTCGTAGGTGTGGTTGTAGGTCATGCTGTCTCGGTCTGTGTGCTCTCGTCGGTCGATTCCTCGTCCGGCTCCTCGCCAGTTGGGTCCCCGCCAGTCGATCCCTCGCCAGTCGGGTCCTCATCGCTGACGGTCAGACTCATCAGCCGACAGCTGTCGCCGCCGGCGAGGTCGATCCGATCGCCACATTCCGGGCAGGTCAGGTCGGGTGCGTACACCAGCGCGTTCTTGGCGACGTCCGGCTGACCGCTCCAGCCACACGCACACTCGGCGTGGGGGGCGGCCGTCTCGATCTCGACTGTCGCGTCCGCTGCGATCGTGCCGGTCTTGGCCGCTTCCATGCAGGTCTCCAGCTGGCGGGGGTTGACGTGGCTGGCCTCTCCGACCTCGATTTCGAGGCGCGTGACGCGGACTGCGCCTTTTTCTTCGGCGTGTTCGCGGGCAGTATCGAGGATCTGGCTCGCGATGGAGAACTCGTGCATGTCAGCAGATCCGTGGGAGTTGCTCGCCCTCGGGTTCGGTCAGATAGCGGTTCCCGAAGCCGGTGTCCAGGATCACTCGTCCGGCGTGTTCGTCGACCGCCTCACCGACGATCGCGGCGTCTTTGCCTTTGGGATGGGTCCGGATAGCTTCCAGCACTGCCTCGGCGTCCTCGCGTTCGACGCCCATGACGACCTTCCCCTCGTTGGCGACGTTCAGCGGCTCGATGCCGAGGACTTCGCCGGCCGAGGCGACCGCTCCGGAGACGGGGATCGACCGTTCGTCGATCTCGAGTCCGACGCCGCTCTTGCTCGCCATCTCGTTGAGCGAGGTCGCGAGCCCGCCACGGGTGGGATCTTTCATCGCAGTGATCTCGCCGGCGTCCATCGCGGCCGCCACGAGGTCGTTGACCGGCGCGACGTCGCTTTCCAGGTCGCCCTCGAAGTCGAAGCCCTCGCGTTCCGAGAGCAGCGAGATGCCGTGATCGCCGACCGTCCCGGTGACGATCAACTTGTCGCCCGGCGAGAGCCCGGCGTCCGGGACGTGCCTGCCCTGTGGGACGATACCGACGCCCGTCGTGTTGATCGCGAGCGTGTCGATCTCGCCGCTGCCCATCACCTTCGTGTCGCCGGTCGTGATCGGCGCGCCGGCCTCCACGCTCGTCTCGCGCATCGAATCCATGACGCGCTCGACCGTCTTCACCGGTGTCCCGGATTCGACGATCAGCGAGCAGGTCAGCGCGACTGGCTCGGTCGCGCCCATCATCGCCAGGTCGTTGACCGTCCCGGCGACCGCGAGCCGGCCGATGTCACCACCGCGGAAGAAAAGCGGCGTGACGACGTGGCTGTCGGTCGTCACGACCACCGACTCGCCGCCGTTGGCCAGCCGGTGGACCGACCCGTCGTCGAGCGCCTCCAGCGGTACGTCGGTCTCGGCGTTCCCGTTCTCGAACCGCGAGACGGCCAGCTCCTCGATCAGCTTCCGCATCTGTCCGCTGCCGGCGCCGTGGGCCTCGGTGATGACCTCGTCTTCGTCACTCATGGTTTAGATGTCCGGTTGGCCGCCGTATTCGAGCCAGATCTTGCATGGTCCCTCGCTGGAAACCATGCAGGCGCCGACTGGGTCCTGGGGCGTACACTCCTCGCCGAACAGTTCACACTCGTCGGGATCGGCCTTGCCGGCCATGATATCCCCACAGAGACACTCCTCGGTTAGTGGGTTGGAACTGGTGGTGTCGACGTCGATGTCGAACCGCTCGCGTGCGTCGTACTGCTTGTACTCCTCGCGCAAGACGAGGTTCGCGTCGGGGATCTCCGCGATCCCGCGCCACTCGCCGGTGGTGGTCTCGAAGACGTCCCACATCGCCTCCTTCGCGGGAACGTTCCCTGCTTCGGTGACACACCGCTGGTAGGCGTTTGCCAGTCCGGGCTCGTCGTCGCGGATGAACTCGAGCAGTTGCGCCAGCCCGAACAGGATGTCGATCGGCTCGAATCCGCCGACGACGGTCGGCACCTCGTAGTCCTCGACGAACTCCTCGAAGAGCCCGTAGCCGGTGATCGTCGCGGCGTGGCCCGCTGCCAGGAAGCCGTCGACGTCCGTGTCCGGGAGTTCGGCCACGACCTCCATCGCTGGCGGGACGTACTTGTGTGCGGAGAGAATCGAGAAGTTCTCCGGCGGATCGGCAGTCAGGACCGCCGCGGTCGGGGCCGCGGTCGTCTCGAAGCCGGTCGCGAAGAAGACGACCTCCCTGTCTTCCTCTTCGGCGATCTCGGCAGCCTCGCTGGCCGAGTAGACGACGCGCACGTCCGCGCCGTCGGCCTTGGCGTCGTCGAGGCTCTTCTCAGTCCCGGGGACACGGAGCATGTCCCCGTAGGTCGCGACGATCTTTCCGTCCTCGGCGAGTTCGACTGCCTCGTCGACCTCGGGCATGTCGGTCACGCACACGGGACAGCCCGGCCCCATCCGGATCGTCAGCCCATCGGGAAGGAGGCTTCGCAGGCCATACTTCGCGATGGCCTGTTCGTGGCTCCCGCAAACGTGCATAATCGTCACGCGCCCGTCGATGTCGTCCATCAGGGCCTCCAGCTTGTCGGTCAACTGTTCGGCCTTCTCGGGATCGCGAAACTGCAGATCCGGCTCGCCGCTCTCGACAGCCATCTAATCACCCCCGATTCC
The DNA here is from genome assembly GCF_025517535.1 of Halapricum hydrolyticum. Classification (NCBI taxonomy): domain Archaea; kingdom Methanobacteriati; phylum Methanobacteriota; class Halobacteria; order Halobacteriales; family Haloarculaceae; genus Halapricum; species Halapricum hydrolyticum. Next base: position 289,591 of record NZ_JAOPKC010000001.1, read on the forward strand.
GAGCTGTTCGTCGGGTCCGCCGCCGATCTCTTCGAGCGCTTCGTCCTCGTCGCCTTCGAGGAACGACTCGTAGATCTCCATCGTCTCCTCGACCTCGTCGTCGGGAATCTTTCGAATCGCGAACCCCGCGTGGTTGAGGATGTAGTCGCCGACTTCGACGTCCTCGTCGACGATGTCTATCCGCACTGTCTTCTCGACGTCCCAGAACTCGGCTGTCGCCTCTGACCCATCGATCTCCGTGATCTGACCCGGTATGCCTAGACACATTGGTATCGCCTCGTATTGGTCGTCCCACGGCCGCGATTCCATCCCGATATCGCGGATCGTGGGGGTTCCTACAAACGCGTACGTGCTGGGCAGGTTTTATACTCTTCCCGATTATCACGGGTTGGAAATCATCACGATCATCTCTGTGATAGTGTTCGCTGGCCTCGTTGAAACCCCCTATCGGTGATAACTCTCCGCGGCCGTGCTGAGTACAAAGCGCGTCTTGGAAGCAGGAAGCGCCTGCCTCAAGGAACGAGCGGCTATCGCCGCGAGTGAGTAGGCAGGGGTAGTTCACCGGCATGGCAAGGCGCTTCGCGTCTTGCTGTCGTTCGAGAGACGAAGTCTCTGACGAGACGCGTGCGTCTCGAACCACAACTGAAAACGCTTCGCGTTTTCACGGATGGGGAGGAAGTCAAGACCGCTCGACGGCTGCCCGGATTTCTTTGGCGAGTTCGCTGTACCGCTCGGTGCCGGTCCCCTTCTGAATGTGGCCGGCGATCTCGATATCGTCGGTCTCGGTTTTTATCTCCTCGCGATCCTTCCCAGTGAAAAAGAAGAACGGCAGACCAGGGACGCGTTCGCGGACCTCCTGCAGGAACTCGATGCCGGACATCGATGGCATCGAGTAGTCGCTGACGACGCAGTCAAACGGCTCGGACTCGAGTCGTTCGAGCGCGTCCGGCGCGCTCGTCTCGGTCGTCACCTCGATGGCGTCGTCTTCGCGCTCTAGAAACGTCTTGGTCAGTTCGAGCACGTCCGTGTCTTCGTCGACGAGCAAGACAGTGATTGTTTCGGCCATTAGCGATAGCTACGAGAGTCACGAACTTGTAGTTTGACTCTCGGAGACACGACTACGCGTTCGCCGTATCGACAGTAGACCCGATCCGAACGCTCCGGTAGCCGCACTCCTGACAGCGCCACTTGGTCTTCTCACCGATGTTCAGATTCGTCGACGCTACCTGTATGAACGATTGTTGCTCTCCGCACGACGGACAGGCTCGCTTCTGCGAAATCGACATATTATGCTGTAGCTTCTTGAACAACTTAAAATCCCGCACCACCACAGCAAGGTCGTCGAGCAGCGGAACGACCTTTTATGCTCGACACGTCCGAACGACAGTGTATGAAGATATACACCGGCCGTGGCGACGACGGACTGACCGACCTGCGGGACATGTCTCAGGTGTCGAAATCGAGCCCCCGGATCGAAGCCTACGGGACCGTCGACGAGGTCAACGCGCTCGTCGGCGTCGTCCGACCCGTCGCATACGAGGACATCGAAGAATGCCTGCGCGAGGTGCAAAACCACCTGCACGTCGTACAGGCCGATTTCGCGACGCCCGAACCCTCGGAGGACGACCCGGTTGTCTCCGAATCGCACGTCACCCAGGTCGAAGACTGGATTGACGAGTTCGACGCTGAACTCGAACCGCTGGAGCAGTTCGTCCTCCCCAGCGGGTCCGAACCAGGATCGCAACTCCATCACGCGCGGGCGGTCTGTCGGCGTGCCGAGCGTCGCGCGGTCGAACTCGCCGGATCGCAGCCCGAGGTCAACGAACAAGCGATCGTCTATCTCAACCGGCTCTCGGACCTGCTGTTCACGCTCGCGCGCGTCCTCAACAAACGCGAAGGGAACCGCGAAGAACACCCCTCGTATTGACGACCGTCGCTGCTTCGCGGAGAACCGCTCTCTCCCCGGCAGCGGTAACCTCTGTCCGGCATATCCTTCCTTTCGTTCCCTCTCTCCCTTTTCGCGTCGGAAACGCCTTTATATTAGGATATCGTAATATTAGAATGGGGAAATAATATGTCATCACCCACCACACCCCGATTCGACTCGGAGACCCTCTATGAGGAGCACGTAGCGGGAGACCGGCAGTGCGGGGAACCGGATACAGCGATCGCCGTCACGGAGAGCGGAGTATATGTACGACCGATCGCAGAGAGCGGGGGGCCACTCGAATTTGCGCTCGGACACGAGGAGATCACGGGACTGCAGTGTCACGGGATGGTAAACAGGTCGATCGCGATCGAGACCGACGACGCGTCCTACGAGATCCCGACGACGATGCTGGACGAACGTCGCTTCAGACAGGCTATCGTCGAACGTAGCGGCCTCTCGAATCCCTGCAGGCGACTGGTCGTCGACCGCCTGGGAGTGTGCCCGTGTACGGCCGGCTCGTCGCTCGGCTGTCTGCTGATCGTGGCAGGGATCGGCCTCGTCCTCTCGGTCTTCGGCGCACTTCTCGGGATCGGCGCGATCGCCGCCGGAGCCGCGCTGCTCCTGCTGGCGTACATGTTTCGAAAAGTCTCGACGTGGCGGGGCGCCAACCGCTGGGAGCGCACGAACGGGCCGGACCAGCCAACAGTATGATCCTGTGAACGATCTTACCTTTCCACCTGTTCTCGGACGACTTCTCGGATTGTCTCGACACCTTCGACGATGCGTTCGTCGGCCACAGAATAGTAGTTGTTCACCCCGTCGCGCTCGCGGACGACCATCCCCCGGTCGCGCATGAGCTTGAGGTGCTGGGAGACCGTCGACTGTGAGATGCCGGTGAGACGCTCGATATCGGAGACGGAGTACTGCTCGCCGTCCTTGAGCACGTCGAGGATCTTCAGTCGATTCGCGTTAGAACAGACGCTACAGAAATCCGCGTGCGCCTCGTAGAATCGCTCGTCTTCCAGTTCGGACATGCGCACAATATAGCCTGTCCGAAACAAATAATGTTCGTTCCCGTATGTCGGGCAGGTAAAAACGCGAATGGTTTTTGAGGATCGTCTTCCAACGTGGCGCACGTCATGGTAGACACCGACGACCTGCGCGAACAGCTCATCGACGCCTTCGAGGGGGCGGATTATCCGATTTCCAGCCCGATGGACCTCGTCCCGGCGCTGCCGAACGGGCCGGGGACGACCTTCGAGTCGGGTGAGTTCTCGATGACGGCGATGGAGTTGAACACGAAACTCGGCAGTGGAAACTTCCCGTACGACGACGTCGAGTCGTTCGTCGACGACGTGATGGCGCAACTCGAAGAGCAGGACCTGTTGTAGTCGCCCGGAGAGCCAGGTTTATTTTGCCGGTCGCCCGAGATTCGAGTAGATGCTCAGCCCCGAGATGGAGGACTACCTCAAGGCGATCCACGAACACCAGCGCGAGACGGAGGGGCCCGTTTCGACGTCGACGATCGCCGAGAGCATGGACGTGACGCCGCCTACGGCCACGAGCATGATGGAGAAACTCGAAGAGCGGGGGCTCGTCGAACGCGAGAAGTACAAGGGGGTTCGGCTCACCGCGGAGGGTGAGACGATCGCGACGGAGGTGATCCGCCATCACCGCCTGCTGGAGACGTATCTCACCGAGAAACTCGGCTTCGACTGGACCGACGTCCACGAGGAGGCCGATCGGCTCGAACACCACATCTCTGAGGAATTCGAGCGCCGCGTTGCGGCACGGCTGGACGATCCCGATGTCGATCCGCACGGCGATCCGATCCCCAGTGACGCGCTGGAACCGCTCGAGGAGTGCGCTGGAACGGCCCTCAGCGAGTGTCACGAGGGCGACACAGTCGAAGTAACTCGCGTTCGGGACCGTGATCCGGACGAACTCGACTACCTCTCGGACGTCGGGATCGTGCCCGGAACGACGCTCACGGTCGTCGACGTGCCGCCGATCGGGCTGATCGAGGTCGAACTCGAGGATGGGGCACGAGTCTCACTGCCCGAACACGTGGCCGCGACGATCCGGGTAGCCGAAACGGAGTCCTGACCGTTCCAGCATCTGTATCACACAAGCAGCTGGATGTCGGCGTCGGCCATGTCCCGCAACGCTGTCGCAGCGCCGACGTCGGTCGTGACGCCGTCGTAGAACTCGTCGGTGTCGTACCCGAACAGATCGGCGGTCATCTGACACACCTGCAGATCGACGCCCATCTCGAGGCTCGTATCGATCAATTCTTCGATCGTCGCGGTCCCGTTGTCCTCGATCTCGCGGTTCATGTACCACGTCGCGAGGCGGTCACCGCCGGGGAACGCCCCCAGCGCGTTGGGCATCGGCATGCTGGGGTTGCCGACGGCACTGACTTTCAGGTCCCTGGAACGCTCTTCGTGGAGGATATCCAGTCCCCAGAACGTGTGGAAGACCGTCACCTCCCACCCGAACGCCGCGGCCGTGCTCGCCAGGATCAACGGCGGGTAAGCCATGTCCAGCGACCCCTTCGTCGCGATGATAGACATCTTCTTGCTGTCGTCGTCTTCGAGGTCGGCTACCTGCGCTTCGAGTTGTTCGATGCGCTCCTGGAGTGTCTCCCGTGACGGCAACGCCTCGTCCTCGCTGGATTGGCTGTCTGTGCTCATCGTTTATTCGTTGCGCACGTAGTGGGTGTAGACGGTCACGCCGTCCATTTCGGTCTGACCCTGCTCCAGCAGTGCTACGCCGTCTGTCGAGTCGGCCCACCCGCCGAGGTCGCTCTCGCTCCCCGGATCGGTGGCCAGCACTTCGAGCACGTCGCCGCTTTCGAGGTCGTCGATCGCCTGCTTGGTCTTGACGACCGGCATCGGACAGTTCTCGCCTCGCACGTCGAGCGTCTCGGCAGCTGTGAACTCCTGTGTCATGGTTGTATTGGGTGTACTGCGCAATACAGGTGCCGAATACAAAAGAGTATTGATCGGTGAAAACTGCACATATCTATCCCTACGGATTCAACCCAAAACCAGAAATTTTGGGTGTTTTAAGGGCCTTCGAATAGAAATATCGGTGACATTTTTCTGCACAATATTGCCACAAATATGAATTACTATCCAAACGTTTTAGTAGCACGGAAGGGTACAAGCAGGTGATCATGACCAAGCCATTCGTACTCGACGAGGACGGTGATGTGAGTATCGTCGGTCCCCCGGGGCTCGAACGGTTCCTGGGCAGTCCAGTGGACGGGCAGAGAGACGCCACCGAAGCAGGCGTGGATGGCGACGCAGATGACGATTGAACCACTCCAGATCACGGTCGAGGCGCTGTTTCCCAACGGCATCGCACACTACGCCGCCGGTGGGCTGCTGATCGGGCTCGGCGTCGCAGTGATCTACGCGGCCACGGGCATCATCGCCGGCGCGAGCACGTTCCTCGAGTCGACGTGGTCGTACGTCTCGTCGGTCTCGCGGTTCAACCAGCCCAAGTACCTGGCCTCGCGCGACTGGCGAGTCGTCTTCACCGTCGGGATCGTCGCCGGCGCGGCCGTCTACGCGCTGACGCTCGGGGCCGGCGGCTGGACGACCGAGGTCCAGCTGTGGCGGCTGTTCGTCGGCGGCATTCTGGTCGGCGTCGGGACACGCCTGGGCAAGGGTTGTACCTCGGGCCACGGCGTCTGCGGCATCGGCTCGGGCTCGAACACCTCCTTCGTGAACGTCGCGACGTTCCTGGCGTTCGCTATCGGGACCGCACAGCTCGTCGCCGCACTGGGGGTGTCGCCATGAGCGACCGCTCGCCGGCGTTCCACGCTGTCGTCCTCCTCGGCGGGCTGATCTTCGGCTTCGGTCTCGGCCTGAGTCAGATGGCTCGCCCGGAGGTCGTGCTCGATTTCCTGCAGTTCGAGGACTTCGGCCTGCTGTTCGTGATGGGAGGTGGCGCGGTCGTCTCAGCCATCACGTTTGCCGTGGTCCCGCGAATGTTCGACCGGGCGCCGCTGACGGGTGACGTCTTCCGCAAGCGCGTCAAATCCTTCGACCGCAACGTCGTCGTCGGCGGGACGATCTTCGGCGTCGGCTGGGGCCTCTCCGGGATCTGTCCCGGTGCCGCCTACGCGAGCGTCGGGATCGGCAACTACCCGATCCTGGTCGCGATCGGCGGGATGTTCCTCGGCGCGTACGCGCAGGGCTACTGGCGCTCCTACCGCCAGCAGACCGACGCAAGTGTCTCCATTGCCGACTGATCGCGACTGCTGTCTGCCCTCTCTGTTTGACTGCCCCCTCCGCTTCCCCTTGATTTTCTGCGGTTCGTAGCCACTGACTACAATATTGTGTAATATTGGAATGTACCAACAATACTATTACAACGGAGATACTAGGGGGAATATGCGCGCAGTATACGCGACGGACCTGTCCTCGGCGATCGACACGGCGATCGACTCGCGGGTGTGTCTGGAGTGTCTCGGACGATACGGGATCGAGGAGATCGACCTGATCACGGTGACGAGCCCCAACGTCACGGCGGGGATGCCCGGCAGTGACATCGGGGGTCGAACGAAGAAAGGCCTCGAACGCCAGAAGGCACAGCTCGAATCGGAGGGGTTCACCGTCAATATCCACGTCGTCCGTGGGACGCCACATCGGCGGATCAACGGCCTGGCGGAGCAGGTTCATGCCGACCTCATCATCGCAGGTTCGCGGGGGCAGAGCCCGCTCAAGCAGCGATTCATCGGGAGCACGGTCAAAAATCTCGCCCGGACGGCCGTCAGCCCGCTGCTGGTGCAGCGGATCGTCGAACGCGACGGATCGCCGGAGGTCGCGAACAAGCACCTCTTTCGGCGCATGCTGTACGCGACTGACTTCTCGGAGAACGCCGAGCGGGCGTTCGAGCAGTTCAACCGGACGAGAACGGCGACCCACGAGGCGACGCTGTTGCACGTCGCACCGCCGGAGCGCCGTGCTGGCGGCGAGGAAGTCGAAGACGCCGAGGAGCGCCTTGAATCGATGGCCGGATCGCTCCGGGAGAAGGGGATCGAGACGACGACGATGATCCGCGAAGGGGAAGCCGTCGAGGAGATCCTGGACGTCGAGGACGAGATCGATCCGACGACGATCCTCCTCGGCGGCCGGGGACGCAGCCGGCTGCGCAGACTTCTCCTGGGGAGCACTTCCGAAGACGTCACGGCCAGGGCGGACAGCAACGTCCTGCTCGTTCCGCCGGCCCGGTGATCCGGACACTGAAGGGAGTCCTACAACACCACTGCGTCCGGGTCTGACTGGTAATTCGGGTAACACCTATATTCCTGTCGCGAGAGCAACCGGTATGGAGTACGATATCGAACATCGCCCGTCGTACGCGCTAATCACGGCCGAGTTGAACCAGGGGGAACAGCTCCGCGCCGAGGCCGGAGCGATGGTCAGTCACACGGACGGCATCGAGATCGAGACCGGCGCGAGCGGCGGCATGTTGAGCTCGCTGAAGCGCAAGGCCTTCGGCGGGGAATCGTTTTTCATGAACACCTTCACCGCAGAACAGCCGGGCCACGTGACCCTCGCGCCGCCGCTGCCGGGCGACGTGGAACACTACCGGCTGGACCACGAGACGCTGTACGTCCAGTCGGGGTCGTTCGTCGCCGCCCAGCCCGACGTCGAGATCGATACTGAGTTCGGCGGCGGCAAGACCTTCTTCGGCGGGGAAGGGCTGTTCCTGCTCGAGTTGACCGGCACCGGATCGACGTTTCTCTCCAGTTACGGCGCGATCGAGTCCCGCGAACTCGGCCCCGGCGAGTCCTACACCGTCGATACGGGCCACATCGTCGCGTTCGAGGGATCCACGGACTTTTCGGTCCGGAAGGTCGGCGGGCTGAAGTCGACGCTGTTCAGCGGCGAAGGGTTCGTCTGTGAGTTTTCCGGCCCGGGAACCGTGTGGTTGCAGACGCGCAGCCCGGACGCGTTCCTCTCGTGGCTCGTCCCGAACCTGCCCACCAACGACGGCGGCGGTCGCGACGGCGGATTCAGCATAAACTTCTAGAACCACCCACACTCGAACGAGCTATCGTCGAACTGCAGTCGACTGGACACGACCAGCGGGAATGACTGTCCTTCGAGACTGATCTCACGAGATCCTCAGTCGATCCTACTCGATCGATGAGGTCCCCGCTGCTGGCGAGTATGTGACCAGCAGCGCTTGGTGGTCGGGTGTCGCTCCCCCGACGAACAACTGCTCGTTTGCTACCACCGCGTCACTGAATCGGGGCAACTGGTCTGCCTGTTCAGGCAACTGTTCTGCCTGTGCACCGTTGGAACGCCACGATATTTCGCCATTACCGTCGATGGCCACGAACGATGCGCCCGGTGGCCTGGACGCGTTCTCGCCGGCGGGTCGCATTGTCAGTATGAATCCATCAGAGGGGGCAAACGGGCTTTCACACGTGATATTTGCGATGTTCCATCCGTCGAACCGCCAGCGTCGAACGACCGAGAAGGTTTCACTCAACTCAACGACATCGGTGTAGGCGAAAAAGGCCGGGGTCACCGAGTTGACCGCGAGCACGGAGCAATCGTCGGGCGCCGAGATCGGTTCCGGATATCGCATCGACCAGTTCGATCCGATCGTCGCTTCCCGCTGTATCGATCCGTTCGGACTCACTTCGGCTATCGACACCAGCTCATCGTCACTTCGATCTCGTCCGAAGAGAGCTAGCGTTCCATTCGAGTTGGTCTTGATCGTATCGACTCTGCCGAACGTCTCGGTGTTGACGACGTACTGGTTCGCGACAGTCCCGCCGAGTCTGACAACGGTGATTCGTATGTGACCAGCGCCATCGGGTTCGTTCGACGGGACGTATATCTTCGGCTTGCGGTCCCCGGGCGACGCGATCACGAACAGGTCTCCATTCCGGTACGGACTAAGCGTCGCCGTCGGCACTTGACGCGACCATCGTTCAGTGCCGTCTCCGTCGAGTCGGACGAGGACGGGCTCTTCGGCCTCTTCTCTCGACCTCAGCGGCCGCAATCCGGCGACGAACCCCCCATCGTACTGTTTGAGGCCGAAAACCCCCCATCCGTTGGCCCTCCGTTCGTCCCCATCGACAATTGGCTCGCCCGTCGACGGTTCATATAGGTACTGCCATTGCTGCGTCCCATCGGTGTCGAATCCTTCGATCCACGGGATCCAGTAACTCTCGCCAGCGTCTGTCTCGGCATGTGTGAGTCCCGCCGTCGCCAGAACACTGCCGGAGACGGCGAGTCGTCCGATCAGGTCAAAGGAGGGCCACGACTGCTCGAACGTTCGACGCCAGTCTTCGACGAGCGGTGATCGCGCCGTCGTCGTCCTCTCTGTTGCCGTGCCCTCGGGCGTATCACTGACACAGCCAGCGACAGAGCCGACGATAGCACCTCCTGCCAGCGAGCCGAGTCGAGCGAGATACTCGCGGCGAGACCTGTCCATAACGGCAATTCGAGGTGTATCAAAAAAAGTGATGTCCCCCTAGATGCGCTTGCGAGGCGATCAGACACAGCACTCTCACCAGGCGGGGTGCGCGTTCGATCCCGAGAGATCACGACAACGCCTCGTGGCTCAACGCGAGAGGCCGTCAGCCGACCCGTGAACAGTACGGCAGGCGAGCGGTTTATATAAAGATCGAGGCGAATACCCCGACCCACCGTGGTCGGGGATGAAGCCGTCACACCAAGATACCAACCATTAAGTCGATATCTCGCTAATCAATAGACAGCGATGGAGTACAGTCACCGCTACCAAGCTTACCCGACAGACGAGGTAGCGGAGCGGCTGGAACACCATCTCGATGTGCATCGCCAACTCTACAACCACGTCCGCTAGGAGTACGAGAACAGCCCAGCGGACGACAAGCCAAGCGAGTACGACCAGAACAACAACCTCCCCGAGTGGAAACAGCGGTGGCCAATATTTGGTGAACTGCATTCGAAAGCCGCCCAAGCCACCGTCGCCCGTTTCCACCACAATCTCACCGCCCTGAGCAAACTCAAGGAGAAGGGGTACAACGTCGGTCGGCTCACACGCCAAGCGCCCAGTGATTATCGAAGTGTGACGTACAACCAGAGTGGTTTCGACCTCGATGAAAAGAGGGGCCACGACACGGACGCCTACGTCCGCTTCAGTAAGATCGGCTGGGTGAAAATCAGCTACTCGCGTCCAATCCCTGACCACGCCACGATCAAAAAGGAGACGACCGGCGAGTGGTTCGTCTCCTTCGGATTGGAAACAGATGCTGCCTTCTCCGAGAAGCCCGACATGGACTCGCTGGACGCGAGCAACAGCGTCGGTATCGACCTCGGCATTCTCAACTACATCCACACCTCGGACGGCACAACCGTGGAGTGGCTCGATCTCGAAGACGAATACGAGCGTCTGCGCCGCGAGCAACGCACCCTCTCACGGAAGGAGAAGGGGTCGAACAACTGGGAGAACCAACGCAAGCAGGTCGCCACGGTGAAGCGTCGAATTCGTCGCAAAGTGCTGGATTACCAGCACAAGATAACGACGTGTCTCGTCCGTGAGTACGACGCGGTGTTTGTCGAGGACTTAGACGTCACGGAGATGTTGGAGCAGTCGCACAACAGTCGCAACAAACAGGACGCGGCGTGGCGACAATTCATCACCTTACTCGAATACAAGGCCGACCTGTACGGGTGTCACGTCGTGCAGGTCGAACCCGAGGGGACAACGAAAGCGTGCGCCCGGTGTGGCGTGGAGACGGCGAAGCCGATCTGGGTCAGGGACCACTCCTGTCCAGCGTGCGGGTTCGAAACAGATAGAGATGCGAATGCGGCGATGAACGTCCTCAAGCGTGGATTTGCTGCATTAGGGCTGGGATGGCCCGAAGAAACGCCTGTCGAGACTGTGACCGTCCCCAGAAACTCTTCGAGTTTCTGGTGTGCGAACGAGAGCAAAGCTCTCGTTAACGCTACGGACACGGATGACATCCATGAAGTGTCTGCAAGTCACGTCGTGGAAACAGGAAGTCTCGTCTCGTGAGAGCAGGATTCCCCGCGCCACCGTGCGCGGGGTAACATTCAAGAATCGGTATCTTGAACATGAGATATGCTCGCCCTCCAGCTGTACGGCATCAATCCACTGGGAGAGCTGATACTCGCTGTCGTCGTTTCGATCGTGCTCGTGGCGATCGGCACGTACGTCGGCGTCCTCATGGCACTCCAGTCGTTCTTCGGAGAGTCGTCGTGGGAGGACGTGACCACGGTGAACCGAAACGAGTAGCCATGGGCACGTCGGGGCCTCGTGAATCGATGTAGCCAGCAGTACCGCTCTGCTCGAAACGTTCACCGGTCGGATTAGGACAGCGCGTTCTCGACGGCACTGGCGACAGAGCGCGCCTTCGTCGCCAGTTTCTCGGACACGTCGCCCGCCTCGACGGCCGCGTCGAGTTCGTCGTCGTCGACCCGTTCGACCGTGCCGTCGGCGTGTTTGAGGACGTCGACGTGCAGGTCGACGTACCTGACGCTCCCGGGGAAGATCTCGACCGGCGTGCAGACGTTGACGTAGGTGCCGCGCGTCTCGCCGTCCGCGCCCTTATAGATCGTCGGATACCACCACTTGCCCTCGGTGAACTTCGTCCGGGCGACGTCGCCGGCCCGTCGCTCGATCCCGAGTCCGTCGTAGGTGCCGCCGGGGGACATCTCGCGTTCGACCCAGACCGTCCCCGAAGGGTCGTACTCAGTCACCTTGCCCCGACCGAGACGGATACAGTGGCCCGCGGGCTTGCCGTGGTCGATTGCGACCGTGTCTCCTTCCGTTGGGCCGAACTGCCGAGAGACGGCCTCGAAGGGGAACTCGCCGTCGCCGTCACAGACGGCCTCGACGAAGTCGACGGCAGCACTCGCGCGCTCGTCGCCGGCCTTGATCCGGTGGTGGCCGGTCATCGTCGTCGTCACCGCGTCCCGGTGGTCGTCCAGTTCGAAGCGCGATTCGCGCCCGAACCACGCCCAGACTGTCGGTTGTCCCTCGAAGACGGTCCGGGGCGTCTCCCCGGTCGGCTCCGTTTCATCGAGGGCGTCGTCGAGTTCTTCGGCGCGTTCGACGGCGGTTTCCAGCGCGTCGCCGAGGGCGTCGAGGCCGGCGTCGTCGGCAGCGCGACTCCACTTCGCGCGCCAGCCTTCCGGTGGCTCGGTCGAGAGGAGATCCGCGAGTTCCGGACTGCCGCGACTGTCGACCGCTCCGTCTCGAACGAGCGTGACCAGCGGGCGCTGGACGCGCACCGTCGAATCCACGACCGGCCGGCCGTCGTCCCAGGGCGGCCGGGGTTCGACTACCTGTACCCGGACGGTGTCGCCCGTATCGACGTGGTCGTCGGTGTTCGAGAACGGCAGAAAGCCCGAGCGCTCGCCCAGGTCGACGAACGCACCGCCGCTGTTCGTCTCGGCGATCGTCGCGTCCCAGACCGAACCGCGGGCGGCCGGATCGCGCCAGGCCAGCGTGTCCACGTCGATCGCGGCGAGTGACGCTCGTACCTCGGGGGCGGCCGGTCCGACGACGCCGACGCCCTGTCGATCGTCGCTCGCGAACAGCGTCGCCTCCGCCGGAGCGAGGTCGAACGCCCGATCGAAGCGGTCTTCGATCGGGGGCGAGGGCTGGACGATCTCGAACCCCTCGCTCGCGAGCAGGCGGGTCAATGCGGTCGTATAGATCCCCCGGATCTTCACACGGGACGTGTCACTCATGTGTCGATAGGACGAAGTCAGTACTGCGAGTCCGATTCATCGGTGTTCGATTCGCGGCCCGAGGTTGAAAACGCCGCGGTTGCGATTACAGCGCGTTCAGGACGAGAACGAGCACGCCGAACATCGCGCCGAACGCGACCACGGATCGAGGGTCCATCGTGATCGCGTTTCGGTCTTCGGCGTCGAAGTACCGGACGAGGCCGGCACTGGACATCAGTCCGCCGCTATCGCTAGAGCTCATACCCGCTATTCCGTGATTCGGGGAAGTAAGTGTTTCGACCTCGACCACCGATCGGACGTCGGGTCCGAGGCGAGTGCCCGACAGGAACGCTGCTTACAGTTCGCCGAGTTTCCGGAGCACCTGTCCGCGGTACTCCTCGTCGCTTTCGATCCCTTTCCGTTCGAGGACGTTCCGCTGGAGTTTGTCGAGTGCGACGTTGAACGCGGTCTCCGCGCCGTATCCTTCACCGGATCCGGGGATCTGTCCTTTGTTGGTTCGCAGACGGATCTGACACTGGATCAGCGGTGTCCCGCGGAGCTTCTCCTTGTGCTCGTGGAACCGCACGTGTGCGTGGTGAACCTGCATGTCCTGGTACTTGTCGGCGACTTCCTCGATGCCGATCCGGATGTCCTCACGCGAGATCGTGTCCAGGAGATTGATGTTGGTGATCTGGACGTCCATGTGGTTCTCTTCGGTGAACGTCAACGCCCGGAGGACGTCGGTCTTGGTGATGATGCCCGCGACGAGCGACGGGTCCTCTTCAGGCGTGACGACCAGTCCCGCGTAGTCGTTGTCGAGCATCGTCTCGACGGCGTCTTTGACCGACGCGTCGAGCGTCGTCGTCTCGACGGGACTACTCATCGCGTCGTAGATCGGCAGATCGAGGATGCGGTCGACGTCGCCCGCCCGCTCGCCGACGGTCGACTTGTCCATGTCGCGCACAACGACGTCGACGATGTCGTGGCGGGTGACCATTCCGGAAAGACGGCCATCCTCGTCTACGACCGGGAGGCGGGAGATCCCGTTCTCGCGAAGGTGGTTGATCGCCTGTCCGATCTGTGCCCCCTGGTCGATCGAGATGACGTTCTCGGTGTAGATCTGCTCGACAGTCAGCGCACCGAGGTTCTCCAGGACGGCCTCGAGGATGGCGTCGTCGGTCACGACGCCCCACAGGCGATCGGCCTCGAACACCGGTGCGACTTTGATCCCGCTCTCGACGAGGACGCGGGCAGTCTCGCGAACGTCCGCCGTCCGCTCGATCTTCGGGGCGTGCTGGGTCATTGCACTGGCTTTGGTTTGGTCCTCGACGTGCGACTGTACCAGCTGTTTCTGGGTGATAACGCCCTCGTAGCCGCCGTCGTTCGTCACGATGATTCCCTTGGGATTCTCGCGCTCGAAGATCGAACGGACTTTCCCGAGGCGTTCGTCAACGTCGACTGCGACGTATTCGCTGGTAGCAATATCAGCAATATCCATCGTACACCTAGAGATAGGTTGCCAAGGGTAATCAAAGTTAACCTTGTTCCGGATCGCGGCGTCGACCCCGGATTCGAGCCGGGCGTCCAGACAGGCGACTGCGACTCTGACGCCCGGACGAGCGACTACGACTCGAACAATCGTCACTCTCAAGAGCGTCGGCGTCGGGAATACGTTCGATGCGTCACGAGCACATCATCAGCGCGAAACAGCTCTCCAGGGCGGACATAGAGGAGGTGCTGGATCACGCTGCCGAGATCGCGGCCGATCCGGCGGCCTACGCGGATCGCCACGCCGGGAAGCTGCTCGGCTTGCTCTTTTTCGAGCCGAGCACGCGGACGAAGATGAGTTTCAGCGCGGCGATCAAGCGACTCGGCGGCGACGTCGTCGACATGGGGCCGGTGGAGTATTCGAGCGTCAAGAAAGGCGAGAGCCTCGCCGACACAGTGCGGGTCGTCGAGGGGTACGCGGACGCACTGGTCATGCGCCACCCGAGCGAAGGGTCGGCACAGATGGCCACGGAGTTCGTCGACGTCCCCTTGCTGAACGGCGGCGACGGAGCCGGTCAGCACCCGACGCAGACCCTGCTCGACCTGTACACGATCCGGGAGAACGCGGGGCTGGACGACCTGTCGATCGGGATCATGGGCGATCTGAAGTACGGGCGGACGGTCCACTCGCTCGCGCACGCGTTGACGAATTTCGACACACACCAGCACTTCATCAGTCCTGAGAGCCTGCAACTGCCGCGTTCGGTCCGCTATGACCTTCACGAGGAGGGCGCGACGATTCGGGAACACACGGAACTGGAAGAGATCCTGCCGTCGCTGGACGTGCTGTACGTCACGCGCATCCAGGAAGAGCGGTTCCCGGACGAAAACGAGTATCGTGAAGTCGCCGGCGAGTACCAGATCGACGCCGCCACGCTCGAAGCCGCGAGCGACGACCTGACCGTCATGCACCCGCTCCCGCGGGTCGACGAAATCGCGCACGACGTCGACGCGACCGAGCACGCGACGTTCTTCGAACAGGCGCACAACGGCGTGCCAGTCAGGATGGCACTGCTCGATCTCCTGCTGGAGGGGACACGATGAGCGACGATCAGAAACTCCGCGTCAGCAAGATCCACAACGGAACCGTCATCGACCACATCGCCGGCGGGCAGGCGCTGAACGTTCTCGCGATCCTCGGGATCGACGGTGCCGACGGCGAGCCGATCAGTATCGTGATGAACACGCCCAGCGACCGCCTGGGGACCAAAGACATCATCAAAGTCGAGGGCCGGGAACTCAGCGAGGCCGAGGTCGACGTCCTCTCGCTGATCGCGCCGGCCGCGACGATCAACATCATCCGCGACTACGACGTCGTCGAGAAACACCGCGTGAACCGCCCCGAGGAAGTCGTCGGCGTGCTCGAATGTCCCAACCAGCACTGCATCACGACCGAGAACGAGCCGATCGACTCACAGTTCGAGGTTCTCGAAGACGGTGTGCGGTGTGCCTACTGCGATACGATCATCCGCGAAGATCTGGCCGCACACATCCTCGCCGGTTGATCGACCACCCCAGGCTGCACGCGGATGTCGGTCAGGAAACCCTCACGTCCGCGATTTCGAACCGGGTACCACCGGCGTCGTTGTCGGTGACAGTGATCGTCCAGCCGGCGCTGTCGGCGATCTGTGAGACAATGTACAGCCCGAGACCGAGGCCGTCGTCGTCAGTCGAGTATCCCCTTTCGAAGACCGCGTCACGAGCGCCGTCGGGAATCCCCGGGCCGTCGTCGGCGACGTAAAACCCGTCCTGTTCGTCGAGTGCACCGACGGTGACAGTCACGTCCGGACCGGCGTGTTCCACGGCGTTGCGAAAGAGGTTCTCGAAGAGCTGGCGCAGACTCGACCGATCCGCCCTGATCGTCGCTTTTTCGACGGAGAGCGTCGCGTCTGCCGTTTCGACAGCTTCCCACGCCCCTCTTGCGACCGCTTTCAGGTCGAGTTGCTCCGTCGTTACGCCCGAGACGGCACCGCCCCGAACGACTGGCCCACCTTCGCTGAGTGCTGCCTGTAGGTCGTCGATCAACGCTTCCATCTCGCGTAACGACTTCTCGACTGCCTCGAGATGTTCATCCTCGCGTTTCGTCTTCGCGAGTTCGAGATGTCCGGCGGCTACCTCGATCGGATTGCGCAAATCGTGTGAGAGGACGCCCGAGAACTCTTCCAGCCGGTCTTTCTGGTCGCGGAGATCTTGCTCGCGACGTTTGCGATCGGTGATGTCCCATGCCACACCGACCAGGAGAGGATCGCCGTCAGTCTCCATCAGGTACGCATCGATGTGTACCCATTTCGCGCCGCAGTGATCCGGATGCGTCCGAAAATCGACGCCGAACTGTGTTCTCTCTCTGTCGAATATCTGCCGATACAGCGGCTCGACCTCGGGGAGATCATCGGGATGGACGCCGCGCTCGAAAAACGACGAGATGTCGTCTATCTCTCGAATGACGCTCTCGAGTGGGGGGATGTTCCCCACTTTCGCGACGACGTCTTTCGTGTCTGTGTCGACAGCCCACACCACCGCGTTTGCACGCTTCAGGGCGACTGCCACGTACTCCGGGATCGCCCCGTTCCGAGCCATTATCCATAATATATTATCATGAACAATGGGCGTTTCGGTGGATTTCAATCTGCTTGGGCGTTCGGGTCAGACACGACAGTGGGACGGAAGTCCGAGGGGAAAGATTTTATCGCGGCAGGTCGTTTTCTCGATTGATGTCTACGAAAGCGAAAGTCGTGATCGCCCTGATCGCCCTCGTAGTGGTGTACAAACTCGCAATCAAGGACTAGCACGTCCGTTGCTTCGAGCGTGACTGACTTGCCGCAGGCTCCCCTGGTGGGGGTATGGTCGGCATCGTCACGCGAAACGAACCCGAACTGTCGTGGTCGGGGTTCGACCGCGCCTTCTACGAACAGAAATCCGCCAGCGGCCGCGCCAGCGAGTCCACGGCCGACGGGATCAACACTCTCGCGTGCTTCGCTGACGACACGACGATTCGGGACCGACCGGAACTCGCCGCGCGTTCCCGGGACGGCCAGCCGGCGACCAGCGAGCACCCGACTCTCGATCAGTCGTACGTCTGCCCCACTCACGAGTCCTACCGCGAGGGGCTGCTGAAGATGATCGGAGACGCCGGCCGAGCGAGCGGCGACGTGCGACTCGACGATATCGGCTTTCCGCGGGCCGAGTTCTGTCACTGTGAGCGCTGCGACCGACGATTTGCCGCAAGCGAGTACGCTGACCGTCCGGCCTGGCGTGCGAGCGTCGTCACCGACTTCGTCGCGGCGGCACGCGAGCGCGTGCCCGGCGACCTGCTCGTCGGGCTTTTCCCTGATCCGTATCCCGCCCATCTCTACGAGCGGTCTGGGATCGACCTCGAGGCGCTCGAACCGATGGTCGAGGAGTTCGTCGTCCCGCTGTACGACACGAGCTACGGGACGACCTACTGGCTCGAATCGATCGCGAGCGGATTCGCCGACCGTCTCGACGCTCGCGTGAGCGTCGAGCTGTACGCGGGCGTCGAGATCGACCCCCTGCTGGCAGCGACTGCCGCCGTCGAACCGCACGCCGACGCGGTGCTGTACGGCTACGACGCCAGCACGGCCAGGGCAGCGATAAGACGGCGCAATGCCGACTCGCGCGGCGGCGTCACGCACCGACCGGACGACGTCTAGTCGCCGCCGAGGTTCACGACAGCCGTGATCGACGACGCCTAGTCGTCTTCGAGCCAGGACTGCAGGACGGACCGGTCGCGGGCGTCGTCGGGGAGCGTCTCGAACCAGCGCGCCCGGACGATCTCGCCGTCGGGATCTTCGACGGTCAGTTCCGTCGTTTCGGCCTCGGCCTCGTATATCGGTAATACGCCCCAGGTCGTGTGTCCGTCGCCGTGGAACTCGACGCGCCCGAGCAATGCGAGTCCGTCAAACGTGGCCTCGATCCCCGCCTCTTCGGTGAGTTCGCGCCGGGCAGCCGCCTCGAAGGACTCCTCGCCGTCGACTTCGCCGCCGGGCAACACCCACATGTCGACGTCGCGGTGACGGACGAGCAGGACCGCCCCGTTGTCGTCGGTCACCAGCGCGTGTGCGCCGTAGGGGAGGCCGTTCTCGCTGATCCGCTGAGCGACCGTCCGGAACCGCCGTCGTGAGACCCACCGCGTCTTCGTGAACTCGGTGATGCCGTCGTGGGCCGACTGTAGTTGGTGGTGGGTCTGCTCGGCCTGCTGGTCGGCCTCGTCGGCCAGGTACCACAGGTTGTCGACGGCCGTCATCGCCCTGAGGGAGACGAGCGTCTTCGTGACTGCAAGCGACCGCCGGCGACGCGTGTGACAATCATACGTGTCCATAGCACGGAGAGCAGTATAAGTCTTCGACCACGGCGAATCAGTCCCTTTTTTACCGGCCCCGAAGAACGACTGTCCATGAGCTTCGAAGAAGACGACCGTGTGATTCTGCACGACGAACACAGCGACCACGACGGCGAAGTCGGAACCGTTACACAGAAGATGGAGACGATGTTCGGCGACGCAAACTACGTCGTCAGTTTCGAGGAGGGCCAGGAACAGGGTGTGCCCGAGGACAACCTCGAACCCGCCGAAGAAGACGACGAGACCGGCGAAGACGACGAAGACGACTGAACCTGTCGATGTCGTCGGTCCCGCTTCACTACATCGATCTCCGGACGTTCTGCTACGCGACAGAGGACGAGAAGCGCGTCGAGGACGCACTGCGGACGCTGTTGCCCGAGGAGTTCGAACTACAGCGGCTGGAAAACGAGGGCCATCACGGCGACCGGATCCTCGTGTTCTCGGCACGAGTCGAGAACGCCGACGCGATGCGGGTCGTGCTGGACCGGCTCGGCGAACTCCCGTCCGAACAGCGCCAGCAACTGCTCGGGGAACTGGACGAGCGGGTCACCGACAACACGGAACTGTTTCTGACGCTCGACAAGCAGGCGGCGTTCGGGGGCGACGTTCGGCTCGGTGACGGGATCACGGTCCGCGCGAAAGTCGAGGCCTATCCCGCCACGAAGGACGCCGCCGTCGAGAACGCCCGCGACGTGCTCGAATCGCTGTAATATGACGCGCTACGAGGCCGTTCACGCCGATCCCGACGGTGACGCGACCGTCGCCAGGCTCGCGCTCACCGCGAGCGAATACGGGTACGACGGGATTGTCGTTCGCAATCACGGCGACGCATCCCCGGAATACGACGGCGACCGGATCGGCGAGAAATACGGGATCGACGTCGTCGAAGGGGTCGAGATCCGGGCGGACGACCCCGGGCGAGCGAGCGGGTTCGTCGGCAACCACCGCGACCGCCGGACCATCGTCGCCGTCCACGGCGGGACAGTCGAGATGAACCGCTTCGCCGTCGAGCAGCCGGCGGTGGACGTGCTCGCACACCCGATGGTCGGTGACGGCGACTTCAACCACGTGCTCGCGAAAGCCGCTGCGACCAACAGCGTCCACGTCGAGTTGTCGCTGGCACGCGTTCTCCGGGCGGACGGGGGCGAGCGCGTCCAGGCGCTGCGTGACCTCCGCAAACTCCGGGAGTTGCTCGATGACGCCGACGCACCGTTCGTCGTCAGTGCCGACCCGCAAAGCCACCTCCAGTTGCGCGCACCGCGAGAGCTCCGTGCGATCGGAGCCGTGCTCGGGTTCGACGCGGACGTGATCGAGACCGGGTTGGCAGCCTGGGGCGAGCTTGCCGAGCGCAACCGCGAGCGCGCGAGCGACGCGTTCGTCGAACCGGGCGTGTGGCTCGACGAAGAGTGACCGAGACGCGATCGAGCCTTCTTTGCGCGCGGCACCCGTACGTCCGACTATGACTGACGACGTCGCGGAACACGCGGCTCGATTCGACGAGAAAGCCTCGGAGTACGACGACGGCGACCACAGCCCCGAGTACCGGGACTGCCGTGATCTGGTGATCGAGCACGCGGCGGTCGACGGCGACGATGTCGTGCTCGATCTCGGAACCGGAACGGGCGCGCTCGCGCTCGCGCTCGCGTCGGCGGCCGACCGCGTGATCGGGCGGGACGTGAGCGAGGGAATGCTCGAACAGGCCCGGAAAAAGGCAGCAGACGACGGAATCGAGAACGTCGACTTCGGACGCGGCCGGTTTCGCGAGCCGAATCTGCCGGACGACGAGGACGTCGACGTGATCGTCTCGAACTTCGCGATGCATCACCTCTCTGACGCGGAGAAACGCGACGCGATCGACGTGATCGCTGGTCTCGGCCCCGATCGGTTCGTGCTCGGGGACGTCATGCTGTTCGGCGAGGCCGACCCCGAAGAACCGTTCTACTCGCCGGCCGTGGACGATCCGGCGACCGTGGGCGTACTGGCCGACGCACTGACCGACGCCGGGTTCGCGTTGACCGCCGTTGAGCGAGTCCACGAGCAGGTGGGCGTGCTCGTCGCCGAGCGGGCTACGGGAGATGACCACGTGTGAAACACCTGCCCAAGCACCTCCAGCCGCGGTGGCGATATCTGGCCGTCAGGTTCGAGACGTGGCCCGACGCGACCGTCGACAGGGGCGCGTTCCAGCGAGAGCTGTGGTACGCGGCACAGAACCTGCTCGGTGACGTCGGCAGTGCGGCAGTCGATCTGACCGTCGTTCGGTTCGACGGCTGGGACGGCGGCGGCGAGGCGATCGTCCGGGTTCGACGCGGCGAGTGCGAGCGGGCCCGGGCGATCGTGGCCTGTGTCGACGCGATCGGCTCGGACCCGGTCGGGTTGCGGGTCGCCGGGACCAGCGGGACCGTCCGGGCCTGTGAAGAAAAGTATATGCGTGGGGGCCCGGAACGAACTGAGCAGAGACACGTCACAGTCGGGGACGCGGAGCGGCCGGCTGTCGTCCGCGATGGCCGGCTCGAATACCGCATGAACGACGCGTTCACGGCTGGGACGCCACTCGACATCGAGTAACTATGCAGGGAAGCCAACAACAGCAAGCGTACGATCGGGGAATCACGATCTTCTCGCCCGACGGACGCCTCTATCAGGTCGAGTACGCCCGCGAAGCGGTCAAGCGCGGGACGGCGAGCATCGGCGTCCGAACGCCCGAGGGCGTCGTGCTGGCCGTCGACAAGCGGATCCGCTCGCCGCTGATGGAGCGCTCCTCGGTGGAGAAGATCCACAAGGCAGACGACCACATCGGGATCGCGAGCGCTGGCCACGTCGCCGACGCCCGCCAGCTCATCGACTTCGCGCGCCAGCAGGCCCAGATCAACCAGCTGCGCTACGACGAGCCCATCGGCGTCGAGACGCTGACCAAAGCCGTCACCGACCACATCCAGCAATACACCCAGGTCGGGGGCGCGCGACCGTTCGGCGTCGCGCTGATCATCGCCGGCGTCGCCGACGGACAGCCGCGTCTGTACGAGACTGACCCGTCGGGAACGCCCTACGAGTGGAAAGCTCTGGCCGTCGGCGCCGACCGCGGGGACATCCGCGAGTACCTCGAGGAGCACTACGACGACGACATGACCCTGGACGAAGGAGTCGGACTGGCGCTGTCGGCGCTAGCGTCGGTCAACGACGAAGGACTTTCGCCAGAGGGGATCGGCGTCGCCACGATTGCCGTCGAAGACGAACGTTTCCGGGAACTCGACGAAGACGAGAAACGCGAGCACCTCGAAGCGAACGACATCCTCGCGACCGAAGAAGACGACGAGACCGCCGGCGAAGACGAGTAGCTTCCACGCGTTCCTACGGCGCTACTCGTCGTACGAAATGCGCCTGACGCGTCCGGGGACCGACCGGAATTCCCAGATGTGGCTGCCGTTGCGGGCCGGCTTGACGCGATCGACCTGTTCAAGTCCCTGTTTGATGCACTCCCACCAGGCCGATTCGGAGTCGTAGCCGGCGGGGAATTCCTCGTAGAGTGCGTCGAGGAAATCGTTCCGCTTTGCCGATTCGAGGTCGCGGAGCAACGCGAGCGCGGCCCCGACGGCTCGTCGCCGTCGCGCCACCAGTTCCTCCTCGTACCCGGGGACCTCGATCGCGTCGAGATCGGCGATGTCTTCGCCGATCCGACGGTCGTCGTCGATCGCCGTCTGCGAGCTGTAGTTGATCCCCGAGCCGACGCCGTCGCCGAGGCGCTCGCGGGTCTGTGCGACTGCACGGCGGGCGAACTCGTCGAAGCGGTTCGCCTCGACGTTCGAGAGGGCAGAGGCGCTGTCCGCGAGCGTATCGTCTTCGATCCGGTCGACGTTCGGCGCGAGGTTCGTCCCCATGACCGCCGCGAAGTCGTCGGGATCGGGCGGATCGGCCTCGATCTCGCGTTCGATCGGCGGCGTTTCGACGTTCCGGAGGTCCATCTCTTCGGCTCGCTCGGCGTAGGCGGTCAGCAACGCTGCGCGTTCGTCGTCGCTGTCGATCGCGAATCGACGGCTGACGATCCACTTGAGGTACGCCTCTCGCGTCTCAAAGCCGAGTAAATCGGCCTCGACGGCCAACCCGCGTGCGGTCTCCTCCGACACGTCCAGCTCGAACGTGGGCATTCGATAACCGATACTGGATTAGCGTGTATAAAACCATCTCCTGCTGCGCCAGGTCTCCGACGCAGCGATTCGCGACGCACTTTCGAAATGCATTTTCTCTCTTGCCCTCGTCCGATATCATATCTGATATCCGGAAGAAAAGGTTATATCCCGCTGATTCCATCACCACCGTAAGGCACCCTGCAGGGTGCCTTATCCCCCACCTACCCCCCACCCCCACCTTTCCTGCGTTTTCGAACCGTTCAGTCAGCGATGGGGCCGCAACACCTTTGACCGATCCTAACCCACGAACAAGTATGGATGCAAACGACCTTCTGAAAATCGTTCTCGTACTGGTCGTAGTGTGGATCCTCCTGGAGATCATCGGTGAAATCCTCGGTATCCTTGGCTGGTTGCTCGGCCCGTTCCAGCCACTGTTGGGCCTGTTGATCGTCGTGCTGATCGTCCTGTGGTTGCTCGATCGCCTGTAGGACCGCGACGCTTATTTGCTGCTATCTCCTGGTTGAAAACGTGTACAGCCTGAACGTCCCGCCGCCGTCAGCAGTGACGCGGCTGGCGAGTTCGCTCGCTCGAGACGTGCCGCGGGCACGAGCCCGCCAGCACGGCGAGCACACGCTTGTTTGCAAGCGGCTCGGGGACGGTGACGGCGCTCGACTGGCTGCGCGGGTACGCGAAGCCCTCGCTGGCGTCGCGCCGTTCGAACTCCGAGTGTCAGGTATCGACCTGTTCGAAACGGCGACGACCGGGTCTGCACCCGTCGTCTATCTCGACGTCGAGAGTCCTGGCCTGCGACAGCTCCACGAGCGACTCTGTGGCGTCTTCGATCCGGT
Organism: Halapricum hydrolyticum; assembly: GCF_025517535.1. Lineage (NCBI taxonomy): Archaea > Methanobacteriati > Methanobacteriota > Halobacteria > Halobacteriales > Haloarculaceae > Halapricum > Halapricum hydrolyticum. The sequence goes on from NZ_JAOPKC010000001.1 coordinate 313,116, forward strand.
CGAAAGAATCGAAGCGGACGACTACACGCCCCACGTGACGATCGCTCGCGGCGGTGAGCTGGCCGATGCACGTCGACTCGCCCGGAGAGAGGTCGAGCCGATAAGGTGGACGGCCGAGCGACTGTCCGTCTGGGATAGTCATCGAAACGTCTCCGTGCGCGAATTCTCGCTGCCGGTTTGATAGTGACCGTCGTCCCTCTCAGAGCCGGCTCTGCTCGGACGAGAGCGATTCGTCCGGCGATCCGGTCGACACGGATTGGCGACCGATACTGCCGCCCTCCTTGATGATGTTCAGTGCCGTCAGCAGATCCGAACGGGTGAGCAGCCCGACGAACTTCTCGTCGTCGTAGACGAGCAACCGACCGATGTTGTTGCGCTGGAGCCGTTCCATCGCTTCCATCGCGCTCGCGGCCGGTTCAATCGTCTCCAGATCGGTCGTCATGATCTCTTCGACGCGGTAGGCTTCGCGCTCGACCTCGCGAACTGCACGCGCGTCTTCCAGTGTGACCAGCCCGACGATATCACCGTCGCGTTCGACTGGATACCCCGTGTGTCGCTCGCGGAACATCTGTTCGACCAACTCGGCGACGCTGTCCTTTGTGTCGACGGTCTGGACGCGATCGGCAGGCGTCATGATGTCGCGGACTTCGAACCCCTCGAACGCAGCTTTCATCATCGTCTGCTGGGCCTCGCCGGAGGCGCCGATGTAGATGAAGAAAGCGATGGCAACCAGGAACAGACCCCCGGGGCCGAACAGGCCGAACAGCCCCAGCAGGATCGCGAACACTTTCCCGACCTCTGCGGCGATCTTCGTCGCCCGAGCGTACCCGCGGTTGCGCGCGAGCAGCGCCCGCAGGACTCGCCCGCCGTCCATCGGGAAGCCGGGCAGCATGTTGAACACGGCCAGCGCGACGTTCATCAGTGCCAGATAGCCGAGCAGGAACTTCCCCGACGCCAGCGCGACGTTGTCACTGACGGGCACTATCAGAAACGCCACATACGTGAGCACCGCGAGCACGACACTGACGAAGGGGCCGGCCAGCGCGATGAGCAGTTCGTGGCGCCAGTCTTCGGGCATCTCGTCGAGTTGCGCGATACCGCCGAACAGCCACAGCGTGATCGAGGAGATCGGATAACCGTACCGGATCGCCACCAGCGAGTGGCCCAGCTCGTGCAGGACGACGCCGACGAAAAGCCCCGTCGCGGCAGCCAACCCGAGGCCCCATCGAATCAGATCTCCTTCGAGTGGTTCGATCGGCAGTCCGGCTCCCCAGATGTCGTTCAGGACAGCGGCAGTCTCGCCGATCTGCACGCCGATGATCCAGGCGAAAAGCGGCAGGACGATCAGGAAGGTTAGATCCAACTGAATCGGGATCCCAAACGCACTACCGATCCGGAAACGTGGCATATCTGTTTGTAGTCGGGGTATCACCTTAAGCCCGGGTGTCCGATATGTGCGCGCGACGACGTTGACTGAAAACCGTGAACTAGAATGATCGTTACAGACGAAAATATCACTATAGAAACTATTTTATCACAGATCTCGCTATATCGGGTAGAGGCAACATATGTCGGAAACAGATACTGCAGGCGCGATCGCTGGCGAGCGCTGGGCCGACCCCAGCGCGCTCGGATTGGCCCCGCTGGTGGGGATTAACCTCGCGTTCGCGGGGGATTTCCTCGGCTGGTGGGGGTCGGGTGCAGCGCCCCTCATCGCGGTCGTCGGGTTCGTCGGTGGGCTGCTCCAGCTGCTGACCGGCGTCCTGTCGCTCAAGCGAGGTGACGCCGCTGGCGGAACACTGATGGGGACGTTCGGAATGCTGTTCATGTGGGGTCCCGGATTCATGCTGGTCGCCAACGAGATCGGGCTCGCGGGCGGTCTGAACCCGTTCTTCGGGACGTGGTCGCTGTTCCTGGGCGTGTTGCTCGGGATGTGGTCGCTCGCACTACTGCAAAAGCCGTGGTTCGAGTTCCTGATCGGTCCGCTGGGCTTTCTCGCACTCGGTGCGGCCGGCATGCACGATCTCGGGTTGATCCCGGCAGTCATCCCAGGAATCGGGTTCCTCGCGCTGCTCGGCTGGGGGCTGTACATGCTGACCCACGCGCTGGCCGCGACGGGTGGGCTTTCCGTCCCGCTCGGCCGGCCGGCGATGGAACTGTTCGCCGGCAGTGCTGACGGCGACGCCACGTCTACACAGGTCTCTCACGGCGACTGAGACGGAGTACTGGACATCTGTTCCGTATCGACCGGCCGATATGGGGCGGTCGGGGCGGTAAATCAGTACAATAATCGGTGTGATCGTGATCGCGGTTCCGGCTTCGAAATCCGTGCGCTCGTCGATCGGTCCCGTTACTCGTCGCCGTCGCTGACGGCGACTTGCGCCGTCCGGATGACCTTTCCGGCCATCTCGTAACCGGGTCGGTGAACCTGTGCGATCGTTCCCTCCGGCTGGTCGCTGTCCATGCGGACGAGCACCTCGTGGCGCTCGGGATCGACCTCGTCGCCGGGTTCGGGCTCGACCGGTTCGACGTTCTCGTCTTCGAGGACACGGTCGAACTGTTTGAGCGTCGTCTCGATCCCGTCGCGGATGTCGGCGTCCTCGTCCTGTTCGAGCGCTCGCTGGAGGTTGTCCCGGACGTCGAGCAGGCGCGTGACCAGGTCCTCGGTCGCGCGTGCTTTCTCCTGCTCGCGGCGTTTCTTCATCCGCTTCTTGTAGTTCTCGAAGTCGGCCTGCTTGCGCTTGAGACGCGATTGAAGCGATTCGACCTCCTCCTCGTAGTCGTCACGCTCGGCTTCGAGCGCTTCGACCTCGAACCGGAGCGTCGCGAGTTCGTCGGCGACCTCGGCCGGATCGCTCGACTCGACGTGTTCGAGCACCTCCTCGGCTACGTCGAGATCTTCGGCGGCTCGTTCGTCTTCGAGATCGACGTCCGGTTCGGCGTTCTCGGTCGCTCCGCCGTCGTCGGCGCTTTCCTCGGACGCGCTATCTTCGCTCACAGACGTGTCGTCATCCGTCTCAGACGCGCCGTCTGTTCTCTCGGACGCGTCGTCTTCCCCTTCGGACACGTCACCGGTCGTCTCCTCGCCGTCGTTTGTCGTCTCGTCGGCCGACTGGTCGTCGCCGACGCGCTCCTCGGCCGTCTCTCCTTCGGACATGCCCTCCTGGTCGGTCATGTGCGGACAAAGCCGATACGGCGGTAAAAGCATTGATACTGTCAGTTGGTCACGGCCGAGTCTTGTCATCCGGCGTCACATTCTGCGGGCAGTCGGTCTCTTCGACGCAGCCGATCGGCAACGGTGTCGAGCGTTGACGGGACGCTCGTCCCCAGGAGAGTGGCAAGGAAATACCAATTATTCAAGATGGCACAGATGCATACCCTGGACGAGGACGGTCAAATCAATATATATGGTATACCAGATCCCGCCACAACTACCAATTGTCGGGTTCGTGTTTGTCGTCCTGATATCTCTGGCGGCGTACGGGGGAATACAGTATCATCGACTTGGCCACAGGCCAGAACTGCTCGCTTTTGTTTCCCTTATGTTTGGGCTGAGCCTGACTACCCTTGGCAACCTTTTCGTTGACGCTGCGACGACGGTAGAACTGAAGCTGCTCGGGTATAATTTCGTCAATACTGTTCTCGTATTGTTCTCCGCTTATTCGCTACTGTGGTTCGCGCTGGCGTATTCCGACAACACCGACTGGGTAAATCGGTGGACAGTCGGTATCGCAGTCGGGACCATCGCTGTGACCAGCTCTGCTGGCGTCCTCTCGCCCGAATACATGTATGAGGTGAACGGCCTCGTCTCGAACGGACCCGTAACAATCCTCGGAGTGACGTTCAAGGAGTGGGTCACTCTCGACAGGTCACTCAAATTACCGTTTCGTCTCCTCCAGGTCTATGCCTACACCGTGATCTTCGTCAGCGTAGTCATCCTCGTTCGTTATGTCCTTAGGAACCAGAGTGAGTTGTACCTGGGCGAAGCCGTCTGGTTGATAATCGGCATCGGAGCACCGCCTGTAGCCAATTCTCTTCTGCTCGTTGGGATTGTGCCGGCGGAATTAAACGTCACTGACGCTTCTTTCGGGATTACCGGCGTCGCCTTTGCGATTGCCATCTTCCGGTATGAAATGTTGCAGGTTGCTCCGGTAGGGCGTCGACAGCTCGTTGAGCAACAAAACGCCCCGGTCGTGATGCTCAACGAAGAGAGTCGCGTCGTCGACTGTAACCCGTCTGCAAGGGATCTATTCAACGTACCAGATGACTGGTGGGGCATGGCCGCCGAGGAGTTCTTCGCCAAATTCCCGGATCAATTTCAACGGTTTGCAGACGAACCTTCGGTTGAGACAGAAATCACTATGCGAGATGCGAGTTCGATCCGCCATTTCGATCTGGATATTTCTCCTATCCAAAACGAGAGAAAGACTGCGAGAGGGAGACTGATTGTGCTCCGTGAGATCACCGAACAGAAAGTTCGTGAACAGAGACTACAACGACAGAACGAGCGTCTGGAGCAGTTTGCCAGCGTCGTCTCGCATGACCTCCGCAACCCGCTTCACGTCGTGCAAGGCCGGCTCGAACTCGCCAAAGACGACTGTGGTTCTGAGCATCTGAACGTTGCGGCGAAAAGTCTCAATCGAAGCTTCGAGCTGATCGACGACCTGCTAGTGCTTGCCAGGGCCGGTCAGGACGTGAGTGACCGGGAACCGATCACTCTGTCGAGTTTCGTAGATACCTGCTGGGGCTCCGTGGAAACGTCTGAAGCCGCAATCAGAGTCGATGCTGAGATGACGATACTGGCAGACAGAAGCCGGTTCCGACAGCTTCTGGAGAACCTGTTCCGGAATGCGGTTGAACACGGCGGCGAAAAGGTAACCGTCAGGGTTGGTTCATTGCCGGATGGTTTTTTCGTTGCGGATGACGGCTCCGGCATTCCCGAAGAGACCCGAGAAGAAGTCTTCGATCACGGGTACTCTGAATACGAAGACGGCACCGGATTCGGATTATCGATTGTCGAGCAAATCGTGGAAGCCCACGACTGGGAGACACGGGTTACCGAAGCGTCCAACGGCGGGGCGCGATTCGAAATCACCGGTGTTACACTCGCTGATGAATAGTGTGCACACGTCGGCTACCAACTCTCGAAGAGGTTGGCTTATCAGTAGGACTCCCGAGTGACCGATTCTCCGATGTCTTTACCGGTCTGCGGCCGGTTCCGCCCCCGAATCGCAGACCAAAACGTCTTTTCGGTCGACATCGACGGGAGAGATATGCCTTCGTCACGCGTCGTCGTCGAACGGGACGTGCCGTTTCGCGAACTCGACGATCGAACTCTCCGTCTGGATACGTATCGGCCGGCCGAGACTGCCTCGAACCCTGCCGTCGTCTACGTCCACGGCGGGGCCTGGCGAGCCGGCAGCAAGGGGCAGTTCAGCCGCTACGCGGTCGAGTTCGCTGACCGCGGATACGTCGGCGTCGATCCGAACTATCGGCTCGCACCCGACGCGAACGTCCCGGAGATGGTCGCCGACGTGCTGGCCGGCGTCCGCTGGTGTCACGAGCACGCCGACTCCCTCGGCGTCGACCCCGATCGGATCGCCATCGCCGGCCACTCGGCGGGCGCACACCTGGCCGCGCTGGCCGCGCTCGCGCCCGGGGAGTTCGACCCGGAAGATACCACTGATAGTCCGTCACTTGCGACACTGGCCGGATTCAGCGGCGTCTACGACCTACGCGAGGACAGGTATGCGCCGCTCGTCGGAAACGGACCGGACGCCGCCGAGCGGGCCTCGCCGATCACATGGGTCGATGCCGACGCACCGCCGACGTTTCTCGCTCACGCCGCCGACGACGAGACCGTCCCGATCGACGAGACCGACGCCCTCTACGAAGAGTTACTCTCGGCCGGCGTCTCCATCGACCGGTTCCGGGCCGACGGCGGCGGCCACGTGTTCCTGTACGACGACATGGGCTGGTACGAGAAGGCGACCGAGCGATTCGCGAGTTTCCTCAATCGACACCTCTGGTCAGGTACCCACCGCTAAAGCGGTGGGCTTGTCAGTGGACTCCCGCTCTGGCCACGAGACGTGGCAGGCGTAAACTCGCCGTTCGCGTTCAACATCCCTGACTTCAGGGCGACCTGACAGTCCGCCCGTCCAGCCCCAGACTTGAGCCAGTGCTGGACAAGACGCCACCCGATATTCCGAGCGGCGTTGTAATCCGCGTGAAGTTCCTTTCCACACTTCAGGCACTCGAACTCGTCACCATCGCGGTTATCCTCGTGCGTGAACCCACACTCCGAGTGGCTGCACCGTTGTGACGTGTATTGTGGCTTCACGTCATCAACGAGGATACCGTACTCTTCGGCCTTGTACTCCGTGAGTTCTTGGAGCTTGTTGAACGCCTACTGCTGGAACTTAGAAGCGTTCGATATACGCTCTCGGATGTGTTCCAAGTTCTCGAACGCAATTGCATCGCAGTTGTGGCGGCGGGCTTCGAGAACCAGTGTGAGTGCGACGCGATGCAAGTAGTCCTCGCTCCAATTTGAGAACCGATTGCCGATGGATTTCAGCGTCAAGTGGGCGCTCCGAGTACCTGTCTGCTGTAACTTTCCACGACGCCGTTCGTACTCTGCACGCTTGTGGTTGAGGTAATCTGCGTTGCCGAGGAACGCGCCAGTCGAGGTGACGGCGAGGTAACCGTCAACGTTGAGGTCTACGCCGAGTACCGCTCCGTACTCGGAGGTAGACGCCTCGTCTTCGTCGCGTTCCTTTTTCATCGACACGTGCAAGTAGTACGTACCGTCGCGCTTGTGTAGCGTGGCCTCACCGCGCTCCCACTCGGCATTATCCCAGTATTCTTCGAATGGCGTTCCGCGAGTGTCTTCGGGTACGATGTATCCCGCGGTAACGCGGTCTTCTGTAGTTGATAAGGTGCAGTGGTCGTCGTTGTACGTGATAGTTCGACCATCGTAGACGACCACGGTACCGCGGAACTCAGGTTTGCTCGCTTTCTCACCGTCTTCGAGGATACGGTCTTTGCAGTTACCGAGTGCGTTTGCGGCGAGACTGCGTGCGGCTTGGACGTGGTTTGCAGTGAGATCTGTTTTTTCACGTACGTCGGAGTACGTGGCGTCGTGGAGTTCTGACTTACTGTCGATTATTTCGGTGGGGTCGTCAGACCAGCCGTAGTCCACGGCGTGTTGCGCGGCTTGACGGAATTGCTCGAACGTCTCATCGAGAACGCTGTGTGCGTTCTCATCAACGTCGAGTTTGATTTCGAGGTTTCTGACGACCATCACAGTTCAAATATTAGGGTTGTATTATTTAAAAACTGTGTTTTACGTTGGGGGAGTCAGCCGTGGTTGGATGCGTGGTTTGATTCAGAAGTGACGCGCTTCCTCCCACGGCTAAAGCCGTGGGTTTCCGCGCTGTCTCTGTATGACACGGTGCTAGCGGAAGCCCATCCCCTTCAGGGGTAGAGGAAGTCAAGGAGAGACGACAGCGACTCACCGGCGCGTGACGCGCTCGGTTTCGAGCACGGTCGTCGCGTCGTCGACGGTCACGCGCAGCGTCTCCGCACCGAGGCTGACCGGGACCGTCACGCGCAGCGGCTCCTCGCTTTCGAGGACGGCGTCGCTATCGTCGATACAGCAGTCGAACTCCCAGAACGACCGCTCGTCGACGCGTTCGCCGTGCTCGTGGAGGAAGGTGACGACTGCCGGATCAGTCAACAGGCGCACGCCGATGGTCGTCCCGATGGTCACCTGACAGCTCTGACAGGTACTCACGGCCGGGTACTGCAGGTGCCAGTCCGGGTCGATTTCGACCGTCGTTTCCATGCGGCCCCCACAGTGCGGACAGACGCCCTCCCGGGCGAGCGTGAAGTCACGCCAGGTCTGCTTGCTGTAGGCGGTGAAGAACTCGGCCGGATCCCGGTCGAGCCGTCCCCGGGGCGGGAAGTAACCGATATTGACCAGCACGGAACAGTCCGGACAGCCGATGACGACCCGCCCGTCTGAATAGGTGGCGTGCAGTCGTGTGCCACACGACGGGCAGGTCGCGTCGACGTCGATGTCCACGTCGGGCGGTGACTCGCCGAAGCGCTCGTCGAACACGATGTCGAGTGCGGACGCCCCGGGCGTGCGCAGCCGGTACTCGCCGTCGTCTTTCTCGACGAACCGATCGAGGAGCTTGTCGAGGTGGTAATTGAAGTGGCCGCTATCGGAGAACCCGGCGGCCGACTGGAGGTCGGCAAACGACAGGGGGCCGGACTGCCACAACGCGAGCAGGATTTCGATGCGGTTCTCGTCGGCGAGCGACCCGAACGCGGACGCCGCCCGCGTGACGTTGACGTCGGCGTCTCGGTCGGGGCGCGTATCCGTCATATACGCCGGTCGTTTCCCGCCCAGGAAGTTAGTTCCACGGATATCCGGTGTACGAACATTCACCGCGGGATCCGAACGTCGGCCAGGTGCGCGCCGAACTGGATAGAGATCCGGTGGTAACCCGGTATCGAGCAGAAACAGCCTTCAGGAGAGGTTTTTCCCCGTCCAGCATAGACTCTGTGGTCGTATGCACCATCCAGGCCCGCCGCGGTTCACGACGGTCGGCACGGCCGTCGAACTGGCACCACGGGATCCGAACCCGGAGATCGAACCGTCGGTCGAGTGGTCGATCCTCGAGGCGCCGCCGGACAGTGACGTCACGCTCGGCACGGACGCGGTCGAACACTTCGTGCCCGACCAGGCCGGCCGCTACAGGCTCCGAATGACGGCACCGGACGGCCCGCACGAACTGACCGTTCGCGCGTATTCGGACGTCAGCCGCCCGGCCCGGTTCGCGATCGATGCTGACGATCTGCCAGCGGCCGACGACGTGTGGATCTCGGCCCCGTTCAACGATCACATCCTCGGCGCGGATCGCGCTCGTCGTGAGGGCGACCAGTACGTCTTCGAGACGGAACTCCCGCCCGGTCGACACTCGGCGATGTTCGTGCCCGGAGGGAACTACCACGCGGCCGTCAGAGACACTGTCGAGATCGAGGGGCCCGAGCGGCCCCGGATCGAACTCGACGCGACCGTCGAAGACGGGGTCGTGACGGTCGAGGCGACGCCTTACGCCGGGCCGACGACGGTCGAAACCGACGGCGATCTGGACGTGGAGTTCTACCTCGACGATCGGGACACGCTCGCCGGCTCGCTCGCGACAGCCAGCCGCACGGCACGCTGTGATCTCGCCGCGATCGAGGACTCGATCCGCGTCCACGCCGTCGCAGTCGGGGCTCGACACTCCATCGCCGACACCGTGACGGTCTCGGCGGACGGGAACGTCTCTTACCCGAACGAACCGCCGACCTGGACGGACGACGCGACGATGTACGAGATCTTCACCCGGTCGTTTACCGGGCAGGCGGACCCCAGCTTCCGGGCGCTCGAAGGGCGCGTCCCCTATCTCGAATGGCTCGGGATCGACACGCTGTGGATGACACCGATCCTCGAATCCTACGCGCCACAGCGCGACGACGACGGCTACGAGCGCGGTGGTCCCCACGGGTATCACACGCTCGATTACTTCCGGACGGCGTCCGATCTCGGCACACGAGAGGAGTTCGAGTCGTTCGTCGAGACCTGCCACGAGCACGGGATCCGAGTGATATTCGACCTGGTCGTCAACCACACGTCGAAACACCACCGGAACTTCCAGTTGGCCTCGACGGGCGTCGACGACTACCGGGAGTGGTATCGGTTCGACGGGAACAGCGATCCAGAAACGTACTTCAACTGGAGTTCGATCCCGAACCTGAACTACGACTCGCTGGCCGTCCGCGAATTCGTCCTCTCGGTCGTCGAGGAGTGGGCACCGGTCGTCGACGGGTTCCGGTGTGACGTCGCCTGGGGCGTCCCACATGGGTTCTGGCAGGAGGTCCGCGACCGCGTGAAGGCCGAAGACGGCGAGTTCCTCCTGCTCGACGAGACGATCCCCCGGGATCCGCTGGCCCACGAGAACGGGTTCGACCTGCACTACGACACGACGCTGTACGGTCGTCTGCTGGAGATCGGCAACGGCGACCGGCCGGCGGAGTCGCTGCTCGAAGCGGTCCGGGCCGAACAGCGTGAGGGGTTCCCGCCGCGTGCGATGCAACTCCGCTACATCGAGAACCACGACGAGGATCGCTATCTGGACGAACACGGTCGTGACGCCCAGCGTGCTGCCGCGGCGGCCACGCTCACGCTGCCGGGGATGCCGATGGTCTACTACGGTCAGGAGACCGGGATGTCGCATTACCGCAAGCCCATGGACTGGGGCGGTGACGACGAGCTGACGCAGTTCCACCGCCGACTGATACAGACGCGCAACGAGCACGCGGTCCTGCGCCGCGGCGATCTCGAGGACGTGTCCTTCGAGAGCGAAACGGATCGCACTGTCGCGTTCGCCCGCGAGTACCAGGGGCAGCGCGTGGTCGTTCTGTTGCACTTCGGAGACGGGACTGCGTCGATCGCTGTCGAGGAGACCCTCTCGGAGACGGATCTCGTGACCGACGAGCCGGTCGATCTCGAACGTACTGACGGTCAGACGACCGTCGCTGTCAAGACCGTCTCGGTCCTCCAAGCGCGGACCGAGTAGCCGTCGATGCGGCAGACGTGTGTCCGACGTTCACCGCTACTTTTGATAGTAATGCGGCTCTATATTCCCGTATGCACGGGACGCCGGGAGACGTCTTCGAACACGAGCGGCTCCAGGCGACCTACGAGGTGCGGTCGCTGCTCGTCATCACGTTCGTACTGGCGAACCTGGCCGCGCTGCAGTTGCTCAGGCTCGGGTTCCCGATGGCTGCCAACGTGGTCGTCGCCGTCGCGGCGCTGCCGCTGGTGATCGTCGTCGTCGGCCTCCTGCGGGAAACCGGCCGCTGGATCGGTCGTCACGGCGGACCGGTCGGCTGACCGCAGACACAGGGCGTCGAACGAGACCGCCGCCGTCATACTGGTGACTATAACATTTCGAAATGATTCGGCACGCCGTCGTGCCGAATATCTTTACGAATTGATAGCCATCAGTATCAGTACGAGCGTTCTTTGGGCTCGTAGGTTTGCTCGTCGCCTTCGAGGATGACTGGCTTGTAGTATAGCTCCGGCGAGCCCTCGTTCCAGGCGAGCATGGTGTGTTTGATCCACTCGTCGTCTTTCCGTTCCTGGTGGGCTTTCCGCCAGTGTGCGCCGCGGAATTCCTCGCGGGCGAGCGCGCCGACGGTGATCGCCTCCGCGAGGTCGATGATGTTTCGCGTCTCGATGGTGTGGATCAGGTCGGTGTTGTACGTCCGCGAGGGGTCGGCGACCGCGACGTCCTGGTAGGCCTCGCGAGCGCGCTTCAGTTCTTCGAGAGCCCGTTGCAGCCCCTCCTCTTCGCGGAAGACGTTGACGTATTCGGTCATCGTCTCCTGGACGTCCGCCCGGACCTCGGCGTGGTTCGTCCCGTCGCGCTCCAGGAGCGTTTCGACGCGTTCGCGCTCGCGCTCGACGGCCATCTCGAGGACGGTCTCCGGTTCGGTCATCGCACCGTCGGCGGCCGCGTCTCCGCTCGCGTCCGCCGATCCGAGATCGACCTCGGCCCCGACGTCCGCGTCTTCGCTTTTCGCGGATGGCCCCGTCTCGATCTTCGCTTCGGCCATATCGCCACCTGCGGCGTGTTCCCCGGCGCGTGCACCGAACACGAGCAACTCGGGCAGGGCGTTGCCGCCCAGCCGGTTCGCCCCGTGCAGGGAGACACAGGCGTTCTCGCCGGCGGCGTACAGGCCGTCGATACAGGTCTGGCCGTTCTCGTCGGTCTCGATGCCACCCATCGCGTAGTGCTGGCCGGGCTTGACCGGCATCGGCTCTTCGAGTCCGTCCACGCCCTCGAAGTCCTCTGCCAGGTGGAGGATGTTCTCCAGGCGATCGATGATGCGCTCTTCGCCGAGGTGGCGCATGTCCAGGTGGACGTACTCGTCTTCGATACCCCGTCCCTCCTGAACCTCGGTCAGTTCGGACCGGGAAACCACGTCACGTGAGGCCAGTTCGCCTTCGTTGTTGGCGTAGCCGTGTTCGAACATGAACCGCTCGCCCTCGTCGTTGTAGAGGATTCCTCCCTCGCCGCGGACCCCTTCGGAGATGAGCACGCCGGTCGAGGGCAGCGTCGTCGGGTGGAACTGGATCATCTCCATGTCCTCCAGGGGGACGCCAGCGCGATAGGCCATCGCCGCGCCGTCTCCTGTGTTGGCGACGGCGTTGGTCGTGTGTTCGAACACCTGCCCCAGTCCGCCGGTCGCCAGGATCACGCCGTTTCGTGCGTGGAAGCCAGCGATTTCGCCGGACCTGATCTCGTAGGCAACGACGCCGTGACAGGCCCGGTCTTCGGGCTCGTCGTGGTCGGTCACGGCGAGGTTCATCACGTACCACTCGTCGTAGACGTCGATCCCGCGCTTGACGGCCTGCTCGTACATCGTGTGCAGCAGGTGATGGCCGGTCTCCGCACCGGCGTAGGTCGTCCGCGGGAAGGACAGCCCGCCAAAGGGCCGCTGTGAGACCCGGCCGTCGTCATCGCGGGAGAACGGCATGCCCCAGTGTTCGAGCTGGATCACTTCGTCGGGGGCGCTCTGGGCGAAGGTGTCGATCGCCGGCGCGTCGCCCAGGTAGTCCGACCCCTTCATCGTGTCGTAGGCGTGCAGTTCCCAGTCGTCGCCCTCTCGAAGGGCGGCGTTGATGCCGCCCTCTGCCGCCCCGGTGTGGCTTCGGACGGGGTGGAGTTTCGTGACGAGCGCCACGTCGGCACCCTCCTCGTGCGCTGCGATGGCCGCCCGGAGACCGGCACCGCCGGCACCGACCACGACGACGTCGTACTCGTAGGTGGTTGCAGTATCGTCCATGTGAATCACCAGAATTTGAGGTTGTTTTTGACGGCTTCGCGTTTGAGTTCCTGGATGTGTTCAGTCAGCGGAATGTCTTTCGGACAGACCTCCGTACAGGAGAACTGGGTCTGACACCGCCAGACGCCGTGTTCCCGCTCGACTATCTCCATGCGCTCTCGCTTTCGATCCTCTCCCTCACGCTCGTCCATCGCGAACCGGTAGGCCTTGTTGATCGCCGCCGGACCGAGGTACTGGTTGTCGCCTGCAGCGATGTTACACGAGGACATGCACGCGCCACACCAGATACACCGGGTGGACGTCTTGATCTTCTCGCGGTTCTGTCGGCTCTGGCGCTGCTCTTCGAGCTCGCCGTCCGGCAAGTCGTCGGGATCGAAGTACGGTTCGACGGCTTCCATCTGGTCGTAGAAGTGCTCCATGTCGACGACCAGGTCCTTGACGACTTCCTGATGGGGAAGTGGCTCGACCCGGATCGGCTCGTCCAGGTCGACGAGCTGGGTCTTACAGCCCAGCCGCTGGGTGCCGTTGACGAACAGCGCGTCCGAGCCACAGATCGCCTGCTGACAGGAGTGACGGAAGGTCAGCGAGGAGTCGTAGTGATCCCGGGCGTAGATGAGCGCGTCCAGCACGGTCATCCCCACGTGGAACGGCACCTCGAAGGTGTCAAACCGGGGCTCTTCTTTGCCTTCGACTTCCGGATCGTACCTGAAGACCTTCAGCTCGACCGTCTCCTCGTCGGCCAGCGACTCGGCCGCGGCCTGCTCGGCAGCCGCACGGTCGGCACGTCGCGCTTCCTTCTCTTCGAGACGTCGCGTCTGGTGGACGCTCACCTCCGGCTCCGGAGCGGAGTCGATGCTTCCCTCGTCGGTGTCCGTGTCGGTATCCATACTCATGTCAGATCACTCCTGCCATCGCGAAGGCGACGCGAATGCCCTGGGCGATCAGCAGCACGCCCGAGAACGCCAGCACGCCGCCGACGACGCGTTTCCGGGTTCCCTCCAGTCCCATGTTGACGAGCGCGTTGTACACGCCGTTGACGCCGTGGAACGTCGCCGCCACGAGGAACAGCACCATCAGCGAGAAGTAGCCCACTTCGCTCATCCGGGCCTGCGTGCCGGCGAACTCGATCTCGGCGGCGTGGTTGACGAAGTGCAGCAGGAAGAAGTGGAACGCGAGCGTGCCGATCAGGAACACGGCGGTCAGCCGCTGGAGGAGCCAGCGTCGCCCGCTTCGGTCGAAGGAACTGTAGTGTTCGGCCATGGTCAGAACGCCCCCGCGAGGAACGTCGGCACGCTTGCGACAGCGATGGCTCCCGTCAGGATCAACGACGCGTAGAAGCTCTTGTCCTGGGCTTGCAGTCCGATGCCCAGATCGACCAGCAGCAGCCTGATGCCGTTGAGGATGTGGAAGACAGCAACGGCGAGCAGTCCAACTTCGAGGATCCGAACGACGAGCAAACTCTCGAGCCCGCTGAGCGTCTGGTTGTAGACTGTCGGGTCAGAGGCAGTCGCCGTGCTCAACACGGCGATGTGGGTGAACAGATATCCCACGAGCACCCAGCCGGTGAACTTGTGGAAGATCCAGGCCCACATCCCGGCCGAGAACTCCGTCCAGCGGCCGACGTCCTCGACCGTCCCGCGGTTGTACGTCTCACTCATACGCGGTCCCAGGGGTGGCTTCGGTTTAGCTCCTGTGGTGGTTCGATCGGGTGTCGGTGACGCGAGGCTGCTGGTCGTCGGTGACAGTGGGTCGTGTCGGCGGCGCGTCTCGTTGGCCGTCGTTGTTGATTCGCACGGTAGTTCTCGGCCGTATCAACAAATATAATTGTGGTCCCTTACTATCGGATGAGAGACCACCATGGCCGCAGACACGCAGCGAGACGAGGAAATCGATCGCGAGTGGTGGAAAGAAGCGGTCGTCTACCAGATCTATCCGCGGAGCTTCAACGACAGCAACGGAGACGGCATCGGCGATCTGCAGGGCGTCATCGAGAAAGTGCCGTATCTTGCCGACCTCGGCGTCGACGTGGTCTGGCTCTGTCCGGTCTACGACTCGCCGAACGCGGACAACGGCTACGACATCCGTGATTACCATTCCATCATGGACGAGATGGGGACGATGGACGACTGGGAACGACTGCTCGAAACCGTCCACGATCACGACATGCGGCTGATCATGGACATGGTGCTCAACCACACGTCCGACGAGCACGAGTGGTTCCTCAAGTCCAAAGACCCCGACAGCGACTATTCCGACTACTACTACTGGCGCGACGCTCGCGAGGACGGGGGACTCCCGAACAACTGGACATCGATTTTCGGCGGCAAAGCCTGGAAGTACGACGAGGAGCGCGAACAGTACTACCTGCACGTCTTCGACGAGAAACAACCCGATCTGAACTGGCGAAACGAGGATGTCCGCGAGGACATCTTCGAGATGCTCCACTGGTGGCTCGGGAAAGGGATCGACGGGTTCCGACTCGACGTGATCAACCTGATCTCCAAGACTGAGGGGCTCCCGGACGGCGAGGAGAACCCCGGCTGGGTCGGCTGGGAACACATAGTCAACGGGCCGCGTGTCCACGAGTACATCTCCGGGATGTACGACGACGTGTTCGCCGAGTACGACATGATGACAGTCGCGGAGATGCCCGGCTGTGGTGTCGAGGAGGCAAAGCAGTACTGCGGGGAGGACGGCGACGGCCTGAACATGATCGTCCACTTCGAGCACGCCGACATCCCCTACAGGCCCGGCGGGAAGTGGGATCTGCAGGACGTCGACGTCGAACTCCACGAGCTCGACGATCTGGACGACCCGGATACGCTTTTTAACGACTGGGATCTGAACGACCTCCGGGACGTACTGACGCGCTGGCAGATCGGCCTCGATGGCGAGGGCTGGAACGCCAACTACCTCGGGAATCACGACCACCCGCGGACGGTCTCGCGGTTCGGCGACAGCGGCTTCTTCCGGGTCGCGTCGGCGAAGCTACTGGCGACCCTGCAGTTCACCCTCCAGGGGACGCCGTTCATCTATCAGGGCGAAGAGATCGGCATGACCAACGTCGAATGGGAGAGTTTCGACGAGCTGCGGGACGTCGAGGCGATCCAGCAGACCGAGGAGCTGATGGAACGCCACGACGTCGGCTTCGAGGACGTCAAGCACGTCGTCAAACACCGCAGTCGAGATAACTCTCGGACGCCAGTCCAGTGGTCCGACGAGGAAAACGCCGGATTCACCGAGGGCGAGCCCTGGATCAAGGTCAATCCCAACTACGAGCGGATCAACGTCGAAGACGCCCGGGAAAACGAGGACTCGATCTGGCACTACTACCGCGAACTGATCGAGTTGCGCGAGGATAACGATACGCTCGTCTACGGTGACTTCCATCTCCTCTACGAGGATCACCCGCACATCTTCGCGTACCTCCGCACGCTCGGTGACCGCGGGGTACTCGTCGTGCTCAACGTGTTCGCACACAATGAGGTGTTCACGCTGCCGCCGAACCTCGACACGGACGATCCGGAACTGCTGATCAGCAACTACGCCGACGCCGACGACGATCCCACCGAATTCGATCTCCGGCCCTACGAAGCGCGCGTCTATCAGATCACCTGAACCGGAGGCTGGTTCGGGCCGGGTCTGTACGTGTTGTTTCTCTTGTTGCGTACCACGCTGTCCGCCGTTTTCTTGTCGCGTACCATGCTGTCCGCGACTGTCCTCCAGACGACGGTGTAACTGTCGAAGAAAGTAGCGCGAAAACCCGTTGACACGGTTTGGACCCGGACAGGAGCCGTTTTCCACAGTCCGTTCGGCCCTGCCGACACGTGTGCCGGCTGTAGCCGAGTTTCCATCGGCCCTGTCCTTGCGGACTTTGGCTGGGCTTGCACCAGCTTTTGCCAGCGTGCCGGGTTCCCGAATGTCACTTACGCGACATCCGGTAGTTGGCCTTCGCGCCGATCCGGCCGGCCGGACCGGTTGTGGACTGCTGTGGTTCTCCTTCAGGGCTGTGACCTCGGATCCCTGTTACAGGACGCTTGGTTGTGCCCCGAACGCATCCCTTTGTCCCTGACGGGAGTTCCGAGATGCGTCGTCCGGTGTGTCCCCGTTTTCCAACGGGAAGTGAATGTACGACGTCTATGGTAATAAATCATTTTGAATGAATTTGGTACTGTCTGCCATGATGAGATATTTCTCTCCGGCAGCGTTTCCCGTCGGCTGGGTGACGAACGGTTTGGGACTTTGCGATCACTCGGGGCCGCCGGCCGGTTCGTCGTCTGGATCCCACTCGCGCTCGACCGGCGTCTCGCTGCTCGCGGTTCGTTTCATTCACCGCTCGCCATTCGAGACCCCTCGCTTCGCTTGGCGTCTCGCTGCTCGCGGTTCGTTTCATTCACCGCTCGCCATTCGAGACCCCTCGCTTCGCTCGGCGTCTCGCTGGCGTCGATCGCATCGAGCAACCACTCGGTTGCCGCGTCGAGCGACTGCTCGTCGCTCCCGGTCAGCTTGAGCCGGTTGTGTCGTGCTTCCCGGTCGGGATAGCAACCGACCCGGACGTCGAAGCGCTCGCGGACGGCACGCAACTCGGAGACGATGTTCGCCTCCGGCTGGACGGTGTATAGAAACCGCGAGTCGAGGTCGCCCACGAAGTCGTCGGCGATCGTCTCGAACATGGCTTTCATCTCGCCGGGGATCCCCGGCAGCACGTAGACGTTGTCCAGCCGACAGCCAGGTGCCAGTCCCTCGGGATTGGCGAGCGGCTCGGCCCCGCTCGGGACCGACGCCTCCGTCTCGACGTCGAGGTCCAGTTCCGGGACGGACTCGCTGATCTCGGAGAGGCGCTGTTCGATTCGGGCGCGCGCCTGCTCGCTGACGACGAGGTCGCGATCGAACGCGTCGGCGACGGCCTCGACGGTCACGTCGTCCGGTGTCCCGCCGATCCCGCCGGTGACGATCACGGCGTCGAAGGCGTCGCTGTGGCGGGCGACGCTGTCGGCGATCGCCTCGCGGTCGTCTGGCAGTGCCAGGATCCGCCGGACGTCGGCCCCGCGCTCGGTCAGCTCGCGTGCGAGCCACGTGCCGTTGGTATTTTCGGTATCCCCTGAGAGAAGCTCGTCGCCGACAGTCAGAACTGCGACGTTCATTATCCGGCGTGAGAACTCGATACGCCTCAACGTTTCGCCCCGGCGCAAGGCTCTTACTCCGAGACCACCTATCGACGGTTCCGATGGCGAGTGTGGCCTACAACGCGTGGCTGTTCGACCTCGACGGGACGCTGATCGACGTCGATCCCGCCCATTCGCGCCGGGTCTTCGACGAGATCGGCGACCGCCTCGGTCGCGAGTTTACCGACGAACAGGTGCGGGCACTCTGGCACGGGTTCGGCGGCTCGCGCAACGCCCAACTCCGACAGTGGGGGATCGACCCCGAGCCGTTCTGGGAACTCTTCCACGAGATCGAGGATCCGATCCGCCGCGCCGAGGCGACCTACCTCTACGACGACGCCGAGCGACTGCTCGCCGACCTCGACGGGCCGGTCGGCGTCGTCACTCACAGCCAGCCGCCGCTCACCGAGGCCGTGCTCGATCGCCTCGACATCGCCGACTGGTTCGACACCGTCGTCTGCTGTGGCGACGACGTCGGCTGGAAGCCCGATCCGAACCCGGTCCACCGGGCGCTCGATGATCTCGATGCCTCCGGCGGGGAGACGGTCCTGGTCGGGGACAGCCCCTCGGATATCGGCGCGGCCTGGAACGCCGGCCTCGACGCCGCACACGTCGAGCGGTTTGACCCCGCCGAGCGCGGACACTGCGTCCTGGCGGATCACCGCGTCGACCGTCTCGATGGACTGCAGGACCTGGCCGGGCAGGCTCGGGCAGCCGACGGCGGACAGACGGATCGGTAGTGACCTGCTGGACGGATCGGTAGTGACCCGCTGGACGGATCGGTAGTGACCCGCTGGACGGATCGGTAGTGACCCGCTGGGCGGACCGGCAGTGACCCGCTGGGCGGACCGGCAGTGACCCGGGTCGTCCACGACAGCTAGCTATCGGATCGCTCGTATCCCGCCAGCGATCCGAATACGTCGCTGTTTTCGAGTGCATCCGCGAGTTGTTGGGCGCCGGACTTGTCCGCCCGATCGGGTTTTGCGACGACTCGGACCGTTTCGTGGCCGAGCGAGACGAACCCGAGACCGAGACGGTCGGCCGAGACACGCAGTCCCAGTCCCGCGTCCGCGTCGCCGCGGGCGACCATCCGAGCGGGGCTCTCGTGGGCCCGGGCCGTCCGCTCGTAGCCGGTGATCGCCCGGGCCAGCTCCCCCCGGCTGGTTTCCCGTTCGGCTTCGAGTTCTTCGAGGGCGTCGTCGAAGGTCGCCCGCAGCCCGCTGTCTCCCGGTCGGTTGACGAACGACAGCTCACCATCGAGGAGCGATTCGAGACCGTCGCTCTCGGCCGGATCGCGTGGCACGACCAGTCCCCACTCGCGAGCCCACGAGCCGATCTCGACTGCTTCCTCGGGGGGATCGATCGGACCGGCGAGGACGGCCACGTCCGAGATCCCGTCTTCGAGCCACCGGCGTCCGACCCGGGATCCGTCGGCCAGATAGCGAGGTCGATCGACGCGATCGAGTAGTCGCGACAGTGCTGGATCGTCTTCGCCGACGCCCAGCAGCGACGGCGCCCTGACCGACGGGGAAAACAGTTCGACCTCGACCGGTTCCCCGGCGGCGAGTTCGCTGACGTCGGGCGCCATCGCGACGACGCCGTCGGCGGCCGTCAGCGACGTCGTCGCGCCGCTGCCCTTGTCCACGGGATAGACGAGCGTCCGACCGTCGCCGTCGGTCACCAGTCCCACTGGCACGTACCGGAGCCGCCCCTCCTCGTAGCGCTCGCGCACCGCCATCTCGCCGGTCGCCGTCGCCGTCGTCGGTTCGGGCAGACCCGCAGTCTCGCGAATCGCCGGCGCGACGAACGTCCGGAAGATCGTCAGTGCCGACACCGGATAGCCGGGCAGGCCGACGTACGCGGCTGATTCGAACCGGCCGACGAGCATCGGCCGGCCGGGTTTGACCGCGACGCCGTGCAGCAGCAGCTCGCCCAGGTCCTCGACGACGCGATAGATCACGTCAACGGTCGAGGCGCTGGTCGATCCAGAGGAGAGGACGAGATCGCACTCCTCGGCGGCCGTCCGGAGGACCGATTCGAGTTCGTCGAGGTCGTCGCCGGCGTGAGGGTAGGTGACCGGCTCGCCGCCGGCCGCTTCGACGCCCGCGGCGACGGTGTGGGTGTTGACGTCGTAGATCTGCCCCGCCGCGTGGTCGAGCTCTTCGCCGGGCCGGACGAGTTCCTCACCGGTCGAGACGATCCCGACCCGCGGCTTCGACCGAACCGGGACGGATGCGACGCCCAGCGCGGCGAGCAGGCCGATCTCGCGGGCCGTGAGCTCCGTCCCCGGGCCGAGCGCTCGCTCGCCGGCCGCGATGTCCGCACCGGCGAGCATGACGTTCTCGCCCGGCGTGACCGCCGTCCGGACCGCCACGCGATCGCCCTCCGGGCTCGTCCGTTCGACGGGGACCACCGCGTCGGCCCCCTGTGGCATGACTGCTCCCGTCGAGATCTCGACTGCGGTCCCGTCGCGTACCTCGACGTCCGGCGGTTCACCAGCGTGAACTTCCCCGCCGATTTCGAGGGTGACTGGGTCAGTCTCGCCGGCCCCGAACGTCTCCCGTGCCGAGACCGCGTATCCGTCCATGCTCGCCCGGTCGAAGCCGGGCACGTCGATCGTCGCATCCACTCGCTCGGCCAGCACGCGACCCCTGGCCTCGGTCAGCGGGACCGTCTCCGTCCCGCCGCCGAGATCGAGCCCGGCGATCGTCTCACGGGCCATCTCCGGGTCCGTCAGGTCCCGGAACTCGACGCGGTCACTCATCGTACTCCCAGTTCTCGGCTGCCACTGTCTCGCCGGCCGGGATCCCCTCCCGGGACTCGGGCACGACGACCCACCCGTCCGCCAGCGCGACGCTCGAGAGCACGCCCGCGCCGCTGGCCCGCGTCGGCTCGGCGATCGTCTCGCCGTCTCCCGTGTCGTCAGCTCCGCTGTCCCCTGCATCCTCAGTCTCCAGCGAGACGCGTGCGAACGTCCGCGCGCCGATCTCGCTGGGGATCTTTCGAGCCAGCTTCGCTTCGACAGCCGGCGGCTTACGCACCGGCAGGTGACCGACGTGCTTGAGCAGCGGTCGCAGCAG
Organism: Halapricum hydrolyticum; assembly: GCF_025517535.1. NCBI lineage: Archaea > Methanobacteriati > Methanobacteriota > Halobacteria > Halobacteriales > Haloarculaceae > Halapricum > Halapricum hydrolyticum. The sequence continues at coordinate 334,264 of NZ_JAOPKC010000001.1, forward strand.
CTGGACTGCGCCGACGATCGTCGAGACGGGATAACCCGGCAGCATGAGCACGGGCGTGTCCTCGACGAGCCCCGCGCCGACGGGGTGACCGGGCTTGACCGCGACGCCGTGGAACAGGATCTCGCCCAGGTCGTCGATCACGTCCGCCAGGTGGTCGCGCTTGCCGACCGACGAGCCGCCGTTGGTGACGACGACGTCTTTCGTGAGATCGCGCTGGATTGCCGAGCGGAGCGCGGCCGGATCGTCCGAGACGATCTGGCGGTAGGTCGCCGTCCCGCCCCAGCGCTCGACGTAGCGCGAGACGGTGAACCCGTTGGTCTCGACGACCTCGCCGGGTTCGGGACCGTCCTGCACGAGTTCGTCGCCGGTCGGGACGACGCCGACGGTCGGGCGCTCGTAGACCTCGACCTCGCGGACGCCGGTCGCCTTCAGCAGTCCCAGATCCGAGGGCCGGAGCTGATGGCCCGCCTCGAAGAGACGTTGCTCCTCGCGGACGTCTTCACCGACCGGTGCGACGTTCGTTCCTTCGGCGACGGCCGTCTCGATCTCGACCTGGTCGTCCCGGCGGGTCGTCTCTTCCACCTTGACGACCGCGTCGGCCCCCGCGGGGAGCGGACTGCCGGTGTGGACCCACTGTGCCTGGCCGGGCGCGACCGATCCGGCCCCGACCTCGAACCGATCGAGCGCGACGGGAGATCGATCGGTCGCGTCGAAGGTGTCGCTCGCCCGCACGGCGTAGCCGTCCATCGCCGCCCGCTCGAAGTGCGGCACCGATCGCCGGGCGTCGACGGGCGTCGCGAGGACGCGCCGCTCGGCCGCTGCCAGCCCGCGTCGCTGCGTTCGACCCAGGGGCGTCACCGCCTCCCGGAACGTCTCGAGGGCTGCCGCGAGCCGGGTCACGCCATCGAAACCGTGTTCTTCGTCCATACTCCCTCCTTCGGCGGGCCGAACTAAAGTCTCGCGTCGAGCACGCCTCCGACAGGACCATGTTGGCGGGCCGAGAACCGCCGGCAATGGCACTCGCTGACCTGCTCGTCCCGGGCGTCCTCGCCGCGGTGGGAATCGCTCTCTTCGGCCTGGGGGCTCGCGAACTGTGGTTCGCACTCCGGATCTATCGTGGCGAGCCGCTTGCGGTCGCCGACGCCGCGAACGACCCGGGTCCGGTCGAGGTCGTCGGGACCGCCCGACCCGAAAAGGGAATCGTCGAGGCGCCGTTCTCCGGGGCCGAATCGCTCGTCTGCGAGTGGGAGGTCCAGCAGTCCGAAACGACCGGTAATTCAGGCACCGGGAGGCAATACTGGAAGACGCTCGCGACGGGGCTTCGCGGTGGCCCCTTCCGGCTGGAGGACGACACCGCCAGCTGTCGGGTCGAACCCGCTGGCTCGGTCCGCCACCTCGAGGAGCAGACGATGACTGTCCCGGCGGGGACGACGCCGCCCGAACGGATCCGGGACTTTGTCGACGCACACTCCGACGTCGAACCGCAAGACGAGAGCGTCGACGTCGGTCCCGTGGAGATCACGCTCGGGAACGAACAGCGGTTCGTCGAGCGACGACTCGATCCCGGCGAGGACTGCTACGTCTACGGGCACGCCCACTACGATCCGTCCGCGGGCAGTCGCGCCGGCGAGGTCAACGTTCGGATTAACGGCGACGGCATCCGTCGGTTCCTGATCGCCGACTCGCGGGAGCGAGGCGTCGCGCTCGAACAGGCGACGATCGGAGTGCTGCCGGCGGTGCTCGGGGCTGCACTGCTCGGGGCCGCGGTTGTGGTCGCCCTCTAGCCGCGTCTCCGCGACCATCGTGTTTTTGGCCCTACCGCCCTAACCGGGGAGTATGTCTGCCCTGCGAGACGCGTTGCGAGAGTTGCCCGACGCGGTGTTCGCCGACCTCCTGGAGAGCGAGGAGGCGTACCTGCTCGTCATCGACCTTCCGGGAGCCACTGCCGAGACCGTCGACGCACACGTCGAACGGGGACGAATCGTCATCGAAGCCAGACGCGAGAAGGGCCTCCCCACCGAGTACGAGTACGTCGAGGAAGAGCGGTCGATGTTCCTCGACGTCGAGTTGCCGCTGCCGCCGGACGCGAGCGGCACCGGCGCCGAGGGGACGGTCGAGAACGGCGTCCTCGAACTCCGATTGCCGAAACAGACCGCCGATCCGTCGGCGACGATTCCGATCGACGAGGCCTGATAGTGACCGTTGTAACGATTTACCGGGACGACCGCTACGGTCGTGCGGTCGATCCGGAACGGACTTACAACGATCACTATGAGGACGGGGTGGCCTGTCGGTGAACCTCCGCGCCTACCGGCGGTTCTTCACGGTCGCTCGCCAGTTCCTGCCGCTGGCGATCGCCTACGCCCGTGACCGCCGTCGCTATCTGCTCGTCGGCTCGCGTCGCCGCGTCACACCCGAACAGCGTCGCCACCGTGCGCAGGTCCTGCTCAGCACGCTGTTGACGCTCGGACCGACGTTCATCAAACTCGGGCAACTCCTCTCGACCCGGCCGGACGTCCTCCCGCCGGAATACGTCGAGGAATTTTCGAAACTGCAGGACCGCGTCCCCCCGGCCGACTGGGAGAACGCACGCGTCGTCCTCGAAGACGAACTCGGGCCGGTCGAGGAACGGTTCAGCGACTTCGATACCGAGGCGATCAGCGGGGCCAGCCTCGGCCAGGTCTACTACGCGGAAGTCGAGGGCGACCCCGTCGCGGTGAAAGTGCGCCGTCCGGGCGTCGAGGATCTCGTCGAGGCTGATCTCCGGGTCATCCGGTGGACGCTGCCGATCGTGATGTACTTCGTCGACGACGCCCGGTCGTTCTCCCTGGAGACGCTGGCCGACGAGTTCGCCACGACCATCCGCGAGGAGATGGACTACAAGCGCGAGGCCGAGATGCTGACCGAGATCCGTTCGAACTTCGCTGACGACGATCGAATCGCCATCCCGCCGGTCGTCGAGAGCCACTCGACCGGCCGGGTGCTCACGATGGAATACATCCCGGGCACGAAGATCGACGACATCGAGACGCTCGACGAGAAGGGGATCGACCGGACGCGGCTCGCCGAGACCCTCGAACGCGCGTACTTCCAGATGATCGTCGACGACGGCGTCTTCCACGCTGACCCCCACCCGGGCAACCTGGCCGTCCAGGACGACGGCACGATCGTCTTCTACGACTTCGGCATGAGCGGGCGGGTCGACCCGTTCATCCAGGAAAAGATCATCGACTTCTACACCGCGGTTGCCGAGCAGGACATCGACGCCATTCTCGACGCGCTCATCGAGATGGGAACGCTCTCGCCGGAGGCCGACCGGCAAGTCATGGCCGACGTGATGGAGCTGGCAATCGCCGACGCCCGCGGCGAGGACATCGAACAGTACCGCGTCCAGCAGATCATCCAGCAGGTCGAGGACACGATCTACGAGTTCCCGCTGCGGCTGCCAGCGAATCTCGCGCTCGTCCTCAGGGTCGCGACCGTCGTCGAGGGCGTCTGTGTGACGCTGGATCCGGACTTCGACTTCATCTCGGTCGCGACCGATTTCCTCCGGGAAGAGGGGTACTTCGAGGAGAGCGTCCGGCAGTTCGTGCGCGACCGCGCGAACGAGGTCCAGGAAGCCACCCGTTCGACGGTGCGGATCCCGCCGAAACTCGAATCCGCGCTCGACCGGATCGAGCGCGAGGAGTTCTACGTCCGGGCGGACATCGAAGACTCGAACGACCTGCTCGATCTCCTCGCGGGCCGGATCGTCCTCGGATTGCTGCTGGCGAGTGGGATCGCTTCGACCGCACTGCTCTTTGCCCTCTCGACGATCGAGGCGACCGCTGTCGCCGGCGTCGGGAGCCTACTCGTCGCAGCGATGCTCTATCGATCGTTCCGCAAGCAGCGCGGGATCCGGGCGAAACCGCAGTTCACGCGCCAGCAGATGCGACAGCGCGAACGCCAGACGGACACCGACGAGCCCCCACTCGGGCCGTTCGACGGGAAAGACGCCGAAGATACCGACGAGTAGCGGCGTTCGCTTGTGGGGGGAGCGTCTCCCCAACCGGCGTCACTCCTGGAGATCGAGATACGCGAACCGGATGGTTTTCGCGCCGGCTCCGTGCAGTTCTTCGTAGGCCAGCAGTTCGAGGAGGGCAAGCAGCCCCGGCAGGACGAACACGACCGCGAGCGGCGTCAGTACCAGGATCGGGACGAGAGTCAACACGATCGCAGTGACAGCGTGAATGGCCGAATAGGGGACGTTTGCTCCCATAGAGTGCCAGGCAAGTCGGAGTCCGCCGACGAAACCCGGGCGATCCGATTCGTCCTCTCGGACCACGATGTCCGCAGCCCGAAACAGCAACACGAGGACGACCACGACGGCGTAGAGTCCGAGGACGCCGCCGAGCAGCGAGACGATCGAGTCCCCGTACAGTGCCAGTCGGAGATACACGTACATCGCAACGCCCGAACCCAGGATGACGACGGTATAGGCCAATCCGGCGCGGAAATACGTCCAGATCGAACTGACGAAATGCGAGGCGCGGCCGGTCACCGAATCCGGTGCACCGCCACCGGTCCCGGTGTGCGTGACCGACGCGTAGAAGGTGTCCATCAGCGCCAGCAGCGCCGGACCGATCGTGACGATCGACAGCGACGCCACCGAGTACAGCACGCTCAACACGACGATCGTCACCGCGTCGCTGACCGCGATCCGGCCGAACGTCCGGAGCACGAGCATCGGATCCGGCGGGCTGTCGTCACGGAGGCTCATCGCTCCGTGGGTTTTCGCCAGGGATTGAAAGAGACTCCGGATTCCCGCTTCGGACGCCGGCAGTGGCCGTTCTGTTGCTGATGCTGGAAACGGCCCTCCCGGGACAACTGTTTTGATCGAGCCGGGCGTACGTCCGACGTCATGTCAGATTTCGAGACGTACACCTGCGAGCACTGTGGCGAACCGTTTCGCGCCCATCCGAGCGCGAACGCCGCGGAAAACGGCTACTGTAGCCCGGCCTGCGAGACGGCCGGAAAAGAGCTGTAGTTACTCGTCGGGGCTGTAGTTGGGCGCCTCGTCGGTGATCATCACGTCGTGGGGGTGGCTCTCCTGGTGGCCGGCGCTGGAGACGCGGACGAACTCCGAACGCTCCTTGAATCCGGGGATCGTCTCCGCGCCGACGTAGCCCATCCCGGATTTCATGCCGCCGACGAGCTGGTGGAGCTCCGACTCGAGCGACCCCTTGTACGGCGTCGCAGCCTCGACACCTTCGGGGACGTACTCTTCTTCGTCCTGATCTTCGACGTCTTTGAGATAGCGTTCGCCGCCGCCGGATTTCATCGCGCCGACGCTCCCCATCCCGCGATATTGCTTGTACTTCTTGCCGTTCATCGTGATGACGCGACCGGGAGCCTCGTCGGTGCCGGCGAAGTACGAACCGAGCATGACCGCGTCGGCACCGGCGGCGATGGCCTTGATCGCGTCGCCGGAGTACCGAATGCCACCGTCCGCGATCACGGGCACGTCGTGGCGGGCGGCCACGTCCGCGACCTCCGTGACAGCCGTGATCTGTGGCATGCCCGCGCCGGAGACGACCCGCGTAGTACAGATCGAACCCGGGCCGATCCCGACCTTGAGGCCGTCGGCGAAGTCGACGAGGTCCTCTGCGGCCTCGCGCGTCCCGACGTTGCCGACGACGACGTCGGCCTCGACCTCGGATTTGATCTCGCGGGCGGTGTCGACGACGTCGAGGTTGTGTGCGTGCGCACAGTCGATGAAGATCACGTCGACGCCGGCCTCGTCCGCGGCGAGCGCACGGTCCTTCTCGAAGGGACCGACAGCGGCCCCACAGCGCAACGATCCGTCTTCGGCGCGGGCCGCGTTGTCGTACTCGCGGCGCTGGAGGATTCCCTGCATCGTGATGAGTCCGACCAGCCGATCCTCGTCGTCGACGATCGGGACGCGCTCGATCTTGTGATCGTACATCAGCTCGAGGGCTTCCCGCGGCGTGACGTCTTCACTTGCCGTGATGACCTCGTCGGTCATCGCCTCGCGGACGGCGTCGGACTCGCCGACTTCGAGATAGGGTCGGATGTCCGTCCCGGAGATGATGCCCAGGACTGTGTCGTCGTCGTCGACGACCGGCGCACCTGAGACGCCTTTCCGTTGCATCATCTCGTCGACTTCCCGGACCGTCTGGTCCGGTCGCGCCGTCACGACGTCCCGGATGACGAGTTCGTCCGCGCGTTTGACGCGCTCGATCTCGGCGACCATCCGGTCGACGTCCATGTTCCGGTGGATGACGCCGAGCCCACCCTGTCGGGCCATCGCGATCGCCATATCGCCCTCGGTGACAGTGTCCATTGCCGCCGACAGGACCGGGACCTGCAACTCCACGTTCTTCGAGACCCGTGTCGACATGTCGGCCTCGTCGGGCTCGACGCGACTCTCTTTCGGCCTGAGCAATACGTCATCGAACGTCAGCGCCTCGGGCACGTCCAACTTCGCTGAGAAAGGCTGTGGATCGTTCGCCATGTAAGCGGTCCGCTGCGCCCGCCCAAAAACGTTGCGAGACAGCGATACGTTGTGAGTACGTCACAGTGTCACAGAAACATACGTTCCTTGATGAGACGTGCGTGCGTCTTGCCGAAACACAACTAGATGAATGATCATTACTGTTTACGTGTGCGTGCTTCTCATCCGGGAATAGATCATATATACCTAAATTCCGGCGATATTCCGGACGTTTGTCTGTGGCTTGCGGTCAATTCTCACACAACGCTTTTACTGATTTGCAACCATCATTCATGTATGGACTCCGTCAGTCCCACCATCCGTACGGGCAGCAGTGTCGAGATGCAGCTTGCGGACCCGTGCTCGAACACATTTTGCAAATCGGTGGGAAATACTGACTCGACAAACTGGGCGGAGTTCGCACACGTCTTCCGTGCTCGGCCGCGCTATCGCCGACGTGTGCGCAAGTCCCCACAGGCCACGGGAGACGGCCCTCTAGCCTGATGAGTAGTTCCCAACACCCGATCGCGCTCGCCATCGAGCAGCAGGTCGGGGGTGCAACTCGTCTGCTGGCGACGGTCATGTGGCTGCCGCTGGTCGACGGGCTGTTCCCCGCGCTCGTGTTGGCTGGTGCGATCGACGGCGTCTTCGGTATCCTCGAAGTCGGGTTGCTCGTCTTCGGTGGCAGCGCGACCGTCGCCGTCATCCTCGCGGACATGGACGGCGGCCCGCGCGAGCAAGTCCCGAAGGTGCTCGCCGTCGGGGTCGTGCTCGTGGTCGTCGCCGCGATCGAGGCGGCACTCGCCCCGACCATCGAGAGCCTGCTGGACCTCGTGACGTTCCAGCGGTTTGCGGCCGTCGTGATCGTCGCGGTCGCCGCCAGGACCGCCAGCTCCCGGCTCGGGGACCTGCTCCCCCGGCCCGCGATGATCGTCGCGCTCGGATTGCTCGCGAGTCTCGAACCCGCCAGCGCGACGCTCGCGTTCTCGACGGACATCGGACTCGTCGCTCGCGGCGTCGCCGCCGGGCTGGTCGGTGTGACGTTCGCGCTGCTGGTCGCGCTCGCTGGCCCGGCCCTACGGGGGATGGTCGATCTCGATCGGTTCCGGTTCGGGAGCGCGGTCGCCCTTGGGATGCTCCCGCTGTCGATGTTCGGGCTCGTCCCCGGCGACGTGCCGATCGCGCTCATCGTGCTGGTGTTGACGGCGTTGCTGGCGTTCGACCCGGACAGCGCCGGCGAGCGCGCCCGGACGGAGCCGGCGATCACCGATGGCAGCGGGGGTCGCGACGCAGATAAACCCGACAACATAGCGGACAGCAGCTCCGACGTGGCCGAGGACGATCGGTATCGCGCACCCTGGCTCTAGCGACACCCTTAGGAGTTTGCTCGCCTTGCCTGAGGTATGAGCGAAAATCGCGTCGTTCAGGGGCGGATGGTCACCCCGAAACGACTGGCCGAGTTGATCGAAGGCGAGAGCGTCATGGACGCCGAGGCGATCGAAGACGCCGATCGTTCCTGTCCCGAGTGTGGCGGTGACGTTATCTCCGTGGGCTACATGCCCTCGGTGACGTCGTTCGTCACCGGGTACAAGTGCCAGGACTGCGACTGGGCGACGACCGGCGACGAGTGATCGTCGCCTGCAGACGACAGGAATCGAAATCCCTTTAGGGGAATTGTGCCTACGGAGGGGTGCGGGGTCGTGGCCAAGCCCGGCATGGCGACTGACTCCAGAGGCACTGACGCCCGGGACGAAACTCCAGACTGATATACTGAGCGACCGACTGATCATCGGTCGCGCTGATGACCCTCTGGAGTTCCGAGGCGTCTACCGGAGATATCAGTCGATCGGGGGTTCAAATCCCTCCGACCCCACTGGGATTATATACCTTTTCCACCTTCTACTGACATGACTGTGGGTCTGAAAAACCATAGCGGATGTGACACTCATAGTGTCGCCTCCAGGTCTTCAGGGTGGAGGTGTTCGCGAACGTCGATCTCTTCCGTCCGTCCACGCCGTCGTTCGAGCTCGTCGCCGAACTCGGGGTCGTCGTAGTACCGCCGGATCACCGACGGGGTAGCGGCAGCCCGTTCAGCGACGGTCTCGGCCGACAGCCCCAGGTTACGCTGCCAGGTGATCGACCCGCGCCGGATCGGATGGGGAGATCGCGTCGACGGACAGCCACTCGCCTGGTCCCGGGGCACGTACTCACACCGCGGTCGCCGGGTTCCGTGCGGGCACTCACGAGCGATACAGGGCTGGGTTGCGACGTACATCCACGAGCGGATCGTCCCGATCGTCGGCCGCCCGGCCTGGGAGGTAAACAACGGCTCGCGACCGTGCTCGTCGCGGGCGTCGATCCGCTCGCGAGCGACGTACAGGTCCAGGACGGCCTGGGGTTCGGCCGAGAGCGTGACATCCCGCTCGTGCGTCCGCCCGCGCTTGAGCCGGGTTCCGCTCTCCTCGCGGGACCGGAACCGGAGATCGCCACTCTCGGCGTCGTAGTCGCCGAGGTCCAGCGCCCGGAGTCCGGACATTCGACAGCCGACGTGCCACAGGATTTCGAGGATTGCGTGCCGGCGCGTTCCGCGCCACTCGGCACTGTCTCGGTAGAACGCCAGCAGCGCCTGCGCGTCCTCGGGTGCGAGCTGCTGATCCGACGTCTCCTCCTCGTCGTCGAGCCGGAGCGTCTCGATCGCGGTGTGCAGGCCGTGCTCGACGAGCCCCTGGCTCTCGAGATATTTCAGCCACGTCCGAACGGTCTTCTGCCGGGAGGCGACGGTCGCGGCCGCGTAGTCCTGCTCGAGGAGCCAGTCGGTGAAGCCGCCGACGTCCCACCGGGACAGCGAACCGAGCTCGTCGAGCCCGTTTTCGGCAGCGTACTCGACGAACAGCTCGAGGTTTCGCCGGTAGGTCCGCTCGGTGCCACCGTTCCAGTCCGGGCGCTTCCGGCGGACGTACAGCTCGATCGCCTCGCTGATCGACAGCTCCGGGGCGTCCTGACGACTCACGAGAGATCACCTCGCGAGCGAGCACACACCGGACACGCGGGCGCGCCGATCACGGCGTCGTACCCCGCGGCCTGCCGCCCGCAGGTGCAGCGCCCAGGCGCGAGCCCGTCCGGCTGGCGACTCTTACTCATCGAGCATCGCCTCCTCGGCCGTGACGACACGCTGGAACTGCTCGCGATCGCCGCCGTTGTCGGGATGGGCCTCGGCTTTCAGCTGCCGGGCCGCACCCTCGATCACGGCCGCGGGCGCGTCGGGAGCGACGCCCAGCACCTCGTGGGGTGGCTCACGACCGGCGATCGCGCCCTCGTCGCCGCTGGGCAACCGCGCGGCCGCGAACTCGCTGTCGCCGGTCCTGACGGGCCGCTGGCCGCGCATGCGAGTCTCGTGGACCCACAGGTACACGGCGCGGACGTTGCTTGCGAGCCGCGCGTAGGCGTCACACGCGACCGCAAACTGCTCGCCGTCGTCGACCCACCGTAGGACGAACCCGGGATCGTCGGGGTTCGCGTCGTACTTCGGCAGGCCGTTCGATTTCGTATAGCTGCCGCCCGATCCCGTCGACGCCCGCCAGTCGTCGACGTCCATCCGATCCATCTCGCGCTCAAGGTCCGCGGTCGTGTCCGCGAGCGACGCCTGGAACTTCCGGGCGCGCGTCCGCTCGGCGGGCGAGGTCCGATCCCAGCCGGCCGGCCAGTCGAGCCCCGTCATGCCACCTCACCTGCCGGACGAGCGGGGTAATCCGGGTGGCGGCTCGCCATCTCCTCAGCGCCCCACTGGACGCACACCTCACAGAGAAGTCGTGACGGGTCGGGCTGCAACCCGTCACAGAGCGGGCACCGGAGCGTCGGGTACTCGAGCCCGCTCACCGAGAACCACCCCCCGCATGCGGGGTGGAGTCGCGGCGGTGTTCGAAATCGATGCTCGGGTCGTGGTGACGTTCGGATCTGTGTGCGTTCATTGGTGGATCAGCAGTCGGTTCGAGCCGACGCGGGTGTCGCAACACTCGCCTTCACGGGGCCACGCAATCTGTGGGGACGTCGCGCCGATCGTAGTGTCCAATGATTTCCCCACAGAACTTAGTGTTTGGGGTAATGATTGTACATTATGTCTCAGAATATGGACTCTATGACCCCCATCGAAGACGGTTTTAGTTGGCTCTTCGAGAAGGAGGATATGGCAAGGCACCGGGCGGATTGGATGACCGGAAGTGATGACGTCATCCTCGAATTTTTGAAAGACTCCGGTGCCGGGCACAACTACCAGGGGATAGCGAACAACTTCGAAGATCGGGGGATAGACATCTCTTACAAGACGATCACCAGACGAATCCCTAAACTTCGAGAAGCTGGCCTCGTCCGGGTTCTGCCGGGTGAGGGGAAGTACTACGCTATCACCGAGAGGGGAGAGGCCTACCTGGAAGGTGAGGCGGACCTTCGCGATCTCGACGAGCCGGAGTGACGACCAGCTCACGCGGATCGAACCTCCCGAATACCGAGTCCAGCGAGCGAGTCGTCGAGCCAGTCCGGGATCGATGAGTCAGCAGCGAGATCCGTTCCTTCAGCTGTCGTCGAGAGCAGCGTCGCGACGCTGTCGCTGTCGATGCCGAACTGCCACTGGTCGTCACGTTCGACCTCGAGGCGGGCCTGATAGTCCGAGTCCGAGTTCCAGATCCGCATCTTAGTCTTCTTGCCGGCGATTTTATCGCTGACGACGCGGTCGGGCTGTCTGCGGTGCTGCATGTCCGGACCGAGACAGCGGTATCTAAAGGCGCTGGTGTGCCCGCGCGAACGGAAGTCGAAAACGGCGGATAATCAAACCGAGATCGGGCACGAATACCTGCTGAAACTTTCGAATGAAGCCAATGAACGGAAGTCGAACGGAAGTGAACGGAAGTGCTGTCGTCTGGCGATTTACTCGCGAGTGGATATCGAACGGTTGCTGTTGACGGGTTTGGTGAAAATCAGGATATATAAAAGATTAATAATAAACAAGAGAAGAAGAGTGTATTCAGCTAGATCAACTCAATTATTCAGGAAATTGCTGTCGTATCCGTGCTAAACAGTGGTCACTCCGTTCTCGTTTGATTTCCCAGCCGTAGTTCTCAAGCTCGTCGCCGACAGGGTCTACGTGCTTATCGCCGACCAACACGAGAATTTCGTCGTAGTCTTTGTCTTCCGCTAACGAATCTATTTCTGTTGCCATTTTCTCGTTTCTATCCCGTCCGTCTCCGAGAAGCAATAACAGACCTGAGTAGATGAATGGTACCAGCATCCCCATTGTCAAAGTCATGAGCCAATATGGGATGCCAGTATCGATCCGATAAACAATGATAGTGTCGTTAAGAAATGCCCCTACTAGTGAAAAAGAAAATAGGCCAATAATAAAAACCGCAAGCCATTTTCTAAGGTGCGAACTGTAACTTTCATATATTTCGTGTATTTCGAGATCGATTTCATCAACAAAGTCAAGTCCGTGCTTGTTTGCTTCTTGTTCTACATCATACGCGTCTGATGATAGTGTCGAATGGATGACTGAAAATGATCTATAGAGAATATTGAGGGTGAAATGGCCGATCAGATACAGATAGTAACAGCTAGTATCCTTGTGGAGTCGGATGAAATCACTTCGACCTTCCATGCAGACAGCTTTGTAATCGGTTAGATCGCGGTTAAATAGGGCTTTGCGATCAGTGTTCGAGACATGGATTTCTCCCCTGACTACGGCGTGTTTTTCCATCCATGAAGTGGATAACAACGGAGACTATGAATAAGTAACTATAAATTGGAATGATCTTCGTGGTTAGAGTCGCGGAAGTGGGAACAGATACCGTTGATCGACGATATGATAGGGGTCGCTGTCGTGGTCGCGGATCGGTGCGTTCGCGACGAATGACCGTGGCGCATAACCGACGAGACGGACGTCAGTCGGCCCGATACGGCTGGCCAAAACGTAGTAGTCGGCCCGCAGTGGCTCGTAGGCGTCAACGGTGAGTGCGGGATCAGGGCGATGTTGTCCAACTGTCTTGACGTCAACCGTTGCACCGCGATAGATAAGGTCGACACCGCCGTCGCCGCCATCTGCGTAGATCTCGGTGTCGACACAGCCGTCGATACCAACGTAATTGGCGAAAACCTGCTCTCCGACTTTCCCCGTCAGATGGTCGGTGGGCGATCCAGGTGCGGTCTCAGCGATACGGCTGGCAACCTCGTCGAGCGCGTAAAGGCGACTCTCGTCGAGCGCGTAGCAGGGTCGCTCGGAGACCGGGATCTCAGCGGCCGACAGGAGAGGTGTCGGCGCGGGCTCTTGCTGTGGCGATACATCGGTGCGGTCTGAGATGTTTTCCGTTGCCATAGATGTCTCTGATCGTGATGGCACCGACTTCCCTGCAGACCGAAGAAGTCACATCGCCTCGGTTCGTAGAGGCGAGTAACTCACGGTCATCGGGGTACCTCGGTGCCCGTGGGTGGTTATCAGGTGCGCCACGGGGCTGCCACGCACGGTGGCGCACTTGTTCTCACGTTCGACAGAGGCGTCGCTAATCGTCTCTATCCACTCCAACAACTCGCTTGCGGGCCGGTCACCCGCTTTCCCGGTCGAACGCAACTAATGATAGAGTCGGGTTCGTTAAAAAGTCCCTCATTGTGCGCGCGCCTCCGCTTCTGACGCGATCAAGTATAGAGTAATACTCACTGAAAATACGCGCTCTATATCCACCACGAACTCACCCAACGGTTCTCATACAAATTTCGCTGTTTCACTGTGTTCAGAAAGAGGCCAAACGGTACGTGGTCCCACGCCCGTTCCCCTCCTTGACGATCAGGTCGTAGCGCTGGAGACTCGCGAGGTACTTCCGACGGGTGCTCGTCGCTTTCGGGTTCTGGGCCTCTTGCTCGTACTGCTCGTGGAGCTCGCTCGAGGAGATCTCGCCGGCGTTCGCGATGATCTCGTAGAGGATGCGCTGGTGGGTGCCCAACGAGCGCACGCGACGCTCGCGCATGTCGGCCTCGGCCTCGTCGACGATCGTATCGACGATCTCGACGGTCAGCCGCTTCCGATCGGACTCTTCGACGTGGCGAGCAGCGCGCCGGAGCAGCGCGATCCCGTGGCGGGCGTCGCCGGCGGCGAGATCCGCGATGTGTCTGACTGCAGCGTCGTCGACGCGCGAGGCGATCATGCCGTGATCGACGCGACTGTCGAGGATGTCGACGAGCTCGGGAAAAGCGTAGGCTTCCAGGTGGACGGACTCGGCGCTGCGGAAGCGCGATTCGGCGCGGGGATCGAGCTCGGAGAGCCACTCGGACTCGTCGACGGTGATCGTGACGATCGAGACGTTCGGGATCTCGTACAGCGAGAGTAGGATCTGAGAATCGTCGAGGACGTCGACCTCGTCGAGAACGGCGATGATCTGGTCGTCGCTCCCGCGAAGGCGGTCGAAGGCGACGCCGCGGTAGAATCCCTCGCGCCGGAGATCGGCACCGAGCCCGACGTCGCGGGCGAGCTCGTAGAGGACGCCGGAGCCGGTGTCGGCCATGCAGTTGACGTAGCCCCACCGGACGCCGAGCGTCTCGGCCTCCAGGAGCCCGAGGGTGTGCTTGGCGATCGTGGTCTTGCCGGCACCGGACGGACCGTGAATGCAGATGTTCTCAGCTGGCTCGCCGTACGTGACCGGCTCGAGGATCGAGGACAGGTGATCGATCTGGCCGTCTCGGTGGTGCAGGTCCTGCGGGACGTACTCCGGGCGGAGTGCACGAGCGTCCGTGATCATACTCGTCAATCCAGGCCGAGTTCCCAAAACTGTCCGCCGACACCGGTCTGAAAGTGAAAGTGGACGCTCAAAGCCACGCCTTGCGCCACTGGCTTCCACATCGTTACGATGGTCTGATCAACGATACTTATTTTACGTTTGCACGACACACGTCAGACGGGCTTGTTGCAGAGCCCACTCCCGCACGCGATCGTTCTGATGCACGCCAGCGGCGGTCCGGGTGGTTCCGGGCCGGTCCCGTCTGGTGTTTTCAATCTTTGATACCGTCACGGTGATCCACACCAGCGGCATTCCAGGTGGTTCTGGGCCGGTCTCTCCTGGTGTTTTCAAATATTGATACCGTCACGGTGATCCACACCAGCGGCATTCCAGGTGGTTCTGGGCCGGTCTCTCCTGGTGTTTTCAAATATTGATACCGTCACGGCTGAGACTCTCAGAACTGAGTCGGGTTCTTTCTCGCGCTGAGAAGACGCTAAGAACGTCTGACGATCCATAGATTTTATACTATATCCCGCTGATTGATCCGCCACGCACGCGGCAAGCGTGCGGGAACCAACCATGAAACTGAAGCAATTCTTCACCGACGACGACGCGGTGAGTCCGGTGATCGGCGTGATCCTGATGGTCGCGATCACGGTGATCCTCGCGGCGGTTATCGCGTCGTTCGTGCTCGGACTGGGCGATACGACTGACACGACACCGACAGCGAGCTTCGACTTTGAGTACGTCGATGATGATGGCGACGGGACCAATGACGCAGTAAAGATTACACACCAGACTGGAGACACGCTCGATCAGAGCGAAGTCAAGGTAAAGGTTAATGGAGCTACTCAGAGCGTCTCTTGGGGTGGTGAAATCAAGTCTGGGGTATCAGTAACTGTCGACAATGGTGGCTCAGATCTTACTGGCGGTGAGACTGTTACAGTAGTCTGGGAATCCAGCGACGGCGAATCCTCGTCGACGCTCGGCAGCTTCGACGTCCCGAACTAAAAACTATGCAATTGAAGCAACTACTCTCGGATGACGACGCGGTGAGCCCGGTGATCGGCGTGATCCTGATGGTCGCGATCACGGTGATCCTCGCGGCGGTTATCGCGTCGTTCGTGCTCGGACTGGGCGACACAACGCAAACAACACCCTCGGCGAGTTTCGACTTCGATTACGACTCGAATAACAATGCTGTAACCATCACTCACCAGAGCGGTGATACACTCACTGCAAGTCAGGTTTCCGTTAACGTGAATGGGACTGATCCTGGGAGTGTGGGAACTAATGGTTACTCATTCACTGATTTCAGTGGCAGTGAGATCTCGTCTGGTTCGACCGCTACTGTATCTGAGGGGACTACCCCACCCACAATAGGGGGTGCAGAGATAACCGTCACGTGGCAGTCGGACGACGGAGAATCCTCGTCGACACTCGGTAGCTTCGACGTCCCGAACTAACCCCTCTTTTCACCCACCCCGCATGCGGGTGGGGCTACTCGCGCTCGATAGCCAGCTCAATGTCGAACTCAGTCACGCGCGTCGAGAACTCCTCGGCGATCTCCCGACGCTGCTGTAGCGTCAGATCCTCGCGCTTGAGGACAGCCTCGGCTGCGCGCACGATCTCGACGACGTCCTCGCACGCCTGGGCCGCGGCGTCGCTCTTGTTACACTCGTAGAAATCGGCGGCCTTCTCGATCGCGTCTTCTCGATACCGGGCTTTGTCGAACCGAATCCGTAAACTATCGGCCATACTCGTGAACACGAGACGCAAATCCTAGGATTTTCCGGTCACTGAAACGCCCGCTCTTTATATACCTCGCCACGATCACCGCCACAATCACGCCGCCCACCCCACCCAGCCAGCACGCACAAGCGCGAATATGAACACGGCCACCGACGAACTCGTGTTCATATCGCGGATCGCCAATTTCTCGACGCGCAACCCCACGCGGTCGCCTCGAGATCGCCGATCAGGGCCCTGGCGACTACCTGACTTAAAAGGGACCGCCCGGGAGCCACGTCCATGCAGCATTGTAAAAGCTGCAACACCCGACTGAACCGGTTTAAGGTCGTGGTGTTTGGTACGGAGTACTGTTCCAATTGCGCACCAATCTCGCGAGCGACTGCTGGAGGTGTCGGTGCATGCTAACCGACGATCTCCCCGTCGTGCAGCTGCTCGTCGTGCTGATCTCCGCGATCGGCGCGATCAACTGGGGCCTCGTCGAGATGTTCGACGTCGACCTCCTGGTCGAGATCGGCCTCGGCGCGGACATGCTGACGATCGCGTATCTGATCGTCGGCGCCGCCGGCGTCGTGCTGCTGGTCGACATGCTCGAGCTCGTCGCCGAGGGCGGCACCGACTCGACCCCACTGGAGGACTGAGCCATGGCACGCACAGCCTCCGGCGAAGGGTTCGACGTCGACCTCGAAATGCTGCTGATCATCGTCTTCGCCTGGGGGGCCGGCACGTCCCTCGGGCTGATCCAGGACCAGATCATCCCGTTCATCGACGCCGGCGCCGCGCTGTTCGACTTCGGGAACGCGACGATCACGCTGGGCCGACTCGCGTCGATCGCGTCGCTGGTTGCCGTGTTCGTGTGGCGCGACGCCCCGCTCAGTGAGACGTCGGGAATCGACCTCTGGATCGTCTACGCGACGATCGCGCTCGTCGTGGCGCCCCCGCTGTTCCCGGCCTTCCAGGACACGCTTGCACAGGCCCCGGCGGCGTTTATCGCCTTCACGGTCCAGAGTACCGGCTTCCTGCTGGTTTCCTACATCAACTGATCCACAATGCAAACGAACACCAAACTTTACGGCACGCTCGCAGCGATTATGCTCGCGACGCTCGCGATCGTCGGACTCACCGCGACCGGCGGCGCTGTCGTCGCGACGGAAAACGTCACGATCGACGACCCGACCAACGACACCGTCGAGGTCGACGTCGACTACTCCTCGAGTCTGACGTCGTCGATCAACGCGACCGCCGAGCTGGTCAACAGCTCCGGCACCGTCGTCGACAGTCAAACGATCTCTTCGATGAACGCGACCGAGACGTTCACCCTGTCAGCCAGCGAGGCCGGCGACTACGAGATCAACGTCACGGCCGAAGACGAGACCAACACGACCGTCGCCGAGACGCGCGTGGTCGCCTCGCGGACGGCGACGATCGAGGACGCAACGACCGAGACGCTGACGGTTGACCTCGGGTTCCAGGGCTCGACGAACGCGACCGCGACGGTCAACGTCACCGACTCGACGGGCTCGTCGATCTACCGCACGACCGTCGACTACACGGGCACCGACACGACCAAGACGCTCACTCTCAACGACACGGACGGCCTGGTCAACGACACGCTCACGGTCACGTCGACGTTCAACCCCGCGAGCGCCTACGACGGCGCCTACGCGACCGTCGACGACGGCTCGACTGACTCGATCCTCGGCGGCACGATCGCCGGCCAGGACACGGGCGTCGTGCTCGCGGTCGTGATCGTCGCGATCCTCGGCTATCTGTACGTCCGACGGGAGGACTGAGACATGGCGACTGAGAATCAGTCGGGCCCACCCCCGGATGCGGGTGGGGTCTCTCGCCGGACGCTACTGAAAGCCGGCGCGGGCGCGGCGACGGTCGGCGCGATCACGACGCGCCCGGGCCCGCTCGAGGACGTCGAGATCTCCCCAGTCGGCGAGGCCGACGCCGCGATCGGCGTCGCGACGGTCGCCCTCGCGTCGGTCATGGCCGGCGGCGTCGTCGCGTCGGGCGCGCTGTACGGTGCGAAGGTCAAGGACTACCGCGAAATGCTCGCGGACGTCCAGAAGGACCAGGTCGAAGCACACGCCAGCGCCTACGACGAGATGGACGAATACGGCTTCCAGATCCTCGAGTGGGAGAACACGCTCGCGGACTCGATGACCCAGGCGCACATCAACGCTCGCGACGCCGTCGCCGACGCCTGGGAAGCCGGCAAATCGGCCAGCGAGGCCCAGAGCGACGCCTACGCCGAGATCGACGACTACTACGCCGAGCGCGTCGAGCACAATCTGTGGGTGCGGACGGCGAAAAGCCTCTCACAGATCGCCCGCGCGCTGTACAACGGATCCGAGGCCGTGATCGCCTCTGGCGAGTACGACTACAACTCGAGCAATCCGTGGTGTGGCCCGATCGTCGAACATCCGACCTACGGCACGCGCTCGTGGTCGATGCTGCTCGACCAGTCCGAACCGATCGAGGTTTCGCTGCGAAACGGCTCGACGGTCGAGATCGCCCTGCCGGACTTCAAGATCGAGTGGGACTCGAGCGATGTCTCCGACGGCGACTACGAGACGACGGTCAACACCTACGACTTCCTCGAGGGCCACATCGACGATACGATCGACCTTACGGCGACGATCGACGGGGAAAATGCGTCTTGGAATGGCGGGATCAACATCCCAAACGTCCCCGACGCTGATCTCGCCGGCTACCAGGTCATGCAGCTGCGCGACGACTTTGTCCGGATCCGCTCAATGATCGACGATCAGGCCCAGCAGGTCAAAGACGGCTACTACCTGAGCCTCGTCGAAGACATCTACTACGCGCTCGACCAGGGCTGGATCACGCCGAACGACCTCCGCGGGATCGACGGCCTCGCGCAAGAACTCGCCGGCACCGAAGACGCCAGCGCCGACGCCTACATCCTCGCGCTGACGTCGATGCTCGATCGCGTCCAGCCGGATCTATCAAAACTCGCGTCGATGTCAGCCGGCTACAACGGGTTTACCGGCCGGTCTGTCATTACCGACGACTCGGGCACCCGTAACATCTACCCCGGAAAATACGCCGAGGCCGCGACTTACGAGGGCCTACTCTTTGCCGAGTCTGTCCCGTCGTCTGGTCTCGACGCTGGTGCAAGGTATGTTTGCGATCCTACCGTTTTGGCAGGGACGGCAGGCAACAACTTCCTTGGCGTCGATACCTCTGGGAACGAACTTTGGAGCGATGGGCAAGGCGGTGTTGTCAAGGCCATTGAGGTCGGACCCGCTGGCCGAACAGTCTTCGTATCTGCTGGCCCCGATCTCTACGCCATTGACATGGACTCCATGTCTCAAAAGTGGTCTGTAACTGGATACCCTGAGGATGTCGAAGCTCTCGCCGCTGGACGTGACGGACAATATCTCTACGTTGCAGAAGGGGACTCAACGCGCAAGCTCGACGCCACTGACGGGACGGAACAGTGGATATATGAGGGATTTACGACAGATAATCAGGTCTATGATCTGTGCCTCTCCCCTGATGGGTCCTCTCTCTACGCCGCTTGTTCGGAGATGACGACAAGCAGCGACGGTAAGGTTGTATCTCTGGCTACTAGTGACGGAACTGAGAATTGGAATTATACCACATATGAGTCAAACAAAGGTGTCGCTACTGCCCCTGACGGTAGTGCTGTCTATGCTGCTGTCGGACAGAATGTAGTCTCTCTATCCCCGTCTGACGGGACTGAGAACTGGTCAGTGAGTCTGTCCGACTACCCCTCGAACATTGAGGTCACGCCTGATGGAACTGGCCTCATTGTCACTATCGCGTCGACAGTTAAGCGGCTGGATTCCGATGATGGCACGGAAGAGTGGTCTGTCTCTATCTCTAATGCAGTCAAGGACCTGATTTTCTCCCCGGATGGGTCCGTCTACGTCGCAACACAGGGCGGTGTCACTACGTTGGATCCATCGGACGGCACACAGGGCTGGTCCCTCTCTAAATCCAATTACGTTATGTCTATTACAATCCCATATAATCCGGTCATCCGACCCGATCTCTCAGTCGCTGGGACGATCTCGGGCGCGTACTTCTACGACGCTTCGAGCTCGACCGAGCACAAGCTGATGAGCGGGCTCTTGAAAATCGAGTCTATGACCGACCAGGACGGCAACAACATCGACACGACGGACACGAGCGACTGGGGCTCGCCGGACTACGATCAGGACAATATGGAAAGCTGGTCGGACTACTGGTACAAGGTCCAGGACTTCCGCGACACCTTCCGCGACTGGTACGAGCAGGGCGACACGTCGCTGTTCACAAGCTCGAGCGACGACGGCGGTTGGTGGCCGCCGGACTTCTGGCCGTCGTGGCTGCCATCCGATCCGATCGGCGCGGCGATCGTCGTGCTGCTCGGGATCGCGGGCTTCAACGTCGCAACGTCCTGATACCACTCTTTTTCATCAAAACCATGACGCCACACCTACGTACTTCACGGCGAGTCGCAGAGACGCTAATTATCACAGTCACGCTGCTGCTGGTCTTCCTCGGGCTCGCGTTCCTGGCCGCGAGCGCGAGCGCCCAAGAACTCCCCGGCGACGGTACCCCGACGCCGACACCCACGCCCGAAGGCACGGACGTCGTCGAGCAGCTGGGCGATCTCGTCGTTCACTCCTACGAGTACGACGGGGACGTCATGACGGTCAAAGCCACCTGGCGCGGCGACACGCCGACGACGCTGACGCTGGTCGAAATGCTCGAGATGGACTCGGGCGGCGCGACCGAGATCTCCTACAAGCAGGTCCGACTGTTGCCCGACGAGACGACGACGATCGAGATCGCTCTCGAGGAACGCTCGAGCGGGACGGCCGCGGCGCTGCTCTCGACGCCCGAGTCCGTCGAGCGCGGCGACGCGCTGGTCTTACAGTCGGGCGACGTCGTCGAGCGGGGCCCGATCCCCTTCGGGACGGCCTCGCTGCTGATCGGCCTAGCGGCGATCGGCGGCGCGGGCATGGCCTTCGCGCTGACCGCGCGCTCCTATCGCGACGATCATGAGGGCGAACGGAGGGAACGGATCGCATGAAGGACCAGCCACCTGGCGATCCACCGGCGTTCATTCCAGACCGCTGGTCGGCGGCCATGCGAACGCTGTACGGCCGCTACTACGACCCGGCGCTTGACACAATGACGGCGATCGCTGCCGGCCTCGCCCTCTTGGGGGCCTACGGTCTGCGTGCCGACATCGACGGCTCACTGCAGGTCATCGTCGCCGCGGCGGCACTTCTGGCGTACTTCTTGGCGGTCGCTGTCTGGGACGAACGGAGGTGGCGCGCATGACCTCGAGCGACAGTCGCGTCCCGGGCTGGATCGTCGCCCCAATCGCGACCGCGCGCGAGGTCGTCGGCAACAACCGGCGGGCGTCCTACCTGGCCGTCGTGATTCTCGCGGGCCTGTACGCGACCGGGAACCTCCCGAGCGTCGGGATCCCGTCGTGGTGGCCCGCCGCCGGCGTCGCCGCGGCGGCCGCGTACTTCGGCGGGAAACGCGCGGCGAAAAGTATCCTCGAGCTCGTCCCTGAGAAAGACGGGATCCTCCTCGTCGAATTCCAGGCCGACGATCCGGGCGGCGGCGCGATCTACGAACTCTCGGAAGAAGCCTTCGAGGACATGTGGATCGCCGGCGGCGACCTCTATCAGTGGGACAATTCGCCTCGGCGCGTCTACGAGGTCCGCGAGTACGACCCTGAGCTCAACTGGGCGGTCGGCAACTGGCGAGAAGCGCCGCCGGGAAGCGCCCTCGCGTCACACGCGACCGTCGACGACGCCCTGGCGGCGATCCGCGAGCTGCGGGAAGACCTCGAGCCCGATGCCGCCGAGGCTCGCGAGCTTCGCCGGCGGATCCGCGGGATCATTCGCGAGCTCGACAAAGAGCGCGCCGAGGCTCAACAGGCGATCCTCGACGATCACCTGGCGCCCGATCTCGGCGGGTCGCGCTCGATCGACGAGATCGTCGACGAGCACATTCCCGACGAGATCCACCCGGCCAATGGCGCGAGCGAGCGCGAGCGCCCGCCCGACGCGCCGCGACCGGGCCCGAAGGAAAACGGCGACAGTCCCGACGACGACGGCGACGACACGCTCGAGGGACTCAAGGCCGCCCTGGCCGGTGAGGCCGATGGGTGACGGATCAGCCTTCGCCGCGGCCGAGATCGGGACGGAACTACGCGGCGGGCCAGCCGAGTCGGTCCGATCCTTCGCCGGTCTGATCGACGACGATCGCGGCCGGGCGCTGCTGAACTACTACGACTCACTGCTCGACGTCCCGGTCGAAGAAACGCGGATCGGCCGCGAGATTATCGCGAACTACTCGACGGACACGATCGACACGGCCGTCGGCTCGTCGTCGGTCAACCAGATGAAAGCCGCGACCGGCCTCACGAACCAGGCCCAGGACGGCCGGGACTTCTACGGCCAGGTCGCGAGTCGTCTCGAGAGCGAAGGCGCGGTCGGGATCATGTTCGGGCCGCCGGGCGCCGGGAAGACCGCAACAACGTTCGACGTCGCGAGCGCCTGGCAGGCGCGGACTGGCGGCGCCGTGATCGGCAACACGTCGTATTCGGGCTTCGACCGCCAGTTTACCAGCGACACCGAAATGCTCGAGGCAATGGGCTCGATCGAGGGGCCGGTCCTCGCGCTGATCGACGAGGTCGCCCAGGAACTCTCGGGCTTCGGGAAGGGCTCGAAACAGGCCGAGGCCTTCTCCGACGCGCTGCTCTTTATCCGCAAGAAGGAACGCCGACACGGCAAGTACGCGAAAAAGGGATCGGCGCTGCTGGTCGGCCACACTCGCAAGAAGGTCGCGAAGCCGATCCGGCGCGTCGCGAGCTTCGGGATCGAGAAGCCACACCAAGACCAGCCGGACAAAGCGCGCCTGCTCGACAGCGAGGGCGGGAAAGATACGTGGGACGAGGCTGGTAGCTTCCAGGGCCTCACCGACACCGCCGAGACGTACGCCGAGTACGAGCCCAGCGAGTTTACCATCGAGGAAGCCTACGACGAGGACGAGGCCGAGTCGGTCGATCTCGACAAAGCGAAGAAACAGCAGGCGATCGAGACGGTTGTACGGGCCCACGTCGAGCAGGACATGACCTACGAGGACGCCGCCGGCCTGGTCGAGTACGGCGAGTACTGGGTGGGTGAGCGCGTGCGCGAGTGGAAAGACGGCGACCATGATTTTGTCGACGTCGACCGGCCGTGATCTGACAGACCGCGGCCCGATCGCCCGAGGGTGGGTGGCTGGGGGCGCCCCCCGATTACAGTTTTTACACGCGGGCGCATAGCGGGGGTTTCTCTCGATAATCTCGCACCCGGTTGCTTGGCAGAGTTATCAGAAAGAAAATATTTCTACGGCCGGCTACGCTCGGCCCGGCTTATCAAGTGCGGTGGTATTGCGGCGCGGTCGGTGCGGTCCGAACGACCGAGCGCCAGCGAGGGAGTGTGGGTATTTTGCTATTGTGGGCTTACCCACACCCCCTAAGGCCCCTTGCCCGGGCGCTGAGAACGCGACGACCGCCGCGGTCGCGAAGGCCACGGCTCGAGCGCGCTAAGTGAAACTGGGGTTGTACTTCTCGAGCGTTTTAACTCAGATATGGTTGTGGAAAAAAGGGTGTTGGCCGGTGTTGCCACTACCGAGTAACCCGCTACCGGAGGGCTCGATAGTGACCTTTCCCGAGGATCTTCCCGCCGACGACGACGCGACGGTCGGGGTACTCGTTGCCGTCGGTGTCGCGCCAGGTGATCGTTGCGTTCTCGAAGCGTCGCGTCAGCAGGCTCGAGCGCTCGGCGGCGTCGAGCCCGGCGCGGAGGATCTGGCGGATCTCGGTGTCGGACAGTGGCTTCGAGATCTCGAGCTCGAGCTCGGGACGCTGCTTGATCACCTGGACGCCGTGACGTCGAAGCCACTCGGTCAGCGGGCCGTCGTCGCGCCGCAGAAGGTCGTGCTCCTCGGCCACCTGGCGGATCGACTGAGTGGCCCAGTCGGCCGTCTCGCGGACTTTGTCGACGATCGACCGGACGTGATCGCGCGTCACGTTATCGGCAAAGTCGACGATCCCGTCGTCGGTGCGCAACAGCGACCGCAACTTATCGACGAGCCGGTACACGGTCGACGTCCCGCTCTCGGCCTCGTCAGCGAGCTCCTCGTAGTGCATGGCGCCGCCGTCGGTCAGCACAGTCAGCAACTCCTCTTGTGTCGGACTCAACTCGGTGCGGATCAACTCGGTCTCGGCGTGCTTCTCGATCTCGTCGCGCAACTCCGGCAACGGATTCTCTCGAAGGCTCGGCTCGACGTCAGCGGGCTCGACGCCGAAGTACGGATCCGTCGAGATCCACACCCCCGCATCCGGGCCCAGGGGAAGGCCGGCCCAGTGAACGACGTTATACAGCGTCTCGTCGAGCTCCTTGAGGACGTCCTGGAGCGCGTCGATCGGGACGGCGCCCTCGGGATCGTACTCGTTCGACAGCGCGACCTCGAGCTTCGGGTGACTCAACGGATCACCGCTGGCCTCGCCGCGCGGATTCGCCGGGTGGTAGTTTTTGATCCGCTTCCCGTGCTCGCGCCCGTCTCGATCAGGCAACAGCATGGCCCAGGTGTCGGGATCGGTCGCGACACTCTGGTAGTGGCCGACGATCTCCTCGTGATCCCACTTGTACGCACCGCGGCCGCGCTGATCGCTCGCGACGTCGGCCAGCTGGTCGAGGATCCCGCCGGCGCCGACGATCCGGTCCTCGCTGGCCTGGCGCGCCAGGCGGACGTAGCGCTCGATCTGATAGGCCCGAGAGAACTCGTGGGGCTCGCCGGTGAAGTACTCGCGATTGAGGCCGATATGCTCGGCGAACGCGACCAGGAGCTCGCGCGCCTCGCTCGGCTCGAGGTTTGTCGTGATCAGCTGTACACGGACAGACTCGGGGAGATCGTCGGGAAGCGCCTGCATATCCTCATCCGAATTGACGTTTTTTGTGTTCGGAAACCCGGGCCGAAACTGAATCACGGCGTCTTTGTCGCCGATCTCGTCGAGCGCTTCGACGGTGTAGCTGTACTCGTACATGCCGTGCTCGAAGTCCTGATCCTCGGGCGGGGCGATCTGCCCCTTCCACTGGTTCGACTTCACGACGTCCCACGTCTCGCCGATCGCGTCGAACGGCTCGAGGTAGTCCGCCTGGTCGGGCTCGAAGACACTCACGACGCCCCAGTACGGACTAAGCCCGTGCTCGTCGAACAGCAGTTTCAACCCGAGCCCGTGTGTCTCGAGGGCGACGGGGTGCTGGCTCACGTCGACTCACCCCCGTCGGTAACAGCGTAGTGCTCGAGCTCGGCCTGGCCCGGCGGGTGGTAATTGTCGATCTCCTCGCGCAACCACCGCATTTGATCGCCGATCCCGCCGAGGTCGTCGTCGCGAAACGGAAATTCGATGTGCCGCGCCTCGTTCGTGAGCGTCTCCTCGATGTGCTGAAGATACGTTTCACCGACTAAGACGACGTAATGGGCGTGAATCGCCCGAAACGACAGCGACGTCTGGATCTCCCCCGCTGTCAATACGGACCATCGGCCGGCCTCGTAATCACCGATGTAGCTGTCTGATTGCGGATCGAGGGAAGCGTCGTAAGCCTCGATCTCGTCGTCAGGGTGGATTAGCCCGTGCTCTGCCGAGAGGATCAACCACTCGTCGCAACAAGTTTCGGCGTACTCTCGCTTCAGCTGGAAGTAATTCGACGTGTACAGCTCTTTTGCGGGCACGGTCTCGCCGTCGTCGAGATCTTGCTTTGCGGATCCGCACCCGACGATCGCGATCCGGGGGGTCGCGACGCAATCGCGACAGTACTGGCCGTCCTCGTGAACGAAAGCGGACTCGAGGCCACCTTCGGGCGAGAGTCGAGACCCACACCCAAGACAGCGCTCGCTCATCGGCCGATCACCTCAAGCCGATCCCAGGCGACATTGACCAGCCCGGCGTCGGTGACGACGTCGGCCCGCTCGGGATCGCCCTCGTACAGCCACACGCTCGCGAGCGCTCCCTCGTGGCCGGCCGCCGAGACACGCATGCCGACTGTCGCGTGCTCGTCGTCGACGGCCCATCCCTCGGGAAGGCGCGGCGGCTGATAGTCGACGACGTCCTCAGGACTCACGTCGACCACCTCTGGTAAGATTTACAAGAGATCCCTGAGAACCGCCGTCGGGCGGGCGACTGACTCCCGACACCCCAACCTGCTCTACCGGCGTCGTCGATCACCGCCCGTCCGTCCGAAGCCATTATCGGCCGACGTGGGCACCCGGCGTGCCCGGGTGCCACTCTCCACCCCCAGACCCCCCACCTTTCCCCTGTTTGCAGCTGGCCGCGAGTAACTGCGTTGTCGACAGATTTACAGGCTGAGGCCCGCAAAACAGCAATAGCGAGCGTCAGAGTGAATCACCTCTGTTCGTAGTGGTCCAGGGGAACGACACTCGCTCCGACCGCTCGACGTCGTACAGGCGGCTCGCTCGGACGAAGGTAGGGCTTCGCCCGGGCACTTCGGTTTCTTCGGACGTCACAGCTCATCACCGCCTGGGTAGTCGACGATCTCCGGCTCGAGATCAACCTCGTAGCGCTGGTAGAGACCGGCCGTAAGAACGAACACGGCGTACCAGAGTGGGCCGAACTCGTCGTACGTCTTGACTACCTGCCGACGAACTTCGGCGGGGCCGACAGTGAGCACGCCATTCAGCAGATGAAACAGGTGGGCGGCGATCGCGACGCCGATATAGACGCCGACGAATCTCACGCCGACCTCGAGATAGGCGCTCACGACTGATCACCGCCCTCAAGCGACGCGATCGCCTCGTCGACGTCTTCCTGGTCGGCGCCCTCGGGCTCGCGAAACGGGCCAGCCATGAACCCCCGCATGCGGGTGGGGGTATCGTCGCTCATTCACCCTCACCTCCAAGCGGAACACGGTGGCCCCAGAACGGCGGCCAGACTGCCGTCCGGTCGATCTCGAGACGATCGTCGAGTTCGACATCGTGGTCTCGATCGAAGAACTCCCACCACCGCTGGCGGATATAGTCCTCGAGATCACGCCCGAGAGCAGCGAAGATCTCGTCGATCGCCTCGCCGATGGACTCGAGAAGACTCACCGCCAGTCACCCCCGAAACATTCGGGATTCTGGCAGAGCCGGCGGTGACTCACGATCGCCGCAAAGGCAACCTCCCGATATTCTCGATCGTCGTGCGCGTCGGCCTCGGGACACGCAGGCGCGGGCTCGTCGCTGTCGGGGTCGGGCCGGTGCACAACGCCGGAGCTCCGGGCGCGATACTCGACGACGCGCTCAAGCTCAACGGCGTCGACGTCAGCGGCCTGACTCACGCCGACTCGCCTCCGATTAAAAAATTCTGACAGGGTTGAGCGATTACTGACTCCCGAAGCCGGAAGCTAAATCCCTCCGACCCCATAGCGATTATCACTCTATCATATCGTTTCTTAGAGGTGTCTCTCGGAAGGATCCCGCGGGGTGGTCGGCGTGAGCCAGGCCGACCTCGCATCGCTTGGTGTCGCCGGCGACGTCGGTAACTGGACGCTGGCAACTGACGAGCCCGGCTTTTACGGGCGACGTTGGTACTGGAAATCCTCGAGCTACGTCCTCGTCGCCAACCAGAACACCGGCTCGTTCGCCGTCTATACACGCGACGACTGGAACGGCGCGCTCACGAACGATCCCGTCTACCAGGAGCGCGATCTCGAGAATGCGCTCAGTCGCGCGACTGAGTGGCTGCTCGCCCATCCGAGCGGACGCGATATCGAAGGCGGTGATCGGTCGTGAGCCAGGCCGCCGACGTCGACGCCGTCGAGCTCGAGCGCGTCGTCGAGATGATCGACGATCTCGATGCGGACTTCGTCGTGATCAGCGGCCGGGACCGATCACCGACCAGACAGGCGATGTTCGGCAGTGTCTCCCAGGAGATCCTCCGTGCGGCACCGTGTCCGGCGGTTTCGGTCCGTAAAACGCCCGATTGGGCCTAACTCAGCCACTCTTCGGGCCGGGTATCGTAGTCGACGTCGGTCGCCGCGAGGTGTTCGACCATCTCCCAGGGAACGTCCTCGATAGTGACCTGCTGGCCGTCGTAGCGCAACTGCCGTCCGATTTCGACCGGATCGGGTTCGCGGTTCTGGCGTCGGGCGACCTCGATCTCGCTGTCGTCGTAGTCCTTGTCTATCGTAAGCAGATTCACGGGCCGGCCCCACAGGTCGAAGGCGCGCTCGAGCACGTCTGTCGCCTGCTCGATGTCCAGCGCGATGCCGTTGTAGCGATGGGCGAGCAGCAGCTCGCCGGCGTTGCCGTAGTTGCCGTCTTCGACGACGATCGTCGGCTTGCCGAAGTTGGTGAACTGCAACAGCAGTTTCTGCTTGACGTCCTCCGGATCGGTCGAGGAGACCCGGAAGTCGCCGGCACTCTGCGAGTACTCGTAGGCGAAGTAATCGTGTTCCTCGACGAACTCGTCGGTGAGAAACTCGTCGAGAAATGTCACGTCGTTGTGGCTCTGGCGAATCTCGCGCATCCGGTCCCAGCCGCGGGCGTACTCGACGTCCGCGAGCGCCGCGTCGACGCTGTCGTAGCGGCTGTCGTCGAAGAGATAGCGGCTGATCTGCTCCAGCTGTGCCTGTCCGATCCGGGCGAGAAAACCACGGTGCTGTGGCTTGACCAGCGAATAGTGTCGCCGGACGAGCCCCTCCTGAGAGAGGACCGTCCAGGGATAAGCCTCGACGTCAATCTCGCCGTCCCGAGCGCGTTCAAGGGCGTCGGCGTCGACACGGGGGTCGTCAGAGTCGATCTCCCCGAGATGGCCCGGTACGTCCTCGATCCACGCCGGGGGCGCAAGCGTCGACAGAACCGTCCCGAAGTCGACGGCCTCGTGGAAGTTCCGCCAGGTGATCCCCTCGACACGCAGGAGGCGCTCGACGACCTCCCGGCGGTTGGCGACGTTTTCGACGTACTGCCACAGTTCGAACCCGAGCTTGTAGGGATTGAGTCCGCCCGACCCGAGCACTTTCGACATGTGATCGGCGTACGTGACGAACTCGTCGGCGTCAGCGAACCCTTCGCCGACCATCATAACGGATTCCCAGTAGGTGGCCCATCCCTCGTTGAGCACCTTGGTCATCTTCTGGGGAGCGAAGTAGTACGCTTCCCGGCGGACGATCTCAAGCACGTCTTTCTGCCAGTCGGTCATCTCGACGGCTTTCCCGGCCGACTCGTCGTATCGCTTGCCGTGCTTGCGGATGAACCCGAGAACGTCTTTCTCGGGGGAGACCGGGAACGAGTGTGTCACGTCCTCGGCCTGTGCGTCGAGCCATTCGTCGCCGAACACTTGCTGGGTTACTTCCTCGGAGAGGTCCAGTTCGTCGAGCCGTTCGGCCGGATCGGCGATATCGAGGTTCGCCTCGCCGTCGGCCACGGCAGGTGCGTACGGCCGGTGTTGGTCGATCGTGTCCTCCAGACAGAGCACGTGATCGATCCACCGCTCGACCTCGCTGCGGTCGATTTCGGGATCGCGCATGTACTCCCGGATCGTCTCGGCGTGGCGGGCGAGCATCTCGGCGGCCGCCGGGTTCTGTGCGTCGATCGTGTCCCCCGTCTCGCGGTCGGTGAACAGTCCGAACCACTCGTTGTTCGCGAAGAAGTCGGCGTGTGCCTCGACGTGGGTGATGACCGCCTTCTGATCGGCCAGCGAGTTCGACTCCTGGAGGAACGCGTGGGCTGGGTTGTCGTTGTTGACGATCTCGAAGGCCTTCCCGCCGAGGAACTGGTTTTGCTTGCGCTGGCGGTCGTATGCCATCCCCCACCGCCAGTGGGGATAGCGCCGCTGGAACCCGCCGTAGGCGATGAGCTCGTTCATCTCGTCGTAATCGACGATCCAGTAGTTGACGGGATAGGGCGTCAGTCCGAGCTTTTCGGCGAGTTCGCCCGCCCGGGCGACGGACTCTTGCAGTTCGTCGGCGATTCGCTGTGCTTCGATGCGGTCGTCGATCATGACTCTTCCTCCGTACTGAGAACCTCGTAGATAGCGTCCACGACGTCTTCCGGACTGGAGACGTAGGCGACGGCCACGTCGTCCACAGTCCGGAAGTGTCGTTCGACCTCTTCGGCGTGGGTGGCGTTGATCGCGTTTCCGGAGGGCTGAGTTTCGACGTAGGCGTGGAGATTCGCGGGGATCTCCTCCATCAACGGGATCACGCGCTGTTCCGTGTCGTTGCTGGAGTTCTCGCTGTCGCCCGCAGCGAAGACGTAGCGGTTCCACTCGCTCCAGGGGTACTGCTCGTCGAGAACCGCCGCGGCGAGTTCGTAGGCGCTCGAGATGCGCGTCCCGCCACCGGACCGGATGCCGAAAAACTCCTCGCGGTCGACCTCCCAGGCCTCGGCGTCGTGTGCGATGTAGACGAACTCAGCGTTGTCGTACTTGCCCTGGAGATACCAGTCCAGCGGCGTGAACGTGCGCTCGACCAGTTCCCGCTTCTTCTGGCGCATGCTCCCGGAGACGTCGCGAATGTTGACCACGACGACGTTTCGCTCGCGCGTTTCGACGATCTCCGGATACCGGTAGCGTTCGTCCTCGCTGCGGAAGGGGATCTCTTCGAGCCCCTCTCGGCGGATCCGCTGGGCCGTCGTCTCGTGATCGACGGTCGCCTCCATCTCTTCGACCGAATCCCATCGGTCGCGTTCGTCGGCGGGGAGATCCTCGTAGGCGTCCTCGATCCACGCCCGCGAGACGGGGATGTTCGCTTCGCGGGCCCACTCGTAGACCGCCGCCGGCCCCCAGCCGTCGACGCGCAGCGCCTCCCGGACGTACTCCTCGTCGAAGTCCATCGCCATCTTGCGCTTCAGCCCCTCCTTGAACAGTCGCTCGAAGTCCAGCGTCGACGACGGACCGGTCCGGGTGATGTCGGTGAAGTCCCCCTCGGTCTCCTCGATCACTTTCTTGCCCTTCGGCTCGAGATCCAGCCCCAGGCGTTCGTCGAGTTCCTGGGCGAACTCCTCGGGATCCATCTCGTAGTACTCGTGCTCGCCGCCGTCCTCGCCGGGTTCGCCCTCCCCGTCATCGTCGTCCTGGGGCTGGCCGACGGGATCACCCTCTTCGGCGCCTTCGCCCTGACCGACGCCGCCCTGATCGCGACGGTCGTAGGCAAACTCCGGAAGATCGACGATCTTGATCGGGATCCGGACCGTGTCCGCACGCGAGTTCCCCAGATCGCCGTACTGGATGAACTCCGCCAGGTCCTGGCGGCGCTGTTCGCCCACCTCTCGGTAGCGTTCGAGGTCGTCTCTCAGTCCCATCTGTAGCTCACCTGTCCCATGACGTGGCGGCTCGTGAGTTCGGCGGCGGCCTCACTGTACCCGAAGTGATCGGCCATCGTCTCGATCGTCCGGGCTTTCACCCGGGCCGTCTCGGTGTTCTCGGGAGGGTCGTCCCACTGCTGCGGGTCGAAGTCCTCGAACGTCCGCCGGACGTCCGCCCAGTCGTGACTGCCGAGCACCGACTCGATCACCGGGATCTCCGTCAGCGCCACGTCCTCGACCCGGAACTGCTCGTCGCGGTTGTGCCAGGCGTGGCGGTTCAGCGCGGTGATGACCTTCTCCGTCCGGAACGCGACCACCTCGTCTGTCGGCTCGTTGCCGCGGTAGTCGCTTTCGGTGAACCGGCCGAGGTGCTCGACCTCGAAGACCTTCATCTTCAGCGGATCGGGGTCGACGTACTCCCCGCGGTCGTTCTCGATCCGGTCGTCGGTCGCCCAGGCGTAAACGTGTTCGACGTACTCCTCGACGGTCTCGTCCGTGACGCCGCTCTCGTACATGATCGCCGCCAGGACGTCCGACTCCTGTCTGTCGAAGATGTGGCTCTTGACCGGCACGACTCGCTCCTCGAACTCGGCGGCTTCGGCGGGTGAGAAGACCGGCGCCGTCCGGAGCCCGCTGGCCATCGCGTCCAGAACGTCGCGGGGCAGTAACACGTCCTCGACGGGTAACGTGGCGTGGTGGCGGTCGGTCTCCTCCTGGAGGAGATCGGCGATCACGTCGCGCGTGTAGGTGACCGGGATCCCGTGCTCGCCGTCGGTTGCGTCGTCGTCGAACTCGAAGGCATCGGCCTCGCGACGCTCGTCGCCGTCCTGGAGGTAGCCGCGATCGAACAGCAGCGCCTTCTCGACCAGGCCGAGATCGCCCGGGAGGTCGCTGCTGTCAAGCCGTGAGACGACGTCGTACAGCGCGGCCGCCTCCAGCGCGTGCGGCGCGAGTTCGCGCTGTCGAACGCCGTCGCCGCGATCGACGTCGACGGTGAGAGAGCTCCGGATACGCTCGTCCAGTTCCGACCAGGAATCGGCCGCCCAGACGGCCGTGTCTGTCGTCAGTTCTCGCCGCAGGAGTTGCACTTCAAGCGAGAGGTTCGCCAGGTAGGTAAACTCGTGTCTGGTCAGTCGCCGCTTGAGCGCCTTCAGCGGGTCCTGCCCCTCGCGGTCGGCGTGCTGGTCGAGCGTCGCCTCCAGGTCGGGATTGGAGATGACGACCAGTTGCGTGTCGACGTCCATCCCGATCCCCTTGTCCAGCTTGACAGCCTCCTCGTCGGGCACGTTCAGCAATCGCTGGAGGAGGTCCGCGTGCTGGGCGGCGTCCTCGACGACCGTCAGCAGGCCGTTGCCCTGACTGAGGACGCCGTCGTAGGAGAACGCCTGTGGGTTCTTGCGGCCTCGTGAATCCAGCTCGCGCAGCATGCCAGCCATCCACGATCCGACGAGGCGTTCTTTGGGACTTCCCTCGTCTTCGCTGTGGAGGACGCCGATCCCCTGTCCGACGTCGACGACGTAGTTGGTCACGCGCAGATGGTCGGGGTCGGTCACCGCCGAGAACAGGTCCGTGACGCCCTGCCGGCGGTACTGCTCTGTCAGATGGTCGTAAGCTTCTCGGGAGAACGGATCCAGATCGGTCTCGACGTGGACCGTCGTGTGACCGAGTCGGTCGTTGACGGCCTCGAGGATCTTTTCGCGGACCGACTCCGGGAAGACCGAAAGCGGATGGGTCTGAACGGGACTCTCGTACCAGTCGTCTTCGTCGTCGCTCCGGTTGTCGCCGTAGGTGAGCCCGCCCGCTTGCCCGCCCGCGCCGCTGATGTTCCACTCGACGGTGTAGCGGCGGCCCGCGTCGGTCTTCGAGTACGCCCGGAGCCCGTTGATCAGACAGCGTTTCAGTTCCGACTTGCCGGTCGCGGTGGGTCCGGTAAACCAGATGATCGTCTCGTCGTTGCCGCGACGGGCCGCGATCGACCGCAGGTCGTCGACGAAGGCGTTCAGCACGTCGGTATTGCCGAGAATGGCATGCTCGCCGTCGTTGTACGGATCGTCGAAGAACCGATAGCGCTCCACTCGCTCGCCCTCCTCGATCACGGTGCGGGTCCCGGCAGCCTCGATCGCGTCGAGGAGATACTGGGACGCGTGGGCGGCGATCGCCGGGCGATCGAGGATCAGATCGACGTACTCCGACAGCGACAGCGGCTCCCGGTAGGTCCGATCGAGAGCCCGATCGGCCGCTGCGATGAAGTCAGTGCCGTCCATCACTCTTCCATCTCGCTTTTGGCGACCTCCGCGCCGGCGAACTCCAGCACCTCCTTGGCACCCTCGCGGCTGTGGCCCTGATCGATCAGCGCCTCGATCCAGGCGCTGCGCTCGTCGTCGCTCATCTCCCCGGAGGCGACCAGTGCGGAGAAGTTGATGTTGTGTTTCTTGTCCTCCCAGAGCTTGCGCTCCAGCGCCCGGCGCAGACGGTCGTTGTCCTGGGGATCGAAGCTCGAACCCTCGCGGGCACGCCGGGAGACCCAGTTCGCGACCTCCTGGCGGAAGTCGTCTTTGCGGTCCCGGGGGAGATCGAGTTTCTCCTCGACGCTCCGGAGGAACTGCTCGTCCGGCTCCTGCTCGCGGCCCGTGATCTCGTCTTCGACCGTGTCGTCGTCGATGTAGGCCATCACGTGGTCCATGTACTTCTCGCCCTGACGGCGGATCTCCTCGACGTCGTAGGCCAGCGCGTGGCGGACGTCCTCGATGGCCCGGTCCTTGTACTCCTCGCGAACGAGTTCGAGATACCGGTAGTAGGTGTCGAAGCGGTCCTCCGGGATCGACCCGTGGTTCTCGAGGTTCGCTTCGAGGTGCGTGAACGTCGCGAGCGGTGAGAGGAACGACCGACCGCGGTGCATCGAGTCCATGATCGCCTCCGCGATTTCGTCACCGATGAACCGCGGACTGACGCCTTCCATCCCCTCGCCGATCTCGGCAGCGGCCTCGCCTTCCTCGCGGAGTTTCTTGACGTCGACGTCGTCGGCCTCGCTCTCACCGTTGTAGGCTTTGGCCTTCTGGAGCAGGTCGACGTTGCTCGCGTCGGGTTCCTCGATGCGAGTCAAGACGCCGAACAGCCCCGCCATCTCCAGAGTGTGGGGCTCGACGGAGATGTCCGGCAGGTCGGCGTTCCGGAGCATCTTCCGGTAGATCATCGCCTCGTCCTCGTAGCTCAGCACGTAGGGGAAGTCGATCCGCTTGGTGCGGTCGTTGAACGCCTCCATCTTCTCGTCGCCCTTCTTGTCCTTGTACTCGGGCATGTTCGTCCGGCCGACGATCACCTGGTCGATGTCGATCCGGGGGTTGTTCTTCGGCTTGATCGTCTGCTCCTGGGTCGCGTGCAGGAAGTCATAGAGGAACTCCCGCTGGAGCTTCAGCAGCTCCTCACCGGAGAACAGCCCGCGGTTAGCGTTGCAAAAGGCCCCAGAGTAGTCGAACGCCCGCGGGTCGCTCTCGCCGTAGATGGCGATTTTCGAATAGTTGACGTCACCGGTCAACTCGGTCTCGTCCTGGTTTTTCTTGTCCTTCGGTTCGAAGGTCTCGATAGCCTGGCGCATGTTCTCGTCGGCGACGAGCCGGACGATCTCGATGTGGTTGTTCAGGACGGTCTCCAGGTCGTCGTCGTAGTAGGCCAGCAGCCGGTCCATGTAGAACTCGCTGGCGGGATCGAGACTCTGCTCGTTGCGGATCGTGTAGGGGGCCTCGAGGACCTCGTTGACGTCTTCGAGGATCCGCCGGCGCTGGGGTTCGGGGATCAACACGAGCGGATCCTGGTTCATCGGCGACCGGACGATGTCGTCGGCTGGGTCCTGATCCGGGATGACGTCGCAGAGGTTCGTCCACCGGAAGGTATACATCCGGCCCGCGTCCCGGCGGGTGTAATCCTCGAAGTAGCGTCGAACCTGCCGATCGAAGTCGGACTTGCCGGACCCGACCGGCCCCAGCAGGAGTTTGATGCGCTTTTGAGGCCCGAGTCCGCGAGCCCCGCTTTTGACCTTGTTGACGAACTCGTGGATCGATTCGTGGATGACCCGGCCGTAGAAAGTGTTTTCGCCGTCGCTGATCGGATCTTCCGAGGCCAGTTCGTACTCGACGAGGCCGGCGTCCTCGTCGTACTCGGTACCGTAGTAGTCGAACATGTCCGCGACCCGCTGGTGGGCACTGCGAGCGATGCGGGGCTCGTCGTAGAGTTGCTCGAGATACCACGAGAAATCGTGGTGATCCCGGAGGTCGGCGGGGATCGACGCGCGGTAGTCGTCGCTCAGTTCCGAGAGGGTCTCCGGTTCACTCATGGTATCACGCCGGATAGTCGCTGCGTGATACCCCCGCGTGACTGTTCGGGTGATGGGACGGAGGGCTCGGTCGTTGCTGGTCGCGCCCGGTGGTAGGGACCGGTTTCGGGCGGCCGCGTCGTGTCGTGTGGTATCGAGTGTCTCATTTTCCGATACTGTAATACCTAAGGGGATCTCATTTACTTAAACCCTTGCTTTATTCAGGGTGTGAGTAACGCGCATGGCCACGGGAAACCGGACTGTAGCAGTGATGCGAAACCATATTTGGTTATCTCCACTGGGGTCGTTTTGAGCCTATTTATAAACATCTCCGATCGACCGAGAGGCTCTTTTCGATAGCGCCGGTGAAACGAGTATGGATCTCGCGAGCGGGCTTCCCGGGGGCTGGTCAATCTGGAACGAAGAGGTGGGCCGAGTCGTGGTGGTCTATCGTCCGGACGTTTTCGATAGCGAGGCGTTCCCGCCGCCGTGTCTGCCGACGCTGTATCTCACGAAGGGGTCGCGAGGCCGCCGTCCCGGCAGGCCCGAACCGGATCCGGACGACCCGTGGTACGTGACGCTATCGCTGGAGCCGGACGTGACAGCCGATCGACGGCAGTTCGACGGCCGGCCGGCCGCGATCGAGGGGATGGTCGAACTGGCGACGGCGTTCGCCGACGGTGAGTTCGACTACCGGTCGCTGTATCAGGTCCCCCGCGAGCGATATCTGGCGAAGCTCGACGAGTTGACGGGGCGAGAAGCTTAATCGGCTCGGGGGTGTACCAGTAGCCGATGGTACAGCTCACGCTCGTCGGGACGCGCCTGGCCGAGGTCGGACAGACGTTCGTCTACCAGGGGGCCGCTGAGGCCTGCGAGGGGTGTCCCTACCGCGATCAGTGTCTCAATCTCACGGAGGGACGCAAGTACGAGATCGTCAACGTTCGAGAGAACGCCAGCGTGCTCGACTGTGGCGTCCACGACACTGGCGTGCAGGCCGTCGAAGTCGAGCCCGCAACGATCGAGGCCAACGTCGCCTCGCAGGGAGCCTACGCCGGGAGCAAGGCCTCACTCGAAGGGCCGTGCCCGTACACGGAGTGTCCCAGCCACGAGTACTGCGAGCCCGCCGGCGCGGAGTTCGACGAGCAGTACACGATCGACGAGGTACTCGGCGAGCCGCCCCACGACTACTGTATGCTCGATCGCGACCTGACGCTCGTCAAACTCGCGCCGCCGGACGACGCCTAGACGGACCGCTGTACGTCTGTTCTGAATGGCCGCGCCGCCGGATGGCCATCTCGACGCTAGGCAGAACTGTCCCGCTTTTTCGCCGTGTACCCGAAGACGTCCTCATAGCCGTAGGCCGACAGCAGCACTGGATAGAACGGTTCGTCGGCGACAACTCGCTTGCCGTCGGCAGCGGCGAAAGCGTCGCCAGCTTCCACGCGCTCGAAGTTGGAGACGTAGACCTCGTACTCCTCGGCCTCGGTCTTGGGAACGACGTCGTCGAGCCTGTAGACGGCGTGTTCGCGGGGTTCGAGCGGCGGTTCGTCGATCAGCACGCCCGTCGCTCGCAGGAACTCCCGGACGATCCGGGTGGCGTTGTCCGCGGCCGCCACGGACCCCTGGTAGCCGGCCTCGACCTCGACGACCGTCTCGACCGACTGGAACAGCCGACCGTCGTCGAATGGGCCGGTTTCCACGATCGCGTCGACGGACAGCCGGCGTGCCAGCCCCTCCGACCGGCCGTCTGCTCGCTCGACGATCGCGAACGGTTCATCGTAGGACTGTGTCGAGTGCAGCGCCAGCGTCGTACACCCCTCGAGTTCGGCCGTCAACTCGGCCGCGAGCCGTGATTCGTGTGTCGGCCCGTCGGGATCACCCGGGAACGTCCGGTTGAGGTCCTCCTCACAGTAGCGCTGTTCGGCCGCCAGCGCTCGCTCGTTCGCGACGATCAACTTCACAGGTTGCTCGATGGGTGGGTCAGACGCCAACAGACGGTCGATCGCCGTCACGCCACAGGGCTCGTCACCGTGAATAGCCGCGACGACGGCGACAGCCGGTTCGCCTGCACCGAGCTGTTCGATCCGCATCGCTATCGGATTGGGCACTCGATCATTTATATTGCTCGACACGGGATGGCAGGCCGCGTCGGCGGTGTCGCCCGACGAAATCGAGAGAAGGGCCGGAACGACTTTGAATATCACAAGTCACCGACCACATTGCCCCACTTCTTTATGTAGGGTGCTACCAGTCGTTATACTGATGTCTGATATCGACGCCGACATCGATCGGGACGTCGACGAGCTCGAAGAGAACATCGACCGCAATTCCGGGTACGACCACGAGGCTGCAAGCGAGATCCAGACGTCGATCGCGAAACTGGAGGACTCCTCGGTCGAGATCGTCGAGCGGGCTGACTATATCAAGGAACTCACCGCCGAGCAATATCAGGGGATGGACAAAGTTTCCGACGAGATATCGAACCTCAGCGCGGCCGTCGAGGAGGTCACCTCCTCGACCCAGCAGGTCTCGGCGTCCAGCCAGGAGGCCGAGCGGCTCGCAGAGCGGGGTCAGCGTGTTGCCGACGAAACGATCGGCGTGATGGAATCGATCAGCGAGGCCTCAGAGAGCGTCAGCGAGGACGTCCGGACGATCCAGGCGAGCGTCGAGGAGATCGACGAGGTCGTCGAGATCATCAACGATATCGCCGACCAGACCAACATGTTGGCGCTGAACGCATCAATTGAGGCCGCCCGTGCAGGCGAGGCGGGCGAGGGATTCGGCGTCGTCGCTGACGAGGTCAAATCCCTGGCCGAACAGGCCCAAGAGGAGGCCGCCCGGATCGAGGGAATGGTCGCCGATATCCAGGGCGACACGGAAAACGCCGTCGACAGCCTCGAAGAGAGCAACGAGGAGATTGAGCGCGGAATCGACAGCGTCGGCGAAGCCATGGACGTCCTCGAAGAACTCGGTGACGCAGTCCAGGAGATCAACGCTGGTATTCAGGAGGTCGCCAGCGCAACCGACCAGCAGGCAGCCTCCGCCGAGGAGATCGCCAGCATGATCGATCAGTCGACGACCAACGCCGAAGATATCGCCGACGAGGTCGGAGAGATCGTCGGCGAGATCGACGACCAGACCGACCAAATCGTCGACGTCAATCGGGCCGTCGAGGACCTCGTCGAGGATCTCGCCCGGAACACCGCCACCGACGACTAGGTCCCGTGCTGCCAGGAATCCATGTACTCGCGCTGCTCGGGCGTTAGCTCGTCGATCTCGATCCCTTCGGCGTCCAGTTTGATCTCCGCGACTTCGCGATCGAGCCGGTCCGGGATCTCGTGGACTCCGGCGTCGTACTGGTCGCCATTGGTGGCCATCTCTCGGGCAGCGACCGCCTGGATCCCGAAGCTCTGGTCCATGACCTCGACGGGGTGGCCCTCGGCTTTCGGCGCGGCGAGGTTGACCAGCCGCCCCTCCGCGAGAACGTTCAGCTGGCGGCCGTCAGGCATGACGTAGCCGGTGACGCCGTCTCTCGCCTCGAACACTTCGGTGGCCATCACTTCGAGGTGGTCGAGGTTGATCTCGACGTCGAAGTGACCGGCGTTGGCCAGCACCGCGCCGTCCTGCATCACGTTGAAGTGCTCCTGGGTGATCACGTCCCGGTTGCCGGTGGTCGTCACGAAGATGTCGCCCTCGCGGGCGGCCTCATCCATCGTCGTGACCTCGAAGCCCTCCATGTGGGCCTCCAGCGCCTGGCGCGGATCGATCTCGGTGACGATCACGTCGGCGTTCATCCCGGCGGCCTTCTTGGCGACGCCCTTGCCACACTGGCCGTAGCCGCCGACGACGACAGTCTTGCCGGCGATCGCGAGGTTCGTCGTGAGCTCGATCGCGACCATCGAGGCCTCGCCGGTTCCGTGGACGTTGTCGAACAACCGTTTCATCGGCGTGTCGTTGACGGCAAACATCGGATAGTCGAGTGCGCCGTCGTCGTCCATCGCCCGCAGACGATGGACGCCCGTCGTCGTCTCCTCACAGCCGCCGACGATGGAATCGATCAGTTCGGGGTACTCCTCGTGGATGAGAAAGACCAGATCCGCGCCGTCGTCGATAGTGATCGTCGGATCGTGGTCGATCACGGCGTGCATGGCGTCGTAGTACTCCTCGTCGTCGACGCCGCGTTTGGCGTAGGAGGTGATGTCGTCGTGGGCATCCAGCGCTGCCGAGACGTCGTCGTGGGTCGACAGCGGGTTGCAACCGGTGATCGCGACTTCCGCGCCAGCGGCCGCGAGCGCCTCGGTCAGGACAGCGGTCGTCGCCTCGACGTGCATCGCCATGGCGACGGTCTCGCCTGCAAGCGGTTGCTCGGCTTCGAAGTCCTCGCGGAGCGACTCGACGATCGACATG
This sequence comes from Halapricum hydrolyticum, assembly GCF_025517535.1. Classification (NCBI taxonomy): domain Archaea; kingdom Methanobacteriati; phylum Methanobacteriota; class Halobacteria; order Halobacteriales; family Haloarculaceae; genus Halapricum; species Halapricum hydrolyticum. The sequence continues at coordinate 374,336 of NZ_JAOPKC010000001.1, forward strand.
TGCTGGCGCGCCCAGTCGATCTTCTTGCGCCCCGATTCGACGGCCGACTCGACGTCATCGAGTTGCTCGGAGATGGGCTCTCCTGTCATGTCCGGACCAACGGACACCGGGGGCAAAACCCTGCCGAAGCGCGGTCGGTATTGAACCGACAGAAGCGACACGCACGCAAGCATCGAAGCGCCGTATCCGTCCACCCCGTCCCGGTCGCGATTCCACACCAATTATTACGGCGGCGAGTAAATAGTAAAGCGGTGACAACAGATGCCATTCTACGGCGGTAACGAGCTCAGCCAGGTGTACGACAAGGCCCTCGAAGAGGACTTCGGGCTGGTCGCCAGTAACATCGCCGAGTCGGACGTGATGATGGGACTGATGGAGGGTGCCGCTTCCGTCGATTCGGACCTGCTCCTTCAGATGAGTGCCGGGGCGTGCCGGTTCGCCGGCAACGGTGACGCCGAGGCCGGACTGCGCGCGATGGGCAACTACATCGAGACCATCTCCGAGCAGTACGACATCGGCGTGTTCCTCAACATGGATCACCAGACCGACATGGAGTTCATCGAGATGCAGGTCGAGAGCGACATCCCCTCCTCGATCATGATCGACGCCTCCCACGAGGACTTCGAGGAGAACATCCGCCAGTCGAAGAAGGTCGTCGACATGGTCGAAGAGAAGGACGCCGACATCCTCGTCGAAGCCGAACTCGGCCAGATCAAGGGCGTCGAAGACGAGATCGTGGCCGAAGAGGCCTTCTACACCGACCCCGACGACGCCGTCGAGTTCGTCGAGCGAACCGGCGCGGATCTGCTGGCGATCTCGGTCGGCACCCAACACGGCGTCGCCAAGGGCAAGGATCTGGAACTGCGCCCGGATCTCACCAGCGAGATCAGCGAGACGCTGGCCGATCACGGCCTTGAGATCCCGCTCGTGCTCCACGGCACCTCCGGGCTTCAGCCGGCCCAGGTCGAGGACATGATGGGGCGCGGTATCTGCAAGATGAACAAGGACACCCGCTACCAGTACGAGTACACGCGGACGCTGTTCGATCACTACCTCGACCACAAGGACGAGATCGTCCCGCCGGAGGGCGTCGAGGACCAGCGTGACAGCTTCTACAACGACACTGAGTGGTCGCCCAACAAGGACCACTTCGACCCGCGCGTCGGCGGTCGGTTGGTCCGCGAACGCATCGCCGAGGTCCACGCCGACCTCGCGGAGCTGTCGGGCTCGGCCGGCAACTCGATGTTCCCCAAGTAGAGGTCTAGAAGAACTCCCGCAACTGCACGTTTTCTTGCGGAAACAGCGCTCCGAGCGTCGCTGCTGTCTTTTCCCCACAGTCCAGTCCATGCTCGCGAACATCTGCGACCGGTCGGTAGCCGATGAGCAACTGTGCGAGCGTCCCCACGTCGACGGTCGCGTCCGGGTCGGCCCGCGTCGGTTCGCACGTTCCGGTGCCGTTCTCGACGGTTAGTTCGAACCGTCGGTCGTCTCCGATGGGATCAGTGACCTCGAAGACGACACGGGCGGCGATGTCGTCGGGGTAGGGACAGGACTCCAGCGCGAGCGCCGGGTCCGTGACCCGGATCATCGGGCCGGCGTGGACCGAACACGAGACCGCATTGGGGTCTGCAACCGCATCGAGCAACGCGCCCTCCTCGGCGAGCGTGAGTTCGACAGCCTCGACCTGCGAGTCGTGCGTGCCGAGCAGACCGAGCAGGTGACGGCGCGCGTCCCGGTCGGCCGCCGAGAAGTCGTCGACGCCGAGCACGTCGCTGTCGTTCGCCGATTCGAACGTATACGTGACGTACCCCCGAAGCTCGTCGCCATCGTGCCAGGCATAGGCCCAGGGCGGATCGTCGCCGAAGGTCCGACTTCGCCACCACTGTTCGCTCCGGCCCATTGACAGCGTCGTCCCCTCGCCGTGCGCGCGCTGGACGCGTTCGAGGCGCTGCCAGTCGTCGGGACCGACGCGCTCGTAGGTGCCGCGGGCGGTCGTCCCCGCGGCCGCAAGTTGCGCTGGCGGGAGTTCGTATATCGTGTAGCGGTCGGAGATTGCCCAGCCGAACTGGCGGTAGAAAGCGTGTTCGAACGGCCACAGTGCAGCCAGTCCGAGCCCGCGTTCGCGGGACTCCGCGAGCAGCCCTGCGAGAAGTGTCTCGACGTTGCCCGAACGGCGGTGTTCCGGCGGCGAGGAGACGGCGGCGATCCCGCTGATCGTCGTCCACACATCGCGGAGACGCACGTCGAGTTCGTACAGCGCACCCGTCGAGAGGAGCCGATCGCCCTCGTAGCAGCCGTAGCGATCGGCGATCCGGTCCGGAACTGACAGCTCTGACTGGGGTCCGTCTTCGGGGTGGAAGGCGTACTGGACGAGTCGGCGATAGCGCTCGAAATCGGACTCTGGAACGCGTCGAACGACCGGCATGCAACGTCGATGGATCGGCTCCTACAAGACGCTTCTCAACGGGCACTGCTTACGGAGTGCAAGGAGAAAGCCGGCCCGTCAGGGCGGGGAGAGCGTCAAAAGAGGAAGAACGCGATTGCCCCGCCGATCGTCGGGACCGCACTCGCGGCCCAGACCGGCCGGCTCCAGCGCATGACCTTCTTTCCGTCCAGCGGTCCGAACGGGAGCATATTGAACCCGGCGAGCAGGACGTTGATGATCACGCCGAGATACCCGATCGTTCCCAGCAGACCGAACCCGGCGGCCTCACCGCCGATCCAGACTCCGGCGAAGACGGCGACCAGCGCGACGTTGACGGCCGGGCCAGCCAGCGCGATCAATCCCTGTTCGCGGGCCGTGATCCGGCCGCGGTGATAGACCGCGCCCGGTGCGGCGAACAGAAAGCCCGCGAGACCCGCCATCACAGCCAGAAAGAGCATGCTGTAGTCGGCGCGGAACTCGGCGAGCTGGCCGTAGTGGACCGCGACGACCTTGTGGGCGAGTTCGTGCAACAGGAACCCGATCCCGGCGGTGAGCATGCTGAGGACGAACCCGTAACCGAGCACCACCAGCAGTTCCGACGGCACGGGGCCACCGAGCAACAGCCTGAGCTGGCGGTTGAAGTAAAAGGCCGTAAACGCCACGCCGAGCGCGACCCAGGCGACAGCGAGATCGCGAAGTTCGCGCCCACTGAATCGGATGTTCATCGCGGAATCACATCCAGTATGACGTCCATCACGAGATCACGTCCAGGACGATCCGGGCACCGTTTTCGACGCCGTCGAGCATCAGGTCGACGATCCCGGGGATACCGCCGACCTCTGCCGACATGTACGGGAGCACGATGAACACGAAGCCGTAGCTGGCGATCATGCTCCCGACGTTCGTCATCGCGACGATAGCGATCAACCGAAAGAGCGGCACGTCAGTCAGCCGGCCGTAGAGTTCACCGAGCGGGGCCTCCTCGTCGCTGACGATCTCGTTGAGCGTGGAGATGTCGGCGATGTTGACGTCGATGTAGCGCAACTCGACGTATCCTGCGAACCAGCCCGGCGCGAGCAGCGGGTTGACGCTAGTCAGCCAGGCGATACCGCCCCCGACTAGCGCAGAGGGCCAGTGAGCCCCTGCGAGTTTCGCCAGACTCAGCGCGGCGATCCCGTTGACGAGGAACCACGCGACCAGCAGCCGGATCACCCAGCCTTCCTTCGCGCCACCGAGGACGAGCAGCCCGAAGAAGACGGCGAACCCGACAGTGAACAGGTAGCCGAAGAGCTTGTACAGCGAGAACCGCTTCTGCTTGAGCGTCCCTGTGATCGACTCCATCGGCGGAAGCGTCTCGGGGTTGTCGAGATACGACTGGATCCCCGCGCGGTGGCCCGCCCCGACGACGGCGACGACATCGTAGCCCGCCTCGCGCAGGGCGACCAGCCGGTGGGCGATGAACGCGTCGCGCTCGTCGATCAGCGCCTCCGCACCACCCGGAGAGAACTGGCGAAACTCCTCCATCATCGCCGAAACGACGTCCGTGTCGGTCAACTCCTCGATGTCGAACTCCTCGTATTCGGTGTCGGTGTCGAGCGCATACGAGAGCAGTGCGGCGATCGGCAAGCCGACCAGCAGCGTGATCGCTCCCGCGAGGAGGACGCCGTCGAGCAACACCAGCAGCGACCCGCCGACCAGCGGCACGGCGTCGGCGAGGCCGGGCGTCAACAGGAGCGGACCGGCGACGAGTTCCGCCCCGAAGGCGACGAACAGCCCGAGGGACGCACCGATCCCGAGTCCGGCGCCGAGCGTGCCGACCATCCCGGCCAGCAGCCCGCCGAACATCGTCGCCTTCTCTCTCGCCGAGAGGCGCTGCCAGAATCGCTGGATCGTCGTCTGGATGTCCCGGTCGACAAGCGCGACGCCGAGTCCGTGTTCCTCGGCGGTCTCGACGGCGGCCATCATGTCCGCGCCGGGTTCGATGTCGAAGCGCTCTCCCAGTCGCGTCTGGACGTACGAGAGCATCCAGTAGGCCAGGAACTGAAAGACCGTGTTGCCGTGCAAGAGATCGCTCGCGTCCAGGTCCTCGGGCGTCCCGCCTTTCATCTGGCGGTAGCGGCCCTCGTCGAGTTCGACGGCCACGACGTCCGGCTGGCGGTCGGCGATCGTCTCTTCGACTTCTTCGACGCTCGCCGAGGAGACGTGAGCCGTCCCGACGAGTTCGACACTCCCCTCCCCATCGGACGGTTCGAGTCGCTGAACGGCGGTCTCGCCGTCCGGTGACGGAGGCCGCCCCGACGCCACCCCCTCGGGATCGCTCCCCGAGTCGACGTGATCACTCATCGACCACTAGTAGCAGGCCTGACTCTCTTACGGTTGTCGGAGTCTGCACACTGTCGTTCCGCGAGGCCAATCGCCACACTGGGACAAAGAATACATCAAGTGTCGATATTTTCCCCATAGTAACTATAATTGTCCTACAATATTCCATCATAGAAGATATTCTCAGATATTTCAAAATATTTTTAACCAGATTTGCGATAGGGCCGGGCGTATGTCGACAGCAAACATCCGTAGTGTGTTACGAGGAGGCGATGGGTCGTTTATTTACCTCACGTCCGCGCTCGCGGCGCTGAACGGGTTGTTGTTCGGTTTCGACACGGGCATCATCTCGGGTGCGTTCCTGTTCATCAAGGACACCTTCGTGATGTCGCCGCTAATCGAAGGCGTCGTCATGAGCGGCGCGATGGGCGGCGCAATGCTCGGGGCAGCACTCGGCGGTCGGCTGGCCGACGTGCTCGGCCGTCGACGGATGATTCTTCTCGGAGCGGGCGTCTTCTTCGTCGGGTCGCTGACCATGGCGATCGCGCCGAGCGTTCCCGTGCTTGTCGCGGGGCGGCTGATCGACGGCGTCGCCATCGGCTTCGCGTCGATGGTCGGCCCGCTGTACATCTCCGAGATCGCACCGCCGAAGATCCGCGGTGCGCTCACCTCGCTGAACCAGCTGATGGTCACTGTCGGGATCCTGGTCTCGTATCTCGTCAACTTCGCGTTCGCCGACGCAGGGGCGTGGCGGATCATGCTCGGTGCCGGGATGGTTCCCGCGCTCGTGCTCGCTATCGGGATGACCAAGATGCCCGAGAGCCCGCGCTGGCTCTACGAGCAGGGTCGGACGGACGAGGCGCGTGCCGTCCTTAGTCGAACCCGCCAGGGAGACGTCGGTGAGGAACTCGACGACATCGAGCGCGTCGTCGAGAAGCAATCGGGAACGTCCGTCCGCGATCTGATCGAGCCGTGGCTCCGCCCGGCGCTGATCGTCGGGCTCGGGCTCGCGGTCTTCCAGCAGATCACCGGCATCAACGCCGTGATGTACTACGCGCCGACGATCCTCGAATCGACCGGCTTCGGCAGTGTCACGTCAATCCTCGCGACCGTCGGCATCGGTGCGATCAACGTCATCATGACGGTCGTCGCGATATCGCTCATCGACCGCGTCGGTCGTCGCGCCCTGCTGCTTGTCGGAACTGGCGGCATGGTTCTCACGCTGGGTGTGCTCAGCTTCGTCTTCTACGTCCCCGGACTCTCGGGTGCGCTCGGCTGGATTGCGACCGGCAGTCTGATGGCGTTCGTCTCGTTTTTCGCCATCGGACTCGGGCCGGTGTTCTGGCTGCTCATCTCCGAGATTTACCCGCTGTCGGTCCGCGGGAACGCCATGGGGATCGTCACCGTCGCCAACTGGGGCGCGAACCTCCTCGTCTCGCTGACCTTCCCGATACTGACCTCGGGCGTCGGCACGTCGGCGACCTTCCTGCTGTTCGGCGCGTCCAGCCTGATCGCACTCGCGTTCACGTATCGACTCGTGCCGGAGACCAAGGGCCGCTCGCTGGAGGACATCGAGATGGAACTCCGCGAAAACATCCCCTGACACGGAATACAGTAACGATTTACCGCTCCGACCGCTCCGCGGTCGATTCGGAACAGACGGACAGTAATCCGTCTGGGAGCGACCGTCGGATTTTTCCGCGAACTGCGATCCAGGAGGTGACGCTCCAGGACACCGACATTGTGACCGCTGGCAGGACCGCGATCACTCCCGTGGGACGGCGATGTTCTGCATCGTACTGCCGCAGGTCGGACACGTGAGGTGGGTCTCGGTCGTCGTGATCCGCTTGCCGCAGCCGAGACACTCGTAGTGCGATTCTGTCGGTGTATACGGGTCTTCACCAGGCATGTGTGTGAAAAACATTCACACAGTAATAACGGTTTTGTGGAAACACTTGCCCAGTATCTAAGAGGATATTAAGAATATATTGCTATTCGATCAGGGCAGAGAGGACGAATGTCTCTCGACGGTCGTTCGCTCGTTCGACCTCGAAGCCGGCTGATTCGAGCGCAGTCGCGGCCTCGGTGGCATCGAACCGCTCACCGAGCGGCGGGCCGCGTTCACCCGCGCCCGCCCTGCCCCAGTCGGCGATCGCGACGCGTGCGCCGGGGCGACAGACGCGTGCCAGTTCTGCGAGGGACTGCTCGCCCGCGAACTCGTGATACGTCATCGTCGAGTACGCTCCGTCCAGCGTATCGTCCTCGAAGGGCAGGTCTCCGACTTCGGCAGTCACTGGCTCGACGTTGTCCGGCAACCCCTTCTGCCGGTAGTAATCGTGCATCTCCTCCTGGACATCGACTGCGTAGATTTCTCCAACGTACGGCGCGACTTCGTCCGTGTAAAACCCCGTCCCGCTGCCGAGATCGGCGACCGTCGAATCCTCGTCCGGTTCGAACAGTGCGAGCAGTTCGTCGACCGAGACGTATTTGAACCGTGTCTGATCCTCCAGTCCGTCCGCCTGACTGCTATCGAACGTGTGAAATCCCATGTCGAGTACACGGGGACGGGCGTGTTTATACTGGCGGGTGGCAGTCACGGTTACGTTCGGCCACGGGAGCCGTGGGCCTTCCGGTCGCCCGGACGATAGGAGCCCACTCCGCCGTCGAGACGTTCAAAAGGCTGCCCTGCCACAGGGTAGGTATGGCCACGATCGTACCGCCGTCCAGGCGCGAGTGTGAACGGTGCGGACGCGTCGACGTCTGGGACGACGAGCAGATGAACTGGACGATCCACGAGGACGACGGCGACAAACTCGCTGGTGACCCACAGTGTATTCACGAATGGGATATCAACGGCTCGTACAACCCGTTCGAACCCGAACACTAGTACCACGACCGTAGCGAGAAGTACCAGGACCGTAGTGAAAACGGACGCCGCCCACGTTGTCGAACGACTGAAGGCTGGTTGGGCTGTACGAATGATCGTCAAATCCTATGAGAACTGTATACCTATAATCGGTAGTGGCCATGTCACCGATACTTGTGGGTCGTGCTATCACGAATCTCCAATCACTTAACCGTGCTGGGGGGCTAGATGGAGTATGAGCAACGACTCACAGCGCAAGAACTTGCGGATGCCGTCGAGCGATGAAGTATTTGCCGTCGTCACACGACACGAAGGAGGCAACCACGTCCGGCTGCAGTGTCAGGACGGCGAGACGCGAATGGGGCGGATCCCCGGGCGGATGAAGTACAGGACCTGGATCAACGAGGGCGACGTGGTCATCGCGGAGCCGTGGGCCTGGCAGGACGAGAAGGCAAACGTCGAGTGGCGCTACGACGAGCAGGACGCCCAGCAACTCCGGCAGGAAGGCCACATCGAGTGACCTAGCTATCTGACTGCAACTCTTCGACCAGTTGTTTGATCGCGGCGTGGTGTTTGCGAAGTAACTCGTTCTGCTTGTTGACGGCGGTCGTCAACTCGGCGAGTTGTTCGTCGATCCGTTCCAGATCAGCCCCGGTCGTGTCCGTGCCGGCGGTATCAGCCTCCGCCTCGTCCGAATCCGACCCGGCGGCCGCTGTCGAACCCGTCTCGGCCGACTCGGCCTCGGGCGACGCGGATTCGGCGTCGGGGATCGCGGTAGTAGTATCGGTGCCAGCCGGTTCGTCAGCGTCGGCGTCAGCGACAGTCTCCGCGATACTGTCGGTAGCGGAGGCGCCAGTCCCGTCGTCAGTCTCGGCGTCGTCGGATTCGTCCGGGCCTGCGGGGGATTCGGGGTCTTCGCCCAGCGGCCGGATCTCACTGTCGAACGGATATTCGTCGTCCGATTGCGCGGTCGCCGAATCCGCCTCGTCAGCTTCGGCCTCAGACTGGAAATGTGACTGGAGTTGGGACATCGACGTGACGTCGAAATACTCGGTCAGCGCGCGTTCGAGCGCGCGTTCGACGAGTCGAGCGTCGTCGTTCGGCGTCTTGATTCGCTCCGGGCGCCCATCGACGTACAGGACGACCTCAGTGGCGACGCGGGCTCGCTCGAAGTCCACGCCGGTGAGATCCTCGTACGCGAACGCCTCGAATTCTGCGTCCCAGACGGCGTTTCCGACGTGTTTGACGATCCGATGGTCGGCGACGACGAGCGTGAGTTCGCTGAATCGAAACGCCTCGACGACGCTTCCGTCGGGATCGAGGACCCGCCCGGCACTGAGAATCCCTTCGAGCGCCAGCGCGAGTGCGTCACGGGTCGCGCCGGCCGGCACCGTCAGTGTCCGTTCGTCTTCGACGTACTCGAAGCGGAGCTTCGTCTTCCGGCGCCCTTCCGACAGATCGAGCCGTTCGACGTCGTGAGGGTATTCGGTGACACGCTCGTCGCTGAGCAGGCCGTCCGCCCGGTAGAGCAACGTCCGGGTGGGAGTGAGACAGAGCAAATCGTCGTCACCCAGCGCGAGCCCGGCCTGTACGTCCTCGTCTCCGAGGTGTTCCTGGACCAGCTCCGGCAGTTCCATACCGCGTGTGTGACCTGCCGATAGTATAAATCCGCCGGGTGTGCCAATCGATCGCGTAGCCCTCGGGCGATAGAGATGAGAAGCTTAAAGAGTACCACCCCGCTATCACCGGGTGCGCCCGGGTGGCTTAGCTGGACATAGCGCCGCACTCATAGGGTTTCACTCTGAACGCGGCACCCATCCCGGCATGCCCGTCGAGGCGCTGTCGAGCCTCGGACCTGGGTCATGCGGAGATCGAGGGTTCGGAGCCCTCCCCGGGCATTTTCAATTTCGTCACTCGCCCTGTCGAGTGACAACGTCGAAACTGTCGGTGGAGGGCGGAGAACCAGGGAACGGGAGACGAGCGAGCGGAGCGAGTGGGAGTGACCGTGGTTCGCGAGCCAAAAAGCGCTGTAAAATCCAGCCAGTCACTTATCGCGAACGCGGCGCTGTCCCCCGGCTGGGCAGCTTCGGTCGTGCTGCTTTCATCCATCCACCCCCCACGCCGGGAGCTGCCCAGTCGCTGCGCTCGCCACTCCCGCGGCAAGGCGGTCAGCTCTCTATCCGGTCTCTCTTCGCGTCTGTCCCGCGCGGCTGGACGAGGGCCTGGACGTCGTCGACCACGGCGACACCGTCCGGCCGCGCCATCGAGCGCCACCAGCCGGTTGGATGACGTCTCTGTCGGGGTACGTTCGAGTCCCGAGAGCACAGATCGAGGCAGAACAGACTTACAGCCACGGTGTGATAGTGACTGCTATCCATCGGTCCCGGATTGACCGCCCGGCACGGACGGTGCGCACTTCACGAGCCTGAGACATCGTCACGGTCCGGAAGATCACAACGGTCACGTTCACCGGAACGAAGCAATGAGCGAGGAGCGAGTCACAGTCGAGGCCGAGGAAACGAGTGCGCTTGAGACGTTCAGGCGGTTTTTCGCCCTCCAGCGGGACGTGCTGGTGTTGTCGCTGGCGATGTTCGCGTTCAGTCTGGCTTTCCAGATGACCAGTCGGTTTCTGCCCGACTACATCGTCGCACTGGGTGGGTCGGAGTTTCTCGTCGGCGTTTTCGGCACGTTCGGGAACGTCATCGCGGCAGTCTACCCCTATCCCGGCGGCGCGCTGTCCGATCGTATCGGCTCGCGGCACGCGCTGACGCTGTTCGGTGCGCTCTCGACTGCGGGCTTTCTGCTGTGGCTTCTCGCACCCGGGCTCGGTGCGATCACGGTCGCCGGCCTGACGATCCAGCCGTGGGTGTGGATCTTCGTCGGACTGTTGCTCGCGCAGGCCTGGAAGTCCTTCGGGCTCGGCGCGACCTTCGCCGTCGTCAAGCAGGCGACCGATCCCTCGCGGCTGGCGGCCGGGTTCGCCTCCACCGAGATCTTCCGCCGGTCGGCTTTCTTCGTCGGACCCGTCCTCGCCGGCGTTCTGATCAGCCTCCATCCCGATTTTACCGTCAGTTTTCGGTACGTGCTCGCGGTCGGCGTCGCGGCCGGGATCCTCGGCACGATCGTCCAGCACGTCCTCTATGACGCCAGCGACGACACGATCGGCGATTCCTTCGAGGGACTCACACAGATCCGCCGGGATCTCCGCGAGATGCCTGAGACGCTGCGACCGCTACTGATCGGCGATACGCTGGTACGGTTCGCTAACGGGATGGTCTACGTCTACTTCATCATCGTCGTCACCCGGTTTTTCGAGGTCGGGCTGGAGACATCACTGTCTGTGCCCGCGATCGGGACAGTCGCGTTCGATCTCTCGCCGCAGGCCTTCTTCGGCTACCTGCTGGGCGTCGAGATGGCCGTCGCCCTGCTCGTGATGATGCCCGCCGCGAAACTCGCCGAGCGGGTCGGGCTCAAGCCGATCGTCGCGCTCGGGTTTGCCGTGTACGCGATCTTCCCGGTCGTGTTGATCACTGCGCCCGGGACGCCCCTGTCGATGCTCCTCCTCTTTGCGTTCTCGGGACTTCGATTCGCCGGGCTCCCCTCTCACAAGGCGCTGATCGTCGGGCCCGCGGAAAAAGACGCTGGCGGGCGAGTGACCGGCACGTACTACCTGATCCGGAACACGGTCGTCATTCCGAGCGCGGCACTGGGCGGGCTCCTGTGGGCTGGGATCCCCGAGTGGCTGCCAGCGAGCGGGCTCTACAACGGCAGCCCGGTCTTGGCCTTCAGCGTCGCCTCGGTCGTCGGGGTCGTCGGCACGGCATACTTCCTGGTGCGCGGCAAGGAATTCGAAGCCTACGCGTGATTGGTTGCACACGACCACCAGGCCGTCAAGCGCACGCGCGAGTGCCGATCGACGTCCGGACGTTTTTATCCGATACCGCCCCAACCCACAGTCGATGGGACCGGTTCCGGAACTCGACGAGCGCGCGCGGGCCTGTGCCGATCGACTGCGGGACGCCGAGCGGGTCCTGCTGGCGTCGCACATCGACGCCGACGGACTGACGAGTGCCGCCATCGCCTCGACGGCGCTGGAACGCGCCGGCCTGGAACACGAGGTCGTCTTCAAGAAGCAACTCGACGCCGAGGAGATCGCCTCGATCGCGGCGATGGACTACGAAACGGTACTGTTCACGGACTTCGGTAGCGGACAGCTGGACGTGATCAGCCAGCACGTCGCCGACGGCGACTTCGAGGCCGTGATCGCGGATCACCACCAGCCGTCGGACGCGAGCGATTGCGCACCCGGGTTCGGGGAAACCGATGGCTACGGTGACTTCCGGTGGCATCTCAACCCCTTGCTGGAGGGGATCGACGGCGCATCGGAGCTGTCGGGCGCGGGTGCGAGTTACGTGCTCGCGCGTGCGCTGGGTGGCGATCGGAACCGAGATCTCGCGGCGCTGGCCGTCGTCGGTGCCGTCGGCGACATGCAGGCGACAGGCGGCGAACTGGTCGGTGCGAACGAGCGGATCGTGGCGGAAGGGGTCGATGCCGGTGTCGTCACCGAGACGCGCGACCTGTCACTGTACGGCAAGCAGACGCGACCGCTGCCGAAACTGCTCGAGTACGCCAGCGACGTGCACATCCCGGGAATCTCCAACGACGAGGCGGGTGCAATCGCGTTTCTGGAGGATCTCGGACTCGATCTGCGCGCCGGCGGCGAGTGGCGACGCTGGATCGACCTCTCCGACGACGAACGCCAGACGGTCGCGAGCGCGCTCGTGCAACGTGCCGTCTCGCGTGGCGTCCCTGCCGAAAAGATCGACCGGCTGGTAGCAACGACCTACACGTTCCCGGCCGAACCCGAGGGGACGGAACTGCGCGACGCCAGCGAGTTCTCGACGCTTTTGAACGCCACGGCGCGCTACGAGCGAGCGGACGTCGGACTCGCCGTCTGTCTGGGCGAGCGCGGAGATCCGCTCGATCGTGCCCGCCGTCTCCTCGAAAACCATCGGCGAAACCTCTCGGAGGGCATCGACTGGGTCACCAGCGAAGGGGTAACGCAACGCGAGCACGTCCAGTACTTCCACGCGGGCAATCGCATCCGCGAGACGATCGTCGGCATCGTCGCCGGGATGGCGCTGGGCAACGAGGGCGTCTCGCGATCGAAACCGATCGTCGCGTTCGCCCGCAAAAACGACGACGAACTGAAGGTGTCCGCACGCGGGACGGGCGTGCTCGTCGGTCGGGGGCTAGATCTGTCGGTCGTCATGCGCGAAGCGTCGCAATCCGTCGGCGGCGACGGAGGTGGTCACGACGTCGCTGCCGGGGCGACGATTCCGGACGGACGCGAAGACGCGTTTCTCGATGTCGTCGACAGGATCGTCGGCGAACAACTCGACTAGCGCGCAAAAAAAAGCGATCCGCCGGCCGGATCGGTTACTCTTCGTCGTCGACGTCCTCCACGGCGACGTCGTCGGGCTGTGCGGGTTCGTCACTGCTCAGCAGCGACTTGGCAGCGTAGGCGACACCGCCGGCAGTCCCGAGCGCACCGCTGACGACGCCGAAGCCGGGACCGAAGCCGTCGCCTTCTTCGGTTTCGGTCTCGGTTTCAGTTTCGGTGGGGGTCTCGGTCTCTTCGGGACCACGGACGGTGATCGTGACCGAGTCGGTCGCGGTCTTGCCCTGGCCGTCGTTGACGGTCAGTTCGAAGACGAAGTCGGTGTCTTCCTCGACTTCCGGCGCCTTGAACGCCGCACCGATACTGTCCGGACCGACGAGGTCGACGTCGGGACCGGCGGTCTGCTCCCACTGATAGGAGAGCGTCCCGCCGTTGGGGTCCTCGGAGTTGACTGCCTGCAGCGAGACTGTCTCGCCCGGATCGACCGTCTGATCCTCGCCGGCGTCGGCGGTCGGCGCGTCGTTTGCCGACTGCGGGACGACCGTTGCCGTCGTCGTCGCCGTCGCCTCGTCACCGTCCTCGTTAGTGACGGTGACCTGGAACTCCAGTTCGGTCTCTTCGTCGACGTCCGGTGCGACGAACGTCGGCTTCGCCGTGTCCGTGCCGTTGAACTCCAGCACGTCCGGACCGCCGATCTGCTCCCACTGGAAGCTCAGGTCCTGGCCGTCCGGATCGGAGGAACTGGACGCGTCCAGCGTCCCTTCGACCGTACCGAACACTTCCGGTCCGGGCGCGGCGATCGCTTCGAGCCCGCTCGTGCCTTCGCCGCTGATCAGCGACTCGACGTCGTACAGCGGGATGAGCGCGGGCGAATCCGGTCCATACGAGAGCGCACTCTCCTGATCGACGACGCCCTCGGGTCCGACCAGATCCATCACGCGAGGTGCACTCCCGACGGCGTCGGGGTTGGCACCACCGATCCCCCACTCGGCGGCTGTTTCGCCAACGCTCTGACGGATACCGCCCTGGCCGAACCCGTCCTGACTGAACACCAGCATCGACATCTTCATCTGGGTGAGATCGTCGGTGTCGAAGGGAGCCTTCGGCACGCTGAAGCTGATCGTGCTGGCGTCGGAGTCGGCCGTCGTCTCGAAGTCTTCCGCGAGCGCGTCGCCGGCGGCGTTCTCGACCAACTGCGTGCCGCCGTCGACGTACACCCGGTAATGGTACTCCTCGAGGAACGAAGAGGTCATACCGGACCGCCCTCTGGACGTTGCGGGCGCGTCCTCTGGCGCGTTGGGGTCCTGGAAGTACAGCTGGAACAGCTGCGGGCTGAACCCGTCGTCGTAGCTCCAGGGGTTCTCGACCGGGCCGTTGAGGTGGACGGTGAAGTCCCAGCTTGCGGTCTTCGACTCGATGTCGACCTGCGTGACGTCGAGACAGCCTTCCGGGATCTGGTCGCTCGTCGGATACGTGTACGATCCGGGGCCGTTGTCGTCGCCTTCCGGATCGGTGATCGGATCGAGCCCCGTCGTCTGGACGTAGGCGTCGCCCCACGCCGCGAGCGGGATCGTCGCCGTCGAATCCGCCGAGTAGGCGAGCGCCTGCGACTGGCTGACGTCGCCGGGCGTGATCAGATCCATCACGCGCGGGGCGGTCTCGGTCGGTTCGCCGCTGGTACCGATCGTATAGTCACCTGGCTCTGCAGCGAAGCCCTGTCGGATTCCACCCTGACCGTAGCCGTCGTACGGCGCGACCAGCGAGGCGAGTTGCTTGCCTTCCGGCGAGCCGCCGATCGCGTCTTTCGGCAGGTCGAAGGCGATCGTCGCGCCGTCGACGGAAACGTTCACGTCAGTGCTGATGACGCTCCCATCGGCGGCTTCGACCTGCTGGGTTCCCTCGCCGTGGACGACGACGCGGTAGTGATAGGGTTCCTCGAAGTCAGCGTTGAGACCTGTCCGACCGCTCGTCGAGGACGGGACGTCGTCGCCGGCCTTGGGATCGCGGATGTACACCTGCGGGAACTGCTGGGAGAAGCCGTTGAGGCCCCAGACGTTCTGGATCTCTGTCGCGAACGTGTATTCGAACTGAACGCGCGAGCGGCTCTCGGAGACGCCCACGCTCGTGATGTCCCACAGTCCGTCGTAGAACTCACCCTCTGGCTTCGCGTACTGGTAATTGCCCGGACCTTTGCCGTCGCCTTCGGGGTCTTGGGCCAGACCGATCTGATCGAACTCGGAGGCCAGCGACGTGTACGGTAGCGTCGCCAGTTCTTCTCCGGAGTAGCTGAGCGCGTCGGCCTGGCTCGTCGACTCGGGCAGGACCATGTCGATGACACGCGGGGCCATCTCCGGCGTCTCGGCGCCGCCGAACGCCGACTCGCCGGCTTCGGACTGGACCTGCATGACGCCGCCGTCGGCGTCGGCGTCGTGGCCGAACATCAGCGGCGCGAGATAGTACGACTGGATCCCCATATCGAGCGTGCTTCGCGGCACCTCGACGACGAGTTCGTCTGCGACGGGGTTGGCAACCAGCGACCCCTCCGCAACGACTTCGCCCGCGTGGTTCTCGACGAGAACGCCGTCCACGCCGTTGGCGATCACGCGGTACTGATAGGGCTCCTCGAAGGTGACGTTCGTGCCGGCCCGACCCTCGGTCGTGCCTTCTTCGGCTTCGGGGTCGTGAAGGTAGATCTGCGCGTGCTGGGCCGTGAGCCCACCGTCGCCGTCAGAACCGAGCGATCCCGCAACCGGGACGCGGAACTGGACGTTCTCGGCAGTCGTGTGGACCGTGAATTCCGAGATGTCGAACGTGCCCTCGGCGTAGTCGCCGGTCGGGTACGTGTAACTTCCGGGGCCGTTGTCGTCGCCCGTCTCGTCGTCCAGTTGCGCGACGCGATCACCGAGACTGAACAGCGAATCGGTCTCGACGACTGCGAGCGTCTCGAACTCGACAGTGACGGCCTGTCCCTCAGATTCGACGCCGATGTCCTCGCCGGAGAACCAGTCCTCGGTCTCGGCACCGGGCAGCAGATCGACCGTCGCCGTTCCCGGATCGAAGTGGAGCATGACGATGACGTGCTGCTCGCCGTCGTCGGTCTCCATCGTGCGGCCGAACGCCAGCACGCTGTCCTCGGACTGGAACCACGCGCCCGACAGTCCCGCGTAGGGCTTGAAGATGTCGTAGTCCTTGTAGAACTGCGTGACGTCCTTGTAGAACTGGAGGTGCTCATCAGGCACTTCGTCGCCGTTCTCCTCCCAGTTCATGAACGCGCGTGCCGGGTTGCCAGGGCCGACGTCGCCGTCGCCGGTCCGGTAGTCCTCGCCGGACCCGTCGTAGTCGAACCGCTCGTAGCCGTAGTTCGTGATCTGGCGTTCCTGGCCGTAGTAAATGAACGGGATGCCCGGCAGCAGAACGCCGGATGCCCAGACTGCACGCTGGGCTTTTGCCGGATCCTCCCGGGTGCCGTCCTGGGCGACGTCGAGCAGCCGGAACTCGTCGTGGTTCTCCGTGGCGTTGATGATAAGTTCGTGATCGGGCCACCCCTCGTCCCACCGCTTCGCGACGGAGTCGTACAGCTGCTTCGGGTCCCCGCCGTTGACGACGCCGTGGCCGGCGTCGGTCATGAAGTCGGCCGTGTCGAAGTGCATGTCGAACTCGTTTTCCGAGAACGACGGATCGTTCGGGATGGTCTCGTCGAGCAGCATGAACTCGCTGTTCTCTGCCCGGACGACCTCCCGGATCTCCTTCCACATGCCGTGGGGAACGCCGTACGCGATGTCACAGCGGAACGCATCGACGCCCGTCTGTGCCCAGTGTTTGGCGGCCGCGAGGATGTGCTCGCGCAGCGCGACGTTGCTGTAGTTCCACTGGGGCATCACGCGCAGGTCAGCGAACCCGGTCATGGCCGGCGCCGGATCGACGACGTTGCCGGCGTCGTCCTCGATCGGCCCAGTCTGACGGGTGAACCAGTCGAAGTATGTCGAGTCCTCGTTGTTTGCCTCGATCCCCTTGTAGGTCCATCCTTCCGGACGGCTATCGCTGTGAGAGGCGATCGTGTCCTGGAACAGGGGGTGGTGGCGCCCGCCGTGGTTGATCACGAAGTCGATACAGACCTTGATGTCCCGCTCGTGGGCCGCTTCGAGGAAGCTCTCGAACTCCGCCATCGCGCTCTCGCGAGCGGCCTCGCGGACGTTGGTCTCGGGATCGTACCCCTCCTCCCAGGGCCACGGTTCGTCCGCGTAGTCCTCGAAGGTGTACTCGGAAGTGAGGTCCTCGGCTTTCTGGAAGTACGACAGCGCATCGTAGCCGTGCGGTCCGCCGCCGGAGAACTTGAACCGGTTGCCACCGCTTCCGTCCCACTCGTCGGCGTTCTGGGGCTTCCAGTTGGCGCTCTCGGAGGGGACGGTCGGACAGAACCAGATGACGTCGACGTTCAGGTCATCGAGGTAGTCGAGCTTCTCTTCGAAGCCCGCGAAGTGAGCGTTAGAGTTGAAGTACGGCCACTCGCCTTCTTCCGGCGGACCCATGAACGACCGCGGGAAGATCTGGTACATGATCCCGTTCTCGGCCCACTCCGGCGGCCGATTGGGATACTCGACGACCTCGTTTTCGGGATCCATCTCGACGGTGTCAGCGTATCCGGCCATGTTGCCGTCGTTGGGTGCCGCGTGGATCCGACACGTCTCCCCGTCGAGTGCGCTCTTGGGGATCCGGGCGGTCCAGGAGTCGGTCCCCTCGCCGACGTCAACGTCCTCGGTCGACAGCGCGTCCCGCTGGTCGGCCAGCCAGGCAACGTAGACGTCGCTCATCGGTGCCTGGCCGCTGGGCGCGAGCTTCGGGTTCGAATCGAGGACGAACTCTTCGGCGTCAGCGTCGTACTCACCTTCAATGGAGATGCGCGGTGGCCCACCGTTTCCACTGTTCTCCGGGAAGATGTGCAGCACCTGTTCGTGGGTCCCGTCCGGCGCGTCGAGTTCGAGGACGTACCGACCGGGCACGTCCGGGTTGAACTCCGCGACGTTGTTCTGTCCTGGATCGTACTGTTCGATATCACCATCCGCCGGTCGATACTCGATCGTCGCGGTACTATCGTCGGGCGCCTCGGCGATCGACCACGAGAACTCGTCGGCACCGTAGTTGGCCGGGTCCTGCTCGGGTTCGCCGACGATCTGCGGGGCAAAGCTGTCCCGATCCTTGCCGTCCGCGTGATCGTCGTCGAAGTCGGTGATCGGCCGATCGTAGAACGTCACACCCAGTGGAGCGAACCGCGGCGCACCCGGATGGTGCGTGTCGTCGCCGACGGCACTGGAAAGGCTCAATCGACGGACGTCCGACTGTGCACCGACCTGTCCGGTCGCCGATAGCGCTCCGACCCCTGCAAGTCCTGTGAGATACTCTCTTCGTTTCATGATTGACTGACCACGATGGACGATCCCAGCGCAGCGCCGCTGCGGAAACCGCCCGCGTACTCGGCCCCTGACTGCCCGGTGGTGTTCGCACCGCGTCGCCGAAGTCGCACTGAGATATCCATACGTACGCACACAACGTCTGGCGGTGCGTCTAAAAAGATTATGTTCTTCTTCATCACGGATCCAGGCGAAACGATAAATATGGCACTAGAGCGAGGGCTGTTCGCTGTCCCGACGCGGTCGCGGGGTCCGTCGCTTGCCACCTCTTTGTAATCATTGATGGTGAACGTTTCGCTCTGCAGTGCGCAAGCGGCCGGACGGGCTACCGGAGAAAACGTCGCTCACGTCGCGCGAACCGGGCGACACCGGTGGCGGGACGACGATCAGTCGTCACTCGAGGCCGGGAAGTCGCCCGGGCTGGGGTCGGTCGCCTCGACTGCCGGCGCCGGAAGGTCCGCCCGGACATCGGCCGCCGGACGCTGTTCGATGGCATCGGCGTACGCGTCGGGGAGCACGCGAACGAACGAGTCGACGGCCGATTCCCAGTCGTCGAGTAGTTCCTTCGCGCGCGTCGAGTCGGTGTACTCCGCGTGATTCTCGATGAGTCGCCGGAGCAACCGTCGGTCGGACGGGTCGAGCTGGTCGGACAGTGTGACCATCCCCGTGTTGGTCCGTTCGGCGACTGTCCCGTCCGGATCGTAGACGTACGCGATACCGCCGGACATCCCTGCTGCGAAGTTCTTGCCCGTCTCACCGAGGACGGCGATCGCACCGCCGGTCATGTACTCACAGCCGTGGTCGCCGACGCCCTCGACGACGCCTTTCGCTCCGGAGTTGCGGACGGCGAAACGCTCGCCGGCCATCCCGTTGATATAGATCTCGCCGCCAGTCGCGCCGTACAGCGCAACGTTGCCGACGACGACGTTCTCGCCGGGGTCGTAGGACGCGCCCTCGGGCGTGTCGACGAGCAGCTTCCCGCCCGAGAGCCCCTTGCCGACGTAATCGTTGCCGGTCCCGGTCAGCGACATCGTCACGCCGCTCGCGAGGAACGCACCGAAACTCTGGCCGGCCGTCCCG
Organism: Halapricum hydrolyticum; assembly: GCF_025517535.1. Classification (NCBI taxonomy): domain Archaea; kingdom Methanobacteriati; phylum Methanobacteriota; class Halobacteria; order Halobacteriales; family Haloarculaceae; genus Halapricum; species Halapricum hydrolyticum. The sequence goes on from NZ_JAOPKC010000001.1 coordinate 393,838, forward strand.
TCGAAATCGAGCTGGATCGTGTCGTCGGGCAGCCCGTCCGGGCCGTGGGCGCGGGAGACGCGGTTCGAGATCGTCGCTCCGACTGCCCGATCGACGTTGTCGACCGCGTCGTCGAGTGCCACCGGTTCGCCCGTCTCGACTGCGTCGCCCATCCGTTCGAGCAACTCCCAGTCGAGCTGCTCGTCGATGTCGTGGCGCTGTTCGCGGGTCTTGATCCGGTCGTCGCCCGCAGCCGGTGGCTCAGTGATCGCCGAGAGATCCAGTAGCTGCGCTTTCGGGTGGTCGATGTCGTCGCGCTGGGAGAGCAACTCGACGCGGCCGATCATCTCGTCCAGTTCCGCGAAACCGAGTTCGGCCATGATCTCCCGGAGCTCCTGAGCCACGAAGGTCATGTAGTTGATGACGTGCTCGGGTTCGCCGGGGAAGCGCTCGCGGAGCTTTTCTTTCTGAGTTGCCACGCCGACCGGACAGGTGTTCTGGTGACACTGGCGGGCCATCACACAGCCCTCCGTGACGAGCGGCGCGGTGCCGAAGGCGTATCCTTCCGCGCCGAGCAGCGCGGCCACGGCCACGTCTCGGCCGGTCTTGAGCCCGCCGTCGGTCGTGACCTTGATCCGCGATCGCAGTCCCGTCGCCCGGAGCATGCGATTGGCCTCCGCGAGTCCGAGCTCCCAGGGGAGACCAGCGTTCTTGATCGACGTCTTCGGGGACGCGCCAGTGCCGCCCGAGCGGCCGGAGATGTGAACCACGTCGGCGTTTGCCTTCGCGACGCCGGCCGCGATCGTCCCGATGCCGTCCTCGGCGACGAGCTTGACGTTGACGTCCGCCTCGGGGTTGCTCGCCTTGAGGTCGTGGATCAGCTGCTTGAGGTCCTCGATGGAGTAGATGTCGTGCAGCGGCGGCGGCGAGATGAGCCCGACACCCGGCGTCGCGTGACGGACCTCGGCGATCATCTCGTTGACCTTCTTGCCGGGAAGGTGCCCTCCTTCGCCGGGTTTCGATCCCTGAGCCATCTTGATCTGGAGCTCCTCGGCCGCCGAGAGGTACGCCGAGGTCACGCCGAACCTGCCGGAGGCGACCTGCTTGGTCTTCGATTCCGTCTCGGTGTGGAACCGTTCCGGCGGTTCACCGCCCTCGCCGGTGTTGGATTTAGCGCCGATGCGGTTCATCGCCTTCGCGAGGTTCTCGTGAGCCTCGGGCGAGAGCGAGCCCAGCGACATCGCCGCCGTCTCGAAACGCTCGACGATGTCTTCGACCGGTTCGACCGCCTCGATCGGGATCGACTCGCGGGCGTCGGTGTCGAACTCCAGCAACCCGCGCAAGGTCTGGAGTGTCTCGTCCTGCTCGTTGATTGCGGCAGCGAACTCCTGATAGGTTTCGTAGTCGCCCGTCCGGACGGCCTGCTGGAGCGTGCCCGTCGTCTCGGGGTTCCACTGGTGGTGGATCCCGCCGGAGCGGAACTCGAACTCGCCCTGACGCTCCATGTCTGCCTCGTCTTCGAACGCGACCGCGAACCGGTCGCGAAGGTCGCCGTCCAGTTCGTCGATCCCGATCCCTTCGGTGCGGGTCGTCGTCCCCTCGAAGTATTCCTCGACGAAATCCGAGGCCAGCCCGACGGCCTCGAAGATCTGTGCGCCCTGGTAACTCTCGAGCGTCGAGATGCCCATCTTGGCCATCGTCTTCAGTAACCCGTCTTCCAGGGCCGTGACGTACGCCTCGATCGCTTCCCGTCGGTCGGCTCCCTCCGGCCCCGCGACCAGGTCTTCGATCGTCTGGTAGGCCAGGTAGGGGTTGATCGCGTCCGCACCGTAGCCCACGAGCGTCGCGTGCTGGTGGACCGTCCGGGGATCGGCCGACTCGACGACCAGTCCGACCCGGTTGCGGAGGCCGTTGCGCACGAGGTGGTGGTGGACGCCACCGACCGCGAGCAGACTCGGGATCGGGATTCGGTCGGCCCCGGCGGCCGTGTCCGAGAGCACGAGCACGTCCGTTCCGTTCCGTGCCGCTTCGGTCGCAGTGTCCCGGAGGTCTTCGACCGCCGTTTCGAGATCGCTATCGGGGTCGAACGTGGCGTCGAGCACCTGCGTCGACAGCCCGTTGGCGTCGAGCGATTTGATCGCGGCCGTCTCGGCGTCGGTGAGGATCGGCGACTCCGCGATCAGCTGGCGGGCGTGCGCCGGCGTCTCCGCCAGCAGGTTGCGCTGGTTGCCGATACGGGTCTCCAGCGACGTGACGATCTCCTCGCGGATGTAATCCAGCGGCGGGTTCGTCACCTGTGCGAACAGCTGCTTGAAGTAGCTGGCGAGCGGTCGGTTGTGCTGGGCGAGCACCGACAACGGCGTGTCGTCGCCCATCGAGCCGACGGGATCCTTGCCGGTCTCGGCCATCGGTTCGATCAGATGGTCGACCTCGTCGTAGGTGTAGCCGAACAGCGCCTGGTGGCTGCGGAGTCCGTCGATCTCGTGGTACGTGTCGTACTCCTCTTCGGAGATCTCGGACAGCCGGATCTGTTCGTCTTCGACCCACTCGCCGTATCTGTCGTCGACGAGGTCCTCGAAGACCTCCTCGTCGGGAATGACCCGTCCCTCTTCGGGATCGGCCAGGAAACACTGTCCGGGCTGGAGGCGGCCGCGCTCGCGGATCTCCTCGGGTTCGTAGTCGAGCGCGCCCGCCTCGCTGGCCATCACCAGCGTGTCGTCTTCGAGCACGTCGTATCGGGCAGGTCGGAGTCCGTTGCGATCCAGCACGGCCCCGATCCGTTCACCGTCGGTCGCGGCCACGAGCGCGGGGCCGTCCCAGGGTTCGACCAGCGACGCGTGGTAATCGTAGAACTCGCGACGCTCCCGGGAGAGGTCGTTGTCCTCGTGACGCCAGGCTTCCGGGATCAACATCCGGAGGGCGTGTGGGAGGTCCCGGCCCGCCTCCAGCAACAGCTCCAGGGCGTTGTCGACGCTCGCAGTGTCGGACTGCTCCGGGTCGTCGATGACCGGCGTGATCTTCTCGATGGCCGATGCCCCATCGGGCGTCACGTCGTCGAATGCGTCGGTCGCGAGATCGGTCTCGCGGGCACGCATCCAGTTGATATTCCCCTGGATGGTGTTGAACTCGCCGTTGTGGACGATCCGGCGGTATGGATGCGCGAGATGCCAGGCGCCGAGCGTGTTCGTCGAGAACCGGGCGTGAACCATCGCGAACGTCGACGCGACGCGTTCGTCGGTGAGGTCGGGATAGTAGTCAGACAGCTGCCCGGCTTTCAGCAGGCCCTTGTAGTCGACGGTCTTGTGATCGAGCGAGACGACGTAAAAGCGGTCGCTACCCGGACGGTCGGATTGCTCGACGTGGGATTCTAGCACGCGACGGCCGACGTACAGTTGTCGGCCGAACGCCTCATCAGTCAGTCCCGCCGACGATTCGACGAACACCTGCCAGACGTCCGGCTCGCTCTCCAGTGCCGTCGCACCGAGTCCGTCGTTGTCCGTCGGGACTGGCCGCCAAGCGAGCACGTCGAGTCCCTCGCCGGCGAGTTGCTGTTCGACGACGGCCTTGAGCTGTTCTCTCTTCTCGTCCGCTTGCGGAAAGAAGAACGTCCCGACCGCATACGCGCCCGGCTCGGGCAACGTCACATCGACTTCATCGGCGAAGAATTCGTGCGGGACCTGGAGTTTGATCCCTGCCCCGTCACCAGTGTTTTCCTCTGCGCCGGTCGTCCCGCGGTGCTCGAGATTCACGAGCAACTCGAGGGCGTCCTGAACGACCCACGAGCCGCCGCCGTCGTCGAGGTCCATGACGACGCCGACACCACAGTTAGAGCGTGCGTCGGCTTGCGGCGCACAGCAGTGCTCGCCCTGCGCGCCGAGTGTGCCATTTTGAGTCATGTGGTATTCCATGGCGACCGAGGAAATAAGAGGGTGTCCTACAAGGAGAAAGGGACTATTAAATTCAAATAAGGATAATAATATCTATCCCGGTCGATGGGGTAGATCAGGCACACTGACAGCGTCCTGATTTTCAACTTTTGAAAACGGGCCGATATCTATATTCAAAATCCACGACAGATTCGGCTATGAAAACGTCTCTCGTCGACCTGTATACAGATACACTCTGGTGGGTGATGGACCAGATCGGCGTCACGCAGTCGGTCGAGCGAAAGGTGCTGGCCGCTGTCGTAATCCAGTTTTCGATTTCGGTAATGCTGGTTCTCATCTCGCTGTTTTTCAGTGGTCTGGTCCAGATCGGGCTGGCGGTCGTCTTCCTGGGTGTCGCTGTCGTGGCGTTCATCAACACCGTCATCATCACGCGCTGGGACATGATCGAGCCGATCGAACGCCTCGAAGAACACGCGAACGCGATCGCAGGGGGCGATTTCTCGACGGACGTCGATCGCATCGATCAGGACGACGAACTCGGCGATCTCACCGACGAGTTCGCGGAGATGCAGGCGTATCTGAGCGTCGTCGCGGACCAGGCTGACGCGCTGGCCCGCCAGGAGTTCGACGCCGAGATCCTCGACCGGGACGTACCCGGGGACTTCGGCGCGTCGCTACAGGAGATGAACGAGAGTCTCACCGAGTACACCCGGGACCTGCAGGAGATGACCGACCGACTCGAACGACGGTCCGATCGGCTCGATGAACTCGTCGCCGCGTTCGGCGAGGCCGCGGAGCGTGCGCGTGATGGCGACCTGACCGCCACGATCGACGAGGACGACGTGTCGCTAGAAGAGGACGCCTACAGGGACGTGATCGAGAACTACAATGCGCTCGTCACGACGCTTTCGAAAACGCTTGCGGAAGTCGTCACGTTCGCGAGCAGCGTCGACGACGCGAGCGACGAGGTCGACGCGAGCGTTCGGGAGATCAGCGACGCGAGTGACGAGGTGGCTCGCTCCATCCAGGAGATAAGCGAGGGAGCAGCCGACCAGACCGAACAGCTCCGAACGGTCTCGGAGGCGATGAACGACCTCTCGGCGACCGTCGAGGAGATCGCTGCCTCCGCCGACGAGGTCGCCGAGACGGCCAGTGCAGCCGCCCAACGTGGCCAGTCCGGACAGGCTGCTGTCAGCGAGGCGATCGAAGAGCTACGCACGCTGGAAGCCCGGATCGACGAGACGGCGGGCGCTGTCGAGCAGCTGGCCGAGGAGGTCCGCGAGATCGACGAGATCGTCTCGTTCATCGACGAGATCGCCGCCGAGACGAACATGCTCGCGCTCAACGCCTCGATCGAGGCGGCCCGCGCCGGGGAAGCCGGCGAGGGATTCGGCGTCGTTGCCGAAGAGATCAAGAGCCTCGCCGAGGAGACCGCCGACGCGGCGGGTGACATCTCCGATCGCATCGAGGCCGTTCAGGCGACCTCGGAGTCGACCGTCGACGACGTCAAGGCGATGACCGACCAGGTCGGCGAGACCGTCGGATCCGCCGAGGGAGCGCTCGGGGACTTCGAGGACATCGTCTCGCTCGTCGAGGAGATCGACGGTGGCCTCCAGGAGATCAGTGCAGCGACGGACGACCAGGCCGAGACCGCGACGGAGGTCGTTGACCTCGTCGACGAGGTCGCCTCTATCAGCGAGCAGACGGCCGCCGAAGCCGAAGACGCTGCGGCCGCCGCCCAGCAACAGACGGCGACCATCGCGACCGTCACCGACGCCGTCGAAGCGCTGTCGACCGACGCGGCAGGGCTCGACGAGCGGCTTGCGGTCTTCACGGTCGAAACGGACGCCGTTCGCCGGGCGGGCGCAAATCAGCAGGTCGCCGGTTCGGACGATTGACTGTCGGACAACTTCTGACTGACGGGATCGCCGGTTCAGACGATCAGTTTCCGAACAGCAGCAAGTCGTCTCGATCGACGCGAGCAACGACACGCTCGCCCGCCTGTGGCGGTTCCGCGCGGGTTTCGACCGCCAGTTCACCCCCGGCGTCCAGCTCGACCCGCACCTCGTAGTGAGTTCCCATGTCGACAGCCCGGGCGACGTCGCCGGACAGCGCGTGCGCTTCGCCGGCCCCGCCGTTCTCGTCGAGCGTGACGTCGTCCGGTCGGACGAGGCACGTGACGTCTGTCTCGGGACGGTCGCCGCCGTCGCCGGCCAGCGCGCGCGCCGCCAACGTGAGCCCGGGATCGCCGGGTGGCGTGACCGGTACCTGACTCGATCGGCCGAGGAACGAGGCCACGAACGGCGTCGGCGGCGACTCGTATAACTCTCGCGGCCGTCCGACGCCAGCGACCTGTCCGTCGTTCATGACGACGAGCCGATCGGCAAGTGCCATCGCCGTTTCCTGATCGTGGGTGACGTACAGCGTCGTGACGCCCGTCTCGCGCTGGATCCGTGCGATCTCCTCGCGCAGCCGGTCGCGAAGTCCCCGATCGAGCGCTGACAGCGGCTCGTCGAGCAACAGGACCTCCGGCTGTGGGGCCAGCGCCCGCGCGAGTTCCGCGCGCCGCTTCTGTCCGCCGGACAGCGCCGCCGGCATCGCCTCGCGCTGGTCCGACAGCGAGACGAGTTCGAGATAGCGGTCGACGATCGCCGCCCGCTCGTCGGGGCCGTATCCGGCCGGCCGGAGGCCGTACGCGACGTTCTCTCCGACCGTCATGTGGGGAAACAGCGTCGACTCCTGGAAGACGACGCCGACGTCCCGCGTCTCCGGTGGATCCGTGGTGACGTTCCGGCCGCGCAGGCGGACCTGTCCTTCGGTCGGGCTGACGTGTCCGGCGATCGCCTGGACGGTCGTCGTCTTGCCACAGCCGCTCGGACCGAGCAGTCCGACGACCTCGCCGGCGTCGATCTCGAAGGAGACATCCTCGAGTGCAGGTTCGTTCCCGTATCTGTGGGTCAGGCCGTCCACTTCAAGCGTCATCGGTCGATCACCGCCGGAACCCGGCCGAACCACTGCACGACACCCAGAACCAGCAGCGTGACCGCGAGCAGCGCAAGCGCTACCGGAACGGTCGAATCGAGGCCGCCCTTGATGAACTCGACCCAGAGGTACGTCGGCATTGTCCGGGGGTTCGAGGCGACCATGTACGTCGCGCCGAACTCGCCCATTGCCCGGGCGAACGTCAGCGTCACACCCGCGAGCACGGCTCCGCGCGCCAGCGGCAGCGCGACGTAGCGAAACGTCTCGAGCGGCGTATACCCCAGCGACCGAGACGCCCGCTCCAGGCGCTCGTCGACGGCCGCGAAGCCGGCCCGGGCCGTCACGACGACGAACGGCGCGGCGACGAACGTCTGTGCGAGGACGACCCCGAACAGGCTCTGCGTCGGTGAGACGCCGACAGCAGCGAGTGTCGATCCCAGCGGCGTGAACCGCCCGACTGCCGTCAGGATCATCGCCCCGGCCACGACCGGCGGCAAGACCAGCGGCAACACGACCAGCCCCTCAAGCAGACGCTTGCCCGCGAACGATCGACGGGCCAGCACGTACGCCAGCGGGACGCCAAGCCCGGTCGCCACTACTGTCGCAATCGTCGCCGTCAGCAGCGAATGGCGGATCGCCGCCTGTGCACCCGGTTCGGCCAATCCCGCGAGCACGTCGGCGTGACCCGTTCGCAGGAGAAACGTCACGAACGGGACGCCGAAGTACGCGATCAGCACTCCACCGAGCAGTATCGGGACGAGCAGCGTCGAGTGCCCGCTGTCCCGCCGTAGCCGTCCGGTGTAGCCACTCATGTCGGAATCCCCTCCGGCGGTGTGCCGGTGGCTCGCGGCAGACTCTCGGGCACGGCCAGTCCGGCGGTCTCCAGCAACTCGGGGTGTTCGGCGAGAAACGTGACGAGTCGCCGGCCGGCCGCCGGTGCGTCCGCCCGATCGAGGACTGTCGCGTTGTAGAGGATCGGCCGGCCCTCGACAGTCGTGCCGTCCTCGAAGGTGTAGCTTGCGCTCGCGTAGTGGTCTTTCCGATCCGGGTCCGCGAAATTGTACGCGGGCGGGAACGGCTCGAACGGCAAGTCGTGGTCGACTGCCATGTTGTGATAGACGACCGCGCCAGCGCGCGCGCCGCTCTCGACGCCGGCCAGTAGCTGCGGCTCTTCGGGCTCTCTGGCGACGCGGTCCCAGACCGTTTCCCTGAAACCGTTGAGGCCGTGTTCGCGCTCGGCGAGACCGAACGCCTGCCAGGCCCGATATCCGAGCGGATCGACTTCCGGGTCGCTGATCGCGACGGTCCTCGCCGCGGCGTCGGCGAGCAGTTCGTACCACGGCTGGCCAGCCTGCAACGCCTCGCCGAAGACCGTCTCCGGCTCGTAACTCAGCCCGAGTTTGTTGCTCGCGAAGGTGAGGTCCCAGTCGGTGTGGTCGCCGACGAGTCGGTCGCGCAGCAGGGTCGCGTCCGCGCTGACGACCACGTCCGGGTTGCGAGTGCCGTCCGTGACCATGCCCATCACCGCGTTCGAGCCGTAGTACTCGCCCTCGATCGAGAACGCTGTTTCCGACTCGAAGGCGGGACCGACGTGGTCTTCGAAGGCGGTCGCGAGGCTCCCGGCAGAGAGGACGGTGACGGTTTCGTCGCCGCCCAGACAGCCCGCGAGGCCGATCAGCCCGCCTCCGCCGACTGCCCCGAGAAAGGCCCGGCGCGACCGTTGTCTCGTCATAGACATATCGGGATTGCGTTGACCCGGACATAACCGTTATGGGGTCCCCGGCGAACCCCTAGCCATGAGTCGTTACGGCGACGACCCCCCGAGTGCGGATTTCGAGGCGCGACTGTACGCCGACGGGGTGGCGTTCGAGGGCAGGGACGCGGCGCTGCTTCGGGCTGTCGCCGAGACGGGATCGCTGAACGCTGCCGCCGGGTCGCTGGGTCGGTCCTACTCCCGGGCGCACAAGCGGCTCACGACCCTCGAAGCGGCGTTCGGCCCGCTGCTCGACCGTCAGCGCGGCGGGGCCAGCGGCGGCGGGAGTCAGTTGACCGAGCTGGCGGAGATGCTGCTGGCGCGATTCGACCGTCTGCGTGCGGAGTACTCGGGCGTTGCCGAAACCGACGAGACGGTTCTGCAGGGGCGCGTCATCGAGCGGACGGGCGAACTCGGCGTCGTCGAGACCGACGCGGGCGAACTCCGGGCGCTGGTCGAGGCCGACACGGAGACGGTCCAGGTGTCGATCAGAGCCGACGCGGTGACCCTGCAGGCGCCGGACGCGGCACCGATGGCCGGGGAAACCAGCGCCCGCAACCGCCTCTCTGGGACTGTGATCGACGTCGAGCTGGGGGAGGCGGTCGCGACAGTCACCGTCGACGTCGGTGCCGAGCGACCGCTGACTGCGCTCGTGACCCGCCGGAGCGTCGAGTTGCTCGATCTGGAGCCCGGCGACCCGATCGTCGCGTCGCTGAAGGCGACGACGATCCGAGCGATCTCGCGGTGAGGACATTCGAGAGGAGCGGAGACCGTCTCAGGGCGAGCAGCGCCGTCGGATCGACAATCAAAAAGCACTCCGTGCGGTTCAATCGGGCATGCGTCAGTTTCTCGTCGTCGCTCACGACGCGCCCGCGACCGCCGACTTCCCGCTGGACGGGCTGGCCAGCGAAGCCGGCCGGATGGACCTGCTCGCTCGCGCGCTCAACGCCGCACTACTCGAGAGTCACGGCATCCGCGAGGACGTGCGCGCCCACCTCGTCATCGACGACGTGACCGTCAGCGTCGACGGCGCGACCGTCAGAAACCTCCACCCCGACGAGCGGTCGATCGCCGCGCTCGTCCGCTCGGCGCTCGGGGCCCGCGAGGACGCGATCGGTCACCAGCCCGCCGAACCCTCTCCCGGGGTGGCAGTCTATCGGATGGGACTGGCGGCGACGCTCGATCGACTCGCGGGCGAGGGGACGATCGTCCAGCTCCACGAGGACGGCGACCCCGCGGTCGACGTGCCCCTGCCGACGGATCCGGTGTTCGTCCTCTCGGACCACCGCGAGTTCACTGACGACGAAGCCGAACTGCTGGCAGAGCAGGCCGACACTCGGATCCGACTGGGGCCGCGTCCGCTGCACGCCGACCACGCGATCTCCGTGGCGCACAACTGGCTCGATACCGACGGCTACACGGAGTACTGACTCTACGGCGACCGACACCGGTTCCTACGGATCCTCGAGGGCGTCGACCTGGCGTCGGAGGTTGTTCAGGCTCGTGGCGACGTACTCGTAGGAGGGCGTGAACACTTCCGCCGAGAGCGTCGCCGTCTCCAGCGGTCGAAGGATCCGGCCGAAATCGAGAACGCCCGAGCCGATCGGGACGTGATCGTCGGTCTGGGTGCGGACGTCGTTGACGTGGACGTGACTGATCCGGTCGGCGTGGTCGGCGACGAACGCTGCCTGCTCGGCCGCGTCGTAGCCCTCGACGTACGCGTGGCCCGTGTCGAAGGTCATCGAGACGTCGGTCTCCTCGAACAGTCGGGGGAACTCCGCGAGCCCGAACCACTCGCCGGGGACGTTCTCGACGCAGAGTTCGATCCCGTACTCGGCGGCGACGACCTGTAGCTCCGCGAGCGCGTCGACGATCGCGTCCTCGACGGGGTCGGCCTCCCAGGCAGGGCCCCAGGCGTCGCTGCTCGCGTGGACGACTGCCTTCCGGGCATCGATGGCGGTCGCTGTCTCCAGCGCGGCGGAAAGTTCGCGAATCGCGCCCTCGCGGACTTGTTCGTACGGCGAGCCTACGTCGAAGGCAAACGGGAGGTGGACGGCCAGATCGAGGTCCTGGTCGGTGGCGGTGTCGGCGACTGCGTCCGTATCGAGCACGGTCCGTTCGTGGTGGCCGTCGAGCAGCAGTTCGACGTAGTCGACGTCCATCGCGGTTGCGGCCGGGAACGCGTCCGTGTAGTGCATCGTCGTCTGCGTGACGAAGCCGAGTTCCAGCGTCATACCCGGGTCAGGCGGCCCCGCGTCAAGCACCTTTCGCAATCGTTAAAGGGTCCACCCCCCTTCGTCCACGTGCGGGCCGGTGGGGTAGCTTGGTATCCTTCGGCCTTCGGGTGGCCGTAACCGCAGTTCGAATCTGCGCCGGCCCACTACGTATATACCCTTTTTCCAGGGTATTCCGACACTTTCCCCACCATTCTGGAGGTGAGTTTCGTGGCTACTGAGCCGTCTCAGGGCCGCGAACCGCCGATCTGTAACTACTGTGGCGGCTACATCGAAGAGCCGTTCCAGCGGTGTCCCGCGCTCGACGAGGGGGTGTGCCGGCCTTGAGTCGTTCTGCCGTGCCCAGCTGGCAGCCCGTCGACGACCTCGACGATCGGATCGGTGGCCCGTCGACGCTGTCCATGCCCGAGGACTGGGCGCTCTCGACGGCCTGGGAGCGCGCACAGACGGCGACCGACCAGGGCGGCCCGATCACCGACGCCGAGCGTCTCGTCGCGCTGAGCGACGGCGAAGACCGGCACAGAGTGACCTTTGCGCTGAAGGGCAACACGCTGCTCGCCGAGTGCGACTGTGCCGGCTACCAGTACCACGACGGCTGGTGTGCCCATGTCGCGAGCCTCTGGTGGCGCTGGTCCATCGGCGAGATCGTGGTCAGTCACCTCGATACTGGGCGCGAGTATGAGCAGCCGCCTGCATGGCTTGAGCTGGACGGTCGCACTGACTACGATGCGCTGACTGCCGCCGAACTCGACGCCTATCTCGCCTGTGAGCGCGCCGACGTCGGCGTTCGGGCGTTCGCCCGCTCGACCAGGCGCTCGCCCGGCACAGTCGGGAACCTGCTGCGACGAGCCCGCGGGAAGTTGGAGGGAGAGCGATGAGTCGCGGCCCCGTCGCTCGATCAGACGCGATCGGCGAGCAGCTCCCCGAGTCGCTGGTCACGCTGATGCGACTCGACCTCCGCGCCCAGCAGCACGCGCTCGTCGAGGGCGCTGCCGACCCGTTCCCGTCGCCGCGTCGCGCACGCGGAAGGGCGCGAGGGCGCGCGAAGGCCGGTTTTGACCCCCGTGGGGGGTGTGGTACCCACGTTGCAAATCCGGGGGGTACCCCGACGCAATCTGGCGATCAGTCCTGTGTACACAACGGTCGATCTGTGTACCCATCGGGGGGTGGTCGCGATGAGTAAGCAGATCCACGACGAGAGCCAGCGTAAAAAACAGGTAAAAGTCCGCGTCGACGCCGACCTCGTCGACGAGTTCGATCAGTGGTGCGACGATCGCGACACCAACCGGAGCGAAGCGATCCGCCAGCACATGCGCGCGGCTGTCAGCGGGGGTCAGGAGTACGAGACGCCCCGACAGCCACCGAATGATGACGACCGGCTCGCGACCGCCTACCACCGGCTCTGTGCGGTTGCGAACCAGGACGGCGTCATCCGCGAGGATACGGCGACGTCGATCCTCGCGACCGTGCTCGGGATCTCGAAGAAGGAGACGAGACCGATGGTACTCCGACCGCTGCACAAGCGCGGCTATCTGACGCGACAGAGCAACGTCTTCGGCGCGACGTCCTACCACATCGCCGGCTGGAAGAACTGAGACACACCCTTTTCCGCTTTGTTGAAAACCTCAACAAGTGATAGGTTTCAACGGTCGTGCTGAATAGAAAGCGCGAATCGGCCAATCGAATCTCTCTGGAACTGTCACCAATTCTTCCCGAAATTCTAACCACCCTCAACTGAAAACTAGAAGTGAATTAGGATGTCTGAGCACTGGCCGCCAGACGGATACTCAAACCCAAAGAGGTATGAAGTTGATGATAGGTATACTATTCTCATTGCGGTAGCAGTTACACCTCCAGTTCTTGCGATTACGGCTCCGGAACTAGAGGGCGTTGTTCCGACTCTTATTTCCTTTATTCAGGCTTTTGGGCAAACAACAGGGATAGCCAATTATCCACTACTATACCTCGCAACCGCTTTGTTTGTAGTGGTGGGGTGGGTGGCCATCTCTGGTGCTTCCATTGTGGCGATCCACGAAGCGATACACTACGTCGTAGCTTTACTGAACGGTTCTGAACCAGAGTTTATCTGGACTGAGCGCCTTGGTCTGAAAAGTCCCGGAATCATGCCCTATGGCACGGGCCTCACAAGAGGCGAGAACATTGCCGGATTCCTTGCCCCATTCATTCTATTAAGCGCTTTCGCGGGATCGATTATGCTGAGCAGCGATGGGATTGTTGCCGGGACAGCGGCTGCAATGTTTGCAATCAACTCTATCCCGTCATGCAGTGACATCTATAACTCAATAAAAGTCGCTAGAATGCCACGGGGGACGAAATACGCGAATTTCGATAATGGAGAAGGAATAAAGAGCGAATATGCCCTCCCAAAAGACGCCGATTGAAGAGTCTCCGTTGAAATCCACAGTCGCTGAGAGTTTGTCGAACCCATGCTGCATACCCTCTGTATCTTGCACACCATTCGTATCAGCTATTGAGGGCTTCAACAAGGTCTCGTTTTCAGACGAGCACCATCACACCAATCGTCGCGACGATCCCGAGCACGAGACCGCCGAGAGCGTACCAGGGTTCCCGGCGGAGTTGGGACAGGCGACCGGGCGCGTGCCGGACACCGAGAACGATCGCGACCGCGACGCCCGCCAGCTCCCAGCGCCGGGTGAGGCCGGCGACGATCCCGACCGCGAGCCCGACAACCAGCGCGTGCCACTCGCGGCGCGTCGATAACAGGCCATCACGGTCGCTCTCGGCCTCGCTCGACGCCATCGCGCCATCTCGAAGCCACTCGATCCCCGAACGGACTCGCTCGATCATGTCTCGACCTGCTCCTCGACCTCTCGAAGTCGGTCGATCACCGGCCCGTCGAGCGCTTCAGGGTCGCCGGTCAGTAGCTCGCGGTTGCGGAGCGATCGGTCCTTGTTGTCCCCGACCTCGCTCACGATCCGCCGGGCGTACCCCGCCGTCGCGATCGCGCCGGTCGCCGTCACCGTCGACGCTATCGGCACGATCCAGTCGAGGAGCACCGACATCTTAGCTGTCACCTCCTGCCGCCTGTGCTGTCTCGGCCAGCCCCGGCCCGAGCGTCGAGATGAGATACAGCACGATCAGCGCGAGCACGACTTTATCGAGGTTTTCGAGTATCCAGCCGCCCCATTCCGGCACGTCCGGCGGATCTGGTAGATCATGCCCGCCGTCGAGTCCGGGGTTCCTCAGATCGCTTTCGACGTCGCTCATGTGGTCGCTGATCTCGCTCGGCGTGTCGGGGCTGTCGACCGTATCGAGCAGGAGGGCGGCCCCCTGTGCCGGTGCTCCGATCGGTTGCGGCAGGCTCTCGGCCCGCTCATCCCACTTTTCGGCCTGATCTCCGAGGTAGTCTTTCCGATACCACTCGATCAGTCCGCCCATCACCTGCTCACCACCCAGTAGAGCACGATCAGCCCGGCGACCACCCCCGCGAGCTTCATCTGCTCGCGCTTCTCTCTCGCCTGCTGGACGTCCATCGCGTTCTGCGTGTACGGGTTGTCCGCCGGATCATCCTCGCCGTAGGTGTCCGGGCTGTACTGCTGGATCCACTCAGGCGGGGCGCTCATCGCTTGCTCACCCCGTACAGGACGGCAGCGGCCCCGGCAGCGAGGGCCGCGTATGGGGCCGCGTCCTTGATCTGCTCTTGTGCGTCGGGGACCGGCCCCGTCGAGCCGGTCGACTCCGTCGAGTCCGTGCTGTCCGTCGAGCCGCCGGAGCCGCCGGAACCAGTCGGTTCGGCAGCCACGTCGACCGTGTTCCCGTCCGGGCCGGTCACGATCCCGTTTTCCAGGCTGAATTCTGTCGAGTAGTCCCAGCCGTACTGGCTAAACGTGCCCTGCATGGCCTCAGCGTCCAGATCCGGCGACTTTCGCAGCCGTTCGAGGAGTTTCTGACCGTTCATCGTGCTGTTGCTGTTCGCGTCTGTCGAGTCCGTGCTGTCCGTCGAGGTCGTCGAGTCCGACGTCCCCGACGTGTCGGTGCTGTCCGTCGAGTCCGTCGATCCGCTGGACCCGCCAGAACCACCCGATCGATCCGGGCCACTGTCAGCCTGGACGGTCAGCGTCTCGGTCTCGATGTTGATGTTACTCTGGCCCATCGGCCCGCCGAGGACGTTCAGCCAGATGTTAGCGCTCTGCATTGCCTTGGCGTCGCGGATCGTCCCCGACAGCGTGACCGACTCGCCCGGACTGATCGAGACGCCACGACTCACCAGCTCGCGACCGTGCGAGGTATCGTCAGGTGCCCAGTCGATTTGCGCGGTCAGCGACAGCGACCGCTCGGAGTTGTTCGTGATCGTTCCCGAGATCGGGAGATCATCGCCGGCTGTCGCGCCGGTCGGCACGTCGAGCGTCCCTGACAGTTGCTCGATCGCCTCCTCTTTCGAGACCGACGTACTGCCGCCACTGTCCGACGTCCCCGAGGTATCCGTCGAGTCCGTGCTGTCCGTCGAGTCGGTGCTACTGCCGCCGGAGCCGTCAACCGTCACGTCGACCGTGTTCCCGTCCGGGCCGGTCACAATGCCGTTTTCGAGTTGGAACTCCGTCGAGTAGTCCCAACCGTATTTGCTAAATGTGCCCTGCATGGCCTCAGCGTCCAGATCCGGCGACTTCCGCAGTCGTTCGAGTAGTTTCTGCCCGTTCATGGTTAGAACACCACCAACTGGGCCGTTGTCGACCCGCTGGCGCTGTCTCCGAGTCGATACCAGATTTCCTCAGCCCCGAGGCCAGTCTCCGGTGCGACGTTGTACGGGAGGTCACTCGTTCCGAGCGGGATCGCCCGATTCGACTTCGCGGGGTCTTTGAAGGCGATCTCGATCGGTTCGCTGGCCCCGTAGATCAGCACGTCCTCGGCCTTGAAACCGAGGTCGACGCTCTGTTCGTCCGACGTGATCTCGATCTCGCCTGCGTAGTATTCGGCCTCGTTCTCACCGGAGCGCGGGGCCGGGATGTCCGGCGTCTGGCGCGACGGACTGTCTTCGGCGTTGAGAGCCTGCAACTCGATCAGGACCGCGACCAGAAGCGCGTCGGTCTGATCCTCGACGAGCTGCGTCCAGAGACCTCGCTCGCCCTCCTCGAAGTACGGCGCGAGCGCTCGCTCGATGTGCTCAGGCATACTTCACCTCCACGTACAGCAGGGCGAGCCACATCACGATCTGGATACTCGCAGCGACGACCATCACGTCCTCGCGTGTCCACTGCGACCCCTCGAAAAAGGAATCCAGATGCGACCGGGACGGCGTCGACGTCGGCGCGGTCGGGCCGACGTCCACCGCGTAGTACCGTCCGTCCTGTGGCTCGGCCTGATCGGAGTAGTCGACCAGGCCGCCCATCTCAAGACCCTCCGATGTGGTTGATGACGACGTCTTCGAGACCCATCACGTTCTCACGCGAGCGCCGGATCGGGATCGAGACCAGCGCGTTCACGGCCTCCGCTCCCGGGTCATCCTCATCGTCCCACTGGACGATGTACGGCGCGTCGATATAGATTTCGAGCGACCAGTCTTTCGGGATCAGCCCGGTCACGGGATCCTCGTAGCTGAACGTGATCGGATCGCGGTTCTGGTCGCGTAGGTTCGCCATGCCCGCGTCCCGTTCGTCGATGATGTCGAAATACCGCTTTGGGGCCGACTTCCGGACCTCGACCTTCGCCTGCGCGTCGCTGACGTAGTAGGCGTGCAGCGTCTCGATCGATCCGCCATCAGTGTACGTGAACGAATCGTTATCGTAATCGACCGAATCTGCCGACGCTTCCGACGCTCCGGAATAGAGCAGGAAGTCATCACCCACCGGGGCGCTGTCGATCAGGTTGTTCAGCAGGTTGAACGTCTGCTGGGTACCGCTGCCGTCCGTTGTGAGTTCCTCATGCACGACGAAATGGAGATCGACGCCGACGCCGGGCCGCACGAACAGCGGTCGCTCGGCCTTGTAGCTCAGGACTTTCGACAGTTCGCCCGGCGTGTTGGCCTGCTGATCGAAGTCCGACACTTCGAGCCGCTTGTTCGCCGACTCGACGCGATCGAGCCGAGCGAAGACCTCCTCCTCGGGCGGTGCCGCTGACATGTCTACACCTCCTTGACGGCGCTCTCGGCGATCGTGACCCGAGTCCCCTGCGACCAGTCGACTTGTACCGAGGAGTCGACCGAGATGTACATCTTGTCGACGTCATCGACTCGCAACTGCGAGCCTTTGAGGATGTGCTTCACCTGGTCGATGTATTCCTCGTTCTGCTGGTCCTGGATCGAGAGCGTCCGGTACGCCCGGATGTTGGTCTTCGGTTCGCTGACCGTCTGCGCGTCATCATCGTTCGGACTCTCGAACTGGATCGCCATGCGGGTATCCGCTGGGAGATCGTTGCCGGACCCGTCTTTCAGGTCGGCGTAGATCGGGATCCCCTGGGCCTGCTGGCCTCGCTCGACCGCGTTTTTGATGACCCACATCAGCCCGTCGTCAGGCTGAAGTTCCAGAATGGGCGTCATCACGCCCGTCGTGTTCGTGCGCTCGGTCGCCTCGCTCGCGATGTTGGATAGCTGTTTCGACATCTTCAGTTACCTCCGAGGTTCGTCACGGACTGCTTGACGTCGAAGCGCTGCGCGAGGGCGTCGACTGTGTAGATCAGCCCGCCCGTCGCGATCTCGCGCCGGTACATCGGAGAGTAGCCGTATCCGACGCCAGCGACGGCGAGACCATATGCCTCGTTCGGCACGTCGAAGCCAGTCCGTCCGTCGATCATGTTCTGCGCGATACTGGACGCCACGTAGCCGCCAGCGGTCGCGGCCGCCGTCTCCCACATGTCGGGATCGGCGAGCACGTCCATGCTGTCGGTCATGTCGGTTGCCACAGACATTACATCCAGACCCTCGCAAGTCTTCGATTGTATAGGGCCGCGCGGCAGACAGCCCCGATTGACGGACGCTGACGGACGCTGCCGCGCGGCTCTCTATTGTCGCCGACCAGTGAGATGAGGCTGTATGACCCAAGAAATGCGACGTGGCGGCAGCATGCAGCAGACAGTCATCTCACAGGACCAGGAGACAACGCTCTCTGATGGTTCGGCGACCACGATCACATTCGACACTGTTACGCATGATGAAATAAGCTCCGTGACACCCGACGTCTCGAATGACAAGCTAACGATTACCACGCTACAGGAATCCAAGATTTACTTTATCTTCCTCACCGCCGGGGTTGCTGAACCGCAGGGCGAGCCTCTTTCAGATGGTGATGAGCTCCGATTCGGATACACGTACAACGGAAATCGCACCCAGCTTGGTGGCACGACTGTCCACAATGACGGGTCGCTTCTCGTTTTCTCCACCATGTCCCCGCTCATAGTTGCCGATGGTATGGATTATAAAATGGAGTTTTCAGGAATCATCTCGCGCGATCTCGCCATTACAGACGCTCGATTTGGCATCGGAATAGTAGACTAACTCAGTACAAAACCATCGAATACCAGCAACACATAACTACCAGTGTGGCCCGTCGTAGTGTTCGAGCAGGTGGGAAATCACCCGGTTGCGCGTGACCTCATACCCGATGTCTTCCTCCAGCGACTCCTTGATGTCCCGAAACTTTCGGGCCTGTCCGCCGCGTAGCGTGATGTCTTCTCGTTCGGTTGCCATTATCCTGGGATCGAGAGGGTAAGCGAGTCTGGTCCGTAGTGTGTCGATTCCATCGAGAGGGTTTTCGTGTTGATCCGCCGTCTGTTCCCGTCGTCGTCGCTGTATATCCACTCGCTGCCGACTGTGCTCCCGTCTTCGGTGAACTTCCGGACGGGGATCGGGCCGTCGTCGGCGTGGAGATCGTCGGGGAGGCCGTGGACGGGAGCGCCGTTGACCTTGTGGACGTCGGACGGATAGCCAACGTTCCCGTCGACTTTCCTCAGATCGGCGTCACTCTGGAACCCGCCGAGCATGTAGATCATCATCTCGCCGATCGGGTCCTCGTCGAGTTTCGCGAGCCGCTGCGTGACCCACAGGCTCGCGACCTGGCCCCGGCCTTCCGTCGCGAGGTCCTCAATCGCGTCGGGATATCCGCCCGACTGGGGTGCGACTTTGTGCGCCTCGTCGATGACGACCAGGACGTCTTGGTCGATCTGCATCGCCGCCCGGACGATCTTCGCGACGACGTCTTTCCAGCGATCGCCGTTCAACTGGTGCCGAGCGAGGACTGTCCGACCGTTCTCGACGAGCATCTGTCGCCAGCCGGCGACTGTGACCGACGCCTCTTGATCGCCGATGACGCCCCAGCTCGCCATGCCCGCTTTCACAAGCCCGCGAAACTCGTCGCGACGGTCAAGCACGACGACGATCGGATAGTTGTCGAGGTTGTCCTCCGTCCACCACTGGCTGAACCAGGACTTTCCCCAGCCGCTTTTTGCGGCGATGAGTGCGTGTGTCATTCGTCGATCTCCTCGGCGACCTGTCGGATCACGGCGTTGTTGCGCTCGATCGGCCCGCCGAGCACCGGCTGTATCTGTTCGCCCCGGTCCCAGTTGACGACCAGCTCGAGGAACTCCCGCAGCGAGAGGTCGAAAACCGTTTGGACGTGGTTTTCGGCGATCCATCCGATCCGTTCCCGGTCGGCCTCGTCGAGAGAGGTGTCGACTACTCCGCGCTCGTAGTACTGCCGGTACCAGTCTTCGAGAGTCTCGCGGTACTCGTCGGCGTCGAGACCGACGTACTGCTGGGCCTTCTCCGGTTGATCCATCAGTTCCGGCCCGATCGTTCGGAACCACCAGCCCCTGACGTCCCGGTCGGCGACCGCGTCGGCGAGTGACAGCAGCGTTTGGGCGCGTCGCTCGCGATCATATTCGAGATCGACGTCGACGTCTGCGGCGTCGTTCAGCTCGACGAGCGCTTGCGTCTGTTGCATCTCGTAGCCGGTCAGCGTCCCGACGACGGCCTGCGCGACCGCCGTTTCGGACGGCGTGACCTGACTCATCGCCTTCTCAGCCATCTTCTGCCGCGCGCCGTTGAGCGGATTCGAGACCATCAAGCGCTCACCTCCGCAGCGATCCCGTCGACCATGTCGGGGTCATCCATCGCGACCATGCCGCCGAACATGACCGTCGAGAGCAGGATCGCCTGGCCCGGCGAGAGTTCGTCGATCCCGCCCTGTTCTTCGAGCCACTCGTCGACGTACTCGTCAATCTGGAGATCACGAGCCACGTCGCCGTACTCCTCGACGAGCTCGCTCCGGTCGTCGGCGTCGGCAGACCCGTAGGACGCTCGCGCGACCGCCGCGCCCATCCCGAGCGCGTTACAGTAGACATCGCCGGCAGAGACGCGATCGCCCCGGTCGTCGACGTCGGTGCTGCCGTCCTGGTCGTCGTGCTCGTCCTGCTCGGCGGCGTCGGCCCCTGCCTCAGCCTCGATCTCCTCGGCGACCGCCGAAAAGTCCGCCATTTCCTCGTCGTCGATCTCCGGCTGTTCCTCGTCGACGTCTTCCTCGACGTCTTCGGCAACGTCCTTCTCGACGTCCTCCCCGACGTCGTCAGGATCGTCGTCGGACATCTTACCAGTCCCCCTCAGCGTCGACGAGACCAGTCTCGCTCGCCTCGTCGAGCGAGTCCTTGACGTCCTGGTCCGTTGCGTCGTCGGTTTCGCTGACTGTCTCTGCGGGGGCGCTCGCGCCGCTGTCGTCGCTCACGTAGGCGTACAGCAGGGCCAGCATCAGCACGGTCGCGACGCCCATCGCGAGGGTCGTCGTGCTCACCGGGATCGGGATACCACCGGATCCAGACCTTGAGGAGGTCGAAAGGTCTGTTTTCGTGGGTTCAGTACCGTCGTCATCGGCCCCATTTTGAGGGTGGTCGTCGGGGTCGTACTGCTGGCGCTGGCGTTCGAGGTCTTCAGAGGTAGGCATATCGGGGTCGTCGTCGGGGTGGTCGTTCTGGTTGGTCTGACCTGGTTCATCCTGGTCTCCGTCCTGTTCCGGGTGGTCGTCGGAGCCGTCGGGGTCGCTACCAGGGTCGT
Source organism: Halapricum hydrolyticum (assembly GCF_025517535.1). Taxonomy (NCBI): domain Archaea; kingdom Methanobacteriati; phylum Methanobacteriota; class Halobacteria; order Halobacteriales; family Haloarculaceae; genus Halapricum; species Halapricum hydrolyticum. The sequence goes on from NZ_JAOPKC010000001.1 coordinate 414,688, forward strand.
CGCCCCCCTCTGCGGGGTCCGTTTCGCCCTGGTCGTGACCCTCGTTCGAGGTCTCGCCGTCCCCTGATTGGAGGTCGGCCTTGACCTGGTCGTCGAGGTCGTTCCAGTTTGGATGGTCCGGCTGGGCCCCCAAGTGGCCCTTGAGACCCTTGACTGTTCCACGGTAGTCGCACCCGTCGATCGGGCAGGGTTGCGTGTCGCTCATAGTGTGTGTTGGCCGCCTTCGGCGACGGCAAACTCGTCAGGTATCTGCTGCTCGGTGCTTCCGCTGCTGGCTGCTTCCTCGCGCTCGTCGGCCAGCATCCCGCCGGGATTCTCCTCGACGACGTCCTCAACTTCGCCCTGACCGCGTTCGCCCTGCTCGCCGCCCGCGAGTCGGGCCTGATCGTTCGCCCGGCCACCGCCGAGCGCCTGCTGATCATCAAACTCGACGACATCGCCCTGCTCCGGCCCCTCGTCGATGTGCTCGTGCAGCGTCGAAAGTCGGTGTTCGTCGGGGATCTCGGTGAGAGAGTTGAGCAGTCTATGCAGTTCGCGCGGCTCCTCGACGTCTTCGCCAGTCTCGCGACGGATCGCCGCCATCGCGGACCATGCCTGTTCCGCGTGCCGGCGCTGCTTGCGGACGGCGTCGAGTAGCTCCCGCAGCGACGCGATCGCCCCGCGATACCCGCCGAGGGCGCGCGAGTATGCGCCGGCCTGTTTGCCGGACAGGGTCTCTTGTTCGGGCTCGTCGTCACGACGATCGGTGTCCGCGAGGAGGTCGTCGACCTCGTCGTGATCATAGCCGCACGTCTCGGTCAGGAACTCGCAGGCTTGCGGGTCGCCGTGCCTACAGTGGCCCCGAGCGTGGTCGCACTCGTTGGCCTGTGCCGCCCTGGACGCGCGCCCGGCCTTCTCGATGGCGCTGTCCTCGGCGTTCATCCGCTGGCCCTGATCCTCGCGAGCGGCCTGCTCCATCACCTCGCGGTGCTCGTCGACGGTCAGCGTCGGGTCGACGTGGGCCGTCCAGTCGTCGACGCCCGCGTCTTGCGCGATCGCTTTGATCGACTGGGCCCAGGGGACGTTTGCCCGCCCCTTCGAGAAGTCGAGCCGGTCTTTCTCGTGATCGGTCAGCTCCGCCTGGCCGGGCCCGCTGGCTCGTTCGTCACGCGAGTCGGCGGCCTCGAGCTCGGCGCGCTCGATGACGCGATCGGGGACGTCCTCGACGAACCGAACGGTCTTGAGTCGACGATCGTCGTCGGGACAAAGGTACTCGCCCCACTGCTCGCGAGCAACGTCGGCAGCGTCCTTTGACCCAAACTCTACTGTTGGACTCATCACAGCAGGCAGGACAGTCTACGCTCTTATCCCTCGGTCGCAGGTTCCCCAATCTCTGGGGGACTGACTGGGGGGCCAGCCTGCCAGCACTTGGGACATTGATATGGGAAACGGGGCTACATTGGCGTGATGAGCCAGGCAGACGCACAACGTCGTGTTCAGGCCGCGATGATTGACTCCGACGCGCTGAGTCCCGAAGGGTCGGCGTCCGTTCAGAACTGGGGCGGCACCGCCTACGTCGCGATCCCGCGCCGGCTCGTCCAGCACTACGAGATCGAGCAGGGCGATCGTCTTCAGCGAGCCTACGATCCCAAGACCGGCTGTCTGACCATCTCTCTCGGGGACCACGATCTTTTCGAGTGAGTTCTGGTTCGGTTCTGTTCCCAGCCACAAACGTGGTAGAGAAATCGCCCTTGATCACTTCTCCAAGTCCCTGAAGTCCAGATTACCAGCTTTGAGGAGGCCCAAGTAAGTGAAAAATAGTATTAATAATGCCCCCACCCAGACTATAAGGGCCATTAATCCTGTTACGGTACCGGACACTTGCGCAGTGAGCGCGGTAGCCTGTGACATTCCAACTATGGCGAGGACAAATGTGAGGAGAGTAACAGCCCGATTACTGGCGCGATCTCGCTGCGCTTGATCTCTGTCGTGACCCAATTGGAATCCGTCGGATTTCAGTGTAACACTGTATCTGTGGGTTTCGTTATCACCTAAACCCAGAGTGTTTTCTGTCGCCAAGCGGCGCTCACAAAGCGTCTCTACCGCGTCTTGGACCGCATCGACATCCAAATCTAGTCTTTGAGATAAGTCAATATCTGAGTCCAATTCTCCCTCTGTTTCCTCGCTCGGATATTCAGCACTTCCGCCTAGTGTATATACCTCATCAAGTACTTGTGCCCAGTGTTCTTCATCCATATTTTGACATCATAATGCAACTATAAATCAGCTGGGTCGCCCAGTTCTACTCCCAGACTCGGGCGATCTCCTGATCTGTAGAGACAGACTACGTATTTCTCAAATAACGGATTGCTGGTCTGCAGCCGAGAACAGCATTTCGACAAATATTTAACAGAAAAGTGTTAGAGCGGAGTGAAGTAGTATCAGTCCAAGAGATGCGAGAGTAAGGTACTGACAGAGACGTAGGTTTCGATATTTTTCGTCGTTCTTTGTCCGGTTTCCTTTGAAGAATTTCTCTGGGTCATCGGTGTGTTCGTTGCCGGAGATTGAGGTCATATACGCAATCATCAATTTTCGTCGGATTGGTTGAGGGGTGTCATCGATGTATTGGAGGTAGTCGTCAATGTCTTTCCCTGGTGTATGATAGTCCCGTACTCTTAACCCATGAATACCGATTATGACCGAAATGAGAGCGACCGCCATCGCTCCAATGAGTAGGAAAGTGAGGTTCTCGAAAAGGCCGACTACGGAGACGATGATCGCGTCCACAGTCAGGATCGTTCCCATCTTGGATTCGACCGAGTTTCGACGTTCGGATTCCTCTTGGAACCGAAGCCGTGCTTCCTCTAAAGCGATTTGAGAAGGGTTATCGCCACCATTTCTTTTTCTTAGTTCTTCACTGAGATCCTCCTCGTCCTTTGTCATTAGAACTCTTTACCACATTCATCGCAGATCCGAGGTTCTTCGCTATTAGCGACGGTCCGGATATCGGTATCGTCTTTGCATTCGGAACAGAGAGGCATAACAAGATTTAGAAGGTTCTCCCACACTCGTCGCACGTACGAGGTTTATCTTTGTCAAATTCGGTACTCACTGTCAATGCTTCGCCTTTGCAGTCTGGACAGAGGGGCATGATTTATTTTAGAATTCTTGGCCACATTCGTCGCAGATCAGGCCTTTTTTCGATTTCTTTGCTGTTGTGAGAGTTGTGTCTTCTTTGCAGGCTGGGCAAAGTGGCATTGTTTACAGGTTGTTGTTTTCCGCGTAGTATAAATGTTAGTCGGGTGAGTATCTTTATTGGGGACAGCTACCTGTTTCATATACCAAAATCACCTAATAACCGAGACGCTGGCAACATTGCATTTGATTTAGCATAACCCATGTGAGTAGTTTCTTGTCTTCTATGATTCAGCCCTTCATCAGCCGATCAAGAAACGGTTCACGCTTCCTAAGTTGTTCCCGGAGGCCGGGCCAGAATGTCCAGCAGAACAGGAGATCGGCAATGATGAGGATGAAAAGAATCGCAGCGACGGTGACGATCGAACCATACTCTATTCCAAGCTTCATGGCGAAGATGCTGAAGAGGACGACTCCTAGAACGTGGGCCCCGTTCCACTGTTTGAAGTACCGAATCCCCGCGATAATGAGCACAACTAGACCAAGGAAAGTGAATGCAAGCTCACCTTGAATAGCGTCAAGTAATCCCTCAAAGAGGAGTTGGTTGGCCTCATTGGCTTCGGCCTGCTGTATCATGTGAGAAAGGGCGGCACCGATGACCGCACGTCCGAACAGCCAGATTGAAACGATGGTTAAGGCGAGCCCAACCCCAAAGAATGGAATCAGGCTGGGATTCTCATCAATATCTGAGTCCTCCATCAGTCGGGCAAAAATTTGCACCATAATCGCCCAAGCTGGGAGAAACAACGCCACCACCTGAAGAAGAACAGAGAAAGTATTATCATTGACCATATCCCGAAAAAAGTCCCGATAGGATTTATAACCCGCCCCAATCAGACATGTCCGTTAATTGTTCTGGGTAAAACCTTCTTACGCGATCTGCTCAATAACCATACGTGCTAATTCGGATTGTTCCCTGCATATCTTACGACCTATCAGCCGGTTCTTATAGGAGTTCGTGAAACTAAGATTGGAAACAGTGTCTGGTTCTCGACCCAGTTTCGGCCAGGGTCAGTTCTAATCTTCTTCTGCAGTCTGAATAGCTTCTTCCAAATCCTCCAGAAGATCCTTAGCGTCCTCCAATTTCAGAGATCGGTGCCGTCCGTCTATAGTTAGTGTAATCGCCCCGTCATTCTCTGATGCGTGGATTGTCATTCCGTTCTGCACTATTATCGGAAACTCCTACAAACTTGGGGGCAACCGTCCCACAAACCACCGTTCCCGATACACGTCCCATAATTTCGGACATTTATATACTGCCCCTACCGTCCCATATCTATGTCAACTGTGGCCTGCTATTGTCGAGTCAGTACCGAAGATCAAAGCCTCGAACGACAAGTGACACAGACTGCGGAGTACGCACAGTCGACGATCGGCGCAGACCTCGCTAACGTTCACCGATATCAGGACAAGAGCACAGGCACAAACGTTGAACGCTCGGGCTATCAGGAAATGATGGCCGACGCCGAAGCCGGCCATCTCGACGCCGTCGTAGTACTCAGTATCTCACGCATCTGCCGATCCATTTCCGACTTGGAGCGCACGGCTTCCCGTCTTGAAGACTACGGCGTCGAGCTCCACATCCTCAATGAAGGTCTGACCCTCCGACCAGGAGAAAGTGATCCGTACCAGACTGCTTTGTTTCAGTTGCTCGGAGTATTCGCTGAGCTCGAAGCGAATATGGCCCAACAGCGCACGAAAGATGGGATCGCTGCCCGGCAGCAGCGGGACGATTACCATCATGGGCCTGCCCCCCTCGGATTTGAGAAAGACAATGGGGAGCTGATCGAGGCCGACAACTACCATGATGTGGTCAGCGTTCTCGAATTGAAGATCAAAGATGAGATCGGAACCCGCGAAGCCGCTCGCCGTCTCGACTGTGGTACTGCGACTATCAATCGCGCTGTTGAACGGGCTGAACTTTACGGACTATAAGAGTTAGTCATTTGACAACCTTTGGCTAGGAGCGCTCGTAGTTTCAACCGCTATGATGGCAAGCACTCTTGAGTCGACAAACTGGATTTAGAGATTGGATTCTATCCACATACAAAACTTATCGAGGTCGTCCGCACCGGCGTCCTCGCTAATTCCCTTAAGTGTTCCTCGGGGTATTGAGTTATGATTTGGGATACTAACTGTACGCGGCTCCGACTCCCGATGGTCATCTGGTGGCTCCCACTTCAAAATCATATGACTTCCGGTTTGCCTCTCCGGAACCCAGCTCACACTGGAATTGACCATCGCTTTAACCACATCCCGCCCCGAGTAATCATACGACACCATCTCGTCTCTCACCAGTCAGGTCATAAAATCAGGCAACGTTCCAGAATTAGTCTCATTTACCTCATCAGGATCAATCCCCCACTCCTTAAGACTCTTATCTGTGACAGACTCACCGGCATCGCCGTGGGCTGTGGCGATTACCTCTCCAAGTTTGTTGATCGCATCTTTCTGACTTTCACCAAGTGCAGTGAATTCCTGAACAGGATCGCGTGCAGTCCACGTACCATCCGTGTTCCGCGAAACTTCGTATTCTTCGATGTACGGCCGGAAATTACTTGAGTCAGAGCTGCGAGCCACTGTTTCTTCGAAAATCGACGCATCGGGATCGAAGAGACGGTCAAGATCAAGTTCAGTGGCGGTTGTGTACTCCTCGTATTTGTTATAAACGTACTTTAATAACCGTTCAGTCCCCCAGTCGTTGTAATCGGCTTTGATTCCTTCTGCCGCGTCAAGCACTTCATCGAGATCCTTTTCCCTAATTTCTTCACGGATTCTTGCAATCCCATCCGTCGTGAGCCTATAGATCGTACGCTCTTTCCCATACGTGTTCCTCTCAGTCTCGGTTTTCACGAGTCCCCGAGCTTCTAATCCGCGTACTGTCGCGTCCAGTCCACTTGAATATGGGCCGTATTTATACGGTTCAAACTCAAATACGTCAGCAAATTTCCCCTCCTTCTGCGCGAGAAATACGAGCTTCTGGAAGCGAGTTGCACCCTCAACTGCTTCTCGGTTGCGCGTATATAGCAGCGAGAGCGTGAGGATCTCCTCGTTCCGCATTCCAGTGTCTACCTCATAATGGATACTGGATACATATATACTTGTATGAGAGTGTTTTTGCCCCGACTTAGTATCTGAGCTAATCTGCGATATCATCAGGTGCCTCAAACGGTGTCCGCTTGTACGCTGTCTTCCAACTGACGCTGATCGTTTCGAAGAGCACGATTAAGTCTCGGCTGGGGCTGATTCTCCGCGTCGAGATCGCCGCCTCTCCGATAGAAATTTTGGAGTGGCAATAGAGACGCTTACCCATGAGTAGCTTCTACCGAGATGCCGCGATTGTATTGGCTGTATCATTCCCGAGCTGGTATCTGGCCATCTACTCAATTGGCGCTAATGCTGAAATGCTTCAAACCTTGGACCCGCAAGTTGTCTCGGTCCTAGCTGCCGTCCAAATCCTATTTGTATTGATTTTGGTCGGCATTTCAGACGACGAGTAGTCAGTCGTTCCGCAGCACCCGACCCAGTCGAGGGCGGGGCTGATTCTCCGCGTCGAGATCGCCGTCAAGATACCGCTGTCCCGCTTGGGTGAGCTCCCAGTGAGTCCGGTCAGTGGTCAGCGAACCTACGAGCTCCGCACCAGCGAGCATATGCAACCGCTCGCGAACGTGGCCCATCGACACGCTCTCGAAAACCTCGCGAGAGATGAGTGACGCTGTCGAGAGTCCTTCTTCTTCCAGAAACTCCAGGATACGCTCGTCTTCCCGCTTCATCCAGTGAGCACTTTGGCGATCCATTCGATCACCCCGCGTTTCCAGGCTCGCCCACTCCGTTTGGAGACTCCGAAGTGTCTCGGATTTCGTCGGGTTCGTCTTCATAAGTACTGATTTCTCCAGCGAGATACCGTTCGCCCCGCTCAGTAATGATATAGACCCCGTTCCCGAGGTGTTGAAGGAGGCCGTGATCTTTCAGTTTGCTTAGCCGGCGAGAAATTTGCTGCCGGGAGATTCTGAAGTAGCCTGTTTCTTCGAGTTCTTTCGGCGACACTGAATCCCGGTCCCTGGCCACCTCTAAGATTCGGTCATCCCAGATCGTCATCCACGCGCCGGACCTTCTCATTACCATCATCAATGCGCTCTCCGCACGTTAATGCCAGCAATATAGCATTCATGTGGAGATAGGGTATTTCCTTAGGTGACCATAACATCTATAACATGTCCGGTGCATGGACGACATGCGGAGCCACCGACTCGCTCGCAGATGACTCTCGTCGGTTGTTGAAGTCGGGCCAGCGTCCTAGCGCCGGCCCGAAAAGGTGGTTCCGTCGGAGCAACCATGTCCGAAACCACACGCACGGGCCGTAAGGCCCGTACTGAGAGTATCGTATCGGATCGGCAAAAGACTCCCGTCTCTGATAAGGACAGGGGCGACTGGCAGGCTAGCCGGGAAGCCAGCCGGGGAGTCGCGCCGGATAATAGTACTGCCGACGACAACCAGCGCGTCATGACTGACGGCGGTCGCGACGTGATCGACCCGCGAGAATTTTCGGTCAACTGGACGCCCGCCGTGATCTTCAGCAGGGACGAGACCCTTTTTGCGGCTGACGTCTCGACCCTGCCGAACGGCTGGGTGCGCGCGAAGCGCTGGGACACCTCGAAGGTGAAGATCCCGCCCCACGCCGTCGAGAAGATCGAATACGTCGAAACCGAGACCTTCCACCCTGACGGAGAGCCACAGACGTACCGAGAGCAGCGGCTCGTCGACGCCGACGCGCTCGAAGAAGCCCACCGGATCGCCCAGCCGACCGTCGAGGCCGACGACGTCGACCAGGAGGCGATCGCCGATGACTGACGTCGACGACATGACGCTCGACGAGATCGAGGCTCGACTCGACGAACTTCGCGAGGAGAAGGCAGAGGCGAGAGAACTGCGCGAACGGATCGGAGACGCTCACTCGGAACTTCGCGAGATCCGACAACACCGATTCGTCGACGATGACCTCGCGGTGAAACTCGGATTTATCGACCAGATGCTCGGAATGGCGACGCACGAGGATCTACACGCTGAGGTCCGGATTCATCACGAGCGCGAGCGGCTGCGTCGTCGCAAAATCGAACTTGAGCGCCAGGAGGCGATCGCCGATGACTGAGCGCTGTCCCACCTGCGGCCAGGAGGTCGCCGCGATCACGACGACCGGCCCGACCGAACACACCTTCGCGCCCTGCGGTCACACCGCCGCGATCGATCTCAAGACCGCCACGGGAGGGATCGGCGGATGAGCGCCGCCAAACAGACTACTCTCGCCGACCACGAACCCGACCTTTCGAAGCTCTCGCCCGCCGAGCGCGACGCCTATGAAGCCGTCTACGAGCAGGGGATGAGCGGCCGCGAGTACGCCCGCCAGACGGATCGATCCTGGGGGACCGTCTCGAATCTGCTGATGCGAGCGCGCTCGAAGCTCGACGTCTTCCAGGACGGTGGTCGGGATGGGTAAGACCGTCTACGTCTCGACGAACGCGACGAATCGGCACATCTACCACACCGACGAGGACTGTCGGATGCTGAATCAGGCTGCGAACTACGCCGCGCGCGATCTCGATGACCTGCCGGACCACCAGCAGTGTAGCCACTGTGCCGGCGAGTGGGACCCCTATCAGGACCACGAGAGTACGACCTGCGAGTACTGCGGGCGCACCTTCGAGACCCAGAACGGCGTCTATCGCCACATCCTGATGGAGCACCGCGACGTCGTCGAGCGAGCGCTCGGGAACGATCCGACCGCCTCGACCGGCCCCAGGAGGGCAATCGCTGATGACTGAGCGTACAGGCCGTCGCCGCCAGAACCCGGAAGAGTTGACTCCGGCGGCTGCAGTCGAGCGGTACCTCCGACGTCGTCGGACGGATTCGACCGACAAGAGCATCGAAGGCTGGGAGTACCGCCTGAAGCTCTTTGTCGAGTGGTGCGACTCGGTCGGGATCGGTGAGGTCGGCCAGCTCGAGGGCTACGACCTCGACGAGTACTACGAGATCCGCAGCGCCGAGATCGCGCCGGTCACACTCGAAGGCGAGATGTGGACGCTTCGATCGTTCTTGGAGTTCCTTGAGGACGTCGAGGCCGTCGACGATGGGCTCGCCGAGCGCGTCCGTATTCCCGATCTCGATCCCGAGGATCGGTCGAGCAACAAGAAGCTCGACGCCGATGACGCGTTCGCGCTGATCCAGTACTATCGGAACGACGAGCAGGCCTACGGGACGCGCCCGCACGCTTGGATCGAACTCGCCTGGTTCACTGGTGCGCGACAGGGCGGTCTCCGCGCGCTCGATCTTCGAGACGTCCATCTCGATGAGGACCCATACGTCGAGTTTCGCCACCGGCCGGATACGGGGACACCGCTGAAGAACAAGCTCGGCGGTGAGCGTCCGGCCGGGATCACGCGCGAGACGGCCGATGTCCTTGAGGCGTATATCGAGCATCACCGCTACGACGTCCACGACGACTACGGTCGTCAGCCGCTACTCGCGAGCGCGAAGGGGCGGCCCGGAGAGAACACTGTTCGCGTCTGGTCGTATCAGGCGACCCAGCCGTGTCTGCATAGCCCGTGTCCGCACGGGAAGGAGCGCGAGACGTGTCAGTGGACGGAGTACGCACATGCGAGCAAGTGCCCGTCCAGCCGCGCGCCCCACCACATCCGAACGGGAACGATCACCTGGCTGCTCAACGAGGGTTGGCCGCCAGAGGACGTCGCTGAACGTGTCAACGCGACGGTGAAGACGATCGAACAGCACTACGACAAAGCCGATCCCGAACAGCGACGCCAGCGACTCCGTGACCGCATGGAGAATCGCCGGCGGCCGCTACTTACCAACCTCAATATCGACCATGATCAGGACCAGTAACTCCGCCGAACAGTACCGCCAGTCAGAATGTGTCGGCGACGGGGTAGTTCCGCGCTGCGCCGGCCCATTCCTGCCCGTGTTTCACAAGACTGCGAGCGTAGCGACCGTCTTCCCGCGTTCGACTATCTGCGCCGTCCCTACTGAGATTCCCAGGGCATTCCGACACTTACCACGTTCTCAGGGGTGATGGCTGTGCTCCGAAAGGGGGAAGATTTTGATATAGATGATACGGTGGGGAACGCATATATGCTCGTACGCTGAATAAAGATGTGAAATGTGTGGTAGCAATGGGCAAGGGAAAATCAGTCCTTCGAAGATGGGTGGGCACCCCTGCCCGTGACGGGCAAGTCCTTCCGATTACCCGATGGGTCGCGCGCTTCATTATCCCGTTTCTAGCCGCGGCATTTCTGGTCCTCTATGGACTCCCAGATCAAACCACGAAATACTTCGCGTGGACCATCAGACCCGAAATGACGCCAATCGTCATGGGCGCAGGCTATGGAGCAGGTGTGTATTTCTTCTATCGGGTTTCCACTGTTGACGAGTGGCACACTGTCGCCCCGGTCTTCCTCGGGATCGCCACATTCACGTGGTTGATGGCCATCGCCACCGTGCTCCACTGGGGAAAGTTCAACCACAGTCACTTTACGTTCGATCTCTGGGTCTTCCTCTACGCAGTCACTCCCGTCCTTATTCCAGCTATTTGGGCGCTCAATCGGCGGACCGATTCCGGGGAACTGGCAGGAAGTGAGCCCCGTCTTCCACAAGCAGTGCGGGTGCTCGGTGGTGGTATCGGAGTTATCGTCACAGCCAGTGCCATCGTCCTGTTTGTCGCCCCGGATCCCATGATTGGTGTGTGGCCATGGACCGTCTCCCCGTTCACGGCCCGAATTTTGGCGGGATGGTTTGCACTCTTTGGTGTCGTTAACGGCGTCGTCGTACTCGATCCACGCTGGAGTGCCGCCCGAATACTGGTCCAAAGTCAGATACTTGGCTTCACGTTGGTCTTGATCGGTGTCGTCCGTGTCTGGGATAACTTCGACCCGTCGAACGTGCTGACGTGGGGCGTCGTCGGAGGTATGACGCTGTATCTGATTGCTATACTTTCCCTGTATATCGGGATGGAAACTCGCTGAACACCTCTCAGGTGGAATCGCCTCGCGTTGATGGACGCGTATCGCCTTTCGAGTCGTCGCTGTAGATCCGTTGCGGGCCGCTCGCGGCCGTCAAGTTCGCCGAGGGAGCCCGCAATCGCTCAACAGTCACGGACGACAGTACGTCGTCTACGGTACTGTCGTGCAGTCGTCTGTCGCGCTCACTCCATCACCGCACTAGGCTGGATTCGGCGTTCAGCCGGTAGTCGGAAGCCAGTCGGTGATCGCAGCCCACAGAACGACGAAATCGAGAGTCATCGGCAGCACCTTCGTCGCTCCAAAGAACCCCGCCATCAGCACGATGGAAAGGATAGCTCCCCCACCAGCCAGGATTCTCCACCAGCGGAACGAGACCCAGACCTCCAGCACTGCCAGGCCCGCAAGGGCAAACAGCACTGCAGCGATCGCGGCGAGGAAAAACCCCGAGAGCGGAAAGCCCGAAGACACTGTGACCTGACCCAGCAACCCACTGTCACCACCGCTCCAGGGCCAGACCCATTTCAACAGGCCGCCAAACTCGCCCTGGGCCTCTTTGTCCAGCGGAACGACGTAGGAAGCCACGAAGTGTGTCTGCAGTACCAGCAGTCCTGCGAACATCCATTTCAATACCATCACAAGTTCCTGGTAATCAAAATAACATATAAATATTCCTATGTTAATGCAGCAGTCTCGCTGCGACGAGCGGACCAGGCGAGGGCTTCAGGTCGGTAGCCCGGAAGAGAGCGTACCACCTGACGCTGGTACGTATATATAGACGCGGGAGAGAATATCCAGAGCGATGAGAACCAAGTCACAAACAGACTCAGCGAGAGCATCGGGTGGGCGAATCAGTGGAACAGGGACTGCGATCATCGCGGGCGGCGTGATTCTGGCAGTGTATCACTTCCTTCTCCGCCCGTGGCACCGGCGATGGGGTGCTAGTGGAGACGAAGTAAATCGACACCTGCCTGGCGACGAGATCGTTCCCGAGCCGAGTGACGAAACCACTCGCGCTGTCACGGTTGAGGCACCCAGCGAGGAGGTTTGGCCCTGGATAGTCCAGCTTGGACAGGGGCGCGGCGGCTTCTACAGTTACACGTGGCTCGAAAACCTCTTCGGCGCAGACATCCACAACGTCGATCGCATCGTTCCGGAACTGCAGGAGTTACAGGAGGGCGATTCGATTCGTATGGTCCGTGAGGACTATTGGCTGCAGAGCTCGGTCACGTCGATGACTGTCGAGCGTATCGACTCCGGTCGAACCCTCATTCTCCAGGGACACGACGGGGGGATCTGGACGTTTCACCTGGACCCGATCGATGACGACACAACCCGCTTTCTCGTGCGAGGGCGAAAACCCGAGACCCGGTCGGCTGTCGGATATGCCCTCCGATACCTGACATACGAACTGCCGCATTTCATCATGGAACGAGGTATGATGCTGGGAATAAAATCGCGTGCCGAACACGACAGCTGACCGCAGACCCGATTCGTCCAGCCGGCCTGTCCGTCGTGACGTCTGCCTGAGAGCATCGTCTTCTGTGTCGTCAGAGAAAAGCGTCTTCTGTGTCGTCGGACGAAATGCCGCCATGGTCTCGGTCAGCCGATCAATTCACGTCGACGCACCTGTCGAGGACGTGTTCGAGTACCTGGACGACCCCCGAAACCACGCGGAAGTGACGCCGAGCCTGGCAAAGGTCCGAAACGTCGAACCGCTCGACAACGGCGGCAAGCGAGTCGAGCACACCTACAAGATGGCCGGCGTCGGACTCGACGGCGAACTCGTCGAGCGGACCCACGAGGAAAACGAGCGGATGGTCTTCGAGATGCGTGGCGGCCTCGAAGGTGAGATCGAGATCGAAACCGTCGACGACGACGGCGGGACGGAACTGCGCTACAGCGCCGACTACGAACTCCCGGGCACGGTCCTCTCGGCCGTAGCGGGGCCGTTCGTCCGCCGGTACAACGAGCGGGAGTTGCGGACGACGCTCGAGAACATCAAGGCGCGACTCGAAGCCCGTGATTGAGAAGGGAGAGCAGACGACGAAACTGTCCGCGACGGTGGCTGGGAAAAGATCACCGTGCTTGATCCGGGAACCGTCACGAGACCGTTTCCCTCGTCGTCGCCTCGGCTACCTGTAACAGCGCGAGAGTCCCGCCCTTCCCGTGAGGGACGAGTGTTCCGACATGCGGTCGGAACCGAGGACCGAACAGGGCGGGCGTGAAGCGCGTAAGCTCTAGTGAGATTCTGCCGAGAGATCGCTGACCCTGAGATTCCAACAAGACGGACGAGTTTCACTTCCACTGCGGATGGCTGACATTCAAACCCGAAGCGGACGTATACAGGAGTGGCTGATGAAGCGTACCAACACGTTTGCCGTGCGACCGCTCTCCAACGAAGGGGAGCAATTGCTACGCGACTTGTTGGACGCTTCCGCCGCTCTCTGGAACGAAGTCAACTATCAGCGCCTCATACGGTACAACGACGAAGACGGCTTCGAGGGGGAGGACGTGTGGGACGCCGATACCGGCGCTCTCGAAGGCCGATACAAAGGCGTTCTCGGCGCGTCCACCGCCCAACAGGTGATTCGGAAAAACACCGAAGCGTGGCGGGCTTTCTTCCGCCTGAAAGACCAGTACCATGACGAGTCGAACACGTCGGTCACGGAACACCCGGAACCGCCGGGATTCCGTGGTCTTGGAAATCGGAGATTTCCAATGGTCGGCGAATCGTAGATTCGCCTCGACAACGAGGACGATGGGCGACAACTCAAAGGCGTCATTCGCAACGACGCCTATACCGTCGAATGGGGCGAGCGGTCCCGGCTTGAGATACTGGTCGGGAGTGAGTTGAAAGACCGGTACGACCACACCGGCCGTCTCCGGCTGGAAATCGTTGGCGACCCGAACTGGCCCGACTACGAGAAACAGGGCCGGTTAGAACTGTGGTACGACGAGACTGACAGCACCTTCCGAGCTTCGCAACCCGTGACTATTACTGATGCACGGGACACTCCACTGGCCGCAGAGACGGCCGCTCTGGACATTGGTGCGAACAATCTCGTCGCGTGTACCACCACGACCGGCGAGCAATACCTGTACGAGGGCCGCGAGTTGTTCCAGCGGTTCCGCGAGACGACGCGAGAAATCGCCCGGTTACAGTCGAAACTCCGTGAAGGCCGGTACAGTAGCAAGCGTATCCGGCGGCTGTACCGGAAGCGGACCCGTCGCCGCGACCACGCACAAGAAGCCCTGTGTCGTGGCCTGCTGGAACGACTCTACGAGGACGGCGTGCATACGGTGTATATCGGCGGACTGACTGACGTACTGGAGACGCACTGGTCGGTCAGGGTAAACGAGAAGACGCACAACTTCTGGGCGTTCAAGCAATTCACCGAACGACTGGCGTGTACCGCCGAGGAATACGGTATCTCCGTCGAGGTCCGATCAGAGGCGTGGACGAGCCAAGAGTGCCCGCAGTGCGGTTCGACAGACCGAACGACACGGCACCGAGGCACGCTGACCTGTCCGTGTGGGTTCGAGGGCCACGCCGACCTTACAGCGTCAGCAACGTTCCTGAAGCGGCATACAGAACAGGTAGTCAGGCCGATGGCACGGCCCGTGCGGTTCCAGTGGGACGACCACCAATGGTCGGAGTCACCACGCTCTCACCGTCTCAAAGAACAGCGCACAGACCCGAGTACCGTCCACCACAACGGGAATGTTGCCTCCGGGGAATCCTAGGCCGGCTGAGACTCCCACGGAGGAAACCGCGCCGTCGTCGGGCTTCGCCCGACTGCTTGAGGGACGTAGTCCCGCTCTGTTCACGGCGCGGAGGATGTCATAGCTGGAACGTCTCGTCGCCGTCGAGCACGTGCACCTCGGCGAGGCTGCCGGTCGCTTTGACCTCGCGGACGAACTCGTCGGTGTCGATCTCGATGGGCGGGAACGAGTCGTAGTGCATCGGGAAGGCGTGATCGACGTCCAGCCAGTCGACGGCGACGGCGGCCTGCATCGGTCCCATGGTGAAGTGATCGCCGACCGGGACGGCGGCGGCGTCGGGCTCGAGATACGGCGCGATCACGTCACGCATTTCGGTCATCAGACTCGTGTCGCCGGCGTGGTAGAACGTCGTCGATTCGACGTCGCTGACTTGCGTCGGCTGTGTGTCGGAGACGACGAATCCGGCAGGCATCCCCCCCGACGCACCGTAGTCGGTGTCCATGCCGTTTGTGTGGTCGGCCCGGTGCATCGTCACGAACGCGTCACCCAGTTCGACCGTACCGCCGAGGTTGAACCCGATCGTCTCCTCGACGCCGTAGTTGTCTTCGACGTAGCCCGCGACCTCGGGCGTCGCCGCGACTGGCGTCCCCTGGAAATGATCCACGTCGCCGATGTGGTCGGCGTGGCCGTGCGTGAGCAGGACGTAATCCGGATCGAGCGCCGCCGGGTCGACGTCCGTCTTCGGGTTTCCGAAGAACGGATCGATCAGCAGGTCTGTCGAATCGACCGATACGTACCACGTCGAATGGCCGTGCCAGGTGAGTTCCATAGTTCAGTCGCACGTACACGATCCGCCCACTTAGAATCACCCCTGTTTTAGGTGGTTGCGGCCCCTCGGGCCACTCGATGGACTCCTTCCCGACGTGCGTCGACGTGGCCGAGAACCCGGCGACAGGACAGGGCCACCACTGGCTCCTCGAGTACGTCGAGGGGCAGCTGCTCAGATTCACGCTCCAGTCGGACGGACGGTTCGTCTTCGGCGGGAAGCGGCGGCGATACGAAGACGGCTCGGAACCGCCGGCTGTCAGCCCCGCGATCGAGACGATCCGGTCGGCGTTCCGCCGGGACGCGTTCCGCGAGGCGATCGGGGACCCCGACTCGGTCACCTTCTACGGGGTCGCGACCTGCCAGCACCGGATCGACTACGACTGGGACCGGTTACCCGCGTTCCTGGGCTACGACGTTCGCGTTCCTGCGCGTGGTGGCTTGCTCGCGCCGGAGAACGCACACGCAAGTTTCGACCGGCTCGGACTCAGCCCGGCGCCACCGCTTGACCGGGAAGTCAGAGCCGACGCGATCGACCCCGGTCGCGAGACGTTTCCAGACAGTAACTGGGCCGACCGAGCGGTCGCCGGAGTCGTCTTCGCGGACAAACACGGCTGGCGCGGTCGGCTGCTCGATCCCGATCGACCGCCAGAGCCTGCCGCATCGTTCGAGTCGGCCGAATCCGCCGCCGAGACGCTCGTATCCGAGCAACTCCCGACCCAGGGGAGCGTCGAGACGACGCTGGGGCGGCTCGCTCGCCGCCACCGGGCCACGCTGATCGACGCCGGTATCGACCCTTCCTCGCCGGCGTTTCGAAGCGCGGTCGCCGAGGTCCTGCAGCGACGGTCGGGATAGGACGGTCGGCAGACAACTGTCTGACGGGCCTTTAGGCATCGTGACACACAGGTTCACACAATGGCACGTCTCGTCATCGATATGCCGACCGAACTCCGCGTTCGGCCGGAAACGACCGAGGGTCCACAACCGTGTGCGAACGGCGACACAAAGAGAGAGTCACTTCCGCCGGACGTGCGGCGGTTCCTGTCGTGGTTCGCCTGCTGGTCGCCGATCAATCGGTGAGTCGGGCGGCGATTCGCTGTGCGCCGAGCGTCGCCGCGAGTGCCGGTTCGTCCGGTGCGATCGCGTCGATGTCGCGGTTGAGTTCGTCGCTGGCCCGCTCGGCGAACTCGTCGACGATGCCTGGGATACAGGCCATCCCGCCGGTGAGCACGACCGGCTTCTCCAGCGCGAGATTGTACACCTTCATGTGTTCGTTGGCCAGTTCCGGCAGGAAGGTGTTGGCGAACTCGTCGACGACGTCGTCGACGTATTCGTCGACGGCATCCATGACGCTTCGCTCGATAGTGAACTCGTGTGCACCACCGCCGGGCTGCTGGATGATGTCCGTGAACGGTTCGTAGTCCTCGAAGTCCGCGTGCTCTTCTTTGTATTCGCGTGCGGTCTGTACGTCGATGTTGACCCGCCCCTGCGTCTCTTCCTCGACGTGGTTGGCGATCACGCGATCGACCTCGTTACCGGTGACAGCGCCCGTCGTATACGGCGCGAGTTGCTCGCCGCGGCGGTAGGCCGACGCTTCAAGGTTCGTCGACCCCAGATTAACGGCCAGGAGAATCTCGTTGATCGCCTCCAGATCGTCGCCGAATCCCGGGATCGTGCCACACAGTGATTCGGGATAGCTCTCGACGAGTTCCGTCCCGATCGAGCTGTTCTCGATGACGGTTTCGAGGTTCTTCAAGCCGGCCTCGTTGTCGATGGTCGGGATCGCGTAAACGACGGCACTGTCTTCTGGGATGTCGTTGGTCTCGATGACTTCCTCGAAGAACGTACTCGTCAGCTCTGCCCGGTCGTCGTCTTCCGGGAGCCCGGACCGGAGCATAAACTCTACCCGGTCGGGATACTCTCGGGCCGCCTCTTCGCCGTAGAGAACCCGCTCTTCGCCCGTGAGCGCGTCCTCGTAGGTCGCCATACAGGTGAGCGTGTTCACGATCTCGAGATCGCCGTCGTCGTCAGGATAGGCAATTACGGTCCTGGTACTGCCGAGTTTTACCCCGACCGGAACCGGCCCGTCCGTCGAACTGTCAGTCGCGTCGTCAGTCTCGTCGTCCTCGCTCATACGGCTGCTTGATGGACTCCCCGAAGTATATAACCGCCCGGAAAAAGTA
The DNA here is from genome assembly GCF_025517535.1 of Halapricum hydrolyticum. Taxonomy (NCBI): domain Archaea; kingdom Methanobacteriati; phylum Methanobacteriota; class Halobacteria; order Halobacteriales; family Haloarculaceae; genus Halapricum; species Halapricum hydrolyticum. Next base: position 432,623 of record NZ_JAOPKC010000001.1, read on the forward strand.
ATAGAATTTACTATTCTTTGAGGATACGATCAGTGATCCGATCAACGGGATTCAGCACGGCCGGGCGATCCTGGCGAGAATTGCTCGTACGGCGCACGCGGCAGTCGATCAGTGCATCGCGGCCAACTTCGCGATGTAGACGAGACTCAACAGGTGGTCATCGACGTCCAGCTGGGATCCGTCGCTGGCACCGACTTCTTCGATGCCCATCAGGTAGTCGTCCAGATCCGACTCGACGTCGTCAGTAATCCAGCCGATCGACTCGTAGTAGTCGAGTGCCTCCTGTGCGCCGCGGAACCCGCCGTGGAGGAGGAGAAATTCGAGCCACTCGAAGATGAGAAACTCCGCGGCCTGCGTCTCCGGCAGCGTTGCCAGGTACGGCTTGGTCGTGTCGTCGCTGCCGGCCATCAGCGGCATCAGTTCCCGGTAGAGGCGCGCTCGAAATCCGTCGTCGGTCACGGTGCGCTCGCCTTCGAGTTCGCCCCACTCCAGATTCGGCTCCGAGTCCGGGACGTTCTCTTCGTCCGGGACCGAGCCGCGCTCGCGGCCGTGCGCCATCTTCCGTAATTCTTCGAGGTCGTAGTCCCTGGGATTGATCGTCATACCTGCTGGGCGAATATTGATCCTACCGGATGTTAAATCTTCCACACCGGTCAGACGCCCGTCAGACGCGCTTTCGGCAGTGATCGGAGGTATCGTGGACTACCACCGATGTCGCCGCCGGGAGCGGGTTCCACCGCCAGCGGGGGTCAGAGTCTCCCTTGACCGGCGGTACCGTCCCTGTGACCGCATGTGCCACAGCAGCTATAAGACGACATCGAGCGTAGTCTTCCCATGGTTCAGAAACTGACCCTCTTCGAGGTGCACTTGGACGACGCCCAGTTCGGGACGAACGAGGCGCTAGAGGCGGCCGACATGGCGGATATCGAGACACCCCGGCCCGAGATCGAAACACACGAAACCGAAATCACAGAGCCCGAAACGTCTGATGAGGGTCCGAACATCCGACGACTCGTCGCAGCGAGTCTGATCGTCTCGGTCGTCGCGACGGCGATTGCTCGTCGCCTGTTCGGCGACGACGAACCGGCAGCGTCGATCGAGATCGACGAGACCGACGACGAACTCGAAGTCGAGGCCTGATAGCCCCCTGTAAAGACATTCGGCACAACGGGGTGCCGAACGGTTCCGAAATGCTGTGGCTGGCAGTATGAGAGGGGCGAGAGTGAACAAAGCGACCCCTTGGACCGAACGAGCGGGAAAGCATCACATTATCGGCCCTATATAAGGGTCCGGAAATTTACGACCGGTGTTAACACCCACAGTAAAGAAAACTATTTCACGATACGCGTAGACAATCACAATGAACCATGAAGAAACTGATCAACGATCCGGAAGACGTCGTAGACGAGATGCTCGATGGAATGGAGGTAGCGTATCCAGACCGACTGCGCCGACTCGACGGGACGAACGTGATGGTACGGGAAGACGCCCCGGTCGATGGAAAGGTCGCGATCGTCAGCGGCGGAGGATCGGGCCACGAGCCGACACACGCGGGTTACATCGGCGACGGCATGCTCGACGGCGCGGCCGCGGGCGAGGTATTCACCTCACCGACCGCCGACGAGTTGAGCGAGATGATCCAGGCGACTGATTCGGGTGAAGGCGTCCTCTGCGTGGTGAAAAACTACGAGGGCGACGTGATGAACTTCGAGACGGCCGCCGAGATGGCCGAGATGGAAGGCGTCGAGGACGTCGAACAGGTCGTCGTCAACGACGATGTCGCCGTCGAGGACTCGCTGTACACCTCCGGCCGTCGGGGCGTCGCCGGGACGATCCTCGTCCACAAGGTCGCCGGTGCCGCCGCCAACCGCGGTGACGACCTTGAGGAAGTGGCGCGGCTCGCCGAGAAGATGATCGACAACGTCCGAACGATGGGGACGGCCCTGACCTCCTGTGTCACCCCCGAGAAGGGCGAACCGACTTTCGATCTGGGTGACGACGAGATCGAGCTCGGGATCGGGATCCACGGCGAACCCGGAACCGAACGGGTCGACATCATGCCTGCCGACGAGATCGCCGAGGAGCTGACCGGCCAGGTGATCGAGGACCTCGACCCCGACGCAGGTCAGGAAGTCGTCACGATCGTCAACGGCATGGGCGGCACGCCGCTGATGGAACTGTTCGTCCTCAACCGCAAAGTCCAGGCGTTGATGGACGAGCACGACCTGGAGGTCTGGGACGCGATGGTCGGCGACTACATGACCTCGCTGGACATGATGGGCGCCTCGATCACGGTGGCGACCGTCGACGACGAACTCAAGGAGTTGCTCGCTGCCGAGGCCGACACGCCCGCGCTCAAGCGCTGATCAGCCGTCGGGCCACGCACCGGTGCTGATCGGCGTTCAACTACGTCTCGATTTTTGACGTGCCGAACCGCTCACTCGCGGATGCGGACGATCCCGCGCTTGAGCACCCGCTGGTTCGGAATGATGTGCTCGACATCGTCGCTCTCAACGTGGGTGACAAAGACGTTGATCTCCTGGACGATCCCGCGCGTGCCGTCGATCTCGACCTCGTCGCCGATCCCGTACGGCTGAGAGAGCAACAGGTAGATGCCGGCAGCACCGGCGGCGAGCAGGTCTTTGAACGCGAGCCCACCGAGAAAGACCAGCCCGAACGTATAGACCGCGAGCAACACGAGCAGTGCCGCCGTCGTCACGCCCAGTTGCCCGAGCGCGATGAGCGCGGCGATGTAAAAGATACTGTACTTGACAATCTCCGGAATGATCGATACTTCAGGGAGTTTGACGCTCTTGAGGCGGTCGCTGACGACGAGTTTGGCCTTGTCGCCGACCACGAGCCCGAGAATGACCGCCAGCGCGGCGACGAACAGCCGGGGGAGCAGCGTCGTGAACCTGATCCAGAAGAACTCGGTGTCGACGAGTCGCGCGATGTTCAGCGCGACGATCACGCTCAGGAGATACACCGCAAGCGCCGCCAGTTGCGAGAGGATTCCGACCGTCGAGAGTCCGACGTTGTTGGCGGTGTGTTCGAACAGCGTGCCCTCGACGGCGTCGTCGATGCCCTGTCGACAGAGGAACCGCTTCGTCCCGCGCCAGACGAGATACCCGGCAATCGCCCCGATAACGAGCACCAGCACGGCCACCGCGACCGCACCTCGCTCGGAAAACAGTGATCTGATCAGCGTCGGGAGATCAAACTGCTCGAGTACCATCAGTAGTCCTCCGGATCGAGTTCCAGGATCAACTCGCCACTTTTGAACGCCCGAACGAGCCCGTCGCTCTCGCTGAGAACGAGCGCGATGGCGTTCGTGTCGCGGGTGATCGCCCCGGCTGCCATATGCCGTGCGCCAAGTCCTTTCGGGATGTCCACGCCCTCAGCAGACGGTTCGAGATAGCGATACGCGGAGACGATCTTCCCCGAGTCGGAGATGACGAACGCACCGTCTAGCCGGGAGAACTCCTTGAGCATGACGTTGACGATCGGGTCGCCGACGTGGACGTGAGACTTCTCGAAGGGGTTGTAGCTGAGCGGCCGGGACTTGTTCATCACCTTCCCGGCGTCGCCGACGACGAACAGCGCGCCGACGGGCTTGCCCTTCTGCCCTTTCTTCCCGAGCTCGACCGCCACTTCGAGCACGTCACGCACGACCGACGGGTCGGGCCGCGAGTCCATGAACAGGTCGTAGACGCCCGAATCGGCGAACGCGCCTGCGCGGACGCGCATCACGGTATCCGCGTCGTCGCTGAAACTCCCCAGGATACACAGAAGCGTCATCTCCTCTTCGATAGCGTCCTGTCCGAGCGCCCCTTCGACCCCGAAACGGATCCGTTCAGTCGGGTCGCGAAACTCGAGTGGTAACTCGACGAACACGTCGGCGTCGACCTCGTTTTCGGTCCCGATCACCACGACCGGCGCGTCCGCTTCGGCGAACGTGTTGTACATCGACGAACTCGGCGAGAACAAACAAACGCCTCCGATATCGTCCGCGAACTCCTCGAGGAAGTTTCCGACAGCAGTCATTATCGTACCAACTCAGCCGAGAGAAAAAAGGGTTGCGGCGTCGTCTGACGTTCGTTCATGATATCTCAGCCTGCAATTCTCCTTCCTGTGATCATACCTATACTTAAATTGACATATGGTTGCCAGTCAAATATGGGACAATGTCACACGAGACTATGTGGAATGGTCGCGAACCAGACCCGGAGCAGCCGAAATCGGCCGACAGAAGTGTGGTAAGCTGATTGATATTTGTTTGTCGAACAGTGACAGTGTCGGCGCCAATGAGGTAAGTATTTCCGGGGCCACTGCCAACTCTCGATGATACGATGGGCAAGCTAGAAACATTGTTCTCACCGAAACGTGTGGCCGTAATCGGTGCGACGGAGAGTGAAGGGGCCGTCGGGCGCTCCGTCATGGAGAACCTCCTCGACGGGTACGAGGGCGATGTCGTGCCGATCAACCCGAACGCCGACGAAGTGTTCGGGCTCGAAAGTTACGACAGTATCGCTGACGTCGAAGGTGTCGACTTCGCCGTCGTCGTCGTGCCGCCACAGATCGTCAATACTGTGTTGCGAGAGGCAGGCGAGTCCGGCGTCAAGGACCTGGCCGTGATCACGGCCGGGTTCGGCGAGTCCGGGAGCGAAGGAGCGGCCCGGGAGCAGGAGATGCAGGAGATCGCCGAGGAATACGACATGAACCTCGTCGGTCCGAACTGCCTCGGCGTCATCTCGACGTCGATCGGCATGAACGCCACGTTCACCACCAAGTCCGCGCTAGAGGGCTCGATCTCCTTCATGAGCCAGTCGGGCGCGTTCATCTCTGCCGTTCTCGACTGGTCCAGCGATCACAACATCGGGTTCAACGACGTCGTCTCGCTGGGCAACAAGGCCGTCCTCGACGAGGTCGACTTCATCGAATACTGGGGAGACGATCCCAGCACCGACGTCATCCTCGGCTATCTGGAGGACATCGAGAACGGCCGAGAGTTCATCGACGCCGCTCGCGAGGTGACCCAGGACACGCCGATCGTGGCAGTCAAATCCGGTCGGACCGAAGCCGGTGCCTCGGCCGCCTCCTCTCACACTGGAGCGATCGCCGGCAGCGAGCGCGCCTACGAGGCGGGCCTCAAGCAGGCGGGCGTGATCCGCGCCGAGAGTGTTCAGGAACTGTTCGACTACGCCTCGATCCTGGAGGGGCAGCCCCTGCCCGAGAACGACGAAATCGCGATCGTGACCAACGCCGGCGGTCCGGGCGTGATGTCGACCGACGCAGTGGGCGATTCGGACCTCCAGATGGCGTCGTTCACCGACGAGACGCTCGAAGCACTCGAGGAGTCGATGCCCGAGGAAGCCAACATCTTCAACCCGGTCGACGTGCTCGGTGACGCGCCGGCCGACCGGTACGAGCAGGCACTCGACATCGTGTTGGACGATCCGAACGTGGGATCGGCGATCGTCGTTGCCTCGCCCCAGTCGATCGACTTCCGCGATCTCGCGGAGGTCATCGCCGAGAAACAGCAGGAGTACGGCGCTCCGATCGCCGCCAGTCTGATGGGTGGCGAAACCGCGCGCAACGCAAAGGACATCATCGACGAGGTCGGCGTCCCGACGTACTTTGACCCCGCCCGCGGCGTCAAGAGCCTCGACGCGCTGCGCCAGTACAGCGAGATCAAATCGACCGACTACGACGTGGCGACCGATTTCGACGTCGACCGCGAGCGCGCCCGCGAGATCCTCGAACGGACCAAAGAGCGCGAGACGAACAAGCTCGGCATCGAGGCGATGGACCTGCTCGAAGCGTACGGGATCCCCACGCCCGAGGGAACGATCGTCTCGGACAAGGAGGCCGCTGTCAAGGCCGCCAAGGAGATCGAGGGCAACGTCGTGATGAAGATCGTCAGCCCGGACATCCTCCACAAGTCCGACATCGGTGGCGTCGAGGTCAACGTCCCTGCCGACGAGGTCGCCTCGACGTACGACAACATCATCAGCCGGGCACGCAACTACCAGCCTGACGCCAACATCCTGGGCGTGCAGGTCCAGGAAATGGCGGATCTCGACGCCGGGACGGAGACGATCGTCGGCATGAATCGCGACCCCCAGTTCGGGCCGCTGGTCATGTTCGGACTCGGCGGGATCTTCGTCGAAGTCCTGGAAGACGCGACGTTCCGGGTCGCTCCCGTCAGCGAAGGCGAGGCCAGCGAGATGATCGACGAGATCGACTCGGCACCCCTGCTCCGCGGGGCTCGCGGTCGCGATCCCGTCGACGAGGCGAGCGTCATCGAGACGATCCAGCGGATCTCGCAGCTCGTGACAGACTTCCCACAGATTCTGGAACTGGACATCAACCCCCTGGTTGCAACGCCCGACGGCGTCGAAGCCGTCGACATCCGAGCGACGATCGACCACGAAGAACTATAACGATTCCCACACAGGAATTACACTATGGACCCAATACTTGTTACCTCGACCGAAGCGGCGACCGGCAAGACGGCTGTCAGTCTCGGAATCGCGCAGCTAGCCAAGGCAGCAGGCCACAGCGTCGGCTACATGAAGCCCAAGGGCACGCGCCTGCAGAGCGCGACCGGCAAGACCCGCGACGAGGACCCGATGCTCGCGCGGGAACTGCTGGAGCTCGACGCCGAGATGCACGAACTCGAACCCATCGTCTACACGCCGACGTTCATCGAGGAGGCCATCCGCGGTCGCGAGCAGCCCGATGAGCTTCGCGAGCGGATCCTCGAGAACTACGAGAAGCAGGCAGCGGAGCGCGATTTGATGGTCGTCGAGGGAACGGATCGACTCTCAACGGGTGGGATCGTCGATCTCACTGACCCCGAGATCGCTGAGATGATCGACGCCAACGTCGTCCTGCTGTCGCGGTACGACGAGGCCGGTGACGTCGACGACATCCTCGCGGCCGCCGAGCAGATCGGCGAGGACTTCGCCGGCGTGCTGTTCAACGCCGTCCCGAACAGCAAACTCGACCAGCTGACGACCGACGTCGTCCCGTTCCTGGAGAACCGCGGGATCAACGTGCTGGGCGTGATGCCCCGCGTCCAGGAACTGGCAGGGATGACCGTCGGCGATCTCGCCGAGCGTCTCGGTGCCGAGGTGCTGACGACCGACGTCTCGACGGACGTGTTCATCGAGCGGATCACCGTCGGTGCGATGTCCGCGGAGGGCGCACTCACCCAGTTCCGGCGCACCCAGAACGCCGCGATGATCACCGGCGGCGATCGTTCGGAGATCGTCACTGCGGCGTTGCAGGCCTCCGGCATCAAGTGTATCATCCTCGGTGGTGGCTTCCGCCCGACCGGTGCGGTCCTCGGAGAGGCCGAAAAGCGCGGCGTCCCCGTGCTGCTGTTGCAGTCTGACACCCGCATGGCGATCGACCGTGCCGAAGACGTCCTCCAGAGCGGCCCCACCCGCGACCCGAAGACCGTCGAACGGATGGAGCAACTGCTCGAGGACCACGCCGACGTCGACGTGCTGCTCGAGGAGTAACGCGACGGCCAACTGTTGTCGCCGACCAGACCACGAATTCGTCTTCCCGAATATCTGCCAGAAGGTACAGCCGCAGTAGCGCCTGGTTCTCGGGTCGTGTCCGCTGTTCTCGGGGCGATCGTTGCGCCTGCCGTCAGTCTTAACCGCGCCCCCTTCGTCTTGGTAGTATGTACACGACACCCACTGTGGTGGGGCGGTGACGATAGCATGGAACCGACTGTCCTGCACCTTGGCTGGGGATTCCCGCCGAAGATCACCGGCGGGCTGGACACCGCAATCGCAGAGTTGTTCGAGGTCTTCGAGCGCCGCGGGACCATCGACATGCAACTGGCGCTGCCCGCGGAGTTCGACCCCGGCGACCGCGAGAACATCCACGGTATCGAAACGGGGACGGGTGACCTCATCACCCGGGTCAACCGGATGGAAGACGAGTTCGTTCGATTGGCCGCCGAGGCCGACGCCGTTCACACCAACGACTGGTTCGGCTACCGGCCCGGTGCGACGGCCAGGGAAACGCACGATATTCCCTGGATAACGACGTTTCACTCGCTGTCGGTCGAGCGCAACCTCGACCCGCCGCGTCAGGAACTCGACGCCGAACGGCGGATCGTCGAGGAAGCCGATCATTTGATCACCGTGAGCAACGTCACCCGCGGGCGAATCGCGGATCACTACGACGGTGACGCGCACGTCATCCACAACGGGTTCCCGTCGGTGACGCCGACCGGTCGGGACGTCAAAGCCGAGCTGGGAATCGACGGCGAAATGCTGTTTTTCGTCGGCCGGCACACCCACCAGAAGGGACTGTCGTACCTGCTCGCCGCTGTCGAGCGGATCAGCCGCGAGGACGTCACGCTCGTCGTCGGCGGAACCGGACACCTGACCGACCAGCTCAAGCGCTTTGCCGACGCGCTCGACATCGAAGACCAGATCGAGTTCGTCGGGTACGTCCCCGAAGAAGAACTGGCCGACTACTACGCCAGCGCGGACCTGTTCGTCTCCCCGTCGCGGGCGGAGCCGTTCGGGATCACGATCGTCGAGGCGCTGTCGGTGAATACACGCGTCGTCACGACCGATTGCGGTGCGGCCGAGATCCTGCCCGACGACGTGCTCGTGCAGGTGACGCCCGACTCGCGAGCGGTCGCGGGCGGCATCCAGCGCGGACTCGCGATGGATGCACCGATCGAGTACGAGAAGCGGACCTGGGAAGACGTCGCCGACGATCACGAGGAGTTCTACCGCGGGATCCTCGACGGCGATTAACAGCCACCGATCGCGCTCTAGCGGACGACCCGGACGTCCGTCGCAGGTTCGGAATGGACGATTCGGATCCCCTGGGGCGTGACAGAGCGGCCGTACGTGACTCCGTCCGAGACGGTGTCGTCGCTGGCTTTGGTGTACGGCGACTGCCTGCTGTCGTCGGATCCGCTTTCTTTCTCGCCGTCGTCGTCACTTGTAGTTGCCGTGCTGTAGGGACTCGTGCTGTAGGGGCTGGTCACGCCCGGTTCGGCGTCGAAGTCCTCGGGCGGGAGATAGATCCGCTCGCCCTCTTCGGACCGAACGATGACGGCGGCGTCGCGTACCCCTTCGATCGTCAGGATCGTTCGGTCGGCCCTGACCTCGACGTCGAAGGCCATCGTGGGATCGTCGTCTGTGGAGTCAGTCATCGGTCGTCACTCCGAATCCCGGTTCTGTTCCCACACCCACTCGGCCGGCGGCGACTGGGACTGTGCGAGAGAGGTGTGCGCGCCGATCTGTGCCTCCGAGAGGTTGACTTCTTCAAGTTCGGTGTTCTCGTCGACGATCGAAGAGTAGATCCGACAGTCCTTGACCCGCGCGTTCGGGAAGACGACTGCCCGTTCGAGCGAGGAGTCGATCACCTCCGCGCCTTCCATGATGTGCACGTTCTGTCCGAGGTCGGAATTCTCGACGGTTGCGTCGGGATGAACGAGCGTGCCGCCGTCGAGATACCACTCGACGGCGTCGAGATACGCGTCCGGCGTGCCGATATCGAACCAGGCGCCCTCGAAGGAGTAAGCGTAGACGGGATCACGGTCGAGCAGCCACTGGATGAACCACCCGGGTTCGTCTGGATTGTTCTCTCCGGAGAGGTAGGTGTCGAACAGTCCGAGCGTCTTGGCGGGGAACGCGTAGCAAGCGATCGAAACGAGTGTGCTCGGCGGATCGTCGGGCTTCTCCTCGAACGAGACGACGCGGTCACCCTCGACGTCGATCACGCCGTACTGGGTCGCGCGCTCGAGATTGCCGACGTCGTAGGCGGCGATCGTCGTTCCGTCGTTGTTTTTGAACGTGTCGATAAAGTCCGACAGCGGGAAACTGATGAGGTTGTCGCCGGCGATCACCAGCGTGTCACTGTCGATCCCCTCGCGTTCGACGAGTTCGCCGAGTGCGCCGACGACGCCGAACTTCTCGTCTTCTTCCCTTGCTTCTTCGACCGATAGCTGCGGCTTCTCGAAGGACGACGTTTCGATGTATTCCTCGAAGACGTCCTCGAATTCCTCGTTGGTCGACACGTAAACGTCATCGATCCGGTCGTCGTCTTCGAAATCTTGAAAGATCCGGTCGATGACCGTCGTCTCCCCGATCGGGAGAAACATCTTCGGACGATTGCGCGTGATCGGCCAGAGCCTGGTCGCGAACCCACCGGCAAGGACAATTGCGTCCATAGCCCCACTTCGGTAGCATACATAATGTCTCTTTCCACCAGTGGGATATCTGATAAGAGGCGGAGTTCGCGATAGTACCGGTCACCCGTCGGTACCGAGTTCACCAAGCGCCCACTGAACGATCCGAGCCTGGACGAGCCGCTGGGGTCCGACGTTCTCGCCACGCTCGTGGGATCGGAGCGCCTCTTCGGCGTCTGACAGCATCTCTGCTTCCAGCGGTCGCTGGTCGGGCTGGTTCCGCACGTCGTTCAAAAGCGCCTCGAAGTCCTCCCGCAGATCGAAACTCGCCCGCGCGGCGTTACAGCGCGAGAGCGGTAACACGCCGACGTCGAGGACGAGTTCTTCGATCAGTTCCCAGTCGTTCGCACAGAAATACATCGACACGTCCCCGACGATGTCTTGCCAGGCGATCGGATCGCTGTGTTTGCACAGTTGAAGCGCGCGCGGCGGGATATCGATCCGGGCGGTCGTCTCCGGCGAGCCGCACAGACAGCACGGCCGTTCGGTCTTGCCGGTGTACATTCATCGACGTTCCGGGCTGGAAGGGTTTGTACTGCTCGCAAACCGACGGTTCCTAGGCGACGCAGGTGGCATGCATCGAGTCGAGGGACGCGCTTTGACGAGAGTGTCTTTCGTCGATCGGCAGACGTGTGCAGAAGCGAGTGGTAAATATCGTTACGAACTTTCAGCCGACAGTATAACAACGGTTTTGTCACCGCCAGCGGCAACCAACTGTATGGACATCGACGAGCGATTCGAGTTGACGACTCGCCACACGCGGGAGGTCGTCACCGAGGAGGAGTTGCAGACGCTGTTCGAAGAGCGCGACGAGCCGCGGGTCTACATCGGCTACGCCCCGACGGGCGAGATGCACATCGGCCACTTCACGACGATGCGCAAGCTCGCTGACTTCCTCGATGCCGGACTGGACGTGACGGTGCTGATCGCCGATCTGCACGCCCATCTCGACGACGAGAAGAGCCCGTTCGATCTGCTGGAGGCACGTTCAGCGTACTACGAGGAAACCATCCGGGCGATGATCGACGCCGCCGGAGCCGATCCCGACGGGATCGAGTTCGTCCGTGGCCGGGAGTTCGAACTCGACGAAGACTACTCGCTCGAACTGCTGCGGATGGCTGCCGAGACGACGATCTCCCGTGCCAAGCGCGCAGCCAGCGAGGTCGTCCGCGAGTCCGATTCGCCGAAACTCGGCGGCCTGCTGTACCCGCTGATGCAGACGCTCGACGTGGACGCGCTGGACGCTGACATCGCATACGGCGGCGTCGACCAGCGCGGGATTTACATGCTCTCCCGGGAAATCCTGCCCGATCACGGCGGGGACGCGCCGATCTGCCTGTTCGCCCCGCTTCTCTCGGGCCTGTCGGGCGGGAAGATGAGCGCCTCCGATGAATCCTCGAAGGTCAACCTGAACGACTCGCCCGAAGCAGTGTCCGAGAAGCTGCACGACGCCTACTGTCCGATGGGCGAGGTCGAAGACAACGGCGTCCTGGAGTACGTCCGGTATCTCGTCTTCCCGATCCTCGACCAGCGCGAGGAGTCGTTCGTCGTCGAACGACCCGAAAAGTACGGCGGCGATCTGGTCTACGAGAGCTACGAGGAACTCGAAGCCGACTTCGTCGAGGAGGAACTGCATCCCCAGGACCTCAAGAACGCCGCTGGCGAGTACATCTCCGAGATCATCGATCCGATCCGGACTCGGCTCGACGACCAGCCGGAGCTGCTGGCAGGGGCCTACCCCGAGAAGTACGGCGGCGGAGCCAACTGATTGCTGCGACTGTCTGTCGCGTCTCTGTAGCGAGAAGTCGCTTCCCGAGAGCGCTGCCTGTCATAGATCGACGCAAGAATTTCCGCAAATCAGAAATTCGGTTTTTGTTTTGCGAAATCTCGTTTTTCAATAGAGAAATTATAAGTGGGTCGCGCACATACACACGATCGCAATGAGTACCCAGAAGGATATCCGCCAGCAAGCGGGAACCGTCGACGAGAATCCCCTCCGCCTCGAGCAGGGGAAGGCCGAACAGGTCGTCGAGGCGCTGAACACCGACCTCGCCGCGACGTACGTCCTGTACCACCAGCTCAAGAAGCACCACTGGAACGTCGAAGGCGCGGAGTTCCGAGACGTGCACGTGTTCCTCGGTGAGGCCGCCGGACGTGCCGAAGCGGCCGCCGACGAACTCGCCGAGCGACTGCAGGCGATCGGTGGCGCTCCGGTCGCGGGCGGGAAGAACCTCGAAGCGCACGCCCCGGTCGAGCCCGAAGACGACGACGTGTACGACATCCGTACGTCCCTGGAGAACGATCTTGAGATCTACGGCGACATCATCGAGAGCCTCCGGGATCACGTCGATCTCGCGACGAACCTGGGCGATCACGCGACCGCCGAGATCCTCCGACAGATCCTCGTCGAGGTCGAGGAGGACGCTCACCACCTCGATCACTACCTCGAAGACGACACGCTGGTCGTCAGCGAATAGGCCAGAGAGACCGATCTTGTGAACCGCCTCGGGGTCAAGTGGTTCGAGAGACTTCGTCTCTCGTCATCACGGAAGACTGCGTCTTCCGTACGACCCCGAGGCTTCTTCCCGTGGATTAGTCGGACACGCCTCGGATACCATTGGTCTGGTCGCCTCGAACGGTATCAGAGGTCACGGTCGGGCCGTCCACAGGCCCCGATGCCTGCCGTCGCAACTCCCACTTCCGCACCTGCGGGAGTGTGTTGAGAGCAGGCACATCTCTATTGTCTTGCTTTCGCAGCCACTTCTGTGCGACACTCACGCCAGCGCCACGGTCGGCGTGGTCTTGATGCTCGCACTCACAGCACTTGAACCGCTTCTTGTGGCGGTTCGCCCATTCTGTGTGTCCACAAATAGGGCATTGCTGGCTGGTGTACTCTGGGTCAACATCGTCTGAGGGAATCCCTTGCCACGCGGCTTTGTAGCTGATGAACTCTCGAAGTTTGGCGAACGGTAGTGAGTGCAGACGGCGGTTCATTCGAGTCCCGTATTCAATGTCGTCTCGCATGTTTTCGAGGTCTTCGAAGACAATCACAGGACTGTCGAACCGTTGAATCCACTCGACCACGCGCCGTGAAACCGTGTGTAGCTGGTCGTGAACGAACCGTTGTTCCTTGTCGCGGAACACGTCGTTGAACGCGGTCTGTCCGGCTTCCTGCATCCGTTTCTGCATCGTGAAGTACCGATGTCGTTCTTCCTTGATTTCCGGGTAGTCGATAACGATTGAATCTTCGATACCACTCTCGGTCAGTGCCGCTAGCGCAACACAGTCTTCGTTAATATCGACACCGATGACTGTTTCTGCCGCTGTTTTTGCACCAACTTCGGCGGTTTCGTTCGTGACGGTGACGTGCAATTCTTCGCGTTCGTTTCGGACAAGCGCCTCGGCGGTACCAACGTGCCAGTCATCATCTTCGATTGCCTGTGCGAGCAGGTCGAACTGGTCTTGCGTGCCGCGAAGCTCGCCTTTGACGTGATTGTACGGTTTCGCACTGATGCGGAACCGTACTGTTTCGTCTTCGAGAAAGAGGTTGTAGCCTTCGCCGTAGTTCATCCGCAACGGGAACGTCTCGTGTTTGTACCACGGGCGTCCCCAGTCGTCGTTGTCGTAGTAGTTGTCGAGTGCGTCGAAGGCTTTGCCGATGATGCGCTGTGCGGTGTTTTGCACGAGGTTGGCGTTCTGCTCAACAACATCTTCTATCTCGTCCCAGTCCCACCCGTCATAGTTGAGGCGTAGCACCTCGTTGAACACCCGGCGACACTCCAATCGAGCGTCGTGAAGCAAGCTCTCGTTGCCACTCTGCACGTCCAGCGGGAACACGAGTGTCTTGGTGAGAGCCTGTGTGTGCGTCATTCTTGGTCGTTCACCCAGTCTCGGACGAGTCCACGCACGACTTCGGACTTGGTTTTCTCAGCGTCTATGCATTGCTTCGAGAACTCCTTGTATAATTCGTCCTCCAAGTCCACAGTGAGTCGTTTAGTCATCTCACACATACTGCTTATTTGCTGAAATACTTAAAACTTGTCCACGTACTGGTCTGTATGGGTGAGAAACGGTCAAACCACACGGTATACAACGTCAACCACCACTTTGTGTGGTGTCCAAAGTCAAGCAAAGCGTAGCTTTGCGTACCTCGCGGGATCTTCGATCCCGCTCAGTATCGACACCCGATACTGGGTGTGATAGAAGACTCACTAGAATCGAGTTTTCGAGAGGTGTGCGACAAGTACAACTACGAGATTCTGTCGTTGCACATCTCACCCGACCACGTACACCTGTTCTTGTCGGCACATCCCAAACACGCTCCGAGCAAGATTGTACGGACAGTCAAGAGTATTACAGCACGAGAGATGTGGCAACAACACGAACTCCTGTTACAGGAATACCTGTGGGGTGGTGGGTTCTGGGAAGAATCGTACTACGTGGGGACGGCTGGTGACGTTTCGACCGATACGATTGAACAGTACATCGAGCGAACGGAGCACGTTTAACCGAGCTTACGGCCTTCACCCTCGGGGTCAAGCCCCGAGGCACTCGGCCTGCTCCGCCTGTAGAAGGAGGACTATCGCGACGGCTCGACGGTCGTGTCCGTCGCGATCCAGGCGTCGGGGTTGCCGTCCTCGGTGAAGACGGTCTTGTCTTCCGTCGGGGAGTGAGCCGACACCGAGGGCCAGTCCTCGACCGCGTCGTCGGGCGTACGGGTATCTGCCATCGCCATGGATTAGGCGAGCCTAAAGATAAAAGCGTTCGGATGTTCCCGACGACGTGAGAACGGACCGCGTCGGTTTTAGGGTGATGGGGAACGAACGGACGTTATGGCCGACGACGACCCTCCGGACGTCGAACAGCAGCTCGCGGAACTCACTCGGACGGTCGCGCAATTGCGCGAGCAGCTCGAGCGCGAGCGACGCCCGCTTCTGGCTCCGCGACCGCCACGGGCCGACGAACTCCGGCAGTTCACCAGCGAAGTCGCGATCCCGGGTGCGATACTGTTGCTCGAGACGAACGTCCGCGCGCTGCGGCTCCTCCAGCGAACCATTCGGCTGGCTGACGGGACCGACACACAGGACGGCGGCGAATCGGTCTCACAGCGGGCCGAGCGCGCCGGATCGAAGGCGCTGTCGCGTCTGGAGAGCGCGCTCGAAGACGTCCAGTCGGCTCTCGACAGCCAGCCGCCGGACAGCGAGGCGCGCGACCTGCTCGAAGACGCCCGGCGACTCCAGGCCGAAATCGAAGAGCAACTCGGTGACGGGGACGAACCGGTCGAGACCGGCCCGTCAGTCGACGTCGAATCCGAACTCCAGTCGATCAAAGATCAGGTCGACAACGACGACGAGCAGTAATATCCGAGTATGCGCGTGGCCACCGACAGCGTGCTCGTCGGACTCCTCACCGGCAGTGGCGCCGTCGCGCTCGCGCTGCTGTTCGCTGATCCGACTGCCGACGATACGGCAGGGCTCTGATCGTTGCGTTCCTCTCATACGGATTATTGTACGTCTGTGCCGCATCGACCACCGGGCGGCCGAGCGATAAATCGGTACGATAATCTGTATCACTCAACGGCGCGTTTTTCGCTGTGACCCGCTACTCACCGCCCCTCGCGACGTTTCTCGTCTGAGATGGTCGGGAACGACACACTCTTTAGGCTGGCCTAAAGAGTGGCAGATATCCGATGACCGACGACATTTGCGTGATCGTGCCGACGATCCGGGAGTACGAGTGCGTCCGCGAGTACGTGGCGAACGCTCGCCGCCACGGGTTCGACACCGACCGGCTGCATTTCGTGCTCGTCACGGAGGACTTCTGTGACACCGATGCGATGGACACGATGCTCGAAGAACTGGACGTTTCGGGCGAGGTTTTCGACGGAAGCGCCCGCGAAGCGTGGTTCGCAGAGCAGGGGATCGAGGAATACGGCCATCTAATTCCCGAGGCGAGCCACGCCCAGACGAGTTTCGGCTTGCTGTATCTCTGGGCGGGCGAGTTCGAGTACGGCGTGTTCATCGACGACGACACGCTACCCCACGAAGGAATCGATTTCTTCGGGACGCACATGGACAACCTCCAGTACCGGGGCGCGATCGAGGCCGTCGAGTCGGACGAGCGCTGGGTGAACGTCCTCTACCAGACGGACACGGACCTGTACCCGCGTGGCTACCCCTACAGCGCGATGGGCGAGACCGTCCGGACGGAGACGGCGACCGTCTCCGAGGTCGTCGCCTCCCAGGGACTGTGGACGAACGTCCCCGACCTGGACGCAGTGCGCATCCTGATGGACGGCGACCTCGATGGGCAGGCCCAGACGAGACTCGACACCGACGCGTACGGTCGCGACTTCGTGGCCGCGCCTGGCCAGTACCTGACCGTCTGTTCGATGAACCTCGCGTTCAAGCGCGAGGTCGTCCCGGCGTTCTACCAGTTGCCGATGGACGACAACCCATGGGACGTTGGCCGGTTCGACGACATCTGGAGCGGCGTCTTCCTCAAACGCGCCGCGGACCTGCTTGGCAAGCAGATCTACAACGGCGCGCCGCTGTGTGAGCACAACAAGGCACCGCGATCGACATTCGGCGACCTGGCCAACGAGGTCGCCGGGCTCGAACTGAACGAACACGTCTGGGAACTGGCCGACCGCGTCTCCGAAGCCGACAGCTTCGCCGACGCGTTCGAGCGCATGGCCGACGAACTGCTCGCCGCCGAGGCGAACGCCTACGAAAACGGCGAGTTCCTCGCGTACGTCGGCGAGCACATGCACGACTGGCTCGACTGTCTCGCCGCCCTCGAAGCGGACGGCACGGAAGCCACGCAGTCGACCCGGACGATTGCAGACGACTGAGACGAACCGCCAGCCTTATGTTTATTAGGCCAGCCTAAAACAATGATGACAGCTGACGACAGCAGGCGCGACGACCGTGCAGCGACCGCAGGTTTCCGGCCTTCTCGACGCCGTTTTCTGGCGACAAGCGGTGTCGCCGTGACTGGCGCGCTCGCCGGATGTAGCGGGTTGTTCGGCGGCGACGACGGCGATTACGGGGCGCCGAACTACGACGCGGTGGATGCGGCGATGGAAGCGGCGGCACTGAGCGAGTTCCAGGGATCAGGTGCGATCCTGGAGGGGCGTCCCGCTCCCGGCGGGCGCTCGATGGAGGAGTTACCCAACCTCTCCGGTGAGCTGGCGATCTATCTGGGCGGTGGCGAAGGCGGCCTGTATCTCGATCTGTTCGACGTCCTGGAAGAGGTCTACCCCGAGTTCTCCTATACCTCCCAGTCCAAACCGTCGAGCGAACTCGCGACACAGATCGTAGAGGAAGCACGGGCGAACCAGCTCCAGGCGGACCTGTTCATCTCGATCGGCGCGGGGTCGCTCGGGACCGTCGTCGAAGAAGACGCCACTCGCCCGATGACGGACGAAACGGTCGAGCCCGTGCCCGAGGCGTTCGTCGAACCGGACAACAACTGGGTCGGAGTCGCCGGCCGCGCCCGGGCGATTCCGTACAACACCGAACAACTGGACGACGGTGACCTGCCGGACAACGTGATGGAGTTCCCGGACGCCAACGCCCTGCAGGACGTGATGGGGTGGGCACCGACTTACGGTGCGTTCCAGGACTTCGTCACCGCGATGCGTCTCCAGGAAGGCGAAGACGCGACTCTGCAGTGGCTCGAGGACATGCAGGCGGCCGGCATCCAGTCCTACGACAACGAGTTTTTGATCTCCGATGCGGTCTCAACCGGCGAACTGGCGGCCGGATTCGCCAACCACTATTACGCGTTGCGCGTGCTCAACGGCTCGCCAGAGCGACCGCTGGATCTGCACTTCACCCGCGGTGACGCCGGATCGCTCGTCAACGTCTCTGGGGCGGCATTGCTCGATCGCGACGAGAACGCTGGACTCGCGGACGTGTTCGTTCGTCATCTCCTCTCGGCGGAGGCCCAGGAGTTCTTCGCCACCCGGACCTACGCCTATCCGATGCTGCCCGGCGTGCAGCCGGTCGGTGACCTCCCGCCGATCGACGAACTGGAGACGCCGGACATCGACCTGACAGAACTGGCAAACACCGGTCCGACGACGGACCTGCTGACCGAAGCCGGGGTGCTGTAACGGGCACGATGTCAGTCAGCGACCGTATCGAGGGCGTCTCTCGCCGCCTCGGACAGCGTTCGCCGAGCGACGTCCAGACGCTCGTACTCGCGCTGCTCGCGGGGTCGGTCGCGGTGGCTGTACTGACGCCGCTTCTGTGGGTGCTCAACAGCGCTCGATCGGTCCCCGTCGATCGCTTCTTCGACATCCTGTTCCGGCAGACGACCCTCGACATCTTCCTCAATACGGTCGTGCTGGTGGTCGCGGTCACGGCACTGTCGATTCTGATCGGTGTCCCGCTTGCGGTGTTGACCGCCCAGACGGACCTGCCCTTTCGTCGGCTGTTCACTATCCTCGCGGCGTTGCCGCTGGTCGTTCCCAGCTACATCGGGGCGTTCGCGTTCGTTTCGGCGTTCGGCCCGCGAGGCGTACTCGCCGACGCGCTCGCCCCACTCGGGATCGAACAGCTTCCCTCTATCTACGGGCTCGTCGGCTCGGTGATCGTGCTGACGCTGTTCACGTACCCGTACGTGTTTCTCACGACCCGGGCGTCGCTGCTGTCGATCGACGGCCGCAGCGTCGAGGCCGCCCGGACGCTCAACCACACTCGCCTGGGGGCGTTCAGGCGGGTCACCCTCCCCCAGTTGAAGCCCGGTATCGCCGCGGGCGCATTGCTGGTCGCACTGTACACTCTGTCGGATTTCGGGACACCCGCGATCATGCAGTTCGACGTGTTCACCCGGATCATCTACGTGCGTACGACCGCCCGACAGGTCGATTTCGCGTCGATCTTCTCGATCCTGCTGGTCGGGCTGACGGTCGTCATCCTGCTTGCCGAGTCTCGCATCGAGCGCGGCGGCGAGACCTCCGCGTACGTCAATCGCGGCACGGACCGACCCGGTGTCGTCCGGCTCGGCCGATGGCGGTGGGTGGCGGCGCTGTTCCCGCTCGCTATCGCGACGCTGGCGCTGGCGCTGCCACCGGCGATCCTGTTTACGTGGCTCGGGCGCTCGACGCCCGAACTGGCCGGTGCAGCCGTCGACTTCCAGTGGACGTTCGCGTGGAACTCGGTGACAGTCTCCGCACTGGCGGCAGGCGTGTCCGTGCTCGCGGCGCTGCCGCTCTCGTATCTCTCGGCCCGCGGGAAGGGGCGGCTCGCGTCGCTGCCCGAGCGGGCGAGTTACGTCGGCTACGCCGTTCCGGGCGTCGTCGTCGGATTCGGACTGCTGTCCGTGGCGCTGAACGTCACGCCGTTCCTCTATGGCTCGCTCGCGGTGCTGGTGTTCGCTTACGTCGTCCGGTTTCTCCCCCAGGCCGTCGGGACGACCCGATCTTCGATCCTGCAGGTCGATCCGCAGCTGCTCGAGGCCGCCCGGACGCTCGGGAAGCCGCCGCTGGTAGCGTTTCGGAAGGTCGTCCTGCCGCTGGTGATGCCCGGGATCGTCGCCGGAGCCGCGCTGGTCTTTCTCACCAGCATGAAGGAACTGGCCGCGACGCTTCTGTTGCGGCCGTTCGGCTTCGAGACGCTGGTGACCTACATCTGGCAGGTACAGGAAGCCGCGGCGTACGGCCAGGCCGCCGTGCCGGCACTGGTGCTGGTCGGCATCTCGGCGCTGTCGATGCTCGTGATACTCGGACGGGAGCGATACGATGTCAAGGAATGATCACACGACGACGGTCGAACAGCCCCTCGAAACGACCACCGAGACCGACTCGTTCGGCCAGCCGGTCCTCGAACTGGCCGACGTCACCAAGCGTTTCGGCGGCGAGCGCGCCGTCGAGGGCGTCTCGCTCGACGTCCGGGAGGGCGAACTGGTGACGTTGCTCGGCCCCAGCGGCTGTGGGAAGACGACGACGTTGCGGATGATCGCCGGGCTCGAGACGCCCACCGAGGGCACGATCACGATCGGCGGCGAGCGCGTGGCCGGAGCGCGCGACGCGACGCCACCCGAGCAGCGCGACGTGGGGCTGGTCTTCCAGGAGTACGCGCTGTTCCCCCATCTGACCGTCGGGGAGAACGTCGCCTTCGGACTCGACGACGCGGACGCCGACGAGCGCGTCGAGGAACTGCTCGAACTCGTCGACCTCGAAGGGTACGCCGACCGGAGTCCCGAGAGCCTCTCGGGTGGAGAACGCCAGCGGGTCGCGCTGGCGCGCTCGCTCGCTCCGGAGCCGGACGTGTTGCTGCTGGACGAGCCGTTCTCGAATCTGGACGTGCGGCTGCGCGAGGAGATGCGCGAGGAGGTCCGCCGGATCCTCAAGGCCGCAGGCGTGACGGCGGTGTCGGTCACCCACGACCAGGAGGAGGCGCTGTCGATCTCAGACCGCGTCGCGATCATGAACGACGGCCGAATCGAACAGGTCGGCCGCCCGGAGGACGTGTTCGGCCATCCCGAATCGCGGTTCGTCGCGAGCTTCCTCGGCCAGGCGAGTTTCCTCACCGGCACTGTCGTCGAGGGCGGCGTCGACACCTCACTGGGACTGCTCGACGACCGCCAGCTCGACGGTTCGATCGAAGAGTATCGCGGCGCCGAGATCGAGGTGCTGGTCCGGCCCGACGACCTCCGGGCGATCCCCTGTCCCGGCCCCAGCACAGACGGCGAGGTCGTCCACCGCCAGTACACCGGCCCCTCGTTCGTCTACCGGGTCGAACTCGACGCCGGTGACGTGGTCCACTGCCAGCACAACCACGCGACGGAGTTCGACCACGGGACCCGCGTCTGTGTCGAACTCGAAGCCGACCACTCGCTGGCCTGGTATCCCGCGGAGTGATGGCGGGCCCAGACGCCCTCATGCGGCGCCTACCCGCGCCCCTCCGGAAACGGGCACGTGACCCGGAGACGCGCTGGCGCGTCGCAGTCGGGCTGCTGGCGCTGCTCGCCGGAGCGGTCGTACTGTTGATCGCCACGCGCGTCTTCCCCTCTCACTCGCTGAACCACGACGAGGGCGTCTACCTCCAGCAGGCCCGGATGTTGCTCGACGGACAGCTCTTCCTCCGGCCGCCCGTCCCGGAGGCGTTCCGGCCGTGGTTCTTCGTCGAGAGCGACGCCGGGATGTACTCGAAGTACTCGCCGGTGGTTCCGGCGATGTACGCGCCCGCGCTCGCGTTCGGCGCTCCCCGGCTCGTGCTCGCGGCCGTCGGCGCGGGGATCGTCGCACTCGTCGCCGCACTGGGTGCCGAGCTGTTCGACCGCCCCACTGGACTGCTCGCGGGCGTCGTAGTGCTGGCGTCGCCGCTGTTCTTGCTGAACGCGGCGACCTTCCTGCCGTACGCGCCGACGACGTTGCTGAACCTGACGTTCGCGCTCTCGTATCTTCGGGCCGATCGCACGGAGAGTCCCCGGCTGGCAGCCGTCGCCGGCGGTGCGATCGGACTGGCGTTTTTCGCCCGGCCGTACACTGCAGTACTGTTTGCCGCCCCGTTCGTCGGACACGCGCTGTGGACGCTGCGAACCCGCGATCGCGAGGTCTGGGTCCGCCAGGGGATCGTCGCGGCGGTCGGGCTGGTCGGCGTCGTCGCCGCGCTGGGGTACAACGCCCTTGTCACCGGCTCGATCCTGGAGTTCCCCTATCACGCGTTCGCCCCCCGTGACGGCGTCGGCTTCGGAACGCGCGAGTTGCTCGGCCGGGAACTCGAATACACGCCAGAACTCGCCGCGCGGTCGAACGCTCGTGCGCTGGAGACGCTCGCGAGGGACTGGGCCCCAGCCGGCCTGCTCGGCGTCGCTCTGGCTGCTGTCGGCCTCGTCGTGGCGCTACGGAACCGGACGCCCCGACGGCTCGCCGTCGCCGGATTGGTCGTGTCGGTCCCGATCGGGGAGGCGTACTTCTGGGGGACGCTGAACATTCTGGGCGATGTCACCGAGACCGGTGACGGACTGATCGCCTACCTGGGGCCGTACTATCACTTCGATCTGCTCGTGCCGCTTGCGCTGTTCGCAGCGCTTTCGCTCCGGGCTGCCGGTTCGCGCGCGTGGGTGACGCTTGACTGCCGGTTCGAATCACGACAGGCGCTGGCAGCGTCGCTGGCGATCGCTGCAGTCGTCGCCGCGGTCGGCGGCGCGGCGGCCGTCGCAACCGCCGCCGAACCGGTCAATCGGAACCGAGCCGTCACCGAACGCTACGAGGCCGCCTACGAACCCTTCGAGGAGCAGTCGTTCGAACACGCGCTGGTCTTCCTTCCCCAGCCGTACGGCCCGTGGTTGAACCATCCCCTCCAGCCGCTCCGCAACGATCCGGACTACGACGGGCCGGTAGTCTTCGCGCTGGAAGAGCGACCGTTTGCGGTCGTCGACGCGTTCCCTGAGCGACAGCCCTACCGGTATAGCTTCCGCAATCCGTGGCCGCCGACGGCGGGCGAGCCGGTCGAGCCGCGACTCCGGCCCGTCGAAGTCGTCGAGGGGGACGCCGTCGAGCTTTCGATCGCTGCAGGCCTGCCGACGTACGCACAGAGCGTTTCGATCCGCATGGACAGCGGCGACGGCCGCGAGCGGCGAGCGATTGCGGCTGCTGGGAGCACGCTACGCCTCTCGCTCGAACTGTCCGACGGCGTCGCGACGCTCGACGGCCCCGAGATCGAGGATCCGGTCCGCGTCCCGGTCGACGGTCGAGAGACGCTCGAACTGGATCTGTTCGTCGACTACGGGACCGGTACCGGGTTCAGTTACGCGCTCTCGACTCCCGTGGCGGCGACAGACGGAACCGTGCGGGCGATCTCGCCGCGGCTGCAGCTCTGCGAGCTGGCACAGCGCTGCGACGGCGCGGCCGCGTATGTGCCGGGAGCGACGCGCCAGGGACAGACTCTGAACGCGACACTCGAAGTGATCGAACCATGACACATGAAACAGACGATCGGCTGAACAGAGCAGAAGACGACACGGAGACGCCGAAGCTCTCGCGGCGGGACGCGCTGGTCGCGCTCGGTGCGGCCGGCGTCGGCGCTGCCGGACTCGGGGCGCTGGCGTGGGACGAGTTCGGTGACGAGCCACCCGAGCAGCGCGGGACCGACGACCCGTCCGGACAGCGCGAAACGATCGTCGCGGCGGCCGAGGCGCTGTATCCCGAACGGGTTTCGGGGATCGACTCGTTCGTCGAGCGGTACGTCGTCGGTCGCGTGCAAGACCGCCCCGCGTATTTCGACGGCGTCCGGACCGCCGCTCGGAACCTCGACGACTACGCTCGACACTGGTACGACCAGCCGTTCGCAGCGCTCGATCGGGGGACGCGCCAGGCGGTCTTCGACGACTACGGTCTGGCCGATCGCGATCCCGACCCCGACGGAACGGAGCGAGAGCGCGTCCGGTATTACCTGATCAACGAACTGCTCTTTGCCTTCTACTCGTCACCGACCGGCGGGTCGCTGATCGGCCTGGAGAATCCGCCCGGCCACCCGGGGGGCATCGAGACCTACCAGCGCGGCCCACGTGGATGACCGAACGCCGCGAGGTCAGCGGAGTCGTTCCTGAACGCCGACGCGCAGGATCGACCCGGCGATCTCGGCCCCGCCGGAGATCGGATCCAGCGTCGTCTCGCCCGCTCGCTCGCGGTAGTCGATATCGATCTCGCGAACGTCGTAGCCACGGCAGAGCGGGCGCAACAGCAATTCCGCGGAGAGACCGGTGTTCTCGGTCCACTCGATGTCCTCGATGACCGACTTCCGGTACGCGCGCATACCGGTGGTCGTATCGCGGATGCGCCGGCCGACCAGCAAGCTCGCGACGGCAGCGAACAGGTGGTTGCCGAATTGGTTGAACCGCGGCATCGTCTCGGCCCCGCGCGAGAGTCGATCGCCGCTGACGACGTCGGCACCGCCGTTGATCGCCGCCAGAAAGTCCGGCAGCCGCTCCATGGGATAGGTATCGTCGCAGTCGGTCGTGACTACGATCGGCCGGTCAGCAGCACGGAGGGCGCGCTCGACGGCGACGCCGTATCCCTGTGGCTCCTGCTCGATGACGCGTGCGCCCTTCTCGCGAGCGATCTCCGGCGTCCGGTCGCTGGAGCTATCGACGCAGACGACCGACGCTCGGCCGCTCGTCACACGCTCGATGTCGTCGAGCACCGTTCCGATCGCCGCCGCCTCGTTGAACGTCCCCATGACGACTGTGACATCGTCGAAGGTGTACTCGCTCATCGTGTGTCCCGACTCCGCCCCGGCCGTATTTTAGGCTTGCCAAAAAGATTGGCGGGTGCATTGGGGCATGTATTGCCGGATTTCGCTGGCGATCGGTGTGCACACCCGTTGGTTATTTCTACTTTGCCAACAGTAACGAGGGTACGAGTATGTCATCCAGAAAGTACACGCGCCGCAGCCTCATGCAGAAGGGCGCGGCAGGGGCCGGATTCGTCGCGCTCGGATCGCTTGCGGGATGTAACGGCGACGACGGAAACGGGAACGGCAACGGGAACGGCAATGGCAACGGCAACGGTAACGGAACGCCGACTGACGAGGAGACTCCGACTGACGAGGAGACCCCGACCGAGACGCCTAACGGTCCGCCAGCAGTCGAGATGCGTCCCGGCGACATCGTGCCGGCACGAGCGGGTGCAGTCGTCTCGATGGACGTTCAGGCGATGCTGAACGACGACGACCTCCGGGACGTCGGCGACTCGATTCTCACCCAGCTCCAGGAGTTCGACCAGGAAGGCAACCTGCCCCAGGACGTCGATTCGGCGATCGAGATGGCCCGCCAGGAAGCCAATCTCGATCCGACCGGATTCCAGCAGGGGCTGCTGTTCATGGAAGTCGAAGCGTCCGGCGCCGACGAGGAGTACGTCGGGATCGCCATGCAGACCGACTGGACCGAGGACGAACTCGTCGATGCGATCGAATCGGAGGGCGACGAACAGCTCCAGCAGTCCACGTATGGGGGATATACACTCTACACGTCCCAGGACAGTACCGACGAAGGTGGCATGGCGGTGCTCTCGGACGGCCAGTACGTCCTCGGGACGATGAACGTTCTCGAGGACGTCATCGACGTCGTCAACGGCGACGCCGACCCGATCGCGGGCGAACTCGCCACGCTGTACGACGACACGACCGCGGGCCACGTCGCGTTCGCGACTGTCGTGCCGGACGACGCGCTCAACGAGGAGGACTTCCAGAACGACGACATTAGTCTGGACAACGTCGACGAGATCGAGTACATGTCCGGCAGCGTCTACAAGACCGACACCACGTACGGCATCGAGATGAACATGTGGACCGGCGATTCGCAGACTGCAGGCGATCTGGGTGAGGAGCTGGATAATGCCCTGGGCGCTCTCACTCTCAGTTCGGATATCAGCGAGGAACTCAAAGAGCGGATCAACGATATCGAGGTGACGGTCTCGGATCAGACTGTGACGATGTCTTACGAGGAAGACATCGAGCAGGTGAAGACCTACATCGAAGAGAACGTGATGAATCTACTCTTCCTGATCCTGCTCGGCGGCGGAACGACAGTTTGAGCTACCCACGACTGAAGTCGTGGGTTTTCGTCCCGCATTTTCTATAAGAACTTCGCTCGGTTTCATTCTAGTCACACCCCGGGTGGCCCGTCCCGGCCGACGACGATCTCGTGTGCCTCGATGTCTTCGAGCGCAGCGACCTGTCCGCCGACTTCGATCTCGCGGTCGCCGGTGTCGACGACGATCGACGCCGCGATCCAGTTGCTCCTGGAGCTCACGTTGACGATCTTTCCCTCGACGAGCGTGTGCTCGCCCGTCTCGACGTCCCGCCCGTCGATCGAGGCGTAGTACGTCCCATCGAGTCGCGACAGGTCGGCCACGCACCGCCGGATCGTCCCGTACCGGCGCGGGAACCGATCCGCAACAGGCTCCTCGACGACCGTCTCGGCCGTCGTCCACAGGACCGTGTTCAGAAAGCCCGAGAGCAAGAAACCCAGCTCCGATCGGTTGAATATCACGCCGTAGCGGTCCTCTGCGCCTTCGATCCCCTCCCGGGTCGCGTACATCGCGTACTCGCCGTCAGCCACGGCGACGATCGGCGTCGTCACGCCGCGTCGCGTCCGGACGGTCGTGGCAACGTCGACGTAATCGAACTCTTCGGGACTCGGCACGGCGGCGGCGGGCGAGAGCAGGATCTCGACCGCGACGCCCCCGCTCTGGACCGACGCGAGCGTCTCGTGGTACCGTTCGAGCAGGTCGGGCGTCAGCGACACCATCAGCTCGTACTCCGCCGACTGGATCACGTCTTCCAGATACCGAAGCATCGTCGGCCGGGATTTCACCAGCGAGACGCCCTCGGCCTCGCGGGCCGGCTTCGTGTACCGCTCGTTGAGCCCCTCGACGAGCGAGGATAGCGAATCCCGATAGTCCGCGAACGCCTCCTCGGGATCGATTGCCAGAACCTTCATCGGCCGAGACTCCCGGAGTTCGACCAACCCGCTGTCGCTGAGGCTCCGAACAGTATCGTACACCCGCGGCTGGGGGATGTCAGTGTATTCGGCGATCTCTGCGGCCGTGAGTTCGCCGTGCTCCAGGATCGTCAAATACGCTTTCGCCTCGTACTCGCCGAAGTCGAGCCGTTCGGCGATGTGCTCCAGCGACGAGAGTAGGTCGTCCGACGCCATTACAACGTTATTCTACGAGCGAATAAATCAGTCCTTTGTTATTGGTCCGATGTGTCACTCAGACTTGCAAACTCGACGATGGCTTTGATCTGGTCGTCACTGTCGGCGAACGCGGGTTCGAACTCGGTCGGTGCGGCGACGGTCGTAAGCAGTTCGTCGAACAGCCACTCCGGCAACGCCCGAAGTGTTCGGACAGCCCGGCGGAAGTGGCGTTCGTTCGAGTTGACCGAGCCGATCAGCGCCTTGTTGTGGGTCACCAGTTCGGTGTGCAGCGATCCACCGTCGATTTCGAACGTCCAGGAGTCGGGGATCCCGAGCAGAGCGACGACGCCGTTCGGCGCGAGTGCGCGGATCGATTCGAACGGGTGTTTCGCGTACCCCGTCGCCTCGTAAATAAAATCCATGCCGCCGTGTTCCTCGGGGATTTCCGGCACGGGCGTCTCCCGAGAATCGATGTAGGTGGCGCCGAGTCGTTCGATCACCTCGATCGTCGGATCCGGCCGGTCTCGACGACCCAGACAGTAGATGTCGTCGAACTCCTGACGGAGCATCGCCAGTGTTACCAGCCCGAGTGCACCGTTGCCAAGCACCAGCGCACGCTGGGGCGACCAGTCGAACGGCGACCGGGACGCGTAGGCGTGTTCGATCGCTTTCTCGGAGACGCTGATCGGCTCGACGAACACGCCCCGTTCGGCCAGTCGTCGCGGGATCTCGACGAGCCTGCGCTCCGAGACGGCGACGTACTCGGCCATGAACCCGTGCGCGCCCGAGATTCCACACTCCCGGTGTTTCCCGGGCGGGGCCATGTCCGGCTCCCCGCGATCGAAATATTCGTTCGGACCGTCGTCCAGCCGCCGGCGGACTGTCGGCACGACCACGTCCCCCGTCTCGTAGGCCGTTCCGTTGGGGTCCTCGACGACGCCGACGGCTTCGTGACCGAGCACGAGGTGATCGTCGCCGGGCGGGAACGACCCGGGACCGTCTTCGAGCACTTCGTGATCGGTACCGTCGATTCCGACCCGGAGCATCCGAACCAGTACCTCACCTTCGTCCGGGTCAGGTCGCGGCAACTCGATCAGTTCCGGCTCGTGTCGCTCCCGACGGACGACGATCGCTCGCATGTGTCCCATCCCGTCCGGCCGGGGCAAAAAACCTGGCCGGTGGGTCCTGTCGACCTGGCCAGCACGTCACCCCGAACTCTGGTCGGCCCGTCGATTCCACCCGCGCGTTTACGGCGATCCGATCCTAACGAGAAGTATGCGAGTTGCAGTCTTCGGCGGCGGCTACGCCGGCCTCCCGCTCGTTCGCAGGCTCGAACGACGGCTCCCGGCGACAGACGAGATCGTCCTCTTCGACGACAGTCCCACGCACACCGTGCGCCACGAGGTGCATCGAGTCATCCGACGACCCGACCTCGCCGAGGCGATCTCCATCCCTTTCGACGATATCCTCGGTCGCGCCCACCACCGCCAGCGACGCGTCGCCGATATCGACCCCGAGCGACAGGTAGCGACACTCGTCGACGGTGAGACGGTCGATTACGACGCGGGCGCGATCTCCCTCGGCGTCGAGACGGCGTTCTACGGGCTCGAAGGCGTTCGCGACCACGCGACGCCACTGCGGACGGTGGAGCACGCCCGCGAGATCCGGGCCGGCGCGTTCGAGGCGTTCGAAGAAGACGGTCGGATCGTCGTCGGTGGCGCGGGGCTGTCAGGGATCCAGGTCGCGGGCGAGATCGCCGCGCTGGCAGCCGAACATGACGTCGACGCGACGGTGACGCTTCTCGAACAGGCACACACGATCGTCCCTGGCTTCCCCGCGGACATGCGCCGCGGGTTGCACGAGGAACTGGACGCACGCGGGATCGAGGTCCGAACCGGCGTGGGCGTCGAGCGAGCGGACGAGGCGACGGTCGGCCTCGAGGACGGCTCGGAGACCTCCTACGATCAGTTCATCTGGACCGGGGGGATCAGGGGGACCGACGCCGTTCCGGATCGGCCGGCGGTTCCGGCGACGCTCCGGCTGACGGATCGGACGTTCGCACTCGGCGACGCGGCACGCGTGACTGACGTCGACGGGCGCGTCGCTCCGGCGAGCGCCCACACCGCGATCAGGCAGGCTCCGGTCGTCGCCGAGAACCTGGCAGCACTGCTCGCGTTCGACCGCGAGGGTGGCCGCGGGTTCGAACCCCGACTCGACCGCTACGACTACGATCAGCTCGGGTGGCTCGTCAGCGTCGGCGACGGTGCAGTCGCGAAAGTCGGCCCACAGGTCCTTCGCGGAGCGGCAGCGACGGCAGTCAAGCGATCGGTCGGGGTCGGGTACCTGACCTCTATCGGTGCCGTTCAAGACGCCGTCGAACTACTCGCAGAAGAGTTGCGTTAGTCGTCGAGGAGCGCGACCTCGGGTTCGGTCCAGATCACGAATTCGCCGTCGCGCTCGATGACACCGTTGACCGCCTTTTCATCGAGCGGCGAATCCTTCACCTCCGATTCGGTAATCGGCATGACCTGCCGCACTTCGTCGACGACCCAGCCGACGTGGCCCTGCTCCTCGAACGTCCCGTCGTCGAAGACGATGATCAACTGTTCGTCGTCGGTCTCTTCGATATCCAGAGACACCTTCGGATCGAGGATCGTCGTGATCTGCCCCCGGAGATCAACGACGCCGCGAACGTGTTCCGGGGTGTTCGGCACGCGCGTGACTGTCTCCTCTTTGACGATCTCTTCGACGTGGTGGATGTTCAGGCAGTACCGCTCGCCGCCGAGGCGAAATTCCAGCACGCGGATCTCTTCTTCCGCTTTCGTCGTTTCGTCCGGCTGTGTCGCTGCCGGCCCCTCGATCTCCGCCGGCAGACCGCCTTCGGGCGTGTCTTCGTCGACTTCTGCCGGGCCACCGGAGTCCGCGTCGGCGTCTCCGTCAGCCTCCGCGTCACCTTCGGTATCCCCAGCACTCCCGGAGTCGGTACTCTCGAAAGCCGCCGCTGCGGCCGCTGCGGACGATACAGCCGCAGCCGCGTCGTCGTCCGGTTCGGTGCCGTCGTCCAGTCCGGTGCTGTCGTCTGCGCCGTCGTCAGTGCTGCCGTCCGGGCTGTCGTTCCTGTTGTTTGCCTGTTGACCGTTTCCGGTCGTGGCACTTTCGTCCGTCGATTCCGACGTTTCGCCGGCCGTTGCATCGTTTGCAGTCATTTCGTTAGCTTTGGACTGTGAGTCCGGCTCAGTTTCCTCAGGGGACTCTTCGAACCATTCGGACGGCTCGTCGTCCGTGGACTCGGCCGCCTCAACGTCCGATTCGTCCTCGGTAGTCGCTTCACTCGAGCCGTCGATACGCTCCTCGGTTGGTCCGTCAGTGGTCGTCGACTTCCCGGCAGTCGTCGGTGTCTCATCACCGGCGGCCGGTTCGTCTTCGGCCGACGCGTCAGTATCGGCGGCCGGTTCGTCTTCGGCCATATCGACGCCGTCCGGTGCCGGGTTCCCGTCAGCCTCATCGCCGGTCGAGTCGACGCTGTCTTCCTCGGTCGAGTCAGTGCGACGCCCCTCGCGCATTCGTCGGATACGTTTCGCCCGTTCCATACGTTCGTCGTCGTCAGTCATGTGTCACCTCGTGCTCGTTTTCGCTGGTAAACCCGAATCGCTCGTCGAACGCCGCGGCGATGTCGAGAAAGACATCCGCCATGTCGACCGTTTCGTCGGTGGCAAAGATCGATTTCCCGTCCTTGAACGCTCGCTGGAGCGCGACCCGCTTTCGGACCTCCCAGACCGGGAACTCGTCGAAGACCTCATTGAGCCAGTCCAGCATCATCCGGTCTTCGTTGGTTTTTTCGACGCGATTCGCGACGACGCCCATCGTCTCGACAGTGATGCCGGTCTGTCCTTCCAGTGCCGCCATCTGATCGATGAGCAGTTCGATCGCCCGCTCGGAGGTCGCCTCCGTCAGCGCCGGCACGAGGATGTGCTGGGAGGCGTAGATCCCAGTGTCGGTCAGCTTGCCGTAAAACGGCGGCGAGTCGATGATCACGTAGTCGTACTCGCCCTCGATTCCTGCCAGCGCTTCGTCGAGCACGTCCAGCGCGTGTGCACCCGAGATTGCTTCGGGAGTGACGTTGATCCCGAGCGAGGCCAGTGCCGACGGGTCAATGTCCGTCTCCGGATCGTGTTTGACACGAGCGATGAGGTCGGCGATCGTCAGCTCGTGTTCGGCCTGCAGGAGGTCGATGTTGCTCGGCAGGACGTCCATCTCCTCGTGCTCGACGATCAATTCATTTACTCGATCACGCTGGCGGTGATCGGTCAGCACGTCGAAGAACGTGGGCGGTTCCTTGTCGTAGGCGTCCAGCAATCCCAGCCCTTCCGTGGCATTGCCCTGGGGGTCGAGATCGACGAACAGCACGTCACGGCCGCGCTCGTTGAGCGCTCCCGCGACGTTGATGGCGATCGTCGTCTTGCCGGTCCCGCCCTTTGCGTTCGTGACGCAGACTCGCGCGGACCGCTTGTCGGTACTCATCTCTACCGTTGCACGGGACTCCGGCACGACACGTTATAAAAATACGCTCCGGCCTATCAAAACGGAAAATCGGACGCGCCAATCACGTCCATCCCGCCCTGATTCGCGGCCGCCACGTTTCTTGTTAACACTCATATAAGTATTAACTCACCTCTGAATAAAGACTTATTACTGTTTGGAGTCTACCATCACATGCAATCATGGCTACATCAATGCGCACACAACACGCAGCACCGTTCACGATCAGCGAGGCGGATAGTGACGCCTCCCCCGAGACGGGGATCGTCACGCGGACGAAACGCTACACCTTCTACTGGCTGGTCGGCGAGGAGCCGATCTTGCTGACGGTCAAAGACTACGACGGGACGAACGTCACTGGAGAGGTCGATCCTCCGGATAGCATGCTCGAGCGAGTCGCTCAAGCCGGTTAATGTGAAGCTAGCCGACAGCAGTTGCGGTCAATCGTCGAGTTGATCTCGGACCACCGGTGGAACTTCGCGATCCGGACGAACCTCGTGATCTGAATCCGATCCGGGCACGCGCGTCGCGAGTTCCGGGATGGATGGCTTCCCATCTTCGAGAGACGGATCGAACAGTTGCAGCGCCGTGTTGATCGTCGACCAGTCGTCAGCTTCGGCCGCGTCCCGGAGGCCGCTCGTCGGCGGGGCGAGTAGCTGATTGACGATCGCGTCCGCCATCGACTCGACGACTTCCCGTTCGTCTTCGTCGAGATCGAGCTTCGCGAACGCCTTCTGCAGTTCGGCGGCCTTGCGGCGTTCCGCGCCTTCGTACATCGCCGAGATGACCTCGTCGGCCCGCTTGCGCTTGTATTGCGTGAGCAGTTCCTCGAACGCCTCGTCGATCAGGGCCTCGACTTTCAGTGCGGCGTCCCGGCGCTGTGCGCGCGTCTCGTCGGTGACCGACTCCAGCGCGTCCAGGTCGTATCGCGTCACACCGGACAGCCGACCGACGCGTTGCGGGACGTCACGTGGCTGGGCGAGATCGAGCACGACGGTCTCGCCAGCGTCGGCCAGCAACGCCGGTTCGACGACGGGCTCGGACGTCGCGGTCGCCGAGATGACGACGTCAGCGGCAGACACGGCCCGTTCGAGGTCGTCCATGCCGAGCGATTCGCCCTCGATGGACACCATATCGAGGACGCGATCCGCGCGCTCGACCGTGCGGTTCACCACGAGCAGCCGAGCCGCGTCGGTCCTGGCATCCAGGGCTTTCGCCGAGAGGGTTGCCATCTCGCCGGCCCCGATCACCGCTGCGGTCGCCCCATCGAGGTCGTGCTCGGAGGCGGCCAGTTCGACGGCGGCGCTACCGACCGAGACGACGCCGTCGTTGATCGCTGTCTCCGAACGGGCGCGCTCCCCGACGTGGATCGCTTTGGTAATCGCGTGCTCCAGCACCGAACCGATACCGTCGACGCTACGGGCGTCCTCGTAGGCGTCTCGGACCTGTCCGATGATCTGGTCCTCCCCGATGACGAGCGATTCCAGTCCGGTTGCCACACGCATCAGGTGACGCAGGCTCGCCTCGTGATCCATCCACTCGATCACCGAATCGGGCATCTCCGCGGCGTATTCTTCGAGAACAGCCCGTCCGGTATCGACATCGTCAGTGACGACGTAGGCCTCGACCCGGTTGCACGTCTGTAGAGTGAACGCCTCCGTGACGGACGCGTTGTCGAGTAGACGGCCGGCCGCAGCGCGTTGGCTGGTCGCCGCTGCCGACTCGATCTCGTGGACGTTCGCCTGGCGGTGAGACACGCTCATGCCGGTGATGACGCCTGTCGCCTGTGTCACGTAGTCTCACCCGTGGTCACTACGATCACGTTGTCGTTCCTTCCTGTGTGTTGGATCCGCCAGTATCTAAACCTGTTCAAAGAGTATGTGCCGCGGTATCATATATTCGGGGGCACAGTCTCACACGCTGGGGAGGTCATGATCGGTTTCCACACGCTGGGGTGGTCACGACGCGTGTGGGCCTTCGACACCGACGACGGTGTAGCCGGCCTCGGAGACGGCTTCGAGGATCGCGTCCTGGTCGGCGTCGGCCTCGTAGTAGAAGACGATCCGGAACGTTCCCTCCCGGAGGAGTTGCTGACACTCCCAGACGAACTCCTCGTCTTCGAGCGTCAGGCCCTGATGCTGGTTGAGACCGAACTGCGGATCGTCGGTGCCCGAGTAGACGAACGTCTCCTCGTCCGGCGCGGCGTACTCGGCGATGATGTCACCGATCTCGATGGTCGCCTGGTTCAGTTCGGCTTCCTTGTCGCGACCGAGATCCGTGTGTACGATCAGGCCGTTGAGCTCGATCTCACCGGGTTCGAGCAGTTCCTCGGCCTGTTCGTACAGTTCCTCGTCGATGATCTCTTCGGGCATTGTCGAATATCCGGCGGCCGGCCTAATACGCCTCACGATGTCCGTTCCGGGACCCCATCAGAGGTTCCGGGACCCCATCAGAGGACCCGTCCCGGAACACAACACTCATATCGACTGATAGTTATGACTCACGTGTGCGATCGCTGCTTCGTGGCCCGGCGACGCGGCTGTACGAGACGCTTCTGGAGTGGGAACTATCGGGGACGCCGGACCACGTGGCTGTCATTCAGGACGGGAACCGCCGGTACGCCCGAAAGCAGGGCGAGCACGCGACCGACGGTCACAGGGAAGGAGCACAGACGACCGAAGCAGTCCTGCAGTGGTGTGAAGAGCTGGGGATCGAGGAACTGACACTGTACGCCTTCTCGACGGAGAACTTCGAGCGTCCGCCAGCAGAGCGCGAAGCGTTGTTCGACTTGCTCGAAACGAAGCTCCGGGAGTTTGCCGACGCGGACCGCGTCCACGAGGCGGGCGTCCGTATCCGTGCGATCGGCGAGATCGACCGCCTGCCGGAACGGGTGCAAGATGCCGTCGCCTACGCCGACCGGCGCACGCGCTCGTACGATCAGTTTCAGCTCAACGTCGCGCTGGCCTACGGCGGCCGCGCGGAACTGCTGAACGCGGCCCGCGGCATCGCTCAGGACGTGCGCGATGGCGACCTCGATCCCGACGCAGTCGACGTCGAGACAGTCGACCGGCGGCTCTACGACGGGCCGACTCGCGACGTCGATCTCATCATCCGGACCGGCGGGGACGAACGGACGTCGAACTTCTTGCCGTGGCACGCCAACGGCAACGAGGCGGCCGTGTACTTCTGTGCACCCTACTGGCCGGAGTTCCGGAAGATCGATCTCCTGCGGGCAATTCGGACCTACGAGTCGCGCGAAGCGTCCTGGCGGACGACCAGAGTCCAGCGCGCGCTCGCGCTGGTCCGGGCGATCGAGAACGAACGCGGCGACGGGGGACAGATACTCGAACGCCTCCGCGAGCGTCTCCCCCGCGAGCAGGCCGACGCCCTATCCGAGCAAACCGACGTTGAGCGCCCCGCGGACTGATACTACCGGCTGTAACTTTTCGAAATGATTCGGCACGATGTCGTGCCGAGTATCTTTACGAACTTACAGCCGGCAGTATGATACTGCCGGTAGTTGCTACATCCGGCAAACGAAAACTCGCGTCGCTGAGGCAGTCTCGTGCAGTCGATCCAGGACAGGAGCACGAAACGACGATCAGGGCAGCAAGCGCTGCTGGACGGCCTCTACCGACTGATTCCACAGTGACGTGGCCGTGGTGGAAACGTCAAACAGGCGCTCCAAACGGTCGCGGTCGGCCGGTCGACGCGTGATCTCGGTGCTGCAGTCGGGACACTCGTAGACGTCTGTCGACGCTTCGCGACGCACTTCCCAGTCGCCGTCAGGCGGACTCTGGTGGCTACACTCCGAACATATCAGTACTGCCTTCCGCGGTCGGTCTCGTTCGCTGGAGGGCGAAGTCATGCGCGACGGTTCTCCCTGCGCAGGCATAAATTGCGCGATTTCGAAAGGGAATAAAATTGATGATTGACCATGATATGAGATTGAGTATCGTGGTAACCGCCTCAATTAGTCTGTGAAACGGCCATGACGATCGATAGAGCCCTGGCAATCGCTACGTGAGATTTGACACGTTGTCTGACGACGGCTCGTACTGATACGAGCGAGTGTAAACACACCGCCGTTTCAGTTGACGTCAACGACCGCAGGGTCAAATCGCTCGGCGGTCCGAGACCCCCGCGATCACGAAGGGATGTGATTTTCGGACGACTCCTGGACATCTGCCTCGCAATTCCGTGAACAGGACTGGGCCGGCCACACCACTGTTGCAAGTGAACACGAGAACTCATCACACACTGGTGATTTCACTTGCAAGGGTGGTGTGTCTACTGACGGAACTGGTCGAGTGCCTCGGGACTGGACCCCGAGGCGGTTCACGTAACGTTGTTCATCGAGGCGATCTCTCGGATCGTTTCTATTTCGTTATCGAGTCGGAGTACGTCGGACATCGCCTCGATCGCACTCGCAAACGGCACGTCCAGCTCGTAGCTGTAGTAGTTGCCGCGGGAGCCACTTCGGTTCTCGTATGCGGAGAGGATTCCGAGCATGCGGAGGTCAGACAGGTGATTGTGTACGGATCGTTGGGCGAGCGTGTCGATCCCGGAGGAATCACAGAGCGCAGCGTACTCCTCGTAGATCTCGCGAATGCGGCAGGGCGTCTCTTGCCTGGCAGCTTTCGAGATGACGGCCAGCAGTACGAGACGGCCGTGCGTCGTCAGTTCCCGCATCCCCTCCTCGACGCGTTCCTGTTCGAGACGAGAGCGTGCCGCCTCGACGTGGTCACGCTCGATGAGGTCTGCTTCACGGTTTTCAGCGATCTCGCCGGCCAGTCGAAGTAGATCGAGCGCCTGACGGGCGCTTCCGCTATCGCGAGCAGCGAGAGCCGCACAGAAGTTCAGCACGCCCTGTTCGATGGCACCTTCGGTGATCGCGATGTCAGCGCGGGATTCGAGAATGTTTTCCAGTTCCGGTGCGTCGTACGGCGGGAACTGCAATTCTCGTTCACAGAGGGTGTCCTGGACGCGCGGATCCAGCTGATCGCGGAATTTGAAATCGTTACTGATCCCGATGACACCGACTTTCGTCGCGTCGAGCTTGTCGTTTGCCCGCGCCCGGGGGAGCTCGTACAGTAACTCGTCCCGGTCGCCGATCGAGTCGACCTCGTCCAGGACGATCAGGATCGTGCCGCCGATCGCCTCAAGTTCCTCGTATAACTTTTTGAAGACAGTTTGCTGGGGATAGCCGGTCGAACTGATCTCACCACCAGTCGGTCGGAGTTCGTTTACGAGTTCGATGGCGACCTGATAAGAGGAGTTCAGGGTTTTGCAGTTCAACGAGATGACCGAGAGGTCGACGTCGTCGTAGTCTTCGACGTCCGCTTTCAGCCTCTCAAGAAGGTAGTCAGTGACGGCAGTTTTCCCGACGCCAGTGTTTCCGTAGAGGAAGATGTTGTTCGGCTCCCAGCCGTCGACGACAGGCTGGAGCGCGTCCATGTACTGCTCTATCTCCTCGTCTCGCTCCGCGATCTGGTCAGGTTGATAGGATTCCCCGAGAGCATCTTTGTTGCGGAAGATGTTCTGTTTCCGCACGAATCGACGCATGACTCCGCCTTTTCGTGTCGCACATATAAGCCCACTCTCACATCCGTTTCAAGTGAAAGGGCAGGGACACCACTGCTCCACAGAGAGACCACACCTCTACAACACCCCACCATATTATTAGCAACCACGACTCCGCAGCGGTACATCCCACTCTTACAGAAATACAGGAGAAAGCCCACGACTTTACTCGCGGGATGAATCCGTCACGATGTGCCACTACTTCGCAGACAGCTCCCGCTTCGCAGACGTGCCGCCGTCCTACAGACACACACCACCGTTGCAAGTGAAACACTAGCCGGAGTGTCGTGATCAGAGCGACAGTCCGTGATTTCAACTAAAGCGTTTACATTTTTGGTCCGATACATATGTCGGAACCTCCGTTGTACATGGGTGCTCCGAGCCCATGTCGGCACATCGCTCTCCTTCGACTGGCCCTGGCTTCTCTCTCCCCCTCTTCGATATCCCAGCTTCACTTGCAACAGCGGTGTGTGTCTGTCTGACATCAGTACACCGATCGGGCGTATCACAAGAGACGCCGGGCGCGTTGCGGTCGGCTGCGGGCCCTCAGCAGACGTCCGCCCGTCGCGAAACGAGTAATAGTGGTCGGTGTGACGACTCACCGGTAGACCGACTGCGTCCTGACGCAGGGTGTGACGGATCACTTCGTGCGTCCCGATAGGCGGGTGGTAGCTCGGAATCCTGGTCGTCCAGTGGGAGTCAGTCCGGAAAGAGCTAGCAACGATCACGGTGAGCGCAGCCAGCGAGGTGAACATTTTTCATGCTGCCGTGGGAGACCCGGACGTGAACTGGAAGCGCTGGCTCCGCAATAGCTTCGTCACCGGCTTGATCCTGGTTGCCCCGCTGATCGTCACGCTGGTGGCACTGCGGTTCGCACTCGGGTGGTTGACGGGCTTCGTAGAGCCGGTCGTCTCGGCGACAGATCTCGCGCGATTCACCGGCGAGATCGAGTTTCTGGCGCGACTGCTCGCGGTGCTAATCATGCTCGCGCTGATCGGGTTCGTCGGGTTTCTGGCCCAGTGGGGGATTGCCAGTCGCCTCTTCGGCAGTCTCGATCGCGTCATCGGCTTCATACCGATGGTTCGGGTGATCTACACCGGTGTCCAGGGCGTTGCTAACTCGCTGGTCGAGCCGACCGATCGCTACGAGAGCGTCGTGCTCGTGGAATATCCCCGGGACAACGTCTACGCGCTCGGATTCGTCACTGCCGAGAGCCCGGAACCTGTCCAGACAGCAATCGGGGAAGCCTACAACGTGTACCTGCCCAACAGTCCGAACCCAACGAACGGTCACCTCGCGCTCGTCCCCGAGTCCGAAGTCCACGAACTCGACATTTCGGTCCGACGGGGGATCCGGCTGATGGTCACGACCGGCATCGCCGAGACGAAAGACGAACTCGAGGCACTCGACGCGGACATCAGCGACGCCGTCGAGACGGCGACGACAGGGGGTAAAGCCTCCGAAGCGACAGCAGACGAAGCGTCCGAAAAGTGATTACAGGTACGCCGCGTCCCAGCGGGTGGGCTTGCGGCTATTGCCGCAGTTGTCACATTCGATCCGTCCCATCGCGTCCATCGCGTTCGCGAGCTGTTCACAGCTTCCACAGTAGTACCCGTAGCGCTCGCCTCGGTTCTGATCTGCATAGACCGGGTAGAACGGGCCCAGCGACCCTCTCTCGGCGTCGTCGCGATCGACGTAGACCGTCTCTCCGGCCGGCGTTTCACAGACCGTGAGTCCCGACGGCTCCTCGATGTAGATGTTCTCGACGTGCGTGCGACTGGCGATCTCGACATCCCGACGGCCGACCTGCTGGAACCCCAGACGCTCGAAAAAGCTGTTGCCCTCGCTGTTTTCCGCGAGCACTCGACCCTGAATCGTGCTCGCACCCTGTTTGCGAAGGCGATCACGCGTGGCCTCGAACAGGTCCATACCGATCCCTTCCCCGCGATAGGACGGGTCGACGTGCAGCCACAGCAACATCGCCTTCTGCTGGGCCCCGGAGTCTTCGAAGACGACCGCGTCTTCGAGCGTGCTTTCCGAGAAGCCGACGACCTGTCCATCGCGGTCGGCGACGAGCAAGAGTCGGTCCTCGTCGTTCAATCGCTCACAGAGGTTGTCTTCGGTGTACCATTCTTCGATCGCGCTGGTGATGGCTTGCGGACTCAACGAGTAGGACGTCTGTAGCGACCGACGGGCGATATCCCGGATCGCCGGTCGGTCTGCAGGCGTCGCAGGCCGGACATTCATGCTGGGGTATTCGCTCTCATTCGTTAAAAAGACAGCCGCTCGTGCGAATTCTGCGCTCGAGACGCGGAACGCCATAAGAGTGTCGTAACGCTAAAGAGTCAAACAGACCTTTTTGTATGTAACATGAACAACGAACGTCCTGTCGGGAGGTGGTCCTGTGGGTGTCGAGATTAAGGAGTCGCCGGTGACGGACGCCGAATTCGAGGCGATGAAGGAGTTCGTCCGCGACTACCTTACGGCCAGTGTCGAGACCGAAGACGAGGGTGGGCGCATGCGGTGGTATCCCTGGCACTCGGCGGAATATCGGTTCAATCACATCATGAACGTCGTTGATCTCGCCGGAGAGATCGCCCGAAAGGAAGGGGCGAACATCGACGTGACACGGGTGGCGGCGCTGTTTCACGATGTCGCCAAGCTCGAAGCCGAGCAGGATCGTCACGCCGAAGCCGGCGCGAAGATCGCCAAGGAGTATCTGACGACGCACGGGGACTATCCCCCGTCGTTCGTCGAGCAGGTCGTGAGCGCGGTCCGCGACCACTCTTACCAGGGCAAGGTGACGGACCTGCCCCTGGAGACGCAGTGTCTCATCGAGGCGGACATCCTCGACAAGATCGGTGCCAACGGTGCGACGCTGCTGCTGTTGCGGATGGGATATGAATCCCGGACGCACATGGACGCCGCGGAGATGGTCGGGCGCGTCCTCGAACGCGGTCGGGACGCCCGCGACCGCATCCACAGCGACGCCGCAGAGAGCGTCGCCCACCGCCGGATCAAGCGCGTGAAGTGGCTCAAGGAGTGGCTCGAAGCCGAGGTCGCGAACATGGACGACGAGAGCGACTTCCAGGGAGCCGACGAACCCGACTCGGCAAAGCGGTAGCCGCAGTCGCGGCCGGCCGCCGGAATACCCGACGCGATCCGATCAGAGCAGCGTGCTCGCGGCGTCGAAAACGAACAGGACGCCGAAGCCAGCGAACGCGATCGCGCTGAGCGTGGCAACTGCCGGGGCGAACCGGTCGACGCGCTCGCGGCCGGCGACCAGCGCTGCCGGGAACGAGACAATCCAGACGACGATCCCAGCAAAGAGTCCGGCGATCAAAAGCGGGGTACCAGTCCGGACGATCAGGTGTCCGGCCAGGGGCGACTCGGGCGACAGCGCCGTCGCGAGCACGTCGATCCGCCCCGAATCGAGCAGGCCGACGCCCACGGTCAGCCAGAAGACGATCTGATAGGGGTTCGTGATCGCGAGCGTGAACGCCTTCAGGAAGCCGTGCCCGTTCGTCGCTGCCCCCTCGCTCTGGAAGGTTACAGAGAGGTCGCGGACGGCGTCGTACGCGAAATACCACAACAGCAGTCCGCCGATCCCGACCATCACACCCCTGAGCGTGGGCGATCGCTGGACGATCGTCACGGCACCGAGCAGGGACAGTGCCAGAAAGCACGCGTCGGCGACCATCGCGCCGAGTCCGGCGGTAAAGCCCGCTCGCCACCCCCGGACGACGCTCTCTTCTGCGATGACCGCGTTCATCGGCCCCGGCGGCGCGGCTAGCGCGAGCCCGAAGACGACGCCCGCGCCCGCGGTTGCGACGACCTCGAAGAGACTCATCGACGGTCGTTCGTCGCTGGCGCTGAAAAGCCCGACGAGTTCGTCGCCAGCGATCCACCCGGGCCGACAATGCAGAAGCGCGCAATACTGCCCGAGCTACCCGTTAGACATCGACCGGACGAACGCCCTTCTGAGGACAGTCAGCATAACGTATGGCTCGTACTTCTGGGTTCCGCAGTGCTCACAGGGAGCCATCTCGCCGGCGATGGCATCAATGTCCGCACCGTACTCGTCCGCTAGCTGGTCGAGGATCGCGGCGACCCCCGGCTGTATCGACTCGACCATCCGTTCGATGTCGGCCTCCCTGTCGTCCGGCAGCGCATACGAGAGGACGATCGTATTGGCCTCGTAGAACTTCTTCGTCCCGCCACGGCCCTCTTCGAGCCGTGCGATCTCGACCAGCCCGGCATCTCTGAGTTCGTTGACGTGATGGCGCACCGTGTTCTCGGTTCGATCGTATCCCCGTTCGGTCAGCGATTCGTGAAGCTGATCGATCGACATCGCCTGCTCGGCGAGCATGTCGAGAATCATCGCCCGGAGCGGTTCTTCGACGGCCCGAGAAACGTCCGTATCCCGGACGACGATGTCGTCGATCGTTACTTCGGACGCGAATTCAGCCATTATCGGAAGTTGCGCGCCCGAGAATAAATGCCGTCGGGTCTCGTGCTGTCGGCTATTCGAGACCTACCGTATATTGACACCAGTATCCCTGGCATGGTGAGTGTGAACGACCATCACGAATATATTCGCAGTGAAGTGTATGCGTGCGAGACCGTCTAGGTCGACCGATGACAACCGTACCCGAGATTACCCGTCGTCGGGTCTTGCAGGCGCTCGGAGTCGGTGCAGCAGGTTCGCTCGCCGGGTGTGCGACACTCTCGGACGACGGACCCGCGACGCCGACAGAACCCTCTGTGGACGACCCGCAGTCGCCCGACATCGACCGCATCGCGGCCGACCCGACCGAGGTGCCAGACCCCATTGATCGCTCGTCGCCGGCGACCGTCGAGGTCGAACTGGAAACGCGAGAACTCGTCGCCGAGATCGAGCCGGACGTGACTTACACTGCCATGACCTTCGACGGCCGGATTCCCGGGCCGTTGATCCGCGTCCGCCGGGGGGACACGGTCGATCTCACGATCACCAGTCACGAGGACAACCTCATGCCGCACAACATCGACCTGCACGCGGTGCGCGGGCCCGGCGGCGGGGCAGCGGCGTCGATGGTCGCCCCCGGCGAGACCGAACGGTTCCGATTCAAAGCCACCTATCCCGGCGCGTTCATCTACCACTGTGCCGTGCCGGATCTGGATTACCACATCTCCTCGGGAATGTTCGGGTTGATCCTCGTCGAACCGCAGGACGGCCTCCCGGCGGTCGATCACGAGTTCTACTTCGGTCAGCACGAACTGTACACGACCGGCAACGCCGGTCAGGCGGGTCACCACGACTTCGACATGGACGCGATGGCGGACGAAAACCCGACGTACGTCCTCGCAAACGGCGAGAAATACGCGATTACCGAGGACGGCTACGGTCCCGTATCCGTCGACGTCGGTGACACGGCGCGAGTCTTCTTCGTCAACGGTGGGCCGAACCTCACGTCGAGTTTCCATCCGATCGGCAGCGTCTGGGACGCGGTCCGTCCGCAGGGTGCGATCGGCGCACAGCCCCAGCAAAACGTCCAGACGACGCCGGTCATGCCCGGTTCGAGCGCGATTACGACGCTCCAGT
Source organism: Halapricum hydrolyticum (assembly GCF_025517535.1). Taxonomy (NCBI): domain Archaea; kingdom Methanobacteriati; phylum Methanobacteriota; class Halobacteria; order Halobacteriales; family Haloarculaceae; genus Halapricum; species Halapricum hydrolyticum. Next base: position 475,216 of record NZ_JAOPKC010000001.1, read on the forward strand.
TCTCGGTTCCGGGGCCGGTGAAACTCGTCGATCACGCGCTCTCGCGAGTCGCGCGCAAGGGGTTTTCGGCGGTCATCGAAGCCGACGGCGAGCCCCGGCTGGATATTTTCGATCCGGACCCGGCATGATCGACAGCCAGGCCAGCGACTGGCGGAGCGTTACTCTACGGTGACAGTTCCGACCATACTCGCGGCGTGTGGAACGCACACGTAGGTGTACTCGCCGGGTTCGTCGAACGTGTGCTCGAACGTCTCGCCGCTCGGCACCGTTTCGTACGGATCGCCGTCCTGCTGCATCGTCCCGAACCCGGTCGCATCGCCAGGGATCGAGATCCGATCGTGCATAGCCGGCCATGCACTGACGTTGTGGCTATCGCTCTCGAACGTCCAGGTGATCGTCTCGCCGACGGAAACTGTGATGTCGGTCGGCTCGAAGGCGAGCGATCCGTTCGGGCCGACGACCACAGTGGTGTCGTCTTCATCGGGCTGTGAACTCCTGTCGTCGGTGCTGCAACCCGCGAGCGCGACACTCACGCCTCCGCCGGTAGCAGCCAGTACAGCGCGTCGACTGAGCAGAGTCCGTTTCTCAGGCATCGAGACGAACGAACGTCCCGACAGAGAAAGCGTTTGAGGCGAATATATGCGACAGACGGTTCGTCGTAACAGTCGTCTGTGCGTGCAACCGCCCCGGAGATGTTCGGAAGCAGGTTTAAGTCCTGAAAAGGTTTAGGCTGACCTAATATGGTCCGAGCGTCGTTGACACTGACTGTGCCGGAGCGAGTGTGGATCGGTACTGTCTCGCGCGAGTTTCCCGAGGCGCGGTTCCGCGTCCGGTCGGTCCGTTCCGCCGACGAACTCGGAGTCGGGCTCGTCGAGATCAGCGCCGACGACATCGAGACTGTCGTCAGCGAGATGGAGACGCACGACCCTGTTCACTCGGTGACGCCGCTTCAGAGCGGGCAAGGCCGAGCGCTGGTCCAGATCGAGGCGGATGAACCCGTGCTCTTGCGATTGCTCGAACGGACCGGCATCCCGATCGAAACGCCGTTCGACATCGTCGGTGGCGAGGTCGAGTGGACGCTGACGACGACGCGACACAGACTGTCCGAGCTCGGTTCGGAACTCGATCGCTCGGAACTCCAGTACGTCGTCAATCACGTCTGGGACAGTGCCCAGTTCGAACGCGTTCTGACCGAGCGCCAGCAGGAGGTCGTCCAGGCCGCCATCGACGCCGGATACTACGACTCGCCGCGCGACTGTACCCAGGAAGATCTGGCTGAGAGGCTGAACATGGCGAAATCGACCTGTAGCGACATTCTCCACCGGGCGGAGGAACACATCGTCAAGCACTTCCAGCGTGATCCGTCTTCGGACTATACGGCGCGGAAGAAACCGGCCTGATGGTGGCCGAGAGGTGTCTTCTCTCGCGAGGCCGGTCGAGAACAGCTACGCGTGTTCGATCTCGATGTGCCACTCGTCGGATCCGACTTCGGTCGCCTCGTAGGTGAACCCGCGACTCTCGATGACGTCGTAGAGCGGTTCCGGCTCGAAGCTATTGATCAACAACAGCGTTTCTCCCTCGGGGAGACTGCCCAGTGCGGCCATGATGTCTCCGAACGGCTCGCCATCGATGTTCCGCACGTCGAGTCGCTCGTCCGCTGTCTCTGTCGTGTCTGAACTCATAGACGCACTGACGGCCGTCCCGCACCTGTATATTTACCCGATGACGTTCGGCCGAGGACAGAAAAGTCCACGCGTACAACCGTCTCGTCGCCGTCGGGACGCTCCGCTAGAAACAAAACACGAACGGATACATCAGTGCCACCCGGTCGCAGTCCTCGAGTTCCGTATCGAGCCCGTCGAGATGTTCGGTCAACTACCCCACCCTACTTCGCTCGGTCCGACGACCTCGCTCGTTGAGGGTGGGGCTTGTCGGTGGACTCCGCCTCTGACTCTAGAGCAGAGTACGAGACAAATCCTCGGTTCGGCGTCACAGTCCCCGACTTCAGGGCAAGTTGACTGTTGCCCGTCCGCCCTGATTGAACCGGCCGTTGACGGCGACGCGGGCGAACGCCCTGGTCTGTTCGCCCTCCGGGTTCTTGTTCCACGTCTCGGGCGGATCCCCTTCCAGGGGTGCCCATCCGCGTGCGGTCGCGTCGGCCTCCGTCTCGCCGATGAGCATGTCGGCGACGTCGTACTCCTCGACGGCGTTGAGAAACTCCCGAACCGACGATCCGTCGAACGTGTACTCGAAACTCCCCTTGCCGACTGCCGACCGAACGTGGCCGGTGCACTTGACCTCGACTGTCGTTACCACCGTTGCTGACGTGAGCGCACGCTGGACCGATACTTGATGCTCATATCCGCTCGATGTGATCGAAACAACCTGTCATTATTCCTTAACGTATTGGGAACGATTGCGATTCGAGCGAGCGGCTACCTGCAGGAAGCAAAAGAAAGCCGGTCGAATATATTCCCCCGCACTCCAGGCGGCTGGGAACGCCAGTTCCCCCTATATTTGGGGTTATCAAAAGGGTGCACATGGAGCTTCGACGAAAGACAATCGCGATCGTGATCGTCATTGCGTTCGTGTTCAATCTGGTCGTGATGGGTGCCGGTGCGTTCTTCGCCTATCAGGAAGCACCGCCGATCCCCGAACAGATCACCGGCCCCGACGGCCAGACGGTCGTCACGGAAGAGGAGATCAGAGACGGAAAGGAGCAGTTCCAGCAGCACGGTCTGATGAACCACGGATCGATCCTCGGCAACGGTGCCTACTACGGGGTCGACTACACTGCAGATACGCTGGATTTAAAGACAGCGCACATGCGCGATTATTACGCGCGTGAGCGATTCGACGTCGGGTACGAATCGCTGCCGTCCGACCGGCAGGCTGCCATCGCCGAAGTGGTCAAACAGGACCTGGATAGCGGCTACGACGGCGGCGACATCGAGTACTCGCCGGCGGAGCGATACGCACACGAACAGATCCAGGAGGTGTACGTCGAGCGGTATCACGAGGGGAGTTCCGAACGCGGGATTCCCTCGGAGATGATCGATTCGGAGGCGGGGGCCCGTCAGTTCGCGGATTTTGCACTATGGACGGCGTGGTTCTCTCACACTGACCGCCCGGACGGCGAGAACTCCTACACGAACGAGTGGCCCTACGCGCCCGGCGCCGGCAACGACGCTACCGGCTCAGCGATGCTCTGGAGCGTCATCGCAATGGTGCTGCTGGTCGCCGGGGCTGGGTTCGCGATCTGGCTGTACAAGTCGGTCGACCTACCTGAACCGTCTGCGACAGACATCTCCGTCCCGGAACCGGGCGACGTGAGCGTCTTCCCCAGCCAGCGCTCGGCGTTGCGGTTTATCCCGATCGCCGCGGTGTTGTTCCTGGGACAGGTGCTCCTCGGCGGGTTGCTCGCACACTTCTACATCGAGCGCGACGCGTTCTTCGGTATCGGCGAGTTGCTCGGGTTCGACATCCTCCAGTGGCTGCCCTTCGCCATCGCGAAGACCTGGCACATCGATCTGGGGATTCTCTGGATCGCCGTGACGTGGCTCGGTGCTGGACTGTTCCTGCCGCCGCTTTTGACCGGTCACGAACCCGACCGCCAGTCGACGCTCGTCGACGGGCTGCTTGGAGCGATCGTGGTGGTCACGGTCGGCGGCATGGCCGGGATCTGGCTCGGTGCCAACGGCCACCTGCCGGGCGAACTCTGGTGGCTGCTGGGCAACGAGGGGCTGGAGTACCTCGAAGTCGGGAAGGTCTGGCAGTTCGGTCTGCTGGCCGGCTTTCTCATCTGGGCGGCGCTGTCCGTTCGCGGGCTGAAGCCGCTGCTCGACCGCGAACCACCCTACGGGCTCGCTCACATGATCCTCTACGCCGGCGGGTCCATCGCGTTGCTGTTCACGGCCGGCTTCCTGTTCACGCCCGAGACGAACATCGCTGTCACCGAGTTCTGGCGCTGGTGGGTTGTCCACATGTGGGTCGAAGGTGCCTTCGAATTCTTCATCGTCGCCATCGTCGGGCTGACGCTAGTGTCGATGAACCTCCTCTCGAGACGTAGCGCCGAGAAGGCCGTCATGCTACAGGCCCTGCTGGTTATGGGCACCGGCGTCATCGGCGTCTCGCATCACTACTGGTGGATCGGGATGCCCGACATGTGGATCCCGATCGGGAGCGTCTTCTCGACGCTGGAGTTGATTCCGCTGGTGTTCATCCTCTACGAGGCGCTGGGACAGTATCGGGCGATGACCGAGACCGGGTCGTTCCCCTACAAACTGCCGTTCATGTTCATCGTCGCCAGCGGCGTCTGGAACTTCGTCGGTGCGGGCGTCCTCGGTTTCTTCATCAACCTCCCGCTGATCAACTACTACGAGCACGGGACGTATCTCACCGTCGGACACGCCCACGCGGCGATGTTCGGTGCCTTTGGCTTCCTCGCGCTGGGAATGGTCGCGTACATGCTCCAGATCGCGATCGAACCCGAACGCTGGGACGCGTCCTGGCTTCGAGCGTCGTTCTGGCTGTGGAACGTCGGCCTGGCGCTGATGGTGTTCGTCTCGGTGCTCCCGGTCGGCTTCCTCCAGCTCGACGCCGCGTTCACCGAGAGCTACGCACTCTCCCGGAGTCTGGCGTTCTACAACCAGGACGTCGTGCAGACGCTGTTCTGGGCTCGACTGCCCGGCGACACGCTGCTCATCCTGGGGACCGTCGTCTACGTGGCCGATCTGCTCAGAAAGCGGTTCGTCCTCCGCAGCTCGGCTGACGACCCCAGCGTCGACGACATGGCTGTCGCGCGGGGCGTGCTGGACGACGACTGATCGTGACCGCTATAACGATTTACGGCGCGGATTGGCAGCGGCTGGGACAACCCGAAGTACAACGCCTGGTGGTGACCGGAGCGACAGCGGTGACGGCTTCGACGCGGTCCGGAAAGAACTCGAATGTCGCCGAGATCCGTCTGTTCGCAGAGACGAGATGAATCCACCTCACCCGGCCGAAGCCCTAGACGACCCGTTTGACCGTCCCGACCACCTATTTAACAAATCAAACATATCATTTGAGAAATCCTTTTTGAAAGCCGGTCCATAGACAGGGACGCAATGAGCGAAACGACACAGTTCCGCGTACTGGACTTCGACTGTCCGACGTGTGCGAGTACCGTCGAGCGTGCCCTGCAGAACGCTGCGGGTGTCGAGCGCGTCGAGGTCCACTACGCGACCGGCCGAGTCGAGATCGAGTACGACACGACCGTCGTCGATCCCGAGACGTTCGCACAGACGATCGAACAGCAAGGGTACACGCCCCAGCGTGCCTGAGGTGGGTCGAGCGTGATCGACATCTCCGAACGGCTGCCGACCGAGTGGTATCGGTACTACGCCAAACACCGGACGGCGACAATCGCCGCGACCAGCGGTCTCCTGTACGCGGGCGGCTGGTCGATCGGGTACTTCGCCGGGCTCGACACTGCGAGTGTCGCAATCTTAATTCTCGCAGCGGTCGTCGGCGGCTACGACATCGCCAGACAGGGCTATCACGAGGTGCGAAACCGGACGCTGGGGATCAAGACCCTGGTGACGCTGGCAGCGATCGGCGCGATCGCGATCGGCGCGTACTGGGAAGCCGCGGCAGTAGTCTTCCTGTTCTCGCTTGGATCGTATCTCGAAGGACGGACGATGCGCAAGACCCGCACCGCCCTCCAGGAGCTGCTGGAGATGACGCCCGACACGGCGACCGTCAGGCGGGACGGGGAACTGAAAGAGGTGCCCGCCCGCGAGGTCGAAACTGGCGAGACAGTCGTCGTCAAGCCGGGCGAGAAGCTCCCCGTCGACGGCGAAGTCCGCACCGGCGAGAGTGCCGTCAATCAGGCTCCCGTGACCGGCGAGAGTGCGCCCGTCTACAAGACGGACGGTGACGAGGTCTACGCCGGGACGATCAACCAGGCGGGCTCGCTGGAAGTCCGAACGACCGGTGCGGGCTCGGACACGACCCTCCAGCGAATCATCCGCCGGGTCGAGCAGGCTCAGGAGGCCCAGTCCTCGACCGAGCGGCTGATCGACCGCTTCGCGAAGTACTACACGCCGGGCGTGATCGCGCTGTCGATCGTCGCCTTTGCCGTCACGCGGAACGCGATGCTGTCACTGACGTTGCTGGTGATCGGCTGCCCCGGCGCGCTCGTGATCGGGCCGCCCGTCAGCGTCGTCAGTGCGATCGGCAACGCCGCCAGGAACGGCGTCCTGATGAAGGGCGGCGAACACCTCGAAACGGCCGGGACCATCGACCTCGTGGCGTTCGACAAAACGGGGACTCTGACGAGAGGCGAGCCGACCGTTGCCGACGTCGAGGGCTTCGGCGTCGAGGACCGCGAGGCACTGACTCTCGCCGCCGTCGCCGAGAAGAAGAGCGAACACCACCTCGCCGACGCCATCGTCGAAGCGGCACACGAGCGGCCGGCTGCCGTCGCCGACGGAGGTACCGTTGCGGTCGAGGAGACAGCAAGCCCTCCCGGTGAGTCGTATTCGATCCCGGACCCCGACGAGTTCGACGTGGTCGCGGGCAAGGGCGTCGTCGCCCGTCACGACGGGCGGGAGATCGTCGTCGGCAACCGCACGCTACTCGACGACTGTGATGTCGAGGTGCCAGCGGACGTCGAAGAACACGTCCGCGAGCGCGAACAGCACGGCGAGACCGCGGTTCTGGTCGCGGACGATGCCGCCGTCGTCGGCGTCGTCGCCATACGCGACGAGTTGCGTGAGGCCGCCCCCGGCGTGATCGAGTCGCTACGGGCGGCCGGCGTCGAGACGGCGATGCTGACCGGCGACAACAAGCGGGTCGCCACCGCGGCCGCCGAGGCGGTCGGGATCGACGACTACCGCGCCGAGTTACTCCCCGAAGACAAGCAGGCGATCGTCGAGGAACTCGGCGAGGATCACACCGTCGCGATGGTCGGCGACGGGATCAACGACGCCCCGTCGCTGGCAACCGCAGACGTGGGAATCGCCATGGGTGCGGCCGGCACTGACACCGCCATCGAGACCGCGGACATGGCACTGATGGCCGACGACCTGGGGCACATCCCGTATGCGGTCACGCTCAGCAAAGCCACCCGTCGGAACGTCTACGAGAACGTCGCTATCGCGATCGCGACGGTCGCGCTGCTGCTCGCGGGCGTGCTGACCAGCTACGTCACGCTCGCCTCGGGGATGCTCGTCCACGAGGCCAGCGTCCTCGCGGTGATCGGAAACGGCATGCGACTGCTGCGGTACTGAAAAACAGACAGACGATCCACGGACACCGATGACAGAGCACGATTCACGGACACCGATGACAATTCACGAATACCGATGACAGAACACACGACTCCGACCGAGACGAACAGCACGAACTGGGCTGTCGAGTACGACGCCGAACCGATCAGGATCCGCGATCCCGCGGCCGAGGCACTCGCCGTCCTCGATCCCGGCGATCCGTTTGTCGTCACCTACGAGGACGTGGTGAAGACCGCGGGCCACTCCTGTCCGACGGCGTCGGGCGCCTACCGGATCACACAGCTCGGTCTCGACGCGCTCTATCCGAACAGCCTCCCGGTCAGAGGCGAGATCGAAGTCCGCGCGGGCGGGCCGTCCGACGACGCTACCTACGGCGTGATGAGCCGACTCGTCTCGTACGTGACCGGCGCAGCGGGCGACGACGGCTTCGGAGGACTGGGCGGCGGCCACGGCGACCGGCAGAACCTGCTGAAGTACGACGCGTTCGAGCCAGTGGGCCCCGACCCGACGTTTCGCTTCCAGCGGACTGACACCGGCGATACCGTCGAAGTCGTCTATCACGTCCGGGACGTTCCGGACGGCGGCCCAGCGATCGGCCACCTCCAGCGGATCCTCGACGGAACCGCGACCGCGGACGACCGCGAGGCGTTCGCCGACGCCTGGCACGGACGCGTTCGGGCCGTTCTCGCCGACGACGACCTGTTTTCGGTCCACTCGCTCGACACGGGGACGTGACCGAACGACGTGCGAACGTGTTCGGGAAAGTCCACAGGGGCGGAGAGACCGAACAGAGAGTCAAGATGGGCCTGTTCAGCCGAGGCGACAGTGGCGGACCGGATTTCGACGCGTACGACGAGCTCGTCCCGTCGAACCTCCCGGAGCCGGGGGAACGTCTGACCGACCACGAAGTGCTCGAGGGCGAGGAGCACGTCGAGATCCACCGGACAGTCAGGGACATTTTCGAGGAGCGGGGCGTCTACGACACGACGTTCGGGTACAACCTTGCAAAGCTCAACCTCGATCCGCGCCACCCTGACGCCGGGTTCAGGTACGCGACCGAAGACGACGAGGTACTGCACGTCGAGTTCACGCCGACGACCGCATTCTGCCCGCAGGGTGAGGTACTCACGACCGCTGCGAACCGCGCGCTCAACGATCTTGCCGATCGCCACGGGTTCGAGCAGGTCGAGGTCCGGATCGCCGACCTCCACCAGCACAGCGACGCGATCAACGAACAACTACAGACCGATGCCACTGACGGCGAACTCGATGAGGACCCGGCGACGGACGAGCAAGCAGATCTTCCCTTCTGACAGTATTTTTCGGCGGTTCGAACTCTTCTCTCCCGGTTCATCCAGGGGACCGCCCGAGCAGCGTAACGAGGACTTCGCGGACGGTCTCCGGACGGTGTCGCCAGACGACACCGGCCATGTTCGCGCCGAACAGCACCACGCCCACGCCGAGGAGGTTCCCCCCGGCGACGACCACCCACGTCGTCGCGAGTACGTCACCGATCCAGAGACCGGCCAGTCCAGCCGCGAGCAGCCAGAGCTCGACGGTCGCGATCCGGTCGTCGTAGAGGTCGTCGACCATCGGCACCGACTCGTATCCCAGCCGGTCGCTGTAGCGGTGATACCAGACGATGAAGGGGACAACGTGGTAGAACGTCCCGACGATTGTCAGGGTGAACACGCCGACGAAAAGCAGGTGCGTCCCCGTCGGACCGCCAAAGCGCGTGAACACCGAGATCGGATTGCCGAGCCAGTAGGGGATCGTGAGCGCGATCCAGCCGACCAGCGACGCCGTCACGAGGCCGTATCGCCGCAAGAGCGGGCCGGTTTCGACGCGGGCCCGCCATAGCTGACGGGCGAGAAATCCCGAAAAGGCCAGTGCGCCGGCGAGCAACACGACGCCGCCGATCGTCGCGACGCGAGTCGACCCGAGCAGCCGCCCGGCCGCGAGCAGTGCGATCCCGCCCGGGAGCGAGACCATCTCGACGTGCGCGAGGTGAGCGTCGACAGTCGTCTTCTCGGCCTGCGTGAACATCGGGGCGAGCTGGTAGAGTGCCCCGACGATGGTCGCGAGGACGAACCCGAAGACTGTGAGCGTCAGGTGTGCGAGCAGCAGTCGCGACGGCTCGATCAGCCCGCCGAGCAGCCGAACGGAGATGTCGGCGGCGAGCAACCAGCCGAGGACGGTAGCCACGAGCAGACTGGCGAGCGCGAACGCGAAGTGCCCCTCGGTAATGTCGAACGTCCGCACGTCGGGAAGCGTGCGCACGATATTGTACGCGAAGACCCAGAACCCAACCAGTAACACGCCGCCACCGATCGGCAGCCACGCGTACTCGAACAGAAAGCCCGCCACCAGCCCGGCGACGCCCAGGGCCACCAGCCAGAGACTGGCAACCGAGAGCTGCCGGGAGTGGAGACTCGTTCCCGACCAGACGGGGACGAACTGCGTCATCGCGCCCATGATCGTCAGGCCGATCCAGCCCGCCAGCAGGAGGTGCAACGATCCGGCTCCAGCGGGGTCGATCCCCGGGACGAACGATCCCAGACCGGCGATCGCACCGCCGAGCAGGAGGATCGCCACGCCGACGACGAAGTGCGCGACGGGGATCGCAAGGGGCGGCTGGCTGTCGGTATCGAGGTCGCCCGAGAGTTGTTGCATCGTCTCTGTCCTCGCTCAGTCAATCGTCGGCCGGGCTCGACATCGATCTGTCGATCGTCTGTGCTGGCAGCGGCCCGTCGTATGCTTCCGGGACGTACGGACACAGCGGATCGCTCTCGAGGGGATCGCCCGTGTAGGCGTACGCTCGCGATCGAGAGCCGCCACAGACGCCACGGTACTCACAGGCTCCGCACTTGCCTTTCAGGTTCTCGACGTCCCGGAGGTCGGTAAACAGGTCGGAGTGCCGGTAGATGTCGACGATCGAGCGTTCCCGAACCGAGCCAGCCGACTCGGGGAGGAAACCCGACGGGTACACGTCCCCGCGGTGGCTCACGAACGCGAACCCGTTGCCGGCCCGGATGCTCGTCCGGCGACCGATCTCGTCGGCTGTCGCGGGTGCGACGGCCTCGCCGCCCTGGCGTGCCTGGACCGCGACCCGGCGGTAGTGTGGAGCTTCGGTGGTCTTGATGCCGAACGAACGCGCTTCCGACTGTTCGAGCAGCCACTCCATGACGCGATCCGATCGGTCGGGGTCGATCGGATCGAGCACCGTCCCGCGACCGATCGGCACGAGGAAGAACACCGACCAGAGAACGGCGCCGAGTTCTTCGACGAGATCCGCCAGGTCAGGCAGTTCAGCGAGCGTCTCCTGGCAGACAGTGGTGTTAATCTGGAGGGGAATCCCCTGCTCGCGGGCGTAGCGCGCGATCGAAACCGTCCCCTCGAAGCTGCCCGGTTCGCCCCGGAACTCGTCGTGGGCTCGGGCGGTCGCTCCGTCGATGCTCAGTGCCAGCCGTCGCAGCCCCGCGTCGGCCAACTCGTCGACGATCTCGGGCGTCAGCGCGTCGGTCCCGCTCGGCGTGAGTGTCATCGACAGCCCCTGATCGACGCCATACCGAACGAGCTCGACGAGATCGTCCCGGACGAGCGGATCCCCGCCGGAGAGCACGACGAGCTGTCCCTCCCCGAACTCGCTCGCGTCTTCGAGCAGTTGCTTTCCCTCTTCAGTGGTCAGCTCACCCGGGTGGCGATCGGGCTGGGCGTCCGCCCGGCAGTGCTTGCATTCGAGTTCACAGGCCTGTGTGACCTCCCAGATGAGAACGAACGGCCGTTCCGACAGATCGATGTCCCGAGGATGCATGCGTCTCTCTCCGATGATTGCCGCGCCACGTCCGAGTCAGGCGCCCCGAACATATTCGTCGGATTCGGTGTGGTGCGCTCGATCGGATCCGGGAGAACGAACGCGGGCGAACACGTTCGGGTGAACCGTTGCCAGCACGCGGACACACGCGATAGGTATGGAGCCGACAGTCGTACTCGACAGCGAGGTGGTTCCGGATCGGCCCGATTACGAAACGCTCGACGTCCGCGAGCTCCCGCCGCCGAAGCCGCTTCAGGAGACGCTCGAAGCAGTCGTCAATCTCGACGAGCGCGTCCTGATCCAGATCAACGATCGAACGCCCCAGCATCTGTTCCCGAAACTCGAGGAGCGAGGGCTCGAACACGAGTCGGTGGGCGACGATCCGGTCTACACTGCGATATGGGTGCCCTGACGTGTCACTGGCCGTGTGGACCCGCCCCGCGGCTTCGGCGCTGAGCGACGTGACGCTGCCTCGCACGCCGAGTGCGGGCAAGGTATGGTATTTATGATCCACCCTCGACAAAGTACGGAAGATGGACGAGTCTTTCCGAGTGCTAGCGGTCGACGACGATCCGGGCATCTCGGAGCTGATCACCGAGTTCTTACCTCGGGAAGACGACCGTTTCATCGTCGAGACCGCTACGTCAGCGACCGAGGCAATAGATCGCTTCGACCAGGAAGTGTTCGATGCGATCATTTCCGACTATCAAATGCCGGATGTAGACGGGCTCGACTTTCTGGAGACGATTCGAGACGATTTCGATAGCGATATCCCGTTCATCATCTTCACCGGCAAAGGACGTGAGGAGGTAGCGATCGACGCGCTCAATTTCGGGGCCGATCGGTACCTCCAGAAGGGGGGCGATCCCACGTCTCAGTACAGCGTATTGGCTGATGCTGTCCGCAACGAGATCGAGAAACACCAGACGAAAGCCGAGTTACGGGCACTGAACCAGGAGCTCACGGCGCAAAATCAACAGCTGGAAGCGTATACCGAGCAGCTCGAAACGACCGAACAACGACTCCGGGACGAGATCGAGGAGCGAAAGAAGCGCGAACAGGAGTTGAAACGCCACAAACGACTCCTCGACGCCCTGTTCGATTTCGTTCCGATTCACCTGTTCATCAAGGATCGAAAGGGTCGCCACCTCTGGGTGAGCAGCGAGTTCTACGACGATCCCGAGCGATGGATCGGCAACAGGGACACGGAAGTCGAGTACGACGTCCCGGAAGAATTCTCCGAAGAGGCGTACGAAGACGACATGCAGGTTATCGAAGAGGGAGAGCGAATCATCGACAAAGAAACCTACGACGAAGCTCGGGGCAGATATTTCCTCACGTCGAAAGTACCCTGGCGCGACGAGGACGGCGACGTCGTCGGACTCCTCGGCTATTCGTTCGACGTCACCGAACAGAAAGAACGCGAACAGCGGCTGCAGACGATCATCAACAACCTGCCCGGGATCGTCTACCGGTGCAAGCAACAACCGGGGTGGCCGATGGAGATGGTTCGCGGCCGTGCGGAGGAGTTGACCGGCTATACGGCCGACGAGATCGAACGTGGCACGGTGAGCTGGGGCGATGATATCATCCACCCGGAAGACAGAAACTGGGTCTGGGAAGACGTCAACCGGGCGACCTCGGGCGGCGAGCCCTTCGAATTGACCTACCGGATCCAGACGCGATCCGGCGAACGGCGATGGGTCTGGGAGCAGGGACAGCCCGCACGGACCGGGGGAGACGTGACTCAGATAGAAGGGTTCATTATGGACATACCTGAAGACATTCACAGTGCAGGCCAGTCCTGAGAACGGGACGGTGGAAATACGTGTCCGACACGGATCCGTTCGGACAGACCGATCGGGTCAGGGGCGGACCGTCGTCAGCTCCCAGGCGTCCGGGCTCTTGCGGCGTACTTCGAACGGTTCGATCGCCGCCGGTTCGACCTCGGCGAGGTTCGCGAGGTACTGTCGGATCGGCGTCGGATCGCGGTCGCTGACCACGCGGAACTGCTCGCCGGATTCGAGCGTCTCGAAGGTTTCCCGGACCCGATCGCGTCGCGGCTCGGGGTCAAGGCCGCGGATGTCGACGGCGTCTGCCGGCGGTTCGTAGGCCGCAAGCGCGTCGAACTCGGTCTCGATCGCCTCGGCGAGGTCGCGAACCCCATCGGGTGCGGAGCCGACCTCGGGACGCTCCTGGAACTCCGCCTCGAACGGGAGCGTCGCCAGGACCTCCGTCGAGAGATCCGAGAGGTTGTCCTCGAAGAGGTCGTTCGGCTCGCCACAGTGGTCGCAGGTGAACTCGGCCATGTTGACGACGGCGCCGAGCACGGGGACGCCCTCGTCGAGGAAGAGATCGATCGTCCGGTTGGTGTCGGCGACGCTGGTGTGAAACGGCGTCGTCACCACGATCAGTCCGTCGACCGGCACGTCCTGCAACGTCGTCAGCACCACGTCGCCGGTGCCGGGCGGCAGATCGATCACGAGCGTCCCGTCGCTACGCCAGGCAGTGTCGCCGAACAGATCCGAAACGGCGTCGTGGACCATCGCGCCGCGCCAGGCCAGCGGGACGTCGGACTGGAGCAGTCCGATCCCCATCAGCTCCAGTCCATCGTGAGCGATGGGGATCGGATTCCCGTCGTCGGTCGCGTATACGGGTCCATCGACGTCGAGGATCCGATCGACGTTCGGGCCGTGGACGTCGGCGTCGAACAGCGCGACGTCGTCGTCGGCCGCCAGCGCCGCCGCGAGATGGGTCGCGACTGTCGACTTGCCGACGCCGCCTTTCGCGCTGGCGACGGCGATCACGCGGTCGAAATCCTCGACGCTGGTTCGCAACTCCGCGTCCGGCCCGGCCTGTTCGACCTGGACGTTTTCGATCCCGGGGATCGCTTCAGTCACCTCCAGGATCGCGGTCATCACGTTCTCGTCGGAAGCCGCCGGATACGGCGATATGTCGACGATGACCGTCAGATTGCCGCCGTGAAGGTCGATCTCGTAGACGACGCCGGCGCTGATGAGATCCGACTCGATACCCGGCACCGACACCTCCGAAAGCGCCTCTCTGACCGCCTCGTGGGGATCGTCGGGGAGTTCGGATGTGGACATTGTCAGAGGTCCGGTGGGACGTCGTGGCGCGGCTGGTCGGTCGGAACGGTACTCCTGGTGAACAGCTCGCGACGATCGCTGTCGCTGTCGAGTGCGTGCGTGGCCGCCTCGGCGACGATGTCACTGTCATCATCACGAAGACGGTCGAGCGCCGCTCGCGCCCGCTCGTCGTCGAAATCGCCGAGCAACTCCGCGACCCACTCGCGGACGCGTTCGCTGTCGTCGTCCTCGAACGCGAGCAGCGTCTCCAGCAGGTCCGCCCCGCTGTGTTTCGACAGCGACAGCAGGGCGTTGCGCCGCACGGCGTGATGCTCGTCTTCGAGCCGTGCTTCGATCGCGTCAGCGTGTGCCCGCCGATCGCGACCGTCGAGGACGACGACGGCCTCCGCACGGACCCACGGGTTCGGATCGTCGAGCGCCTCGCGGGCGACCGTCGACGCGACATCGGCCCCGAGGTCGCCCAGCGCCTCGACGGCGAACTGGCGAACGTCCGGATCGGGGTCCTCGTGGACCCGCGTGGCCAGCGCGTCGACGACGGCGTCGATCGGCTCGCGCTCGGCGAGCGCCAGTGCCGCCCGCCGTCGTTTCGGAGCCGGGCCCGTTTCGAGCGTTTCGAGGAGCTCCGCATGCCCGTCGTCTGCGACCGGCGTCGTGTCGGCGACGGTCAGTTCCGCCGGCGTCGCCGTACCGATCGTGACGTCGTCGCGCCCGACTTCGATGTCGGCCAGCGATTCGATCTCGGCGTCGAATCCGGGACTCTTCGCGGGATCGAGCTGCGGGTCCGGCGGGCCGTCCGCTTCGGGGTGCTCGCTCTCCGAGGCCCCGAGTTCCGGGTCCGCCAGGTCGTCGCTGTCGAACCCTGACTCCGACGTGGCGTCGGGCTGGAAGTCGTCCGGATCGGTCACGCCGAGACACCTCCTCGGCGCTCGACCAGCAGCAGCACGCCCAGCACGACTGCGAGCGCCCGCGGCAGCGAGGCCGGGACGCCGGCGGCAAAGAGGAGTCCCGCCCCGAGGAGTGCGTGCCAGTGGCGCGTCCGTGCGGCCGCGCTGGCGGTCGTCGTGAGCCCGGCCAGCCCGACGGCGAGGACGAGCAGCGACGCGCCGACGACGCCACCGCCGATCAGCGTCACTGCGCCGGTGACAAAGGGTGCGCTCAGCCCGATCGCGACCAGCACTGCCGCAACGAGGCCACCGAACGCCCAGTCGGTCCGTCCGTGCCCGAGCAGCGCAGGTGTGGCCGCCGCGCCGAGCAACGCGAGGTTCGTCCCGATCGGCCACAGCGTCGCCGACGCGACGCCGATGCCGGCCGCCAGCGAGACGGCGACCGCCGACACGAGCGCCACGACGGGCAGCGCGTGCCAGTCGAGGGAGCGATCGACCTGCCGCCAGCGCCTGGCGACGGCGAGCGAGCCACCGGCGACGACTGCGACGACCGCAGCCGTCGTTGCTGCCGGGACGATCGCCGCCAGCAGGCCGAACACGCCGACGAACGCGAGGCCGATCCGCTCCGGGGCGTCGTCAGTAGCGGTCGCGACGACGAGCGCGCCCAGCGCCGGACCGAGCGTCGCCAGGAGCTGCAGCGTCCCCATCGATCCTGCGACGCCCGACGCGAGATTCGCGTTCAGGGCAACGCGCGCGACGAGGAGTCCGGCCGCGCCGGCGAGTCCGAAGACCCCAGCGACGAGACGCGTGTCGACGTCGAGACTGCGCAGCTCGGGTAACGCGTCGGCAGTCGCTACCCTAGTCATGGTCACTCGCCCCGTAGCGCTCCCGCAGGTCGCGGCTGTCGCTGGAGACGACCCGTTCGAGCAGTCGAGCCAGGTCGGCGTAAAACGTCGCCTCGACGTCTTCGAGACGCCGTTCGAGCGCCGTCGCGAACGGGTCGAGGTGTCGATCGAGGAAGTCCCGGCGTGCGCGGGCGGCGTCGGTCTCGCCTGCGGCCTCGCGCCGGGCGAGATAGGCCGCGAACTCCAGTTCCAGCCTGAGGTTGTCGTGGTGGTCGCGCTCCTCGCTGGACACAGACAGCCCGAAGTGCTCGTAAGCGCGTGCGAGATCGACGTTGATCGCGTTCCAGTCCACGTCGCGGTACTTCGATTCGTACAGCGGGACGGGCGGCCCCTCGCTCTCCAGGGAGCCGTCGGTCCGGTCGGTGTACTCGGCGTGGCCGAGCGTGAACAGCCGGTTGTACGTCCCACAGAGCTCCTCGTATCCCTGCTCTGTTTCGAGGCGCGGACGCTCGACAGACAGCGACGACCGTTCGAGGTAGGTATCGACCTCCCTCGCCAGATCTCCGTCGGTCGCGGCCGCGTGGAACTCCCGATCGGGGTTGTCGAAGGCGCGCGCAAGCAGTGCGTACAGTGCGCTCCTGGCCGCGGCGTCCCGGTCGTACGTGTCGGCGGTGTCGCTCCGGGTCGCCACGTCACTCACCTCCGCCGGTTCGCACTCGTCGGATGCCCTGTATGGTCACGACGACGACGGCGACGATCGCGATCCCGGCGATCGCCCACAGGATCGACTCGAACGGTGGCCCGCCCGAGTCGCCGGCAAGCGGCAGGTAGTACCACTCGCTGACGGCCTTGTGACCGGATCGCTCGGCATTGCCGCCGTCCCAGACGCCGAAGGCGATATCGAGATCCTCGCCGCCGGTGATGGCCGTCCGATTGTCACCCGCCGGATCGACAGGTCGGTTGAACACGACAGTCCAGGTGCCGTCCTCGCCGCTCCCGGTGTGTTCGGCCCACGTCTGTACCGAGGCGTCTTCGAACTCCGTCGTGGATCCCTGCCCGCCGGCCAGCAGCTCCTCGGTGCCGGTGTCGGCGTTCCAGTACCAGACGTTCACGAGGTTCGACTGGCTCCCCATCGCGATCGCCGGCTGCACGCCGGGATCGGCCGGGATCTGGACCGCGACCGCGTCGGCGAAGGCCTGTGGTGCGCTGGCGCTCTCGCTGGCTTCTTCGTCCTGCCACTGCATGCGCAGGTAGACCTCGCCATCGGAGCGAGCGGCCTGCACCTCGACAGACCGCGTCGAGACCATCTCGGCGTTCGGCAGCCCGCTCGGCGCGGATTCGAGCGGCACTTCAGCGGCCGGGACATCCTCCCAGCCCGAGGCGTCCGTCCCGTCGAGGTCGTCTTCGACTGTCGGTGACGGGATCTCGTACGCCGGTCTAGCGTCCGCGAGCAGCGGCATCGCGCCCGCGACGACGACCAGTAGTGCCGCAAGCGCGACGAACGTCCACGTCGATCGGTCAGTCATCGTCGAACACCTCCAGAGCAAAGCTCTGGCGAGCTCGACGATTGTTCGCTTCGTTCACACATCGTCGAACACCTCCAGTCTGTACTGTTCAGCCGGATTGGTGTCCTGAAGGATCTCCATGAGTTCGCTGTATCCACCGCGTTCGACTTTCTGTCGCTCTCGTTCGATCGTCTCCAGGGCGTCGTTGACCCGGTCGCCGAACAGCTGTTCGAGGTACGACCGCGGGATCCGCTCCGCGTCGACCGTCTCGCCGTCCCTGGAGTGCTGTGGCGGTGCAAACGGCGGGATGTAGTAGACGTTCGGGGTCGTCTGGTACTCCGGGTGCAACGGGAGCGCGACCTCGTACTGCTCGACGAGCTTGTAGATCGGCCCATCGGTATCGTCCAGATAGCCAACCAGCCGGAGCTGGGTCACACACTGGTCGGCGCAGGCCGGCGGGTGTACCTCGTCGTCCGGCCCCTCGCCCTCGATTCGGGGGTAGCAGAACACGCACTTCTCGGAGTTCTTCGAGACGGCGTTGTAGTAGATCTTCTTGTAGGGACAGCCCTCGACGCAGTACCGGTAGCCGCGACAGCGGTCCTGATCGACCAGGACCACCCCGTCCTCCTCGCGCTTGTAGACTGCCTGGCGCGGACAGGCTTCGACACAAGAGGGATGCGTGCAGTGGTTGCAGATCCGCGGCAGGTAGAAGTAGTAGCTGTTGGGGTGTTCGCCCGCACCCTGGTCTTCGTCCCAGTTGGGTCCCCACTCGGGCTTGCCGCCCTCGGGGGCGAGCTTCTTGTCCTCGCCCTCTTTGAGGATGCCCTCGTGATCGAACTCCCAGGCTTCGCCGTAGTCTTCGCTCGAGGGGATCTCGCCCGGCGTCCGCTGGGTGTGTTCTTCGGATTCCCAGCCACCGCCCTTCTGCTCCCAGTTTCGCGGGTACCCTTTCCCGGGACGGGTCTCGACGTTGTTCCAGTACATGTACTCAGTCCCCTCGCGTTCGGTCCAGAGGGTCTTGCAGGCGACCGTACACGTCTGACAGCCGATACACTTGTTGAGGTCCATCACCATCGCGACCTGGTGGTCGACCCCGTCGGCGATCTCGATGTTATCGTGAGCCATCAGTCCTCACCCCCCTTGGGTCGCACGTCACAGCGAACGTCGCTGTTGACGCCGGTCGGCCCCCAGAAGTTAGGGAAGAAGTGCAGGTGTTCGCCGCTGTCTTCGGGGTATTGCACCAGCTGGGTCGGCTTCATGTACATCGGGATCAGCGAGTTGAAGTTCTCGCGATTGGGGAACTGGTATTTCTCCCAGGCGAACCACATTCGGACCGTGCCGGGTTCGCTGGAGGGGTATATCTTGGCGATCGCTTCGATCTCCGAGAGGTCGTTGTAGATCTCGACGCGATCGCCGTCTTCGATCCCGCGTCGCTGCGCGTCGTCGGGGTGAATGAACACGACCGGTTCACCGCGGTTCAGCCGCAGCATCTTCTCGCTGTCGCGCCACGTCGAGTGGATCGACCACCGGCCGTGGGGCGTGTTGTACCGCAGGGGGTACTCCCGCTGGTCCTGCTGTTCCGGTGGTCGCTTGTGCGTCGGTAGTTGCTCGCCGTATTCGAGGAACCAGTCGTGGTCGATGTAGTACTGCTGGCGGCCCGTGAACGTCGGCCACGGCTCCTTGTCCTGAACGAAGTCTTTCCAGGGGGCGTAGGCTTTGTCGTCTTCGAGGTCAGAGGTCCAGTGGTCGCCGGCGGCTTCGAACCGCTGTGGCTGTTCGACCGTGTCCGCGAACGTGATGTGGTCGCCGTCTTCGGGGTTAGATTCCTCCGAGTGTTCGAGGATGTATTCGGCGGCGGCCTCGTCGTCTTCGAGGGCGCCCTCTTCGCCGGTCGCCCAGTCGCGGACGTAATCGTCGTGAACCGACTGCAGGTCGATCTCGCGGTCGAACTTGCGATCCTGGACCGAGTCGATGCTTCTCCGTTCTGCGATCTCCTGGATCTTCGCTGCGAGCTCTCTGAAGATCTGCCAGTCGGTCTTTGCCTCACCGAGTGGCTCGACTGCCGGCGTGAACGGGTGCACGTAGGTGTGCATGTCCGTCATGTTCAGGTCAGTCTTCTCGTAGTGGCTCGCGGCCGGCAGGACGATGTCCGCGTACAGCGCCGTCGAGTCCAGCCGGAAGTTGATGTCCACCACGAGATCGAGTTTCGGCCAGAGAACCTCTTCGATGGCGACGTTCCCCTTGGCCTGGTTGAAGAAGTTCCCCCGCCAGACGAACATCGTCGTCGGTTCCGGCCGGAAGCCGTCTTCGCGCTTCTCGGGATAGACCGGCATCCATCCCTCGTTTACTGATTTCAGGATCTTCGATCGAGTATCCTCGTCGGTGTTATTGAGGATCCCGCCGTGGAAATAGGTCCACAGCGTCGTCGGCACACCACGGACGCTGCCGGTGGGGAACGACAGCGTCTTCCAGCCGTTGAACGTCCAGATCTTTTCCTGGCCGACGTAGTGATCGACGCCGGTACCGTTGCGGCCGATGTGGCCGGTCAGCGTGACGAGCAACTGGACCGCGCGGTTGCCCAGGTCGTTGTGATACCAGTCGTTGATCCCCTTGCCGTGGATGATCTTCGCGGCGTCCGCCTCGGCGAACTCCCTGGCGATCTTCTGGTGGGTCTGTTCGCCGACGCCGGTCTCCTCGGCGACGTACTCGGGCGTGTAGTTCGACAGCTCTTCATTGAGATTGACCCATACAGACCGGACGGGAACCTGCCCGTCGGTGGTCGTCACCTCCGTCTCGACGTCCAGCTGGGGATCGAAGTCCAGTTCGATCGACTTGCTGTCGTCGTACTTGGCCTCGCGGTCGCCGAGCGAGCCGGGCGCGATCCGCAACTCGCCCTCGCCGTCCTGCATGACCATCACTTTCTCGGGATCGTCGACGTCCTCGCCGAGTCCCGGGACCTCGCTGGCCCGCAGGAACTTCCCGGTGTCCGCCCGGACGAGCAACGGCATGTCAGACTGCTCTTTGAGGTGGTCCTCGTCGTACAGACCTTCCTCGGCGATGGTACGGGCCATCCCCAGCGCGAGCGCAGTGTCGGTCCCCGGGTTCGGGCTGAGCCACTCGTCGGTATGGATCGCCGTCTGGGAATAATCGCTGAAGATTCCGACCCGCTTGGCACCGTCGTAGCCGGCGTCGAGGAAGTACTTCGCGTCGGGGATGCGCGTGACGTTGACGTTGCTACCCCACGCGATGATGTAATCGGCGTTGTACCAGTCGGCGCTCTCGGCGTTGTCGGTTTGGTGGCCCCAGGTGATCGGCTGGCCCGGCGGCAGGTCCGAATACCAGTCGTAGAAGCTGTGGCTGACGCCACCGAGTAGGTTGATCAGCCGCGTTCCCGAGGCGAAGGAGACGGGGCTCATCGCCGGGATCGGCGTGAAACCCGAAATGGCGTCGTATCGCCCCTCAGTCACCTCGTTGATGACGTGTTCGGCGATCTCCCGCAACGCCTCGTCCCAGCTAATCCGCTTCCACTGACCATCGCCGCGCTCGCCGGTACGCTTGAGCGGGTATTTCACGCGCTGCTCGGCGTCGACGTAATCGCTGTAACAGGCCCCTTTCTGACAGCCACGTGGGTTCGGATCCGGGAGATCCTCGTCGAATCGAGGGTAGTCGTTGGCCTGCTGTTCGCGCCATACCTGACCGTTCTTGACGTAGACGTCCCACGAACAGGAGCCGGTGCAATTGACGCTGTGTGTCGACCGGGCGATTGAGTCCCAGTCCCACTCCTCGCGATAGAAGTCCTCCCAGTCCCGGTAGGGGTAGGAGCCGATCGGATCGTCGACCAGTTCGAGGTGGTTCATGCCCTGCTGTGCTATCGTTGCGCCCGTCGCGCCGACGACGCTCGCCACGCCGACTCCCTTCATGAAGTCACGGCGCGAGACGTCGTCCGGATCGTCGTTGCTACTCATTGGTCTGGATGAAGACGGTTGCTGTTCCGAGTGCGATTCCGAGCGTCACGAGCACCGCTCCGGCCGCGCTGACCGGGCCGACTTCCAGGCCGGCCGCGATCAGCGCCAGTCCGAGCAGTTTGCTCGCGATGTCTACGTGTCGATACGTCCGCGTCTGCAGTTCGAGTTCAGTCATCGGCAGGCACCTCCGGGGTAGCGTCGCTGTCGGGTACCTGTAGCGTCCGGTAGACGATCCCGAACGCCGCGATCGGGCCGACGATCATCGCGGCCAGCAGAGTCGGGTTCAGAACGTCCGTACTGAGGCCGACTGCCTCCGCGAGCAGGTTGTTCATCCCCGCGATCGAAGCGATCATCACGAACACGACCGCCGCGACGCCGAGACCGGTCTGCCAGGGCCGATCGAGCGGATCCGCGGTGAAGTGAACCGGCTCGTCGTCCCGATCGATGAACGGCCAGGCGAAAATGACCAGGAACATGAGCGTCGGCAGCAGCACGCCACCGATGAACTCCGTGCTGACGTGGATCCCGATGCCCGGGATCGTGAACGACAGCCCCGACGGTAGCACCTTCAAGAATCCGTACAGCCACATGAAGAACCAGTCCGGCATGATCAGTGCAGGAGTTCCGGCGGGGTTCTGTGGCCCGTACTCGGCGATGTTGTGAACCGGCAGGAAGCCCGCCAGAATCGACAGCGTCGCCAGCGTCAGGAAGAACACGACGGCCGAAACCGCCGCCTGGTTGGGGAACGCCGGCAGGCCGACGACGACCGTATCGTCGTCGCGATCGACGGTCTTCCCTCTCGTCTCGGTCGGCGCGACGTCGTCGTCGCGCTGGGCCTCGGTGTGCTTCTGGCGGATCAAGACGCCCATGTGTACTGCCAGCCCGACCGCGATCAACAGCGGAATCACCAGCACGTGCAGGAAGTACATGCGCGGTATCGTCGCGCTCGAGGGGAACGACCCGCCGAAGACGATCTTCCCGATCGCGTCGCCAGCGATCGGGATCGACGTGGCGACGTTGTAGCCGATCCCCGTCGCCGTCGCGGCGAATTCGTCGAACGGCAGCGCGTAGCCGGTGTACGCGCCGCCCATCGCCAGGATCGCCAGGCCGGTCCCGACGATCCAGTTTGGTTCGCGGGGATTGCGATACGCGCCCGTGAAGAACACGCGCAGCATGTGCAGGCCGATCGAGGCGACGAACAGGTGCGCCGCCCAGTGGTGGAACCGGCGGATGAACATGCCGAAGGGCACGTCGTAGGTGATCTGCAACACCGACGCGAACGCCGCCGGCAGCTCCTCGCCCTGGAACTTCACGACCGAGCCCTCGTAGGTCGTCTGGGAAGTCGACGGCTCGAAGAAGAAGCCGAGGAAGATCCCCGTCAGCACGAGCATCACGAAGCTGAACAGCGCGACCTCGCCCAGCAGGAACGAATCCTCTGCGGGGAAGGCCTTGCCCGCGTACTCCTCGGCGTCGCCGAGATCGAGACGGTCGTCGAACCACCGATAGAGTGCGCTCGACAGCGACATCACTCACCTCCGGGCCCGACGGGGCCCTCGAAGTCACCGGTCGCGACCAGATATCCCTCGCTGGAGATGGTGATCGGCAGCTGCGGGAGCGGCCGCGGTGCGGGACCGCCGACGACTCTCGCCCCGCTCTTCGGGTTGAACTTGCCGTAGTGGCAGGGACAGACCCACGTCGAGTTCTCCCGATCGTCGACCATACAGCCTGCGTGCGTACAGACTTTCGAATAGGCGGCGTACCCGCCAGCGGTGAACGCCATGTTGGTCTCGCCGCCGTACTCCGATTCGGGGAACCGGACGAGCAGCGTCGGCGCGTCCTCCAGCCCCGGTCGCGGTTCCGGGAAGACGGTGAGTTGCTCGCCGTCGCTGAGGCGGTTTTCCGTGATTCGCTCGCCGCTCCCGTCGACCAGCGGGATCCCGTCGCCGTAGACTGGGCCGGTGTATTCGCGCTCGAAGACGCGCTGCAAGCTCGCCAGCGGTGCCGCCAGGCTAGCGATCGCCGTCAGTCCGCCGACCGTCGCCAGCGCCTTCGCATAGTCGCGGCGGCGCACCTGCGCGCGCACGTCAGTGTAGATGCTCGGTTGTCCGCGACTGTCATCGTCGTGATCGTGCTCACCGTGCCCCTGGTCGTCGTGTTCGTCCCACTGGTCGTCGTGCGATCCGGTCATGGTTCGTGCCCTCGCTGTTCGGCGACCTCGACGTGCGGGAGGAACCAGGCGTAATACGCCACGGTCAGCAGTGCCAGCGAGAGGAACATCCCGGTGGCGTACAGCCCGAAGTACTGAGTGCGCGCGAGCGTGAGATACTCGCCGGTGAACAGCGCGGCGAAGACGATCGCTAGCACTGTCAGACCGCCCATCGCTGCCAGTCCCTCCACGGACTCGGTCGCGTCGTGGTACTCGACCACCCACCGGTGGTCGGTGTCGATCCAGGACCACCCCGTCCGGCCACCGTCCGTGGTGGCGTCCGGATCAGGTGGTCTCACTGCCCGGTTCATGAAGCGGTGGACCGCAGCGAGTGTCCCGAAGAGCCCGAACAGGGCGACCCAGACGATCACGCCGACCTGGCTCGGCGAGAGCTTGTTCGGCGTGTCGAGGACCCCGTCGAGAGGCTGTATCTCCGAGACACTCTGGTCGATCGCGATCTCCTCCGACGGCGGCTCGCCGTGCAGTGCGACGTACCACATCGGCAAGAGGACCGCGATCACCACCGCGGCGATGACGAGTGTCTTCCTGTTCATGGTTCAGTGACCGTACTGCTCGACGTGCCGGCCGACACAGTACGGGCTCTACCAGTGATACACACCCGTCCGGTGTAGGCCCTCGACCTAACGCCTGAGGGACTTTATATCAGATTCTCTATGAATATATTCGGCGATCGATTTATAACGGGGGAAGTTGCGAGTACTACGGCGATTTGCCCGAACATATTCGCCACCACGCCTTTCGCTGTGGGGTGAGTAGCTTAATATAATGACCGGGATCTGTGCGGAGGTCCGCGTCGAGGGGCCAGCCGTCTGTCAGCTGGCGACCCATGCGGGCTCGTCCGGCACGATCACGTCGGTATCGCGGGGCAGTACACCCGCGGACGGCGGCACGGTCACCGAAGAGTTTACCGTCAGCGACGACGCGGCGTGGCTCTCGACGTTCGAGTCGGAGCCGATCTTCTCCTACGGCGAGCAGACGGTTCACCGGTTCTCGCGGCCCGCAAACCAGGGCTGTGTCTGCGAACTCGTCGAGCAGAGCGGGTGTGCTGTCCGCGACATCCAGATCGTCGACGGGTCGGTCCTGGTGACGTTCATGACGACTGATCTCCAGACGATCCGGGATGTCGTCAGCGATCTCAAAGCGAGCCACGAGGGCGTACAGATCCGCCGACTCACCCGCTCACAAGAGGACGATGACGGAACCCGGCGGACAATCGTCGATCTGGACGTGCTGACGACTCGTCAGCGAGAAGTCCTCGAAACCGCCCACGAGATGGGCTACTTTTCGCATCCGAAGTGCGCGAGCGCGGGCGAAGTCGCCGAGGCGCTGGACATCGCGACGCCGACGTTCACTGAACACCTCTCGGCCGCCCAGCACAAGTTGCTCGACGAGCTGCTCGAACGGTCGCGAACGGCACGTTCCGAACGGCAGTGATCGAAGTGTATCACAACTAGTCCCCGGGAGCGGCAGTGGTCGGAGTACCGCATATCAGCCCGCAGTCAGCGCTTCTTCCAGTGATGCCCGGTGGAACGCGACGGACTCGTCTCTGCCGACCGGCGGATAGCGAGGGTTCGTCACGTCGCCGGCGGAATCGACCGCGCTCTCGGCGATAGCGACGACGCGATGCGCAGCACGGATCGTCGGGACGGCCCTGACCTCAGCGTACCCGTCTCTGAACGCCCGACGGAGCGGTTCGGGATCGGTGACATACCAGTCTGCGACGAGGTACTCGGATTTCGCGATCGAGAGGGCGGGCGCGGCCGCAAGCGGCGCTTCCCAGTCTAGCACTGCCGTTATCGAATTGTCGGCGACCAGGGCGTTACCGGGACGGAAGTCCCACGGAAACAGTCGGGCGACAGGATCGGTGCCCGGTGAGACCGCAACCAGGGCACGGAGGTCGTCGCGGAGCGGATCGAACTCCGAGGGGAGTCGGTCGATGGCTCGCCGCCCGTACTCCCGGAACCACGCTCCCCAGTCTCGACCGTCCGACACGAACGTCCCGTCCGAGAGCGTCAGTCGCCCGTGGCCGTCAAACCGGAACGCTTCGTGCAGCCGGGCGAGTGCCGTGCCGAACCAGCGCGCGAGGTCGCGGCGCGTCTCGTCGCCGGTCGAGGCGAACACTTCGTGGAGATCGTCGCCGGCGACGTAGGCGGTAAGCATGTACGCGACGCCGCCGTGCGTGCCTGCCGCGAGCACTGGGGGAACGGGGACGAACGTTTGCCGGCGGATCGCACCCAACAGCGCCGCCTCCGTGCGCAGCCAGGTCCGCTCGGTGCAGACCTGTACGACGACCGGCCCGCGGTCCGCGAACCTGGCGACTGCCGTCTGCTTTCGACGACCGCGATCGATCGGTACGACTTCGACCGGAGTGCCGTCGATGGTATCGAGTGCGACCGCAGCCGCGGTACGCAACGGCTCGGCGTCGAACGCCGTCGCCAGCAGCGACTCGATCATCGGCTTCCCCGCAGGATCGCCGGGAGCTCGACGAGCGAGTCGATCACGTACTCCGGTTCGTACGCCCCAACCTCCCGGTCCTCGTGCAACCACGCCGCCGACAGCCCTGCGTTGTGCGCGCCGGCGACGTCGTACCCCAGCGAGTTGCCGACGTACAGTGTCCCTCCTCGGGACACGCCGAGTTCCTCGAGGGCACGATCGAACGGCGCAGTGTGTGGCTTCGAGCGGGGAAGCTCCGCGCCGTAGACGAGCGCGTCGAACCGGTCTGCAACGCCGAGTGCCTCGAGTTTCGTCCGCTGACGGTCCCGTGGACCGTTGGTGACGACGCCGATCGGACCGACCGCCGCTGCACTCTCCAGTGCAGTCTCCACACCCGGGAGGCGAGTTACCGCTCTGTCGTCGATCGCCGAGACCATTGCCCGGGCGAGCGCGAGCGTGTCGACGCTGGATCGCCCGTGCTGGGCGGCAACCCTGGCGAATCCCGCACCGAAGTACCCGACCGTGTCGCTGTGGTCCGGCGGCCCCTCCAGCGCCGTCCAGAGGGCCTCCGGATGGCCGAACGGCGTCTCCCCGATACGTTCGAACGCCTGCTCGTATACCATCTGCATGTCCTGTGTGCGCCGACAGAGCGTCCCATCGAGATCGAAAAGAACGGTGTCAATATCTGTCATGGTGGGGGCTTGGCGCTGCTGAAAGAAAAGCCGACGCCCGATATCAGATCGAGAATATACCTGTCGGCCTCAGCAGGGGCGACAGCCATCTCAATACACAGCGCGGTGTGGCCTCCTCCCCGTCGTGAACAGAGAGCGAGCGGACCTCCCTCAGGCAGTCGGGCGCAACCCAACGACGACGGGGCTTCCCGAACCAACCGGAAAGGCGAGATTCTCTCGCTGTATGAAGATAGAAAGCTTTTCACAGCTATGAGAACCGCCCTGATCAGGCCGGCAGATGATTGGCGTGGTGAATACAGCGGAGACGTCTTGCACGCCGAACCGTTTTTGCATAATCCCTATACCCGTCCGCCGAGTGGCGAAACCATGGCCGAACTGATCACAACACAGGGCACCCTACGCTCCGACGACCTAGGGCTGATTCTGCCCCACGAGCACGTCTTCGTAGACCTCGGGCCGATCGAGGAAGAGAACTGGCGGGACGCAAAGGCGGCCGACGTGATCGAGCTAATGGGCCCCGAGGTCGAGGCGGCGATGTCCGCCGGCGTCACGTGCCTGGTGGAGTGCACGCCGACGGGCGTGGGTCGGCGTGCTGACATCGACGTCGCCGTCTCGGAGGCGACCGGCCTCCCGCTCGTCCTCCCGACAGGGATTTACCGGGAGCCCCACATCCCGGACTGGGCCCGCGACGCGAGCGAGACCGAGATTCGCGAGTGGATGGTGGAAGAACTGACAGAGGGAATCGAGAACACCGGAGTCCGTGCGGCCTGGATCAAACTCGCGTCGAGCGACGACGGCGTGACCGAGATAGAAGAGAAAATCCTCCGCGCCGCAGCGGCGGCGGGCGCGGAAACCGGCGCGCTCATCGGCAGCCACACCACCGCGGGACGGATCGCCCACGACCAACTCGACGTGATCGAGGACGTCGGTTACGATCCCAGTCGGTTCGTCTGGATTCACACACAGGCAGAGGACGATCCCTCGCTACACCGGGAGGTCGCCGAGCGAGGCGCGTGGATCGAATACGACGCTATCGGTGGCGAGAAGTCAGACGCGTACTACCTGGATCGCATCGAGTCAGCGCTGGATGCAGGACTCGGCGATCACGTTCTCCTCAGCATGGATCGCGGATGGTACGACCCCTCAGCGCCGGGCGGGGGCGAACCAGATCCTTACACGTACCTCCCGGAGACCTTTCTGCCGAAGCTCAGTGACGTCGTGGGCGAGGACGAAACGCGACGACTGACACACGTCAACCCCTTCCAGGCGTTCGCACGCCGGCGAACCCGATAGATCGTCCCCACCCGCTGGCGAGTCAGTTGCCGTCAAACGACTCTGCCCCCGAGTGTGATCTGGGAAGGTCCCGCAACTCCGGATGTCCGCGTCAACTGCTCTGCTCGACTCGCGCCGTCGTCGGGTTCTGCCCGACTGCGTGAGGCTGCGGTCCCGCTCCGTTGGCGGCACGAGGGGTGTCACCGGGGAGTCTCGGGCGCAAGCAGCGATTCGATCCGTTCGAGATCCGCGTCCCCGAAGTCGTCGTGGTCGGAAAGCGACATGAGCGGCGCGGCGAGGACGCTCGCGGTAATCGCCGACGCCGTCTCGGCGAGCACCTGCCGTCGATCGTCGGTCAGGCTATCCATCGCCTCCAGGCGCGAGAGGGCACGCTCTAGTTCCTGCTGTTCGATCTCGCGGCCGCGTCGCCGGATCGCCCGCGCGAGCCGTTCCGGATCGCGAGTCTGTGCCGACGAACCGCGTTCTCTCTCTGAGATGGGCGACCGTTCAAACGCGCCCGTCTGCTCGGTCTCCGGATCGTCGGGTTCGGGGTCGCCGTGTTCTGAATACATCGGTCGTTCACCTCACTGTCGGTCCCGGACGAACACTCGCGTGACGTGGCCGCCACAGCCACACCGGTCGACGTACGTCACGTCGATCCCCCCGATCGCCTCCCGAAGCGCCTCGTAGAGGTATCCGTCCGGGTGACCGTGCTCTCCGTGAGTGACGAGGTTGACGTGTGTTCCCTCGGCCGTGTGGCGGACGGCCTCGATCGCCTGCTCGACGAGGAGTTCGCGGTCGGCGGCGTGTTCGGGCTGTTCGAGATTCGCGGACCACGACCCCGTATGGAGGCGATCCGTGATCGGTTCGGCGTCGGTGCTGGACATATCCAATACTGCATTCTGCTTCCCGAAGCGTACTCTCCCGAACGTGTTCGCCCATTCGCTCGACACCGGCGCGGGTGGGGCCGCTAGGACAGTTCCTCTTCGAGGTAGTTCAGTTGCGCTTCGAGTTCCTTGCGGCGCTGGCGCTGTACGACCGTCGCGTCGAGGATAGATCCGCCGGGTGCGTCGAGCGCGAACTCGGTTTCGGCGGTCACCTCGGTCTCCCCGTCCTGTTCGGAGAGTGCGTACGTCGTCGTCATGGACTCGAAGTTCCCCTCGGTCTGCTCGTAGGCCAGGGCCGCCTCGTCGTCCTCGTACACCTCAAGCGTCAGTGAGATCCGCAACAACCCCAGCGCTTTCGAGATCTCCAGTCGATCGCCTTCGACGTCGACCTCGTCGAATCCCGACGCTCGCATGAACGGCTCGAGATCCGCGAGCACGTCTTCGATCTCTTCGGGCGGTGCCTCGATCGTGCGTGTGACGGTGACGGACTCCATAGCTGTGATTGGACGCTGACAGCGTTTCAAGCTGCGGTTACTGTTTCGGGAGTTTCGCGACGAACGTCCGCTCGTCGCGCTGTTCGACCTCGTAACCCTCCGCGTCGAAGGTCTCGACTTCAGCCCGGAATTCGTAGAACAGCGGTTTCGGCTCGTGGTCGTTGAGGATCGTCAGTACGTCACCGCTGTCGAGCGACTCGAAGGCGTTGTGGATCTTCGGATGGCGCTGTGGCGGCGGAACGTCCCTGAGATCGAGCTCGGTTTCGGCCATGGTCGGTACTCTCTTCGCCAGCAGCGAGTGTCTTCGCGCGAACGTGTTCGGGGACGACGTATCGTCCCGTCCCGTTTCGAACCGGTGGGGACTAGTGTCCCGAACACGTTCGATCGGGTAATGCCACGGGCGAAGCTCACGCTGACAGTGCCACGGGAGGTGTGGCTGGGCGAACTCACCCGACTGTATCCGGACGCGACGTTCAGAGTGCTCGCGGCCCTGAGCGACGACGTCGACGCCGGCGTCGGGCTCGCGGAGGTGATCGCCGAGGACACCGCTGCAGTCCTCTCGAAGATGGCGAGCTACGAGGACGTGACCGACATCGACCGCCTGCAGGAGGAGGACGGCAAGGTACTGATCCGGTTTCGGACGACGATGCCGCTGTTGCTCTTTCCGGCCCGTGATTCGGGGATCCCGCTGGAGATGCCCTTCGAGATCGGCGACGGCGAGGCCGTCTGGGAACTGACGGCTCCGCAGGATCGGCTGTCGGCACTCGGCGAGCAGCTGGACCAGTTCGACATCAGCTACACTGTCGATTACATCCGCCAGCACGTCGCCGAAGAACCGCTGTTGACCGATCGCCAGCGTCGCCTCGTCGTCGAGGCCGTCGACGCCGGGTACTACGACACACCCCGGGAGAGTTCGCTGACCGAGCTGGCCGACCGTCTAGACATCGCGAAATCGACCGCGAGCGAGACCCTCCATCGCGCCGAAGAGCAGATCGTCAAGGAGTACGTCACCCAGCTGGAATCCGAATAGCGGACCCCTTACTTTCCTTCCGTGGCCGACTCCGGACGCGGGACGGTCACGTCTGTCAGTTGCGATTCAATCTCCTCGCGTCGCCGTTCGAACTCGCCGGGGAGGACGAGTCGCTCGCCGAGCGAGTCGAGCGGTTCGTCGCTGGTGTAGCCCGGATCGCTGGTCGCCAGCTCGAAGAGCACGCCGCCGAATTCCCGGAAATACACCGACCGAAACCAGTGGCGGTCGATCTGCCGGGTCGGGTTCAGTCCCGCTTCCCGGACGGCCGCCCGCATCGCCATCTGGTCGTCGTCGGTCGGCGTCTGGAACGCGACGTGATGGACTGTCCCGTGGCCCTGTCGCCCCCGATCGGTCGACCGGACGAGATCCACGTACGTCCCGACGGGTCCGGACCCAGCGAAGCGCCGTCGCTCTCTTTCGGGACCGCCACTTTCAGACGTGACCGGTCCAAGTTCGTCCATCCCCATCGTCCGGAGGAGTTCGGCCGTCGGATCGGGATCGGACAGCCACAGCGTTACCGAGTGAAAGCCCCGAATCGCCGCGTCCTCGGGGACGAAGGCCGTCCACGGGACGGTCGGATCGTCTTCGGGAATCGGGACGGCGACCAGTTCGAGCGCCAGCCCGTCGGGATCGCGAAACGGCAGTACGGTTTCGGCGTGGCGGGCTCCGTCGTTCGCCCTTGCTGTGCTGTCTTCCGGCCTCTCGACGACGCGCTCGAACCGGTCGTCGTAGTCGACGCCGTACTCCTCGAAGCGCGCCTCCCAGTAGTCGAGGCTGCCCTCGGGGACCCGAAACGCCGTTCGAGCGGCCTGTCCGGCACCGGCCTGACCCTGGGGGAGATCGCGCCACGGGAAAAACGTCATGCTCGTGCCGGGCGTGCCCTCGGCGTCGGCGAAGAAGAAGTGGTACGTGCCGGGGTCGTCCTGGTTGATCGACCGCTTGACCAGCCGCAGGCCGAGCGTCTCGACCCAGAAGTCGAGGTTCCCCTGGGGATCGCTGGCGATGCAGGTGACGTGATGGATGCCGGGCGTCGGAGTCGGATCGGTCATCAGCGAGCGTAGGGGTCGGACGAACTTGAATTCGTGCTGACGTGCGTGTCACCGGGGGGTATATTGTAGGAATGGCGGACTGACCCGGTGTCGGGGCGTCGATCACGCCGGGACTATCGTGGTGAGACGGCCTCGCCGTCGGCACTGGAGCGGTAGATCGCCTCCACGAGTCGCTGGATTGTCAGTGCCTGTTTGACCGTGTTTCGCTCCGGCGGCTCGCCGGTCGCGACGGCCTCGAAGAACGCCTGCTGCTCGGCCGCGTGCCCGTCGTAGTCGGCAGTCTCGACAGTCGTCGTGCGGTGGTGATCGACGCCGTGACCGACCGACTCGTACAGCGTCAGTTCGCCGTTCATATCGAGGTACGCCCCGCCGTCGGTCCCGCGGAGTCGGAAGGCCTTCTCGTCGGTGCGGTTGGCGGCCCACGCAACATCCAGCGAGATTGTCGCGTCGTCGGCGGTTCGTAGCTGCGCCGTGACCGAGTCCTCGACGCTGACGGTACCGTCCTCGCCGCCCCAGCCCTCGACGTCGACGTAGTCCTCGCGCTGTCCGAACGTCGATCGCGCGACGCCGCTGACTTCCTCGATATCGGGGAACGAAAGCACCGAGAGCACGAGATCGAGAGCGTGGACGCCGATGTCGATCAGCGCACCGCCGCCGGCGACGTCAGCGTCGGTGAACCACGTCCCCTTGCCGGGAACGCCCCGGCGACGGACGTAGGTCGCGTCGACGTGCTGGATCGACCCGAAGAAGTCGTCGGCGCGGTAGGCCGCCAGCGCTTCGGCACGCGGGTCGAACCGGTTGTGAAAGCCGACCATGCAGATTTCGTCGGCCTCCTGTGCTGCGGTCGCGATCCGCTCGGCGCTCTCGAGCGTGTGTGCGAGTGGCTTCTCGACGAGTACCGAACGACCGGCCCGTAACGCACCGACGGCATACTCCTCGTGGTAGGCGTTCGGCGTCGTCACGATGACCGCATCGACCGCGTCGTAGAAGCTGGTCCGGTCGGTGTAGGTGTCGATTCCGTATTCGGCCTCGAAACGCTGGCGCGCGGACGGGTCGACGTCCAGCCCGGCGACCAGTTCGGCGTCGTTTTCGCGGACGAGTTCGGCGTGATAGGCCCCGATACCGCCGAGGCCGACGATCCCGACGCGTGGTGTGGTACTGCTATTCACCATGTCCTAACCGGACGAACGGACAGCGTCAAAGGTGTGTTGGTCTGCCACCCGCAGTCGATGACAGCTACTCGTAGGTGACGCCTTCGAGGACGATCTTGGTCGCCTCGTAGTCCTCGATGACGGAACCCCAGCCGCCGACGTCGACGGTCCCGTCGTCGGTCTCGATAGTGATCGTGGCCTGTCCGCCCAGATAGAGGAACGGCGCGTCCGTCCCCGCGGCTTCCAGACTCGGGTACGAGACGTCGACGATCTTGCCGTCGAAGGACACCGTCGAACCGGACTCGACTTCGAGACCCTCGACGCTGACAGAGAGCGTCGCGCCGTCCTCCAGCAGCGGCCAGACGTCCCGGATGCACTGACGGATGTTGACGTACGTCCGCGGGAGCGAGTCGTCGGTGTCCTCGACCAGCGGCTCCGTCGACTCCCAGAGTCCAGCCATGAAGAACCAGTGGAAGACGTACGCGTGGGTCCGGTCCTCGACGATGATTCCGTAGCGGTTCGCCGAGAGGACGTGTGGGGCGAAGCAAGTCGAGGTCCGGTCGACGAGCGCGATAAACGGCATCGGAATCGCCCGGTATCGGACCTGTGTCGCGACGCTATCCAGTTCTTCTTTCGGAGGGAGCGATTCGCCTTCTTCCAGGTACAGTGCGAGCCTGATGTGGACGCCGTTCTCGTGGGCCGCTTTGAGCGCCGGACGGAGGCGCTCGTACTGCTCGCGATCGGCGGCGACCTGGACCTGGTTTACTGCCTCCCTGATCTTCGTCTCAGCTTTGTCCAGAACCGTGTCCATCCGCTTGACGAAACTCACGGTATGGGAGTCCATCGTCGGCGCTTCCCAGCGATCTTCGATCTCGTCGGCGGCCTGCTCGAACCGATCCGCACGCTCGCGGAGGTCTTCGAGCACCGAATCCGGACTGTAGGCCCTGGCGTGGAGGCTGTCCTGCTCGTAGGTCTCGATGTAGCCGTGTTTTTCCAGATCCCGGAGGACGTCGTAGATCCGTGGATCCGGGACGTCACTCTTTTCGGCGATGTCGGTGGCCGACGCGGAGCCGAGTTCGAGGATGGTCACGTACGCGTCGGCCTGGTACGGCGAGAGGCCGGCGTCTTCGAGTACCGTCGTCAGCGTGGACGTATCCATTGTTGTCATCGATCCAGTGTCCGTCGTCATCGATCCTTCCCTGGCTGTGGCCACTGCGGGAACTTCGGCTCGGCGATCCGCTCTACTTCCTCGTCGGTCAGCTCGATATCGACGGCGGCGACGTTCTCTTCGAGGTGATCGAGCCGTCGGGGGCCGATTATCGGTGCGGTGACGACGTCCTGTTCGAGCAGCCACGCGAGGCTGACCTGCGCCGGCGTCGCGTCTTTCTGTTCGGCGATGTCCCGAATCTCGTCCAGGACGTCCCAGTTCTCCTCGGTGAAGCGATTCTGGGTGTACTCGTCGGTCGCAGCCCGCAAGTCTTCGCCCGGCTCATCGTCGCGTTCGTACTTGCCGGTGAGGAATCCGCCGGCCAGCGGCGACCACGGAATCACGCCGATGTCTTCCTCGGCACAGATCGGCAGCAGGTTCGCCTCCTCGTGGCGATCGACGGCGTTGTACTCCGGCTGCATCGAGACGAACCGTTCGTAGCCCTCGATGTCGGCGGTGTACAGCGCTTTCGAGAACTGCCAGCCCGCCATCGTCGAGGCCCCGATGTACCGAACCAGGCCTTCGTCGACGAGATACGTCAATGCAGACAGCGTCTCTTCGACGGGCGTTTCCTCGTCCCAGCGGTGGATCTGATAGAGATCGATGTAGTCGACGCCCAGCCGATCCAGACTGGCGTGGGCCTGATCGATGACGTGCTTGCG
The DNA here is from genome assembly GCF_025517535.1 of Halapricum hydrolyticum. Classification (NCBI taxonomy): domain Archaea; kingdom Methanobacteriati; phylum Methanobacteriota; class Halobacteria; order Halobacteriales; family Haloarculaceae; genus Halapricum; species Halapricum hydrolyticum. The sequence goes on from NZ_JAOPKC010000001.1 coordinate 509,714, forward strand.
CGAGAGTCCCTGTCCGTTGGGGCCGTCGTGCATCTCCCCGAAGACCTTCGTCGCGATCACCAGCTCGTCCCGGCGATGGCTGGCGATGGCTTCGCCGACGATTTCCTCGCTTTCACCTGTCGAATAGACGTTCGCGGTGTCCAGAAAGTTGATCCCGAGGTCGATCGCTCTGTCGATGATCTCGAAGCTCTGCTCGCGATCGTCGATCATCCACTCGGCCTCACTGCCGAAGTTCATACAGCCGAGGGCGAGTTGGGACACCTCCAGACCGGTCGATCCGAGCGTCGTGTATGGTACCACGTCACTGTCCATGATCGTATATTTTAATCGACGTTGTAAAAATCTGCTGTGTGTCTGCTAGCTTGAACAATCCGTCGAGAGCTACACGGTGACACGACGACCTTCACGGGGTCTCGATCGAGAAGGGGATCGAAGCGAGACCGTCGCCACTACAGTTGGGTGGGGGTTTCGAAAGGGTGTGGTGGGGGTGGGGGGTGGGGGTGGCCCGTGAGGGCACCCAGGAGAGAGAACGTCGTCACGACGGGGTACCCACGGGCTACCAGGAGTTACAACTCTGATTGTAAAAATCGTTTCGATATCGAGCGGAAGGTGCGAATCCGATATCGGGCGTGTGACTACGGCTGGCGGGTCCAGACGACGGCCTGGCCGTTGTCGAGTGCGACTTCCTGCAGGTCGGGATCGACACCCGGGGCGACCAGGGCGGGCTCCCAGCCCGAACCGGGAATCGCATCGTCGAGCGCCGTCGGTCCGACGGTCGTTTCGGGCCCTTCCATGTTCCCGACGAACAGGATCTGTTCGTCGCCATCGGGCGACCCCCGGAAGCCGTAGTAGACGACGGTCCCGTCGACCGGGTGGACGTAGTCGAACACCTCGTCGCCGTCGACGTCGATGTCCTCCAACAGCCACGGCCGCTCCTGGCGGAACTGCCGGACGCGGTGCATGAACGCAGCACGATCGTCGTCGAGCGTGTCTAGCCAGTGTGAGAGGTTCGCGAACTCGTTGACGTCAGCCATCCAGGCCTCGCCGAAGCGTTCGAGGTCCGCTGCAGTCACTGCCTTCCCCGAAAGTGGGGATCCGAGCGCCTCGATGGTCGCCGCCATGTCCTCCAGCTCCCAGTCGGTGGCCTCGCCGACGTCGTGGAGGACGTGGACGAACTGGTCCAGGTCGTCGCGGTCGTTGACCCCCATCGCCTTCAGACGCCCGAAGAACCGGTCGTCGTCGTACAACTCGGCGGGGACGTGCCAATCGAGGAAGTTGTCCTCTTCGGCGACGACTTTGACGTTCCACTCGTCGTCGGTATCACGCATGAACGACCAGGGCGCGTGGGCGTTCGCATTGAGGAAGTCCATCGGCACGCCCGGCAACAGACAGTGCAACAGCATGTTCGTCGAGGGCTGGTCGTAGGCCTCGTCGATGATCTCGGGGCCGTCCTCACCCAGATAGGGGTTGATCGGATCCTCTTCCCAGCCCTTCGGGAGCGGCTGCTGGGTCCCCCGGCGCAGCGTGTCGTGGTTCGCGACGCCGGTGATCCAGTTGCTGCCGAAGTCCGCGACCTCGAAGACGCGCCACCACTTGCTCGCCCAAAAGGTCAGCAGGGCGGGCTTGTTGTGCGCGAAGGTGATCGGCGACCACTGGAAGCTGTGGGGGTGCTGTTTGATGAGTTCCCGATAGGTCGAAGCCAGTTCCCAGTCCCCGCGGGGCCAGGGCCGACCGTCCTCGTAGATCATCCAGGGTCGGTACTCGGTCCCGGCGACCTCCTGTGTGACCTCGTCCATCTCCGCGAGGAACTCGTCGTCGTGGAACAACTCGTCCGGGCCGGGGTCGTAGTACTTGAAGTCCTGTGCGCCGTCGACGCGGATGCCGTCGGCGCCGAAATCCATCTTCCGGCGCTGCAGATCCAGCACGATTGCCCGGACGACCGGATGCAGGTAGTCCAGTTCGAGCCCGTACATTCCCGGCCCCTCGATGAACGTCTCGTCGAGCAGTTCGTCTGCCCGACCTTCGGCGTGGCCGAGCGCGATGTCGAAGACGATCCGGATCGGCTCGGGCAGGTTGTGACACGCGGCGATGAAATCGACCAGTTCGTGTGGCCGGCCGGTCTCCAGGATCGCGGGGTTCGGGGCCGAGAACGCCCGGATGACGATGTCGTAGCCCCAGTTGATCAGGTCGGGCTGTTCGGCGACGAACTCGACCGTCTCGCCTCCTTCGAGCGCGACGCGATCGCCCTCGACCGACCAGAAGTCGTGGTTCTCGCGGTGCTCGGTGATCGGCTCGACCGGCATCAGCTGGATCGCGTCGTAGCCCAGGTGGATCCGTTCGCCCGCCGTCAGGTCCTCGTCGCTCCGGAGCTTCTCGCCGATCCGTTCGTATCGCCGTGCGAGCCCGCCGAGCGAGCCGCTTTCAGTCGCCGTGCCGGGATGGACTTCGACCATGCTCGTCGCCGGGTCGACTCGCGGGAGCCCGTCGTCTTCGGTCGTGGGGATCGGTTCCTCGTCGGTGCCGAACTGTTCGAAGTATTCCCGATCGTCACGCTCGGCGTCGAGCGTGTCGAGATCGATCAGTTCCGCGGGCCCGAACACGCCGAACGGCACCGAGTACGCCATCGGATCCTGTACGGTGTGCCACTCGCCGTCCTGGCGGTAGACGAGCTGGTAGAGCGATCCGAACTGCTCGCGCGTCCCCGGAGTCATGCCCTCGACGACGGCCCAGTGATACTCGCCCTCCCGGTAGATCGGCAACCGATCGCGGCGGACCTCGATCCGCTGTTGATCGACGCCGTCTTCGAACACCTGCACGTCCTCTGTCGGCGTCAGTACCTCCAGATACACGTCCTCGTGGGGCACGCCCGCCTCGACGATCTCCGGCGTCCAGAACCCGACCTCGGTGACGCCGTCCTCGTAGTGTGCGCCCAGCCGGGCGACGATCTCTTTGGCTGCCTCGAAGTCGTCTTCGTGACGGTCGCGACAGTCTCGGTGCCACTCGCAGAGGGCCTCTGTGGCGTCTTCGAGCAAGGTGACTTCGGTGGTCATGCTGGTACAACTCTTGTTGTACCCGACGTCGGCCACCAGCATAAAAACCGGGGGCGATCTTCCGCTCGTGAGAGGTCACGTCACCACACCCGTTGTAAAGAATTTTGTTCCGGGGGCGACAATAACGTAGTATGAACACGAGCGAGCGGGAGTTGCCGATCGAGGCGTGGCCTCCGGACGACCCCGTCGAGACGCTCCAGTCGTTTCTGGCGGATCGGTACGGAGATCGCCCGGATACGGTTCAGGAGCGAATCGAACGCCAGTTACCCGCGCTCTGGCGGGCCTACACCGAGGTTTACGGTGACGATCGCGAGTCCGTCACGTGGCTGCTCGGGGCGGTCGAGGCGGCGGTCGAGGCGTTCGACGAGCGGCCCGACCGATTGCGTTCGCTGGATCGATCGCGCGCCGATGTCGACGACTGGTTTCAGGACCCCGAGGAGGTCGGCTACATGTGCTATGTCGATTTGTTCGCAGGCGATCTCGAGGGCGTCCGCGAGAAGATCCCCTATCTGAAAGAGCTCGGCGTGACCTATCTCCACCTCATGCCGCTGCTGGAGCCGCGGGAGGGGCGCAACGACGGCGGCTACGCCGTGAAAGACTACCGGTCGGTCGACCCCGACCTGGGCACGATGGAGGACCTGCGTGAACTGGCCGCCGACCTGCAAGACGAGGGGATCAAACTCGCGCTGGACTTCGTGATGAATCACACCGCTCGCGAACACGAGTGGGCACAGGCCGCGATGGACGGCGACGAGCGGTTCGAGGACTTCTATCTGACCTTCGAGGACCGCGAACTTCCCGACCAGTACGAGCAGACGCTCCCGGAGGTGTTCCCGGACTTCGCGCCGGGGAACTTCACCTACGTCGACGATCTGGAGCAGTGGGTCTGGACGAGTTTCTACGACTTCCAGTGGGACCTCGATTACACGAATCCCGACGTGTTCGTCCAGATGTTCCGCGAGATGGCGTTTCTCGCGAACGTCGGGACCGACGTGCTCCGGCTGGACGCCGTCCCGTTCCTCTGGAAGGAACTCGGGACCGATTGCCGGAACCTGGAGGAGGCTCACTGGATCCTGCGGGCCTACCGGGCGCTGATGCGGATCGCCGCGCCGGGCGTGCTATTCAAAGCCGAGGCCATCGTCGCCCCAGAGGAAACGATCAAATACCTCGGCACGGGCGGCTACGAGGGCGAGGAGTGTGACATCGCCTACAACGCGCCGCTGATGGCTCACCTCTGGCACGCGCTGGCCAGCGAGAACACCCGGTTGCTCGAGCAGGCTCTCGAAGAGCTCCCGCCGACGCCCGAGGGGGCCTCCTGGCTCAACTACGTCCGGTGTCACGACGACATCGGCTGGGGCCTGGACGACGAGGACGTCCGCGCGGTCGGCCAGGACCCGACCAGCACGCGCAAGTTCTGTTCGGACTTCTACGCGGGCGATCACCCCGACAGCTACGCCGAGGGGTATCGCTTCCAGGAGGAACCGACCGGCGTCGCCCGGACATCCGGGACAGCGGCGGCGTTGACTGGCCTCCAGAAAGCCCGCGTCGAGGGCGACCCTGAAGACGTCGACGCGGCGATCCAGCGGTACCTGCTCATGCACCAGGCCGCATTCGTCATGCAGGGAATGCCGCTGCTCTATAGCGGCGACGAGGTCGCCCAGCTGAACGACTTCTCGTATCTGAACAACCCGATCAAGGCAGAAGACAACCGCTGGGTGCACCGCTCGCCGATGAACTGGGACGCCGCCGAGCGCCGCACCCTGGAGGGGTCGGTCGAACAGCGCGTCTTCGAGGGAATCAAGCGGCTCTCGGCGGTCCGAGAAGGTCGGCAAGCGTTGCACCACCGTGGCGAAGAGATCGTTCACGACGTGCCGAACGATTCGGTGTTCGTCGTCGAGCGCGCACACGACGGCGAGCACCTGCTCGCGGTCTCGAACTTCTCGGGGGAGTCGAGGGCGGTCGCCTTCGAGGACCTCCCCGAGCCCTGGGACGCCGGGAGCTACCACGAGATTATCCGCGAGGAGACCGCCGTCTACCCCGATGGCCGGATCCTCCTGGAACCGTACGGCTATCGGTGGCTCGAACCGACCGACGCTGCGCCCGGCGAGGCGGTGTCGACGCACGTCGAGATCGATGTCGAGACCGAGTACGGCGAGGAGGTGTTCCTGACCGGCGATCAGGAGGCACTTGGCAACTGGGACGTCGAGTCGGCCGTCCCGCTATCCGGCGAGGACTATCCGACCTGGGAGGGTGAGTTCGACCTCCCCGAGGGGACCTACGTCGAGTTCGAGTGGCTGAAAAAACGCGACGGCGAACCGATCGAGTGGTCCGGGGACCGTTACTTCACGAAAGCCGGCTGGGACACCGCCTGGCTGCTGGAGTGAACCGGTCCACAGCGACGATTTCGAGTCGTCGGTCGCGGACGTGACTGTTCTCAGGGCTGTCCGAGCGGGACGCGCTCACCCTCGCTGTCGCCACGGACCCAGATGTAGTCGTAGCCGTCCAGATAGAACGTCATCGGGCCGTCTTCCTCGAAGTCGTAGTGGCCGGGGCCGAGCAGGTCGGCCGTCGCGCCCCACGGCAGACCGGGGTCGATGGTCACCTCGCGGTACTCCCCGGAGAGGTTGTGCGCCGTGATCAGCACGGTGTCTTCGTACTCGGCCCGGAACACCCAGACGTCGTCGGCTTCGACCGGGACCTGTCCGAACTCGCCCTTCCAGAGTTCCGAACAGAGCGAGCGCGTGTGTGCGAGGGCGGCGACCCGGTTGTACAGCGAATAGGGTTCGCCGAGCTGGTCGGCGACGTTGATCTCCCGGTAGCTGAACTCGCCCTCGTCGATGACAGGGAGGATGAGATCATCGGCGTCGGCCGTCGAGAAGCCGGCGTTGCGGTCGTCGGACCACTGCATCGGCGTCCGGACCGGGTCGCGCTCCTCCAGCGAGAGGTCCTCGCCCATCCCGATCTCGTCGCCGGCCAGGATGACAGGCGACCCCGGCAAGGAGAACATGAGGCTGTGGGCCATCGCGATGCGATCGGGGTTGTTCTCGAAGATGCCGGCGGTCCGGCGCGCGTGGCCGCGCTCGAAGATCCAGGCGTCCTCGTCGTCGGGGTTGAACAGCTCCTTGGCGTGCCAGAAGGCGTCGTCGGGCAGCTTCAGCAGGTTCAGCTCGTCGAAGTTCCGCAGGAAGTTCGCCCACTGGCCGTTCTCGAAGACGTCGTAGGGCAGGATGTCGAACAACCGTTCCAGCGGCCAGGTGTCCTCGATCCCGAGCGCGTACACCAGATGTGCGTTGCCGACGAAGTTGAGCTGGAGGTCGAACTCGTCGCTGTCGCCGAAGTAATCGCCCAGCAGTTCCGGCTGGTCGTCGGCCTCCGCCAGCAAGACCGCGTCTGCTTTCTTCTCGCGGACGGTCTGGTTGAGCCGCCGGAAGAAGGCATGCGGATCGTCGAGTTCGTGGCCGTCTTCGCCCTTCCGGAAGGTCATCGGCGCAACGGCGTCGACCCGGAAGCCGTCGACGCCCTGTTCGAGCCAGAACTCCAGAATGTCCTCGACCTCGGACTGGAGTTGTGGATTGGCGATATCCAGATCGGGCTGGTAGTGATAGAACTGGTGGAAGTAGTGAGCGTCGGCCACCTCGTCGTAGCTCCAGACGCCGTCCTCGTGCTCGGGGAAGATGTTGACCGTCGAGTAGGCCGACTCGGGGTCGTCGGTCCAGCAGTAAAACTCGCGGTATTTCGAGTCGGGGTCCTCGCGGGCGCGCTGGAACCACTCGTGCTGGTCGGAGGTGTGGTTGAAGATCATGTCGATCAGCACGCGGATGTCCCGATCGTGGGCTTCTTCGACGACCGCCCGGAAGTCTTCTAGAGTCCCCAGCCGGTCGTCGACGTCGTAGTGGTCGGCCACGTCGTAGCCGTTATCACGCATCGGGCTCGGATAGAACGGCAACAACCAGATGGCGTCGACACCCAGCCGGTCGAGGTAGTCCAGCCGCTGGCGCAACCCCTCGAAATCGCCCCAGCCGTCACCATCGGCGTCGTAAAATCGCTTGACGTCAAGTTCGTACAGTACAGCGTCCCGGAACCACTCAGGTTGGTCTATCATCGTTCGTCCCTTGGCTAGTAGTTTACAATACCTGTTGTTAAATATTACGGGGCGTGAGGGGAGCGAGACGAGACCACAGGTGGTTTTATCCTCGGCGGCCGAACGGGCGAACGAATGAAGTCTACCGACGAACTCATCGACAGTGCGGGCGAGCTTGCAGACCGTGGCCTCTCGAAGGGGGAAATCGCCGACGAGCTGAACGTTTCCCGGGAGACGGCCAGCTGGCTCGTCGAACAGAGCGGCGAAGGGTCCGTCGAATCCACCGAAGCGGCCAGCCCGACGGACGTCCACGTCGACTGGAGCGCGATCGGCCGGGACAGCAAGCGCCTGACGCACGTCGGGATCGCGATGGCGGATCTGCTGGCTGACGAAGGCGACGAGGTCGATCTGACCGTCGGAATCGGCAAGTCCGGCGGCCCGCTGGCGACGGTCATCAGCCGGGAACTGGACACCGATCTCAGCGTGTACCTGCCCAGCAAGTACCAGTGGAACGACGAGGGCGAGAGCGGGTCAGGTTCGTTCTCGCGGAACTTCGCGTCGATCCGCGATCGGCAGTGTTACGTCGTCGACGACAACATCGACACCGGCCAGACGATGACCGAGACGATCCAGCACATCCGCGATCGTGGCGGCGACGTCGACGCGGCGGTCGTCCTCACCGACAAGCACGGTGAAGACGAGATCCTCGGTGTTCCGGTGTACTCGATGGTCGAGATCGTCCAGATGCAGGACTAGCGAGAGGGGCTCAGAGCCGGTAGATCCGCGCCTCGTACGGCCGGAGCGCGCTATCGAGGCGCGCCTCGGCGTCCTCGTAGTTCCCGATCAACAGCGTCGGGTTCTCGATCGACAGCGACGGCGGCGACCGCTCGCCGTCGCTCCAGTTCAACACGACCAGCAACTGGTCGTCTTCGAGCGTTCGGGTGAACGCGTACAGCGGATCCGGCGTTTCGACGAGGTCGTACTCGCCGTAGACGAGCGTCTGTTCGTCGTGACGCAGGTCGACCAGCTCGCGATAGTACTGCCAGACCGACCGGTCGGCCGAACGAGACGCCTCGACGTTGATCTCGGTGTAGTTATTGTTGACCTTGATCCAGGGGTCGCCGTCTGTGAACCCGGCGTTGTCCTCGCCCGACCACTGCATCGGCGTGCGCGCATTGTCGCGCGAGCGGTAGTTCACCACGTCACGGATCTCCTCGTAGCTGTCGATCTCGCCCTCTTCGAGCATGATCTCGACGGGGCGGCGCGTATCAACGTCGCGGGTCTCCTCCAGCGATTCGAAGTCGGCGTTGGTCATGCCGATCTCCTGACCCTGGTAGACGTACGGCGTGCCCCGAAGGCCGAACAGGAGCGTTCCGAGCATCGTCGCCGACTCGTAGCGATACTGCTCGTCGTCGCCGAACCGGGAGACGACCCGCGGCTGGTCGTGATTCTCCCAGTAGAGACCGTCCCAGCTGGTCTCGTCGAGTCCGGTCTGCCACTCGGTGAAGATCTCCTCGAAGTCCGACACCGACCACTCGCCGACGTCCCACCGTCCCTCCGGACCGAAGTCGATGAACGTGTGATCGAAGTGAAAGACCATGTTGAGGCCGTCGCCGTCGGCGCCGAGATATGCGTTCGCGGTCTCGACGTCGAGGTCGACCATCTCGCCGACGGTCATCACGTCGTAGTGAGCGAACGTCTCCTCGTAGAGGCCGCGCAGGTACTCGTGAATACGGGGGCCGTCGACGAAGTGCTCGTGTCCGGTCGGATATCCCGCGACTTCGCCGTCAGGGTACCCCTCCGGCTTCGAGAGGAGGTTAATCACGTCCATCCGGAACCCGTCGATCCCCCTCTCGAGCCACCAGTTGACCACGTCGTAGATCGCTTCCCGGACGTCGGGATTGCGCCAGTTCAGGTCGGGCTGTTTCTCGTCGAAGAGATGCAGATACCACGCCTCGCGGGTCTCGTCGTAGCTCCAGGCCGGGCCGCCGAAGTACGACTCCCAGTTGTTCGGGGGCTTGTCGGGGTCGCCCTCGACCCAGTGATAGTAGTCCGCGTAGCCGTCTTCCTCGCGGCGTGATTTCTGGAACCACTCGTGTTCGTCGGAGGTGTGGTTGACGACGAGATCCATCACGAGTTTGATGTCGCGGGCGTGCAGCGCTTCGAGCAGCCGCTCCCAGTCGGCCATCGCCCCCATCTCGTCCATGATCGACCGATAGTCGCGGATGTCGTAGCCGTTGTCCGCGTTCGGCGAATCGTAGACCGGGCAGAGCCAGACGACGTCGATCCCCAGTTCGTCGAGATAGTCGACTTTCTCGATAATTCCGGGAATGTCGCCGACGCCGTCGCCGTCGCTGTCGTTGAAACTGCGCGGATAGATCTGGTAGACGACCGCCTCCTTCCACCAGGCGCGCTCGATTCCGGCTGTGTCGTCGACTTCGCTGTCCATAGTTGTCTGTGGTTATTTACAACATTTGTAGTTTACCACATCGTCCGAGACAAGTTCTCGCAAACAATCGAAGGACTATCATCAATGTTAGGAAACGTATATGGGTCGCGTTAAGTTAGAGAATGAGGCGTTCGATCTCTGAGTGTCCATGCCAGATTTCGAACGCCTCAGCGATGCTATCACGTGGATAGATTTGTCGTTTGTGGAGCGCCGACGGACTCCTCGTTCCGATCCTCACCAGGGACCTCCGGCGCGATTACGAGGCGATGAACCGCGCCCTGGCTGAGCGTGTCGAGGGAGAGTCAGTCGTCGAGGTCACACCGTAGGACGGCACGCCCTCGAGGGGCATCCCCCGGAGACTCATTCTAGCCGATACACTCGCGCCTCGTAGGGTCGCAGCGCGAGCGACCCCAGGTCCGTTCCGGGGTCGTCGTAGTTGCAGGCCAGCACCGACTCGACGGAGCCGGCTTCGGAGAGGTCGACCCGGGAGGTGCGGCCGGCCCAGTTGAGCGCGACCAGGAGCGTCTCGTCGTCGAGCGACCGCGCGAACGCCCACACGCGCGGGTGGTCCTCAGCCAGCAGGTCGTAGACGCCGTAGACCAGCGGGTCCTCGCTGTGGCGCAACTCGATCAACTCCTGGTAGTACGCCAGCACCGACTCGGCACGGTCGCGCTGGTCGGCGACGTTGATGTCTTCGCTGTTTGGATTGATCGGGATCCAGGGTTCCCCGTCGGTGAACCCGGCCATGTCGTCGTCGGACCACTGTACCGGCGTGCGAGCGTTGTCCCGCGAGCGATAGCGGACGACGTCTTGCACGTCCGAAAAGCCCTCGGCGCGGCCCTCCTCGAAGGCCATCTCGACGCGGTTCGTGGCGTCGGCGTCGCGCATCTCCTCGCGCGAGGACCACGGGTAGTTGGTCATGCCGATCTCGTCGCCCTGGAAGCAGAACGGCGTCGCCGGGAAGGTCAACAGGAGCGTTCCGAGCATCGTCGCCGACTCGTAACGGTAGCGGTCGTCGTTGCCGAACCGCGAGGCGATCCGTGGCGTGTCGTGGGTCCCCAGGTAGACGGTGTTCCAGGCGTCGGTCACTTCTAGCTGGTGGACCCACTTCGTCAGCGCCTCCCGGATCTCCGAGACTTCCCAGTCGACGACGTCCCACCACCCGTCCTCGCCGTAATCGAGCAGCGTATGGTCGTAGTGATAGACCATGTTCAGTCCGTCACCGGAGGGGCCACAGTACCGCTTGGCCGCTCGCGGCGTGATGTCCATCCCCTCGCCGACGGTCATGACGTCGTATTCGGAGAGTACCTCGTCGTAGAGGTCGCCGATGTACTCGTGGATGCGGGGACCGTCCGAGAAGTGTTCCATGCCGACCCAGCCGCCCTCGGAGTCGCCGTCAGGATACCCTTCGGGCTTGGACATGACGTTGAACACGTCGAAGCGGAACCCGTCGATCCCCTTCTCGAGCCAGAACTCGACGACGTCGTACATCGACTGGCGCACCTCGGGATTGCGCCAGTTCAGGTCGGGCTGTTTCTCGTGAAAGAGGTGCAGATACCACGCCTCGCGGACCTCGTCGTAGGCCCAGGCCGAGCCGCCGAACCCGGAGGTCCAGTTGTTCGGGGGCTCGTCGGGGTCGCCCTCGACCCAGTGATAGAAATCCTCGTAGCCGTCTTCCTCGCGGCGTGATTTCTGGAACCACTCGTGTTCGTCCGAGGTGTGATTCAGGACCATATCGAGGATCAACCGGATGTCCCGGTCGTGCAACTCCTCGAGCAGCCGTTCGAAGTCGTCCATGTCGCCGAACTCGTCGAGGATCGAGCGGTAATCGCGAACGTCGTATCCGTTGTCCGCGTGCGGAGAGTCGTAGGGCGGCGTCAGCCAGACGACGTCGATCCCCAGCTCGTCGAGATAGTCAGCCTTCTCGATAATTCCGGGGATATCGCCGATCCCGTCGCCGTCGCTGTCGTTGAAACTCTGCGGGTAGATCTCGTAGACGACCGCCTCCTTCCACCAGGCCTGTTCTCCATCACCGATCGTTCCAGCACGTGACGCGCACATGTCAGATGCGACTCGCCGGCGGATTATAGTGGTTGCTGTACCGAACTGCCTGCGGCCGCGCGACGACTGCCGAAGCGGCGACAAATGTGTGACAATCACTACCGTTTTCCACGTACAGCCCAAAGCACGCACGACAGTATCGATGACAGCAGACGATCTCAAGCGTCGGTTCTGGGAGTGGCTCGCGGCCGTCCATTCGGACGCTCGGGTGGCAGCGCTGCTTCGGGCACTCTCGATCGTCGGCATCTACGGGGGAATCACTGCGTTCGTCCTCGGCGTCAACCCGATCCTCACGCCACACGTCCTGGAAGCTGTCAAATACAGTGGGAACACGGTCGGTCTCATCGGCATGATCGGACTGCTCGTTCACGTCGCGAGTCTGGGCTATTATCTCGCGACGAAGCCGAAACACCTCGAAAACGGTCTGATACGGTATTGATCGACGGAACTCGGGACGGTTGGCGATCCGGAATGGACTTACAACCATCACTCCAACGGCCGACCGATGCGAGAGACACTCCGCCGACGTATCCCGTTCGTCACTGGCCTGTTGACGGTTGTCTCGCTGGTGGTCGTCGTCGCGGCCGTCAGACAGCTCGTTCCAGAGACGCTGTTGCCGGCGCTTCCAGAGGGACTGCTCCATACGATCCCGCACGTCAACGCCCTCATCAGCGCGCTGGCGATCGGGACGATCACCTACGGCTGGCGGTCGATTCGCGCCGGGCGCGTGCGAGCGCACCGACGAGCGATGCTCGCCAGTTTCGTGCTCTTTGTCTCCTTTCTCGGACTGTATCTCCTCCGGGTCGCGATCGAAGGGCCGACCACGTTCGACGGACCGGAGACGCTGAAACTGTGGGTCTACTACCCGGTGCTCGGGGTTCACATGCTGCTGGCGATCGTCTGTCTGCCGCTGGTATACTACGTTCTCCTGCTCGCGGTCACACACGCCCCGTCCGAACTCGGCGACACGCCACATCCGCGTGTCGGGCGCGTCGCAGCGAGTCTGTGGCTGCTCTCGTTCGCGCTCGGGATCGTCGTCTACCTGCTTTTGTACGTCCTTCCGGTCTAACGGTGTCGCCGCCGAGAGGACACGAAATTACTGAAGTTATATCACTGGGTAGGCCCTGCCATTATACGGAGGATCCAATACAGATGGCATCCGCACACATCGCGGGGGTCGGCATGACCGAATTCGGGGAGTTCCCCGAGCGAACCGGTCGCGACCTCTTTGGCGAAGCGGGGGACACCGCTATCGACGACGCCGGGATCGACCGCGAGGAGATCGACGCGCTGTACGTCGGCAATTTCATGGGCGAACTCTCGGAGAACCAGGGGCACATGGGCCCGTTGATGGCCAAGGCCGTCGGGATCGACGCGCCCGCCACACGGGTCGAAAGCGCCTGTGCCTCCGGCGGGATGGCCGTCCGGCAGGCGGTCAAGGACGTCCGCAACGGTGAGGCGGACGTGGTACTGGTCGGCGGCGTCGAGCGCATGCACAACATGGGAACGACCGGTGCGACCGGCGGCCTGTCGGTGGCGGCGGACGATCTCTGGGAGATCCGCCAGGGGATTACCTTCCCCGGCGCGTACGCGCTGATGGCCCAGCGGTACTTCGCCGTCCACGGCGGCGACCGCGAGGACCTGGCTCACGTCGCCGTCAAGAACCACGCCAACGCCGCGAACAACCCGCTCGCGCAGTATCAGACCGAGATCTCCGTCGAGAAGGTCCTGGACGCCCCGCCGGTCGCGCTGCCGATGGGGCTGTTCGACTCCTCGCCGATCACCGACGGTGCGGCCGCGACGGTGCTGGTCAGCGAGGAGTACGCCGAGGAGCACGGGCTAGAGACGCCAGTCGCGATCACCGGGACCGGCCAGGGGACCGACAACCTCGCGCTGGCCGAACGCGACTCGATGGTCTGGACGCCCGCGACCGAGGACGCCGGACAGGAAGCCTACGAGGACGCCGGCATCTCGAAAGACGACGTGGATTTCCTCGAAGTCCACGACTGCTTCACTATCGCCGAAGTACTCGCCCTGGAGGGACTCGGGTTCTACGACGAAGGCGAGGCGATCACCGCTGCCCGCGAGGGCGAGACGACCGCCGACGGCGACCTGCCGGTGAACCTCTCAGGTGGTCTGAAGGCCAAGGGTCACCCCGTTGGCGCGACCGGCGTCGCACAGGTCACGGAGATAACCAAGCTGTTCCGCGGTGACCACGTCAACAGCGACGCCGTCGAGGACGCGAGCGTCGCGCTGACCCACAACGCCGGCGGGACGGTCGCCTCTGCTGTGGTGCACGTCCTGGAGGTGGCAGAATGAGCGACGACGAAATCCAGAACGACGGCTACGATCAGGCGCTCGAAGCGATCGAAAATGGCAACCCGTACGCGCTCGAATGCCCGGAGGGTCACCAGTCGATGCCGCCGCGCCGGGTCTGTCCCGAGTGCGGTGCAAGTGATCTCGAAGAGGTCGAGATTCCCCTCTCCGGCGAGTTGCTGAGCTACAACGTCACGTACGTCCCGACGCCTGACTTCAAGGACGACGTGCCGTTCGTGCTCGGCATCGCCCAATTCGACAACGTGCGGCTGACGGGCCGCGTCAAGGCCGACGCCGAGGACGTCGAGGTCGGATCAGCGGTCGAGGTCGGACTGGGCGAATCCGAGACGACCGAGCGACCGCTGGTCACGTTCGATCTGGCATAGGCAGGTCATCGAGCACGCGCTTTTTATCCACGCGGTCGAACGGGGGGTATGATAGAACCAGATCTCTCCGGACAGACAGCGCTCGTCACCGGCAGCGCGAAGGGTGTCGGTCGCGGACTCCTGCTCGCACTGGCTGAACGTGGTGCGGACGTGGCCGTCCACTACCGGACGAGCGACGACGCTGCAAGCGAGGTCGCCGACCGGGCAGGGAAAGCCGGGGTGCAGACGACGGTTGTTCAGGGGGACATCACTGAGCCCGAGGACGTGGCCGGGATGTTCGAGCGGGTCGAGGCCGACCTCGGGACGGTCGATATCCTCGTCAACAACGTTGGCACGTTCGCCCCCCAACACTGGGAAGACATCGACTTCTCGACCTGGAACACCGTGCTGGAGACGAACATCAACGGGACGTACCTCTGCTCGAAGGCCGCGCTGGGGCCGATGCGCGAGCAGGGGTACGGCCGGATCGTCAACGTCGGCTACGCCTCCAGCGAGAAGGGGCTGGTCAACACCAAGAACTTTCCGTATTTCGTGGCGAAAAGCGGCGTTCTGATGTTCACGCGGATGCTCGCCGCCGACACGCAAGACGACGGCATCACCGTCAACGCCGTCTCGCCGTACGTCGTCGAGAACTCCGACGAGTTCCCCGCCGAGGCTCCGCGCGGTCGCTGGGCCACCACCGACGACCTCGCGCAAGCGATGCTGTTCTTCCTGGATCCCGACAGCGGGTACATCTCCGGGCAGAACGTCGAGGTCGACGGCGGGTGGTTGCCCGAAACGGTGTGACACTGGTTACGTTGGTGTCGTACAATAGCTATCGCTCACGGACTTGTTCGGCGCAAAACGATGAGGTCGCCCGGCTTGCGCCGACTGACGATTTCCGGCCGTTCAGTAGTGCGATTCTCGGTCGTTGGGGTCTGGTCTCTCTCGTCACTCACGGTCGGTCTCCAGGTGGTCGATGTACTGCTGTCGACGGCGTCGCATCCGCTCCAGGGCCGTCGCCTGGTCGTAGTGTTTCTTGATAATCGTCGGGCTCGTCGCGCACGTCGGCGATCGTGGTGATCGTGTTCGCGAGCGCTTCGGGGATCGGTGTCTCGCGATGCTCACCAGTCTTCGCGCCGTTCCAGATCCGGAGCATCATGCCAGCGTCAGTGTCGACGACGTCGTTCGGAGCAACGCCGATGACTTCCTCACTGCGAAGTCCACAGCGGACGGCCAGCCGAAACGCGACGTCAGTGATCGCGTCGTCGGTCGCGTCGAGGAGCTGGTCAACTTCGTCCTGGGAGAGTCACACCTTCTTTCCGTCCTGGTCGGGGTAGTCGTCGAGGTTCACGTCCGGAATGTTACCCTAACCGGACAAAAAGGTCCCAAATGAGAGAGTGATCGGGGCGATTCGAAGGGAATCCCCAGCGTGATCAGGCCGGATCTGTCCGAGTCTGGGCGGAGAACCGGACGCTGTTTCCGATCTTTGTTTCATCAACTCCGAGAAGAACTGGTGACAGATCACATCTGCACATTTAGGGAACACCAGTTCGATTATGAGGCGAAGGTATCAACTAGACTGTGTTAATTGGATTGGTTTACCATACCAAATACAATTGACCTCTGGTATCGAGTATTGAACTGGGTGTTCAGTTTCGGACTCTCCACCAACATCCCCCTGACAACTCTACCGACGCCCAATAAATGTCTCTCCCCCTCCATTCAAACAGGAGAATCACCGTGGACAGCCAAACATCCCAATTGACTGAGACACAATTATGCGTAAAAAAGAGTATATCCACACTCACGCTCTGCTCGCGGAAGTCACGGGATATTTGATCGAGAACGAGACCATGCCAGTTGATAGGCTTACTGCATACAACGAACTTGAGACATGTCCATCAAGCATTCACGAAACGAAACAGAAACACCACGAAGCGATTATGGCCCTGAGTAGCGCCATCGGACGATGTCTCAAAGAGATACCCACAGATAGCCACGGGCAATCAGTGGATCAATAACATGAGTTACGTGTCGCCACCAGCGACTTCCCCCCTTGCTGTGGTACCTACTTCCCCTGTTTCTACCAATTGAGCGATCGTCCGAGTCTGGGCGCAGAACCGGACACTGTTTCTGATCTTCGTTTCACGAACTTCTGGAAGAACTGGCTGCTAGATTGAGAATGCATCTCTATCAGACAGTGAAAAGACATTTGACGATCTGGACACATTTTCTACCCATGAAACGGCGGGCCCTCCTTTCCACCGCTCTCGGGAGTAGTGTTCTCATGTCTGGGTGTCTGAGTATCGGCGGAGCACGAAGTGGAGAAGGAACGACCGTCGAAATCATTCCGACGAACAGTACTGATCACGAGATCTCTCTCGATGTCGCTGTCTACGCGACGGATGGCTCCCTGCTTCTCGAACACACGTACTCGTTGGATGCGGGTCATGCTGATGAATCGCAAGGTGTCGAAAATCGTGTTGACTATCTCATAGTCTCACTGAATGGCGGAGAACAACTGAGACACGAGTACGATCCCGAAGACGTCGAGATCTGTTCACGTGATGGAGAAGACGTTCAAATCATAGTCGAACCAGGAGGTATCACATTCACCTACTCATGTTAACTCCACGGTCTGTCTCTACCAATTGAGAGATCGTCCGCGATTGGGCGCAGAACCGGACGCTGTTTCCGATCTGCGTTTCACGCACTCCGAGAAGAACTGGCTGCTAGATTGAGAGGAACGCTGTATCACGTCAGTTTGTAACCAGTCTACTTCTGTCACGATATTGCTACATAGGGGGGGGGCGTCGGTCGTGGATGAGAGTCAGTCGCTACTTGATTCTTCCTCCCCGTCACCAATCCCACTAATGGAGTTAGCCCAGTCGTCGATGTTCTCGGCGACGAAGTCCTGGCCACCGAGTCCAACAGCAATACCGATGCCGATCGCGAGTGCCAGCCCCAGTGCACCGAAGAATGCGACGACGAAGGCAGTGAACATCGTCGTCAGTGCCGTGACTTGGAACCCGATCGTTCCCAGAACAATTGTGATTGTGAGATAGTAGATGAGAATTTTAACACCGGTTGCAGCGAGGCCGACGGGTCGGCCTTCGCCACTCTCACGGACGATATCACTGACCCGTTCGGCGAGCCAGATACCGACCAGCAGCACGATCAAACCACCCGCCAGAGCCGGCAGGTACGCCGCGAACCTGTTCAACAGCTCCGAGAGTGCGGGGATTTCGATTACTTCTGCGACCGTTAGCAGCGTCAACAAGTAAATATAATACGTGACTAGCTTGCCGACGATCCGACCGAATTCGCCCTTTTGGTCAGAAAACCGTTCTAATGGAGTCTCTCTGAGATACGGTGCAATCCCGAACGAACCGACGATTTTCGAAACAATATCACCAATGATCCGGCCGACGACAAACCCGATTACCAGGATAACAATTGCTCCAAGGATGACTGGCAGGAAGCCTGCAAGATCACGCAAGAGATCCGATAATTCCGATATCTCTAGGACGTTCACCGCAGCGAACACCGCGACGAAGTAGACGTAGTAGGATACAAGCAGGCCCAACCCGCGTGCGATTCCATCACCGTCCGAAACCTCTTCGATGGCTGTCCCCTCAGCATAGCGCCCGACACCGATCTTCTGGATAACCCGGGTCACGAGGTTCCCCAAAATACGACCGATGATATATCCGACGAGGAGAATGACCAGGGCAGCGATTATCGTTGGCAGGAATTCGATTACATCTGCAATCGTATCATCGATGGTATTATCTATCGTTCCTTGCAGCGGTGCAAATGTGTCTGGCTGATACATTGCAGTTTGTTATCGAATGCCAGTAACGTAGATTTCACCCATGATATATCAGGTCTATCATATGATTCATAATGTTCAGGTTATGCTCTGTCTCTAATAATCGGCAGATCGTCCGAGACTGGACGCAAAACCGGACGCTGTTTTCGATCTTCGTTTCACGAACTTCTGGAAGGACTGGCTGATAGATCGCACATGTGAAATAATACGAGGCAGATCCACTTGTCCCAGCAGGAAACTATTCTAGCCGATTCTCTGTTACTTCCTCTTCGTACCCTTCTCGTATCCACTTGAGGAGGAATTTTGCGACAAAAGCGCCGACTACGAGCAGGACGAAGGCCGGAAACACCAATACTTCGGGACCACCAGGTATGGCCATACTTACTATTTCATAGCCATTTGTTATGAATCCTGTAGGCTATTTTCACATATCCGTCGGCAGCATAGAACATCCCTTCTGTCTCTACCAATCAGGGAATCGTCTGAGACTGAGGACAGAACCGGACGCTATCGAATCCACTTGTCGAGGTTCTCTTTTTTCCCGCTCATATTGTCCGGGGTGCCGTAGGCGTCGACGATGTCAAGAACAGCGTTCGCGATCGTGTAGGCAGATTCGCGCTGGTTGTTGAGAAAGAAGACGCCTTCGTGCCGGGATTCATCGAACCGGGCGAAGTTCTTGACGTCGGCTGTGATGACGATGAGTTCTTCTTGCCGGACGTACGGGAGAATGTCGTCGACGTCGTCTGCATCTGGGTCAAGTGTCCGATCGGAATGCTCTGCCCGATACCCTTCTTTTTCGAGCAATTCAGCGACTCGTGCCTCCAGGTTTGAATCGACGAAAAAGGCCCAGCGCATGGTCAGTTTGGCGGCGATACATCTTCAGGCCGATCGATGTCGGCCTCGATTTCGTCCATCAGTTCGTCCCGCTCGCGCCGCAGCTCCTCGAACTCTCGGGGTTGCTCGTGGTAGTACAGGAGCGCGGCGTACACCTCCGCCACGTCAAGATCATGCCGATCGGCGACGGTCTTCGGCTCCAACCCTCGCCCCTCGACCCGCTCGACGATCGTGAGGACAGGGATCCGACGGCCCTTGATGTGGGGTTCATCAAGTAGGTCGTGAGCGATACGAGCGGTCTGTTGCGACATCTGTTTCATAGTTGGTCTGTGTGCTATTTTAATCTGCGGACTAGTTCGAACTGTCTTCGAACAGGTCGACATCGTCGGACAGCGGGATGATCAGCGCGCTACTCTCGGGATGGAACGCTCGCGAGAGCGACGTCCCTGATTCGATCCCGTAGTGCTCGACGAGCCGGCGCGGGATCGCGACGTAGGCAGTGCCGCCCCGGTTCTGGACGGACGCCGACCCTTCGGGACTCAGCACGTCGGAGTCGATCATTGCGGCCTGCACGCGACGTTGAGCGTCTGCCTGGCTCATCACGCCGATGTAGTGGCTTACACCACTAATATGTCCCAAACGATGGGGTGCCAGCCTGCCAGTCAGTCCCCCAGAGATTGGGGAACCTGCGACCGACGGATAAGAGCGTAGACTGTCCTGTCTGCTGTAATGAGTCCAACAGTAGAGTTCGGGAGCAAAGACGCCGCCGACGCTGCTCGCGAGCAGTGGGGCGAGCATCTTTGTCCCGACGACGACCGTCGACTCAAGACGGTCGCGTTCGTCGAAGACGTCCCCGATCGCGTCATCGAGCGCGCCGAGCTCGAGGCCGCGACTCAGATTCGTCTTCTCAACCCCCTCAAGCAGGCAGAAAGGGCAACAACGCTGGTCTTCCAATCCCGGTCGATACGACCACCCTCTTCCTGGTGGTCGGTCTGATCGCGGCGGGGCCCTCCTGTACCTCTACGTTCAGTCTGGTGACGGTGCCGAGCAGGACAAGATCAGCACCGAGCCGGTCGACCTACCGGACGTGCCGGACGTGCCGGACTGGGTCGACTGGGTGCTCAACAATCTCGACAAGGTCGTGATCGCGCTGATCGTGCTGTGGCTCATCTCGACGCTCGGGCCGGGGCTGGCCGAAACCGCGAAGGCATCGGGGGGTGACGGCTAAGATGTCGGTGGTCCTCGACTGGATCGTGCCGGCGGCGTCAACGGTCACAGCGACGGCAGCGATCGCGACAGCGGGCTACGCGCGGAAGGTCGTGCGTAACGCCGACGTCGGCCCGCTCGCAGGTGAGATAGACGTCAAGTTCAGCGCTGGTCAGCGCGTGGAAGTCGGTGCGTCCGTCCAGTTCCAGCCACGCGGGGGGTTGCTCGTACTCGCGCCCGGTGTCCAGGTGCGAGACGACGATCTCGCCGGTCGACCAGCGCCACCAGAGGCTCGCGACGTGGGCGCACCAGCCGTCGTGATACTGATAGCCGGCACAGTCGCACTCGGCGACGACAGTCTCGCCCTCGATCGCGAACGTCACTCTGTGGGTGTTCTGTGAGTCGCTGAGAACGACAAGACGCTCGGCCCGGTTAGATCGGGCCGCCCTGGTCGGACGTCGCCTGTGCGCGCCGCCACGCTGTCGAGAGCGTCCAGTCTTCGGGCGGCGACAGTGTCGACGGGCCGCCGATCTGGTCGGCGACGTCGTCGATCGGCTGCCAGCTGCGGCTGCGGAGACTCAAGGCCGACACACCCCTGGTCGAGTGCAGGGCAGCGCTGCTGGTTTTCGGTAATATAACCCCCGCAAAAGTCGCACATTCGCCGGCCAGAAGAACCGGCAGATGTTTCTGATTTACTTTTATACAGCATGGGGTCGCCCGGATTTGAACCGGGGGTACGGGCACCCAAGGCCCGAAGGTTACCAAGCTACCCCACGACCCCGTATCTCTCTGTAGTGTGGTGGGGTGGTAAAACGTTTCGTTGCCGTCTCACCGTGACCGTGGCCCGCCACTGAACGAAGAGCGCGACCCGACGAGACGACGCGTTGATACGGATGGCGGGAGCCGCCTTGTGCGCGCCCGGAGATCGGCCCGAAAACACATATCTGTGCCCGGCCTCCGTTCGCGTATGGTCACCCCGATCGAAGTCGGTCTGGTCCTTGTCCTCCTGGCATTGCTCGTCGGCGCCTACAAGATCGTCAAAGCGGTCAAACCGTTCGTCTGGAACGCCGTCGTCGGGCTGATCGTCTTCGTACTGGCGGATCTGCTGTTCGGCTTATCGGTCGCGATCACCCCGCTCACGCTCCTCGTCGTGGCGATCGCCGGCGTACCGGGCGCGTTGCTCGTGATCCTCCTGTCGTATCTGGAGGTGGCCTTCGTCGCCGGACTGTTCGTGTTCTAGAGGCCCCAGATAGCTGCGATCCCGATCGTCGTGACGACCGCGAGCAGGGCCTGTAGCGGCCCGCCGACACGCACGTAATCGGTGAACCGATAGCCACCTGGCCCGTAGACGAAGAGGTTCGTCTGATAACCCACGGGCGTCATGAAGGCCGTCGAGGCCGCGAAGGTCACCGACAGCACGAACGCGAAGGGGTTGACGCCCAGCTGTGTCGCTGCTTCGACGGCGACCGGGATCATCAACACGACGGAGGCGTTGTTCGAGATGACGTTCGTCAAAAGCGCAGTGACGACGTACATGAGCCCGAGGACGGCGATCGGCGGGAGCGACGGTGCGACGGCCACGATACCGTCGGCGATCAGTGCCGCACCGCCCGTCACCTCGAGTGCGACCCCGAGCGGGATCACGCCGGCCAGCAAAATGATGACGTCCCACTGCACGGCGTCGTAGATCTCGGTCGGCTTGAGACAGCCGGTCAGCACCATCCCGAGCGAGCCGGTCAGCGCTGCCGTCGCGATGTCGATCGGCGTGAGTGCGGCCAGCCCGACGACCCCGGCGACGATGCCGACGGCGACCGGGATCTTCGATTCCCGGTAGTCCGGGCGCGTGACCTCCTGGGCGACGATGAAGTTGCGATTGTTGTTCAGCCGGTCGATGCTGTCCGACGTCGCCTGGACCAGCAGCGTGTCTCCGACCCGCAGTTGCGCTCTGTCCATACGCTTGCGGATCAGCGACTCACCGCGGCGCAACGCCAGCACTGTCGCGTCGTAGCGCTGGCGGAAGTTCGAACTCGCGAGGGTTTCGCCCACCAGCGACGAGCCCGGGGCGATAACGATTTCCACGAGGTTCTGACCGCTCTCTGCGGTCTCGAGTTCCGCCTCCGTGACTTCGACTTCCGGGAGCAGGTCGAGACCGTCGACGTCCATCAGTTCGACGAGCGTGTCCCGATCGGTTCGTACGGCGAAGACGTCGCCAGACTGGATGACTTTCGGGCCGAGGGGTTCGAGGAACGCGGCGTCGCCGCGGATCAGTTGCACGATGTCGACGTCGAAATCGGTGTCTTGCAACGCCGATTGGACAGTCTGGCCGACGATCGGGGAGTCCTCGCGGACGACGACTTCGGTCAGGTAGTCGGCCATTTCGAACTCTTCGGTGAGGTCCTCGGCGGGCTTGATCCGCTCCGGCGTGAGCAACCGCCCGACTGTCATGAGATAGATGATCCCCACGGTCATGACGATAAGTCCCAGACTTGTGAACTCGAACATCGAGAACTCGTGGAGGGCGGCGATCCCGAGCTCGCGGCCGAGACGGCCCGTGATCTCGCTGGCGAGGATGTTCGTGGAGGTGCCGATCAGCGTCAGCGTCCCGCCGAACATCGAGGCAAAGGACAGCGGCATCAACAGCTTCGACGGCGATGTCTTGCCCTTCTGTGCGAGATCGATGACCATCGGCAGCAGAATCGCGACAGCGGCCGTGTTGTTGATGAACCCCGAAATCGGGCTGACGAGGCCGATCGTCGCCCCGAGTTGTCTGGTCTCGTCGTCGCGAGTGTAGGCCGCGATCTTCGAGCCGAGGATCTGGATGACGCCGGTCCGGCGGACGCCCGCGCTGAGGATGAACATCGCCAGCACCGTGATCGTCGCCGTGCTCGCGAACCCGGACAGCCCCCGCGAGACGGGCGCGACGTCACTCGCCGGATCGACCAGCACGTACACTGGTCCGCTCAGCAGCCCCCACGTGGTCAGTTGCTCGGTGACTGGCTGTACCAGCAGAAGCGCCACCAGGATCCCGAGAGCTGTGATGTCGACCGGGACGAACTCCGTCGCGAACAGCACCAGCGCTGCCAGGATGATCGCGAAGACGACGACCGCGCCGGCCGAGAGCCCGAACAGTGCCACGCCAGGAGTGTGTGGGGCTTCGTTGAATTACTTTTCGAGAACGCCATTCGGTATCGCCGACGCCGTGCTGTTCGATTGTGCTCCGTAGAAGTTCGAGTGGGACCGCCGTGATTCGAACACGGGTCCGACGCACCCCATGCGCCGAGGATACCGCTACCCTACGGTCCCGCACGTGGATCGAGTACGGTGTCGTAATTAAGGGTGTCGTTTCGGCCGACGTGTGGGCCCCGATCTCAGACCAGGACCCGCTCCAGATCGACGACGAGCCCCGAGTCGGCGTCGGGATCGCCCACGAGCCGTCCGAGGCACACGGCCGCTCCATCGGGCGTATAGCAGGCGACCAGCTGTCCGTCGGGGTCGTGTGGGCAGTCGACCACGCCGGGGGCGTACACGGGGGCTCCGGTCGCGACGCTCTCGGCGGTGCTCGGCGCGATCGTGACCCCGAGGATGTCTGCGAGCGCCCGTTCCGCTGGGTCGACGAGTTCTCGAAGGGGGGCCGGATCGCCGTCCTCGCGCCACCAGGCCAGCGCGTCGGCCAGATCGTGCATCGTCACCAGCGAGCAATCGTCGAACGATCCAGTCGCGGTGCGACGCAGATCCCCCATGTGCGCGCCGGTGCCCAGCGCCAGCCCGATATCGTGACACAGCTTCCGGATATACGTGCCGCTCTCACAGCGCACCCGGAGCAGGGCCTGTCGATCCCGGACTTCGAGGACGTCCAGGTCGTAGATCTCGCGGACGCGCAGCCGCCGGACGACCGCGCTCTTTCGCGGGGGCTTCTGGTAGATCGGCCCCTCGAATTCGTCGACGACGTCACGCAGGTCCGCCGGCGGGTCGGCGTGCAACTCCAGAACTGCAACGTACTCCTTTATTGTGTCGTCGAAAACCTGGGCCATCCGGGTCGCGTCGCCGAGCAAGACCGGCAGACTGCCCGTGACCTTCGGATCGAGCGTGCCGGCGTGGGCCGCCCGGTCGAGATCGGCCATGTCTCGAAGCCAGGCGACGACCTGGTGGGCGGAGGGGCCGGGCGGCTTGTCGAGGTTGACGACGCCGAACTCGAGTAGTTCGGCCGGCGAGCGCTCGGACGGTGGGCCACGAGTCATCTCAGAGATCGTAGTTGACGTCGGTGATCGGCGTCTTGCCCTCGTCACCGGTCTCCTTGTAGGACTGGACGGCGTGTAGCGTCAGGCTGAGCACGCCCTGCGGGCCCCAGCGTGCGGTGTTGATCGACAGGTCGTAGATCGACAGGTCGTCGAAGTCGATGTTGTAGTACTCCTTGTACCGGTGGGCCTCACTCTCGCCCCGCTCGAGAGTTTCCTCACGGGCCTGCTCGAAGGGTTTGTTCTCCCGCTGAGAGATCCGTTCGGCCCGGACTTCAAGGGGTGCGGACAGCCAGATCTTCAGGTCGGCGTAATCGCCGGCCATCCAGCCCGCGAGCCGCGATTCGAGAACCACTTCGTCACGCTCGCGAGCGATATCCCGGAGCCGCCGGTCCAGGTCGCGGTCGATGTCCTCGTCCTCTTCAGCCTGCTTGTTCAGTTCCAGGGGCGTCATGCCCCGCTCCTCGGCGAGATCGCGGAAGATGTCGCCACCGGAGACGTGTTCGTAGTCCAGTGCGTCGGCGAGACTCTCGGCAAGCGTACTCTTGCCGCTCCCGGCCGGTCCGGAGACGGTGATCAACATATCCCTACTCGGAGAGTGTGATTCAAAGAGATTGCGTCTCGGCGACGACACGAGGGGCAGATCACCGACGGCCTCAGGTCGGCGAGGTCTGGATGTTCAGCGACTTGCGCAAGAACTGCGAGAGACTCATCGAACACAGGATGTACCAGAAGATCCATGCCTGCATTGGCCCGATGATACCGGCCTGCCAGCTACTCACCTCGCCGATCAACGGCATGACGATCACTGTCGCACTCCCGCTGCCGATACCGACGCCGAGCACCTGCCAGTAGACCCACAGGAACACCGGAATGGTAAACAGCATGATCCAGGGCATCGACCGGAACTGCTGTTTCATCATGCCGAACTGGTCGCTCATCATGTCCATCTGCTCCTGGCGGATCTCTTCGAGTGCCTCTTCGTCGTCCTGTTCCTTCGCGCGCTCTTCACGCTCGCGGAGTTCCTTCTGTTTCTCCTGGTAGTCGCTCATCCCTTCGAGGTTCGTCAGCCGATCCTGCAGCAGTGTCGACCAGAGACCGGTGAGGACGGCGAGTACCAGGATCACGAGATAAAACGGGAGCACTGCATCGAGCGGGCCGATGACCAGATCGAGGACAGCCCCGATCTGGTCACGGATCGACGGGTTCCAGTAGCCGACGAAAAACGCCAGCGATCCGACCAGCGCGATCTTGTCCCAGCTCGACCAGCCTCCGTCGCTCTCTTCGTCGTCCGGTTCGGCGTCTTCGAGTGCGTCTCTGACGCCGTCTGGGTCGTCGATGACGAACCCGTCGCCGTCGGCGTCGATGAGGATGCCCTTCTCGATGAGACGGCCCCACTGGCCGCTCGTGAGGTCGTCGCTGACATCGCCCCACTTGACGACGCCCTTGTCCTCGGCCGTTTCGAGGACGGTCTCGATGGACGACTCCATGCTGGTGTCCTCCGCGACCAGGGATTCTACCTTCTGTGCCGTTCGTGCCATTGGTGACTCTCTAATGTTCCAGTCTAAATCAGGCTTTGCGTTCGATGGCGGTCTCGACGTCCGTCCAGACCCCTTCGGGGGTCTGCTCGCCGTCGATCTCGACGAAGCCGTCGTGGTCACGGTAGTACTCGATCACGGGAGCTGTGTTCTCTTCGAAGACGTCGAGACGGTTGCGTACCGCCTCTTCGGTGTCGTCTTCGCGCTGGATCAACTCGCCGCCACATTCGTCGCAGACGCCGTCCTCTTCGGGCTGATTGAACTCGACGTGGTAGTTCTCGCCACAGTCGGCACAGACGCGCCGGCCCGTGAGCCGATCGACGAGTTCTTCCTCACCGACCGACAGCGAGAGAACGACGTCCAGGTCGGTCATGTCCTCGAGCTCTTCGGCCTGTTCGAGATTGCGCGGGTAGCCGTCCAGCACGAACCCGTCGGCGGAGGTGAGCGCCTCCTCGACGATAGCGTTGACCACGGCGTCCGGGACCAGTTCGCCCTGATCCATGTACTCGCCGGGGGTGTCGTACTCCGTGTCCATGTCGGAGATGTCCATCTCCTTGTTCGATCGGAGCGCGTCCCCCGTCGTGACGTGTTCGACGTCGAATTCCTCGGCGATGTTACTCGACTGTGTACCCTTGCCAGCGCCCGGTGGCCCGAGCAGCAGCACGCGTGGCTTGCTCATGGGCGTCGATTTCACGTCGGTAGTTAAAGGGTTGTCCAAACGCGTCCGTGGTCGGAGCCGTCCAGACACACCCACGAACGGGACGCGAGTACGTCCGTGGTCGGAACGTCTTAATCGCTCGCCGCCGAAAGCCGACCGATGAGTGACCTCCTCGTCCGCGCTGCCCGCGGTGAGCGGACCGAACGGCCGCCCGTCTGGCTGATGCGCCAGGCCGGCCGACACATCCCCGAGTATCGCGAGATCCGCGAGGACTACTCGTTCGTCGAGGCCGTCACCGATCCCGCGGTCGCAGAACGAATTACGCTGCTGCCCTGGGAGCGATATCGCCCCGACGGGCTCGTGCTGTTCTCGGACATCCTGACGATCCTCGAACCGCTCGGATTCGAATACCATATCGAATCGGGCGTCGGACCGGTGATCGAGAACCCCGTCTCGGGACCGGACGACGTCGATCGCTCCCGCGAACCGATTCCCGAGCGGCTGGATTACGTCGGCGAGCTGCTGGACCGGCTCGAGGACCGGGTCGGCGATCGGACCTCGCTGATTGGCTTCGCCGGTGGCCCGTTCACGCTGGCCTCCTACGCGATCGCCGGCGAGCCCACGCGCAACCATCTCCCGGCGCGCAAGTTCCGCCTCCAGCACCCTGAGGCGTTCGAGCGGCTGCTGGACCTGTTCACCGAGGCGGTCGCCGAGTTCCTGGCGTATCAGGTCGACCGCGGGGCGGACGTCGTGCAGGTGTTCGACACTTATGCCGGCGTCCTCCCGCCGGCCGACTACGAGCGTTACATCGTCCCCCGCCACCGGGAGATCGTCGCGGCCGTCGACGCGCCGACGATCCTGTTCGTCCGGAACATGAACGGACGACTCGGGCAACTGGCCGCGGCCGACCCCGACGTGGTCGGCCTCGACTGGACGGTCGAGATGGGAGCGGCCCGCGACCAGCTCGGCGATCTGGGTGTGCAGGGGAACCTCGATCCGTCCGTGCTGTTCGCCGATCGGGCGACGATACGGGAGCGCACGCGGGAGATCATCGAGGCGGCCGGCCCACAGGGTCACGTGCTGAACCTCGGCCACGGCGTCGATCGAGAGACGCCCGTCGACAGTGTCCGGACGTTCGTTGAGACAGCGAAGAACGTCCGATGGTGACCAGCATACGCCGCCGGAGGCGGCGTTTCACTGCGGCCGACTGAAAGGAGGCCGCAGGTAGTTTTTCCCCACGTTTTGCAAGGAGTGGTAGCCGAGCGAAGCGAGGCTACCTGACGCAGTAAAAAGTGGCGTCGAGACAGCGAAGAACTTCCGGTGGTAACTTGCATACGCCGCCGGAGGCGGCGTTTCACTCGACCGAACACAGTGAGGTCGAGGTGGTTTTTCCCCACGTTTTTGCGAGGAGTGGTTCCCGCAGGGCCGAAGGCCCGAGGAAACCCGACGAAGTAAAAAGTGGTTGTCAGTCCCAGTCCGGATCGGGCGCGTTCAGGCACATCGTGCCCGGCTTGTCCCGGCAGTGGCACTGCCGGAACTGGAAGTAGCCGGGGTCGAAGTCGGCGAGGAACGGCTCGGACAGGTCCGCCAGCACCGACGGGAACCGGTCGTCGTCGTGGGGGATCGGGACCCGGTAGAACTCCAGCCCGACTTCTTCGGCCTCTTCGCGGAGTTCGATGTCGAGTTCCGAGAGCGTCTCGCTCTGCTCGTGCATGAAACTGACCGGCTCGACGACGACCCGCTCGGCGTCGAGACTCTCGATGGCCGCCTCGACGTCGGGTTCGGTCCAGGCGACCTCGCTTCGGTTGTCGTGGTTCTGGAAGCCCAGTTCGTACTCGTCTATCCCCAGCATCGCAGCCATTCCGGCACACCACTCGTCGACGTACCGGTCGTAGCGGCTCCCCTCGTTCAGGTAATACCGGGGCGTCCCGTGGGCCGAGAAAAACAGGACGGCGTCCTCGTCGTGCAGGTCGACCCCTTCGCCGTCGGCGTACTCGCGGATGTTCTCGGCGCGCAGCCGGTTGTAGGTCGGGTGGCGGTGCCAGCCGCTGACCTCGTGCAACTCGCCGTCGAACCCGGCTTCCTCAAGGCCGTCGGCGAGATGATCCAGCGAGAGGTTCGTCGTCGAGGGGCCACAGAGGGGATAGATCGGCAGGCCGAGCACCTCGTCGTGGCCGTCGGCGACGGCCTGCTCGGCGGCCTCGTGGGTGAACGGCTCGGTGTAGAGCATCCCGGTGTAGGTCGCGACGTCGTAGCCGCGGTTTCGGAGCTCGGTCTCCAGGGCGTCGGCCTGGGCGCCGGCCTGGTCGTTCAGCGGCGAGCCGCCGCCGATCTCCTCGTACTCCTCGATGAGCCCCGGCGCGCGACGCTCCGCGAGCTTGCTGGCGCGCTTGCGGGCGGCCCCGGGCGTCAGATCCGGCTCCTCCTCGATGTCCATGTTCGAGTAGAAGATGCGTTCGAGGTAGTCCTCGACGGCCTCGCGGTCGGCCGTCGGCGGTTCGCCGAAGTTCAGCAGGACGACGCCTGTCGACATGCGCGAGCCTTACGGCCGGTCGTAAATAGACCCCCGGGTTGCGGCGATGGCGTGGATCGCTACTGGCTGCGGTCGAACACCGAAATGAACACCGCGAGCACCGGAACGATCTCGAGTCGCCCGACCCACATCAGGAAGGTCATCAGCAGTTTCGAGGCGTCCGAGAAAAACAGGTAGTTCCCGAACGGTCCCAGGCGACCGAAACCCGGGCCGATGTTCCCGATCGTCGCGAGGGACGCGCTGACCGCCTCCAGCGTCGTGAGTTCGATCCCGATCCGGGCCGTATCGAGAGAGATGAACACCGCCGAGAACCCGAACAGCAGGATGTAAAGTAGGGTGAACGCCGCGATCCCGCGTACCGCGTCCTCGTCGACGACACTCCCGCTGAGCCGAACCGGCTTGACGACGTCCGGATTGGCGGTGGTATACAGCTCGCGTCGGATCGCTTTGAACACGACCAGCCACCGGACGACCTTCACGCCGCCGCCGGTCGAACCCGCCGAACCGCCGATGAACATCACGAACAGCAGGAAGACCTGTGCGTGCGTGTCCCACTGAGCGAAATCCGAGGTCGCGTATCCGGTGGAGTTCAAGAGTGAGGCGATCTGGAAGGCGGCCTGCCGGAACGTGTTTTCGGTGGCACCTCCCGTGACGCCACCGATGTCGAGCGGTGGGGCCGCCCCCCGGACGAGCAACAGCGAGAGCAGCGCGGCCGTCACCGCGATCGCACCGGTGTAGGCCCGAAACTCCGCGTTCTCGAGCATAACGTCGAATTCGCCTTTCAGGACGTGCCAGAACAGCGCGAAGTTGACCCCCGCGACGACCAGGAAGGGGATCGCGGCCCACTGGACAGCCGCAGAGAAGTACGCGATACTTTCCGCCTGCGGGGAGAACCCGCCCGTCGGCAGCGTCGTGAACCCGTGCGCGACGGCGTTGTACAGGTCCATATTCGGCGCGAACCCTGACAGATGCAGGCCGTACATCACTGCGATGTACACGAGCGTGAACCCGAAGTAAATCAGCCAGAGGACGCGCGCGGTCTCGGCGATCTTCGGCGTCAGTTTCTGGAGTTCGGGACCCGGCGCTTCCGAGGCCATCAGCTGTGCGCCGTTGACGGCCACCTCGGGGAGGATCGCGATCATCAGGACGATGATCCCCATCCCGCCGAGCCACTGAGTGAGCTGGCGCCAGATGAGCAGGGCGTGAGAGTGCTGTTCAAAGCTGATCTCGCCCATCACGGTCGCCCCGGTCGTCGTGAACCCGCTCATCGACTCGAAGAGCGCGTTGACGGGATCGGCGAGCGTCGAACTCGTCCCGAACCCGGCCAGCAGATACGGAATCGTGCCGACGACAGCGGCCGTGAGCCAGGCGAGCGACACGAACACCAGCGCCTCCCGGGGTCCGATGTCGGGATCGGTATCGACCCGTTCGAGCGCGAACCCGAGCGCCGTGACGAGAACGATAGAGAGCGCAAACACCCAGATGTCTTCCATGTAGACGACCGCGACGAACAGCGGCACGAACATCGTGACCGCGAGGTACTTGAGGCCGGTGCCGAGAAGGCCGACACTCGCCTGCCAGTCAACTCGCCACGACATAGGGGTAGCAAATCCTCTTGGCGGTATCAAAGTATCGGAAAGGTGTCCGATGATGCGTGTCGGGTTCGATCGCTTCCGCTCTCAGATGGCTTCCATCGTCTCTTCGACGATCTCCTGTGCGGCGAAGACCACGATGTGGTCGTTCTCTTCGATGACGGTGTCCCCACGCGGGATCACGTACGTGCCATCACGGGCGATCGCGCCGATCACGACGCCGTCGGGGAGATCTCTGATAGACTGACTGATCGGCCGATCCAGTAGCACGCTGCCGCTATCGACTTCGACTTCGATCACTTCCGCACGGTCGTGTTCGATGATGGCGACGTTCTCGGCGTGTTGCTCGCGGGTGAACCGCGTGATCTCCTCGGCGATGGCTTCGCGGGGATTGACAGCGATGTCTACGCCGACGGCCTCGAAGAGGTCGCTGTAATCGCCGTTTTCGACGACTGCGATAGAACGAGCGGCACCGAGTCGCTTTGAGAGGAGCGCCGAGAGGAGGTTCCGTTCGTCGCTGTCGAGCGTCGCGATGGCGACGTCGACGTCGCCGATGTGTTCGCGCAAGAGGAACTCCTGGTCGGTCGGATCGTTCTCCAGGACAGTCGTCTTCGGGAGAGTCTCGGCCAGATACCTGGCTCGCTCCGGATCGGGCTCGACGAGGCGGTTCGGGGTCCCCTTCTCACCGAGGAGCCTGGCCACCTCGAGCCCGATCTCGTTCCCGCCGACGATCAACACGTCAGAGACGCCGTCGGTGTCCGGCTCGATCCCCCGCGCGAAGTCGCTGATACTCTCCGGAGAACCGATCACGACCACGTCGTCGCCGTCCCGCAGGCAGGTGTCACCGCTCGGAATGACGACTTCCTCGTCTCGGATAATCGCCGCGAACGTCAGCGAATCGAACGTGTCGGCCTCCGCGACCGACATCCCGGTGACCGGCGTCTCGTCGGTGATCCGGAACTCCGCCATCTGGATGAGGCCGTCAGCGAACCGATCGACGTCCTCGGCACCGGGGAGCCCGATCACGCGGACGATGCTCTGGGCGGCGAGCAGGTTCGTCCCGACCATGAGGTCGATCCCGAGCGCACCTTCCGACTGACTCCAGGTGTCCAGAAACTTCGTGTTGCGGATGCGGGCGATCGTGAACGCGTCCGAGATCGTCTTGGCGGTCCCACAGGAAACGATGTTCGTCTCGTCGTCGTCCGTGCAGGCGATGAGGAGGTCGGCGTCGTCGATACCGGCCTCACGAAGCGTCTTCACGGACGCTCCGTCGCCTTCGACAGCCAGGACATCGAGCGAATACGTCAGCGTGTCCACTCGCTCGCTGTCCAGATCGATCACGATGACTTCGTGGTCGCCAGCGAGGCTCGCGGCGACTGTCGAACCGACCTCGCCCGCACCGACGATCACGACGCGCATTGTGGGCCCCCGTATTCAGGCATCGGGTTCGCTGTAGCAGCGGGTCTTACAAGTCGATTTCCCTCTCGAACGACACACCGCGATCTAGAACTGGCCCACCGAACGGTCGTGGATTTTTCCCTTCCCCGTGATATTGGGGGAGCAAACTCGGACCATAGTCGAACGAATTAAGAACGCCCTCAGGTAGAGTACAGATATGAGTACCGTCCGCAAGCTGCGACAGTCGGATTCGGCACACAGGTGATCTATCGTGTCTGACTCACTGTTCAGTCGAGTGATCGTGCCAGTTGCCAGCAAAGACGACGCACGCGCGACGACGCGAGCGCTCGCCTCCCACGTCGACAGCGTTGCCGGGACGGTCGTCGCCGTCCACGTCATCGAGAAGGCCGGCGGCGCGCCGGACAAAGCCTCCGTCGAGCAACGCGAACGCGACACCGAGGAGATGTTCGATATCGTTCGCGCACAGCTTGAGGAATACGACGTGGACCTGGAGACAGAGATCTTGTACGGCACGGACGTCGCGGAGACGATCGTCGAAGCTGCCCACGAGATGGACGCCTCCTCGATCGTCTTCACGCCGCGGGGCGGGAGCCGCTGGATCAGGCTGCTCGCCGGGGACGTCGCGCTGTCGCTGATCTCCGAGAGCGATCTCCCCGTCGTCGTTCTTCCCGACGAACCGGAGGTCGAAGACGGATGAGCGCGGGCGATCAGGAACTCGCACGGGACCTGGGCTTTCTCGAAGCGTATACGATCGGCCTGGGGACGATGATCGGGGCCGGCATCTTCGTGCTCCCGAGCATCGCCGCCAACCAGGCCGGGCCGGCGAGCATGGTGTCGTTTTTCTTCGGCGGGATGGTGTCGCTTCTGGCGGCGCTGTCGCTGTCGGAACTGGCGACGGGCATGCCCAAAGCCGGCGGGAGCTACTACTACGTCAACCGGGCGCTGGGCCCGTTCTTCGGGAGCATCGTCGGCTGGGGAATGTGGGCCGGGCTGACCTTCGCCAGCGCCTTCTACATGATCGGGTTCGGCCAGTACTTCCTGTCGGGACTCGGATCCTACGTTCCGTTCCTTGCGGAGAGCGAACTCGGCATCACCGTCGCCGCGCTCGTGATGGCTGCCATGCTGACGGGGGTCAACTACTACGGTGTCAAGGAGACCGGTTCGTTGCAGAACGTGATCGTCCTCTCGCTCGTCGCGCTCATTCTCGCGTTCCTGGCGCTGGGCGCGCTCAGCGGACCGACGATCGGCGAGTTTAATCCGTCCGGCTGGCCCGCGGTCGCCGCGACCATCGGGACGGTGTACGTCTCGTTCATCGGCTTCGAGGTGATCGCCACCAGCGCCGAGGAGATCAAGAACCCGAGCCGTAACCTCCCACTGGCGATGATCGCCGCCGTCGTGACGCCGACGCTGATGTACGTCGGCGTCATGTGGGTCTCGACCGGGACGCTGTCGATCGGCGCGCTCGACGCCTCGAACATTCCGGTCGCCGACGTCGCCGCAGAATTCCTCCGCGGGTTCGCGTCGGCGATCCCCTTTGTCTCGGTGTCGCCGGGTGCGCTCGGTGCGGCCGGGTCAATCGCCATGATTGTCGGCGCAGTGCTGGCGACGATCTCCTCGGCGAACGCGTCGATTCTCTCGGCCGCACGCGTCAACTTCGCGATGGGGCGTGACAAGATCCTCGTCGAGTGGCTCAACGAGGTCCACGACCGGTTCCGAACGCCGTACCGATCGATCACCGCGACGGGGGTCATCACGCTGGTCCTCATCGCTGTCGGGGCCGGGATCGGGACGCTCGCGGAGGTGGCGAGTTTCATGTACCTCGTCACGTACGCCCTGGTCCACGTCGCCGTCGTAGTGCTCCGGCGAGCCGAGCCGGCCGACTACGATCCCACCTTCCAGATCCCGAGCGTACTGTACCCGTTCGTTCCGATCCTCGGCGCGCTTGCCTGCCTCGCGGTTCTCTTCCAGATGGTCGTCACCTTCGAGCCGATGGTGCTTCTCGGTGAGGGTGTCGTCGGCGTCGAGATCGCGCTGCCGTTCACGCTCTCGGTCGTCGGCATCATCGGTATCGGAATCATCGTCGCCGGGATCGCGTGGTATTACACGTACGCTCGCGACCGCGCACCGAGTCAGAGCCTGGTCGGCGACGCGATCGCTCCGGAGCCAGCCGCAGCCGCGGACAGCGAAGGTCGCTATCGGGTCGTCGTCCCGGTCGCGAACCCCGAAACCGAGCGTGATCTCCTTCGGATGGCAGCCGCGAGCGCCCACGCCCACGAGGACGACAACGCCGAGCTTATTGCGGTAAACGTCATCGAGGTCCCCCAGCAGACGTCGCTCTCCCAGGACGTCGCCTTCGAGGAAGAGCGGGTCGAGCGCCAGCAGGAACTGCTGTCCGCTGCTCGTGACATCGCGGCTGAGCTGGATATCGGCCTGCGAACGCGGGCGATCGTCGGCCGCGACACCGGATCGGTGATCCTCGACGTCATCGAAGAGGAGGACGCCGACCACGTCTTCCTCGGCTGGAAGGGGAGTCGAAGCACGAGAGAGCACGTGCTGGGTTCGACGATCGATCCGGTCGTCGGCAGGGCGTCGTGTGACGCGACGCTGGTGAAGCTTGGGCCGGAGGAGACGCCCGGCGAGGGCGACATCATGGTGCTCGCAGGCGAAGGCCCCCACGCTCCGGTTGCCGCTCGCCGCGCAGCCGAGTTCGTCACCACTGCCGGCGAGGACGCCACGCTCACGCTGTTGAACGTTCAGCAACCGTCAGAGGACGGAGACGAAGACCAGTCGCCCCGGGAGCGCGGTGAGGCGTTGATCGACGACCTGGCCGAGCGGGCGGGCATCGAGTACATGCAGTACGACCGCCAGGTCGTGATCGCGGAAGATATCGAGGAGGCGATACTCGAAGCTGCCATCGACTACGACACGATCTGTGTCGGTGCGACGCGGTCCGGCCCGGTCACGCAGGCGGTGTTCGGATCAGTTCCCGAAGCCGTCGGCGAAGAGGTCGACCGGACGGTCGTCATGGCCCGCGGTCCCGAGGAGTCGACGATGTCGATCCGCGAGGCCATCGCTCGCCGACTCTCGGTGTAGTCGGGAACTCGGATCGAGCCATCCACAAGTCGATAGTTTTTCTATCCGCTCTCCACGACCAACCGATAATGTATCTCATCATCGTCGGCGCAGGCGACATCGGGACGCCCCTGATCGAGATCGCGACTCGATCGGGCAACGAGGTCGTCGTCATCGAACGCGACGACGCGAAGGCCGACCGGGTCGCCAGCGAACACGACTGTCTCGTTCTGAACGCGGACGCGACGGTTCGCGAAACGCTCGAGGACGCGGGAGCCGACCGGGCCGACGCGGTCATCTCCACGACCGACCAGGACGCGACGAACGTCATGGTCTGCCTCCTCGCGAAGGAGTTCGACGTTCCGAGCATCCTGTCGGTCGTTCACAACCCCGAGCACATGAGTCTCTTTCGGCAGATCGGCGTGAACACGATGGAGAACCCCCAGGAACTCATCGCCGAGCACCTCTATCGGTCCGTCGCCCGTCCTGCGATCGTCGACTACATGCGGATCAGCGAGGAGGCCGAGGTGTTCGAGATCACCGTCACTGGGAGCGCACCGATTGCCGGCAGGACACTGCAGGAGGCTGCACAGGAGGGATACCTCACCGGTGACACGCTCGTTGTTGCCATCGAACGTGAAGAATCGGACAAGCCGATCACCCCGCGTGGGGATACCCGCATCGAATCCGGTGACCTGCTGACTGTCTATTCGGCGGTCGGCGCGGATCCGGAGATCACCGACATCTTCGGGCATTACGAGGATACCACGGAATGAACGGGACGAAAGCGACGCTCGGACGTGACATCGGCCGGATGCTCGAAGCGCTCGCCGGACTCATCGTGGTCACGGCGATCGTCGCACTCGTCTGGGGCGAGTTCTACGTCGTGCCCGCGCTCGCGGTCTCGGCGGCGATCCCGTTCGGCGTCGGGTACGCGCTGACGACGCTGTTCGCGGACGCCGAGGATCCCGGCAAGCTCCACGGCATGATGGTCGCGGCCTCGGGCTGGTTCGCGGTCGCGCTGTTCGGCTCGCTCCCCTTCCTGCTCGTCGCCTGGACTGCCGAACTCGATCCGGCACTGCTCTCGGTCCCGTCCTCGGCCCGGACCACGACGCTTGCGGCGTTCACGAAACCGTTGAACGCGTTCTTCGAGAGCATGAGCGGCTTCACCGGGACGGGGCTGACGATGACGGACAACGAGGAGGTCCTGCCCCGAACGCTGCAGTGGTGGCGGTCGTTCATCGAGTGGGTCGGCGGCGTCGGCGTGATCGTCCTGACGACGGCGATCCTCGCCCGGCCCGGCAGCGGGTCGCTGACGCTCTACGAGAGCGAGGCGCGCTCGGAGAAGATCCATCCCTCCATCGTCTCGACGGTCCGAACGATCTGGTGGATCTTCGTTCTCTTCACGTTCGTCTCGATCACGCTGCTGTGGCTGGCCGGGATGCCGATCTGGGGCGCGATCAACCACGGCATGACCGGGCTGGCGACCGGCGGGTTCTCGATCACCGACAACTCCATCGCGACCTACGACAGCGTCGCGATCGACTTCGCGCTGCTCCCGATCATGACGCTCGGCTCGATCGCGTTCCCGATCCACTTTCTCATCCTCCGGGGCGACCTGAAGAACTTCTACACCGACCTCCAGACGCGGTGGGTGCTGGGCGGGTTCACCCTCGGCTCGGCGTTCCTCTGGGCGCTGGTGTACTTCGGCGGCACCTACGGCTCGGCGTTCACGGCGTTGCGCTACGGACTCTTCCAGTTCGTCTCCGCGATGTCCTGCACTGGCTTTCAGACGGCCGTCAGCTCGACGAACGTCGCGCTGGGCAACTGGACGGCCGCCGCACAGTTAACCGTCACCGGCGGGATGGTAGTCGGCGCAGCCGCGGGGTCGACCGTCGGCGGGATCAAGCTCATCCGGCTGGCGACACTGATCAAGGGCATCCAGCACCGCATCTCCGACGTGTTTTATCCCGCATCGGCGGTCCGGCGACTGGAGATCGACGGCCGTCGACTGGACGAGCGCGAGGCCAGACGGGAGTTCGAGGAGGCGGGGATCATCGCCGTCCTCTGGGTCGCGTTCCTCACGGTCGCGATGTTCGTATTGTTGCTCGTCCTGCCGATGGGCGAGTACACCCTCGAAAACGTCATCTTCGAGGTCGCCAGCGCCCAGGGCAACGTGGGCCTGTCCGCGGGGATCACCGGGCCGTCGATGCCCGATCTCGGGAAGGTCATGTTCCTGTTCAACATGTGGATCGGCCGCCTGGAGATCATCCCCGTGCTGGTGCTGCTTCGGGCGATCTTCAAGCGCGGAGGTGTCTACCGATGAACGTCGAACGGATCCCGTTGATCGGGCAGGTACTTGAATCAGGAGCCGACGACCGGGTGTTAGACGGCCTGTTGCTATCGGGACCGGTCGTCGTCGCCCTCATCGTCCTCGCAGGGCGGAATCTGTTGACCGAGGGAATCGCAGTGACGTACCTGCTCGTCTTCGTCGCCTACGTGGCGTATCTGAGCCTGCAACGAACCTAGT
Source organism: Halapricum hydrolyticum (assembly GCF_025517535.1). NCBI lineage: Archaea > Methanobacteriati > Methanobacteriota > Halobacteria > Halobacteriales > Haloarculaceae > Halapricum > Halapricum hydrolyticum. The sequence goes on from NZ_JAOPKC010000001.1 coordinate 547,488, forward strand.
CGGTCGCCCGTAACGCTGCTCTTATCGCCGTCCGAACAGACGTCGCCAGAGACTCCGCCCGTTCGATCGCTCCGCGATGACGACCGAGGCGTCGACCTCGTCGAGGATGTCGAGGTGGAGCGTGTTCCGGACCAGGCGCGCGAGGACGCCGCGCTCGCTCGCCCCGAGGAACAGCATCGTGTGATCCTCGGCCTCGCGTTCGATCGTCGCCTCGATGTCGCCGGAGTCGTCGACGACGATGTCGGCGTCCTCCAGCCCGTGATCGATCGCCCAGTTTTCGAGGAACTGTTCGCCGTCTTCGACGTCTTCGGGACCGTCCGCGACGTACAGAAGCGTCACCTCCGTGTCTCCGACCGACTGCAGCGCGGACGCGACTTCCGCGCTCAGCTCCGAGTTGGGGCCGCCGATCGTCGGGAGCAGGAGCTTCGACGTGTCGATTCCCTGATCGTCGACGATCAGGAAGTCACACGGGAGTCGGTTCGTGAGTTCGCCGATCGGCCGTTCGGCGCGAGCGGCGTCCCAGAGGCGGTCCTCGCCCCACCCCATCACGACGAGATCGGCGTCGTCGCGGTCGGCGATCGTGAACAGTTCCTCGAACGAGCGATGGGAGACGACCGTTGAGGTCTCGACGTCGACGTCGTACGCGTCGGCGACGCTGCAGACCTCCGAGAGCAACTGGTCCGACTCCTCGACGAGTTGCCGCCGGGCAGTGTCGTCGTACCGGCTCCGGGTCGGCGTCTGGACGACGTAGACGGCGTGGACCACCGCCTGTTCGTGCGCGCTGGCGATGGCGCTGGCGAACTCGACCAGCGGCTGTTCCGTTCGCGGGTTCGTGATCGGGACGAGGATCCGGTAGGTCCCCTCGTCCTTGCGGGCGTGTTTCGCTGCCGTGTCGATCACGGGGACGTACGACCGCCCGACCAGTCCGCCGAAGGCCCACTCCTTCAGCGAGAGCCGCCGGTTCGCCCCTTCGAAACGGGCGGATTCGAGCCGGTGTTCGGTCGTCTGGAAGTAGTTGACCGCGGTGACGAGCACCACGCCCCCGATCGTGTTTCCGAGCAGCACCGGGATGACGAAGTCCGTCATACCGACGACGACGGCCAGATCGCCGACGAACACCAGATACAGCATCTCGGTGAACGAGACGACGACGTGAAAGAGCCCGCCGAGCGGGATCGACAGGAAGGCGAGATAGACGACGGCGAGCCGGGAGATCGTATCGCGAGAGGCATACTCGACCCAGACGACGCCGGCGACGATCAGGCCGGCGAAGGCGGCCTTCGTGAACAGCACGGCCGGGGCGGCCTCGATCCCCTTGTGCGCGATGTCGTATGCCACCGTCGCCTCGGCGTCCGAGAGGACGCCGCCGTAGGCCAGCGCCGCCGCACCGAGCGCGCCGCCGGTGAAGTTCCCCGTCAGCACGACGATCCAGTTGCGCAACAGCGCCGGGACGCTCGCCAGTCGTTCGAGCGTGAGCGCGACCGGCGGCAGCGTGTTCTCGGTGTACAGCTGGTACCCGCCGATGATGATGTAGATGAACCCCAGCGGGTACAACAGCGCACTCAGGATCGGATCGCCGCCCGTCGAGGCGGTCAACGAGACGTACAGCAGGAACGTGATCGTGATCGCAAAGCCGGCGGCCAGCCCGCTGAAGAACAGCTCCCGGCTGCCCGAGGTGATCTCCTCGTCCGCGGCCGCGATGATCCGCTGGAACACCTCGTCGCTCGAGAACCGATCCCGGATCACGCGACCGGCGGCCGGCGCGCCGCTCCGCGAGCGCTCGACGGCCTCCCGGACGTCCTCTTCGTCGTCGTCAGTCATCGACTGAGGAATGTCACGGGACCGGCAAGGATGTTTCCCTCTCTGGAGGAAAGCCGCGTGGCCGGATCGTCTCGAGACGTCGGTACGCGGGCTACCGGGATCACGCCATTTTTGGTGGTGCTTTCCCTACGTTCGGGTATGCAGGAACTGCGCGCCGCCGCAGTCCGCCCGCGAATCGACAGCCAGCCGCGCCCGCTCGGACCGGGCTGTCGGTGCCGGTAACTTCTCGTTCATCTCGCTGCCAGCAGCAGAGACCATACGAGCGTATTCGAAATCCACCACAGACACCATCCCATCAATGTTCGATCGAATCAAAGAGGACGTCCGAACCGCGCGTGCCAAAGACCCGGCGGCGACAGACTCGCTGGAGGTCTTGCTCACGTATCCCGGGCTGCACGCTATCTGGCTGTATCGCATCGCCCACGCGCTCCACGAGCGCGGGTTCCCGCTGATCGCTCGTCTCCTGTCGCACGTCGGCCGCTTTCTCACCGGCATCGAGATCCATCCCGCCGCAGAGATCGGCGATCGGTTCTTCATCGATCACGGCATGGGAACGGTCATCGGCGAGACCACCGTGATCGGCGACGACGTGCTAATGTATCACGGCGTGACCCTCGGCGGGAAGTCGATGCGCCGAGAGAAACGTCATCCGACCCTGGAAGACGGCGTCACGATCGGTGCGGACGCGACGCTGCTCGGCGACATCACGATCGGCGAGAGCGCCAGCGTCGGCGCCGGCTCGGTCGTCGTCGAGGACGTGCCGCCGAAGACGACTGTCGCCGGCAACCCCGCCCACCCTGTGGGCGACGAGGAAGTCCCGCTGACCAAAGACGTCCTCGCGAACGGCGGTTCGGACGGCGACGCGCTGCTCGGAGCGGACTGCTGTGACGACGACAGCGGACTCGAATAGCGCGCCACACGATGTCTGCCGACGACGCGTACGAGCACCAATGACCCCCGATCCCAACGAGTCCCTTCGAGCCGACGCGAAGCTCGGTCCCGTCGTCGACGCAGTCGGACCGCTCCGCGTCGAGCCGGCCGAGGACTTCTTCGCGCGGTTCGTCGTCTCGATCCTGCGCCAGCAGGTCTCGATGGCGTCAGCAGCGGCGACCAGAGAGCGGCTATTCGACGCCGTCGAGGTCACGCCCGAGGGGATCCTGAACGCCGACGACGAGATCCTCCGGGACGCCGGACTGTCTCGCCAGAAAACCCGATACGTCAACAACGTCGCCAGGGCGTTCCGCGAGGAGGGATACTCCCGAGAGTACTTCCAGGGGATAGACGACGACGCCGTCCGGGCGGAGTTAATCTCGATCACCGGCGTCGGAACGTGGACTGCCGACATGCAACTGCTCTTCTCGCTGGGTCGGCCCGACGTCTTCCCGGTCGGTGATCTCGGGATCCGGAAAGGGATGGTTCAGCTGTTCGAGGACCTCGCTGTCGAGGATCGAGCGGCGATGCGCGACCGCGCCGAGCGATGGGAACCCTACCGGAGCTACGCGAGTCTGTGTCTGTGGCGAACAGTTGAAGGCGACGATATCGACGATTAGTCGACGGGACCAGGAGTCGCTTCGGTCGACTCCCCCGACCGGTCGGGTACGTCTACCTCGCGGATCGGCGTCGCGAACACGTACAGTAGCACGGCCCCGACGAGGAACGAGACCCCGAGTGCAGCGACGGCGGCGATCGGCGTGAAGAGGTCGGCGAACGCGCCGCTGCCGACCCGGAACGGGACGCCAGCGACCGCCCGGACCATCGCGATCGCGGAGATGACCGTCGCGCGGCCGACAGATCCGATGTGATCGTTGATGTAGCGGCTCGATATGGGGAAGATCAGGCTGTTGGAGCCTTTCATCACGAAGAACATCGGGAAGACGGCGACCGGGGCGACCACGGGCACCAGATAGAAGGCAGCGATCCCGACCGGCAACAGCAACATCGCCTTCCGGACGCCGAGCCAGGACTCCACCTCGGCGGCGTAGTCGCTGCCGATCGCCGACACGCCCATGAACGAGGCGTAGAAGAACCCGAGCGTCGCGGCCTCCTCGACGCCATAGGTCGCGAGCACCGCACCGAAGGACTGTTCGAGCGCGTCGCGGACCACCGGCTGGATGTACATGTCGGCGGTCATCAACGCGCCGGAGAACAGCGACAGGTAGACCACGAACCAGCGGAGTTCCCGGGCGGTGATCCGGTCCCGGATCGTCGGCAGGGCGTCGAGCATCGAGAGGCTCTCGCCCTCGGCCTGTCGCTCGTCGTCGGCGGCGTAGGCGGCGTTTTTCGGCAGGCGGAGGACGAGACCGACGTTGAGCACGCTGAGGGCGACGGCGGCGTAGAAGGGATAGTACGGATCGGCGACGTACAGCAGCCCCCCGGCGATCATCGTGACCGCCTGCACGGCCTTCGAGACTGCCCCCGCGCGGCCGCTGATCCTGGTGTACTCGCCCTCGATGTCGTGTTCCTGGAGCGTGTCGTACAGCCAGGCGCTCCCGCTTCCGGAGACGAACGTGTGGCCGAACGAGAGCGTACCAAAGACGAACAGGAACCCCCAGAAGTCAGTCGCGGTCAGATAGCCGGCGTTGGAGATCAGGAACATGACGGCCGCGATGACGAGACTGTTGCGGCGCCCGATCCGGTCGCCGACGTAGCCCGTCGGGATCTCCCCACCGACGACGATGAGCGCCTGTATCGTCGCGATGATACCGATCTCGGTGTAGCTCAACCCGTTCAACAGGAGAAAGAGCGTGTAGATCGGATACGTGAATCCCGGACCGCTGGTCGCGCGGTAGAGGTAGTACTTCAGGACGGTGCGAGAGGCGTCGACCATGGATGTAGGTTGGTATTGATCAGTCTACGATTGAAGGCGTCTCGGTACGTTTCGGTCTGCGGAAAGTGTATGAATTTCGCTTCGATCTGTGGAGTGTGTACGAACGCAGGTCCGGAGAGACGCACTCGCGGTCATCGATCGGCCAGCCACTCCTCGGCGAGCATGCCGTAGCGACGGCTGTCGACGTACTCGCCCTCGTAGAAGGTCTCCTTCCGGTAGGCACCTTCCTGCTCGAAGCCGAGCGATTCGAGGGCGGCCTGGGAGGCGTCGTTGGGCTCGATGACCATCGCCCAGACCTTGTTGAGGCGTCGCTGCCCGAAGGCGTGATCCAGCAGGAGTGCCGTCGCTTCCGTGACGTAGCCGTTGCCCTGGTGGTCCGGTGCGACCCAGTACATGAGCATCCCGGACCCGTGGGGCTGGTTGACCCAGGGAATGCCGACCTCGCCGACGCGGGTCAACCGGTCCTCGTCGCCGGTTCGCATCGCATCGCGGTCGCCCGTACAGATCAGAAACACCATCCCGTCGTCGTCATCGCCGTACACGCGCTCCTCGAAGTGCTCCTCGACCTGCTTGCGGTTCCGCGGCGAGACGTCCGTCAGCGGTCGCCGGATCGACTCCTCGTTGCGGTGTTCTTCGAAGAACTCGTAGTCCGCTTCTTCCCAGGTGTGGAGGCTGACCGACTCGCCACGGAGGAACGCGGGACCGGGCATCAGACACCACTCCATTCCGTTTCGAGCAGTCCGTAGCGCAACACGTCCACGTGTGCACCGTCCTGGAACACGGCCTCGCGGAACCGCCCCTCGCGTGAGAACCCGAGCGAGTCGAGCAAGTCGCGAGAGGCCTCGTTCGTGGCGAGACAGTCAGCCCGGACGCGATGGAGTCGAAGTTCTGCGAAGCCGTATTCGAGCAACAGTGACACCGCTTCCCGTCCGAGACCCTGGCCCTGATGCTCGGGCAGAATCCAGTAGGCGAGGTCGGCCAGGCCGTCCCCCTCTCGGACGTCCGGGAAGGTGACGGCCCCGACTGTCTCGTCGTCGGCCGTCGCGACGAACCAGTAGCCGTCTCCTCCTGAGACGGTGTCCTCGTGGAACTCCTCGAGGGCCTCGCGATTCGTCGCCGAATCGATACAGAGCGGGACGCGAAGATCGGGGTCGTTTCGCGCGCGAGCGAACGCATCCAGATCTTCCTCTTCGACGGGGTGGAGGGAGACGCGTTCGCCCGACGTGAAGGTTGGACCGGGCATGCCTCTCTGTTCCGGATGGGGAGAGAAAGCATTTGTGGCGTCGTGATACAGGTTCTCAAGCACGCACGGGCCAAAGCCCATGACGCTGGCAGTCGTGGGCGGGAGTATGGGACTCGCGAACCGAAGCGACACGTTCGACCTCGACGACGAGACGACCATCCACCGACTCGGCTACGGCGCGATGCGGATCACGGGTGAGGACATCATCGGCCGACCCGACGACGAGGACGAGGCCCGGCGGGTGCTCCATCAGGCGCTCTCGCTCGGTGTGGATTTCATCGACACCGCGGACTCGTACGGCCCGGGCGTCAGCGAACGACTGATCGGCGAAGCGCTCGCCCCGTATCCGGACGAGCTCGTCGTCGCGACCAAGGGCGGATTGCTGCGCAATACGGACGGAGACTGGCTCCCGCAAGGCGACCCGGATTATCTGCGCAACGCCGTCCTCGCGAGCCGGGATCGATTGGGAGTCGACACGATCGACCTCTATCAGTATCACCGGCCGGATCCCGATACGCCGTTCGAGGACTCCGTCCACGCGCTCGCGGAGATGAAAGACGAGGGGCAGATCCGCCACGTCGGGCTGAGCAACGTCTCCGTCGAACAGCTCGAAACTGCGCGCGATATCGTCGACGTGGCGACCGTCCAGAACCAGTACAACGTCGCCGACCGCGAGGACGAGGACGTCCTGCAGGCTTGCGAGGAGTACGACATCGGGTTCATCCCCTGGTTCCCGCTCGGTGCGGGCGAACTCGACGAGAAAGCCGACGCCCTCGATTCGATCGCCGAGGCTCACGACGCCACCCGGTATCAGATCGCGCTGGCGTGGCTGCTCCAGCACTCGCCGGTCACGCTACCGATCCCCGGCACCTCGAGCGTAACCCACCTGAAAGAGAACGTCGCTGCCTCCGAGATCGAATTGAGCGACGACGAACTGGCGCGCCTGCGATAGCGACGAACCAGGCCGTCTCCAACAGTGACGAACTGGCGCGCCTGCGATAGCGACGAGCCAAAGCGTCCCCGATCACGTCGTCCGAGTAGTGATGTGCCGTCCGAGAGGTCATCCGACAGCGGTCACTATCAGACCTCCTTTTCGGGCTCGATGTAGACTTTCTTGACGAACGGCTCGGCCGCCATCAATTGGTCCTCGATGTCCGTGATGTGTTCGTCCATCTCGGCGGTCGCGATCCCGGGCTCGAAGGACACGTCAGTCGTCACGAGTAGACGGCCGGGCCCGAAAAAGACCGTCCGGAAGTCGATGATCTCGGCCACGCCGTCGTGGGCGGCGACGATTTCCCGGAGCCGCCGCTCCTCTTCGAGCGGAAGGCTCTCGCCCAGCAGGAGACGCTTGTTCTCCCAGGCCAGCGCCAGAGCGAAGCCCATCAGCATGATCCCGATCAAAAGCGCCGCAGCGGCGTCGTAGACCGGGTTGCGGGTGACCTCGGTGAGGTAGACGCCGAACAGCGCGAGTCCGGCCCCCGAGAGCGCGACAGTGTCCTCGGTGAACGCTGTCAGCGTCGTCACGTCGCTGGTCTTGTGGAACGCTTCCCGATAGCCGCTCCAGTCGTGGACCTCGATCTGGCGTTTGAGCTCCGCGTTGGCCCTGTACAGGGCGTAGGCCTCGAAGCAGATCGCACCGGCCAAGACGGCGTAGTTGACGTAGACAGCTGGGAAGCTAATCCCCAGCAGTTCCGGTTGCTTCGGGACGCTGTGGGCTCCGCCGTGGACGAGTTTCTCGTAGCCGTGGGTTGCGCTTTCCCAGCCGGCGATACCGAACAGCAGCACCGACACGAGAAAGCTGTAGAAGAACTGGGCTTTCCCGTATCCGAAGGGATGGCGCTGGTCCGCCGATCGCTGGCTGTAGCGGATGCCGATCAGCAAGAACACCTGATTCCCGGTGTCGGAAATCGAGTGATACGTCTCCGAGAGCATCGCGGGACTCCCGGTGAGCGTGAATCCGACGAACTTCAGGACGGCGATCGCCCCGTTCGCCAGCAGCGCCGCGATCACGACCCCCTTGCTGTTGCCAGCCATCCCCCGTGACTGCTCTGCCGACTGGCAAAGAAGTACTGGTCGTGGACGCTGTCAAAACGGTCATAGTTCCCTTCGCAACCGGTTGGAAAGGTTCCGAAGTGTCTCAGAACCCCACTTACCCACACGTAAGTTCCAATTATATACTCATCAATGCGAATAGAGACGTATGGGAGACACGTTAACCTGCCCAGAGTGTGGAGCCGACATCGAATCGATGGACCACCTCGAAACCGCACACGAGGTCGCCGAAATCGAGCCGCAAGATGACGGGTCGTTCAACCTCTACGAGAACAGGGATCTCTTCCTCTGCAAGGGGTGCAAGAGACCTCTGGGCGTGAAAAAGCGGGAGTGAGTACAGGACTGCTGTCCGTCGTCGGCATACTGTAACCACTCCTTTCTAGCCGTGGGTCCCCGAACCGGGCTCGTACTGATCGGGATTACTGTGCCCGATCGGAGGGATACCGACCTCTGACCGGACGGCGGAGTTCGATTTCACAGGCGAAATCTACGGGTTCCTACGATAATCCCTACACGTCCCAGCGACAGGTACTTTCGGGGCACACGACGTCCGCAATGATAACAGGTAGCCGTTCCTGCAGAAGTGTGTACAGCCGGCAGTATGACTGACTTCGAGTGCTACTGGCGTTCGTACGTGTGGAAATCGACCGCCTGCTCCAGCAGTTCGTCCGGAATCCCGGGCACTTCCTCGTCGCGGACAGGTCCCAGGTTGTCGAGTCGCTCGGGTTCGCGGGGGAAGTCTCGCAACTCGAAGTGCACGTCAATCCCCGCCTTCGCTCCCTGACCGAGCGCGACCGGGATCTGGTTGTGCCCCGGCGTGCAGTCGCCCACCGCGTAAACGCCGTCGACCGAGGTCTCGCCGTGGTCGCCGACCTCGATCGTGCCGTCGTCGTTGATCGCACAGCCGAGCTCCCGGGCCAGGCCGTTGTTGTACTCCGCGCCGTACATCGCAAATCCGCCCTTGTACTCGCGAGTCTTTCCGTCGCCGGACTCCGTCCGGCTGCTCGTGGGACGTTGTCCCACGCTATCCTCGAATTCAAGGGCTTGCAGCCACCCGTCCTCGCCGTTCTGGACGCCCGTGACGTCCGCGTGGATCACGTCGATGGGGTGGTTCTCCAGGACGGCGGCGCTCTCGTCGCTCCACTCGGGCTCCTTGCCACGGGTCAGCAGGTCCACCTCGTCGGTGAAGTTCAGCATAATCGCGGCGACGTGGACGGCGCTCTCGCCGTGGCCCATCACGTACACCGGTTCGTCGACGAACATGTGGGCGTCACAGTGCAGGCAGTAGTGCAGTCCCCGGCCGGTTCTGGGGAGCGGTGGGTCCGGACGGACGTCGTTGAACCCCGTCGCGAGCACGACCATCTCGGCGGCGTAGTCGGCGCTATTGCCCGATAGTCGGAACTGCTTCTCGCCGTCCTCGGGACGGGAACACGAGGTGACCATATCGCGGTGGCTGTCACAGCCGTACGCTTCCAGTTGCTCCTGGCCGATCTGGAGGAACTCCATCCCATTGGTCTCCTCACGGACACCCAGCAGGTTGTGGACTTCCTGCATCATCGCCGCACGGCCGCCGCCGCGACTGACGACTGCCGTCTGATGGCCGAGTCGCGTGCTGTACAGTGCCGCCGTCATGCCCGCGGGACCGCCCCCGACCACGACGACTTCGTACTCGTGGAGATCGGTTTCGTCGCTCACGTCCGGGATCGATGTCGTCGGCTGGTAAATAGATGTAGTCACCCGAGAGTAACACGACGACTGATCGCTCGCAGTGACCAGCACAGCCGAGCGGACGAGTCTCTGCCTCCGTTCATACGGATTATCGTACGTCTTTCCGTATCGACCGCCAGAGGTCGGTCGGAGCGGGAAATCGGTACAGTATCACTCACGCCAGTGCGTCCTCGAAGGCGTACTGGACGACCTTGTTGAGCGTCGGATGCGCGTGGATCGTGTCGGTAATATCCCGGACGTGGCCTGAACCCGCCCGCATGGCCACGGCGACCTCGTGGATCATCGTCGACGCCTCGTAGCCGAGCATGTGACAGCCCAGGATCGCGCCGCCGGGTGTCGCGAGTACCTTGGCGAAGCCGTGGTCGAGCTTCTTCGCCCGGCCCATCGGCGTTCCGGGCAGTTCCGCTCGGCCGACGACGTACTCGGTTCCAGCGTCCGCTAGCTCCGCCTCCGTCTGCCCGACGCCGGCCATCTGCGGCTCGGTGAAGATCGCGTGTGGCATCGCCGTGAAGTCGGCTTCGCTGTTCCCATCGCGGACGACGTTGTCAACGGTGATCCCCGTCTCGTAGTCCCCGGAGTGTTTGAACATCGCGTTGTCGGCGATGTCACCCTGCGCCCAGACGTTCTCGGCGGACGTCTCCAGGCGGTCGTTAGTCACGATGAAACCGGCGTCGTCGGTTTCGATACCCGCAGCGTCGACGTCGAGGGTGTCGGTGTTCGGACGCCGGCCGAGCGCGACCAGCAGATCCGTTCCGTGTGCGGAAACGGTCTCACCGCCCTCGGTCTCGGCCCGAACCACGATCCCGTCGCCCTCGGATTCGACGCTCGTCGCGCGGTGACCGGTGTAGACTTCGTGACGCTCACGGGCGATCTCCGTGAACGCCTCGGCGACTGCGGGATCTTCTCGCGGGACGAGCGTGTCCAGCATTTCGACGATCGTCACGTCGGTCCCCAGCGACTCGAAGAAATATCCCAGTTCGACCGCGACGTACCCGCCGCCGAGGATCACCAGCGACTCGGGCTGGTCGCGGCGGTACAGTGCCTCCGTGCTGGTCATGTACTCGACATCGTCGAGGCCGTCGATCGGCGGCACGAGCGGTCGCGAGCCCGCGGCGACGACGACCTTCTCTCCGCTGACTCGTTGGCCGTCGACCTCGACGGTTCGCTCGTCGACGAAGACAGCCGCGTCCCGGTACATGGCGAGGTTCTCTTTCCCCCTGTAACGCTCCTCCATCCCTTCGGCGATGGACGAGAGCGTCCCGTCCATATCGTCGACGATGGCTTCGTAGTCGATCCCGTCGAGGGTCGCATCGAGGAAGAACCGATTGGCGTCCCGGACGTGATTGGCGGCGGTCGCCGCCTGGATGAGCATCTTCGAGGGATTACACCCGCGGTTGAGACAGGTTCCACCGAGCGGCCCCTTCTCGATCAGTGCCGTTTCCAGACCCGCGTCGGCAGCCGCCTCGGCGACGTTGTTGCCGGTCCCGCCACCGACCACGAGCACGTCGACGTGTGCCATCTATACACCTTCTTCGAGACCGTGTTCGACACCCCAACTGATCAGTTCCGATACCACTGGCTCCAGTGCATCCCCGCGCTCGGTCAGCGAATACTCCACGCGGACGGGCTGGTCGTTGACAATCTCCCGGTCGACCAGCCTCTCTTCTTCGAGGGTCGTCAGACTCTCGGAGAGCATCTTCGAGGAGACGCCAGCGATCTCGCGTTTCAGCGCACTGAACCCCAGCGGACCGTTCTCCAGCAGCTGGTAGACGATCCGGAGGTGCCACTTCCGACTGAGTGTTTCCTGGACCGCGTCGAACACCTCGTCCGGTTCGACGAAAATCGGCCTGTCAATTCCCGCGCCCGATCCGCTCGACGAAACGGTCCCCGATTCTGAACTCATGTAGTACTGTGACAGACGCCCGGGCGGATAGTTAACCACACCCTGGCCGGGAGTACGTTCTCCGGAGCCCGCAAAATTTATATATCAGTTTGTTGGACGACCGTCCCGGAACCGCTCCCAGAACACCTCGTTCAGCCCCTGCTCGGATTCGGCGTCCCGGTAATCCTCTTTGGTGAGGTTCGCCTCCTCGATGAGCGACGCGGCCTCGCCGGCCCACGCGTAGAAGCCGACCAGCGTCTCCTCGCGCATCTCGTCGAGCGCGATCGAGTGATATACGTTGACATATCCGCCGGATTCACGGTTGAGTTGCGATTTCTCCAGCAGTCCGAACTCGACGAGGTCGTTGAGATACGTCCGGACGGTGCTGACGTCGTAATCGAGTCGTTCGGCCAGCTCCTCCGGCGACAGCGGCCCCTCACCGATGACACACAGACAGACGTCGAGTCCGGGCTTGGGAAGGCCGAACGCGTCGAGCAATACCTGGCGGACGTCGGGTGGTCTGATGTCGAGTTTCGTCTCCGTGACCCGCTCCATGGGTTCGTCGTGGCAGGTCATCCCGCCGTCAAGATCCTGCATCGTGAGCACGACGTTGTTACAGTCCGTACACCGGTAGATCGAATACTTCCGGTCGCGGAGGTCGATCTCGCTGCGCTCGTCCTCGGACCAGGCCGCTCCGAATGGATCGGACTCGCCTGCCGAGTTGGTATCGTCAGTCATGGTTCGAAAGGGGTCGCTCTGTCCGGCGGTGTCTGTGTAGCCATACTCGCGGCAGCGTCTTGAAACATGGAGTCACCCGTCAGCGACGTCTTTGAACTCACTCGTCGGCGATGTCTATGAGTTCACTCGTCGACGGCGTCCGTGGTATCATCGTCGACGACATCCAGCACGAGGATGTCGTCGAAGTCGACGTCGAGGGCGAGCACCTCTCGTGTCGTGGTCGTCGGGCGGTATCCCTCCTCAGTCGCTTCGATGAACTCGCACTCGCGGAGTTTCTCCAGAGCCGGGTCGAGAGCCGTCTCCGGAACGGCCAGCGACTCGGCGAGTCGTCGTTTCGAGACAGCGTCCCCAGTCGGCGTCTCCTCGACGATCTCGACCAGCACAGTGTGTGTAGACGGAGACATGGGGTGCCTCAGGGACGGTCAGCGTACATGGGAACACTCCCGCGCCCCGTCGCATACGTGTTGCTTACCCTCACTCGACCGCGTTACGTGGCCCTCACCCCCGTACTCTCGCGTTGATGTTGCATCGACCTGCGTCAACTGCCTCGGGATCGAGTGGTTCGAGAGAGCAGAGCTCTCTCGTCATCACGAGACGGCAAGCCGTCTCGGACGACCCCGTGGCATCCGCCTCGATTATTCTGTGAAACGGGAGTTACGACCGAGTTATCCCCTCACGGACACCTCAAGAGAAGTTTAATACCGGACCTTCGATATTTCGAGCGAGTTATGACGGAAGATAACGGCGCGGTGAGGCTGCAGCGGCAGTCCGCCGAAGAGATAGAAGCGACCGTCGAAAGTATCACGAGGATGCTCAAAGTCGGGGCCGTCTTCGCGGGGGTCGGCTACCTGCTGGTCGGCAGCGCAATCGTCTTCGAGTTGACGGAGTTCCATCCGCTGCTGGACGACTTCTTCAGGACGTACACGGAGACGAGTCTCGCTGGCGGGAGCGGGGGTCCACGGGGTGGGGCAGTCAACGAAGCGCTTGCGAGTATCCACAAATGGCCGTCGACGCTGCTGTGGTTGAAACTCGGGGGGATCGGACACATCCTGCTCGGCATCTTCATCGCGCTGGCGGCCATCGTCCGCGCTCTCGCGTTGATGCCACACCGGCTCGCCTACGAGATGGGGCGGTCCCAGTCCTGAGCAGTCCGGAACGCGCTCGATCTGCGTTTTCGAAAACGAACAGACCGCACCAGCGGGAGCGGAAGCCCGACCACTCGTCACTGAACGCCTGGGCGTTCCTCGACACCCATTCACGACGTACGGATCCGGCGACAGGACGTCAGCGCGTTCCCTCGACGAGTCGTTTCAGGTGTTCGGGCGGGACCGCGCCCCGTGCGGCGTGCCCGTCGTAAGCGAACGTCGGAACGCCAGTGATGCCGTCTTGCTGAGCGTCGGTGAATCGTTCTCGAAGGCGGTCACGGCGTTCCTCGTCCGCGACTGCCTGTCGAATTTCGTCACCGTCCACGCCAGCCTCTTCGGCGATGTCGGCCAACACGTCGACGTTACCGATGTCCCGCCCTTCGACCCAGAGCGCCTCGAAGACCGCCTCGTCGAAGGCGAGCCACCGGTCGGGATACTCGGCCTGCAGATAAAGCGAGGCGACCTGCGCGTCGAAGGAATCGACGTCTTCGGGGAGATAGTCCAGCGACAGCATCTCGTCCGCGCCGTACTCGTCGCGCAGCCTGGCCACGTTCTGACGAACCTGCTCGAAGTACGCGTCGTCTTTCCCGTCCTCGACCGAGTGATCGATCTCGCCGTCGGGTCCGCGCTTGTGACTCCGAAGGTCGAACGGACGCCAGTCGATCGTCAGTTCGCTCTCCCGGGTTTGCTGATACTCTTCGAGAGATTGTCGACCGAGATAGCAGAACGGACAGACGTAATCCGAGTACACAGCGATCCGATCGTTGGTTCGGGTCATCGCCCGTCAGTACGGGCTCCGATCGGAAAAGAAGTCGAGTGAGATCGAGGTAATCGACCCCGGTGGGCGGTTGGCGTGCTAGATAAATTCAGAGTTTTGCGGGCCGTTCGTGATGTGCACCTCGAACGGCTGGGTGCTCACGTCGTCCTGTTCGACGAGGTGCCAGTAGGTCTCGGCCATCCGGTCGGGGTCGAGGAACGTCTCGTCCTCGCGGCCGGAGAACCGTTCGGGGACGCCCGGGGAGTCGATCTGCCCGTCTATCACCACGTGCGCGACGTGGATTCCTTCGGGACCGAACTCCTGGGCGATGTCCATCGCCATGCCACGGGCAGCGAACTTCGCCGCGGTGAACCCGATCGCTCCGCCGAGACTCCGCACTGCGGACGTCGCACCGGTGAAGATGACAGTCCCACCACCCGTCTCGAGCATGTCCCCGACGGCCTCCTGTGAGCAGACGAACGCCCCGCGGCCGTTGACCGCCCAGGCCTGCTCGAATTCCTCGACGCTGGTGTCCATCAGACCCGTCCAGGAGGCGGCGCTCGCGTGGTTGACGAGGACGTCCACCGGACCGAACGCCTCCCGGACCGCCTCGAACCCGTCGCGGACCTCCTCGATGTCAGTGAGGTCGGTCTGTACTGCGAGTCCCTCGCCGGGGTCAGAGAGATCAGCGGCGAGTTCCTCGATGTAGTCCGCCGATCGGGCGAACAGCGCGACCTGAAACCCCTCGGCCGCGAACTTCCGCGCGAGGGATTCACCGAGCCCCGAGCCGACGCCGGCGATGACTGCTGTGCGTGGCATGGGTAGACGTGGCTCTCGCCGGACAAAACCGTGTTGACGAACCCTCTCGGACAAAACCGGACGACGATCACGCGATACCGAGTCCGCCGAGGATCAGTCGGATCCCGATCAGGGTCAGAAGCCCGAGGACGCCGGCGCGGCGCTGTCGTTTACCGACGCTCGTTCGGAGGCGTTTTCCGACCGCGACGCCGGCCACCGCCGGGATCACGGCGACAGCGGAGGCGAGCGCGATCGCGAGGCTCGGGTAGAGACCGAGCGCGCCGGCGGCCCCGATGCGGACCGCATTGAGCCCGAGAAAGACCATCGCGACGACGCCGACGAACACGCCGTGGGAGAGGTCACAGCTCCGGAGGTAGGCGATCAGCTGGACGCCGACGTTCGTTCCGCCGAACAAGAGCCCCGAGACGGCACCAACACCGATCATTCCAGGGATCGATTCGACAAAACAGCCCTCCTTCGCGCGGTCCAGCCCCGGAACCGGGACCACACGCTGGGCACTGGCGACAAAGGCCAGCGAGACCGCGCCGAGTCCGACCTTCAGCGGCCCCTGGGGGAGACGATCAAGAACGACGAGCCCGACGACCGTACCGACCAGCGCGGCGAGGATCAGGGGGGTGAATCGGCGACCACACGTCCGCAGGTCTTCCAGCGAGAGGTCCCGGATCAGCGAGAGGTTTACGCCCAGAATGGGCGCGATCATGAACACGACGGCCGTGGCGGGGTCGATCGCCGTCGCCAGCGCCATTGTCCCAACGAGCGCGAACCCGAAGCCCGCGAGCCCGTTGACCGCCCCGGCGACGACGATGACGAGGGCGATTCCGGCGATCAGTTCCGGCGGCAACCCTGGTAACACGCTCGTCGATACTGCAGCAGACTCCTAAATAGTACGGTCACCCGGGGGTAAGGGTACGATCGCCGTGGCCGCCTAACCGAAACGTTACTCGACCTTCTTTAGCGAGGCACTCGTCGGTGTCTCCATGCAAGAATTCGATTTCATGGTCATCGGCTCCGGTTCGGGGCTGGACGTCGCCAACGTCGCCGCCAACCAGGGCCAGTCGGTCGCCGTCGTCGAGAGGGGGCCGCTCGGCGGAACGTGTCTCAACCGCGGCTGTATCCCTTCGAAACACCTGCTGTATCACGCCGACGTCCTTGAGACAGTCGAGCGCGCCGACGAGTTCCGGATCGACGCCACAGTCGAAAGCGTCGACTTCGCCGAGATCGTTCGGGCGGTCAACGAGGAGGTCGGCAACGACGCCGAATCGATCCGGCGAGGGCTCGAATCCTCGGCGCGACACGACCTGTTCAAGGGTGAGGCCCGGTTCGTGGACGACCGGACCGTCGAGATCTCTGGGGGGGAAGACGACGGGGCCCGACTCCGCGCGGAGACGGTCCTCGTCGCCGCCGGGACGCGCCCGGCCGTCCCGAACATCGACGGCATCGACGAGGTCGAGTACATGACCAGCACGGAGGCGCTCCGGCTCGAAACGCCGCCCGAGCACCTCGTGATCGTCGGCGGCGGATACATCGCCGCGGAACTGGGCCATTTCTTCGGGACCTTCGGCAGCGAGGTGACGATCGTCGGCCGGCGGCCGAACCTCCTGCCGGAAGCCGACGAGGAGGTCGCCGCGGCCTTTACCGACCGTTATGCCGATCGCTTCACCGTCCACACGGGCCACATGGCCACGGCGGTCAGCGAGGAGAACGGCCGGATCACGGTCGAAGCACGACCGTACGAGTACGGCGACGATGCGGGCGTCATCGAGGGCGAAGACCCCGTGAACGTAACGGGCGACGCGCTGCTGGTCGCCTCGGGCCGCGTGCCCAACACCGACGTCCTGAACGTCGAGGCGACCGGCGTCGAGACCGACGACGGCGGGTTCGTCGAAACCGACGAGTACCTCCGGACCGACGCCGAGGGTGTCTGGGCGCTGGGCGACATCGTCGGGGAGTATCTGCTCAAACACAGCGCCAACCACGAGGCCCGGACCGTGGCCCGGAACGTCTTCGGCGAGGACCTCCAGCCAGTGGACTACAGCGCGATGCCCTTTGCTGTGTTCGCTTCCCCGGAGGTCGCCGGCGTCGGCGCACACGAAGAGGAACTGCGGGAGGACGACCGCGAGTACGCGACGAACACCTACCAGTACGGGGACACCGCCCGCGGCGACGCGATGAACGCCGACGGATTCGTGAAGGCCATCATCGACCTCGACGGAGCGATACTGGGCTGTCACATCATCGGGCCGGACGCCTCGACGCTGATCCAGGAGGTCGTCGTCGCGATGAAATCCGGCTCGGGCACGGTTCAGGACATCCGGAACTCGATCCACATCCACCCGGCACTGCCCGAGGTCGTCCAGCGGGCGTTCTCGGGGCAGTTCACCCGTAGAGGCGGCGGACACGACCACGACCATTGATCGGTATCACCTAACACGTCCGTTACTGCGTTACTCAGACGTTCGCTCGGGCTTATAGGCTGAACAGGCGCAATACCACGGTCTTCAGGCCGTGGATACGCGCCGTCACTCAGCACCACGTTCCACCGACTCCGACAGGGCCGGATATTCTACCGCTATCAAACACCAACCATTACAAAAGAAGCGAGTATAATCGATTATACAGACGTTCAGAATGCTGGAAGTCCACCGCACCTATCGAGCGGAAATCCGCAACCACTCACAGGTTGAGGGCTCGCTCGACCGCCACGGGTGGAGTGCCAGCAAACTCTGGAACGTCGCTAACTACCATTCCCGAGAAGTGTGGGAAGAGACGGGCGAGATTCCCGACCACGAGGAGTTGAAAGACGAGTTGAAGACCCATCCAACGTACAAGGGACTGCACAGTCAGTCCAGTCAGCGGGTTCTGGAGGAACTCGCTGAAGCCTTCAACTCGTGGTACTCCAGCGACGATGACAGGGATAATCCGCCCGGTTACCGCAAAGAAAACTACTACGACGACGAGGGTCGCTGTGTCCACGAAGAACACCCACGCAGCACGATCACATGGAAGCAACACGGCATCCGTCACGACACCAAGAACAGCCGTGTTCGCCTCTCAAAAGGGGCGAATCACAAGGAACACCCGAAAGCGTGGGAGTACATCCTTGTCGAATACGAGACACGACCCGGCGTTACGGTCGAGAACCTGCAACAAGTTCGAGCCGTCTACGACCAGCAGAAAGAGCGGTGGGAGCTGCACCTCGTCTGCAAAGACGAAATCGAGACGCCCAACGCTCCCGGCAACGAGACGGCGGGCGTCGATCTCGGTATCAGCAACTTCGCCGCCGTCGCCTACAGCACCGAAGACGCTGACCTCTACCCCGGCAATCGCTTGAAACAAGACGGGTACTACTTCCCGAAAGAGATCGCCAAGTGCGACAACAGTGGTGGCGACAGGGCCACGCGACTACATCACAAGTGGTCGGAACGCCGCACTCACTTCTTTCACTCCTTAGCGAAACACATCATTGAAAGGTGTGTCGAGAAGGGTGTTGGCCGCATCAACGTCGGGGACTTGGAGGGCGTGCGTGAGAATGAGAAGGGCGAATCGAAGAACTGGGGCAAACACGGCAACCTCGACTTACACGGGTGGGCGTTCGACCGCTTCACCTCGATTCTCGAATACAAGGCGAAGGTTGAGGGTATCGAGGTCGTGGAAGTGTCCGAACGGGACACGAGCAAGACGTGTTGCGTATGTGGTAAAGAAGACGATAGTCAGCGTGTTGAACGCGGTCTGTACGTGTGTGAGGATTGTAATGTGGCGTTCAACGCCGACGTGAACGGGGCGGAGAACATCCGTCTGAACATCAACGAAAGTAACTCCGAGTCTTTCGGGCAGTTGTCCGGGGATAGGAGTACCGGCTGGTTGGCACAGCCCGGAGTCTACCTGTATGACCTCTCCTGCGGATTCCAACCGCAGGCCGAGGTGGTAGACTCTAAACCGTAATATCCCAACCTCGGGATTCCTCCGCCTTCACAGTAGTTGCCGATTCAAATTGCAGGATGTTCGCTGAGGTACGACGCGATCGTCGAAATCCGACTTGAGCCGGTTGTTCAAGCAGTGATTCGAGTAGG